>NZ_JBLRMI010000003.1:0-572932 GCF_047921555.1 Proteus sp. LHD240705
GTTTGGGGTTTCTCTGTCTCTATTTTATTTTTGAGGAATAAAACACTATTTTAATTGCTGATAAAGCAATGAACCCGCCGCAGCTCCCGCAACATCGTAAGCAAAATCATGCCAGCTCCAGCCAGTACCTTCTGGACGACTATCATAAAGCTCTTTTGCTGCACCTAAACTAATCGAAAACGAGAGCCCAATTAATAATCCTTCTCTATGACCATAATTTTGATGATCTGCATACGCATTTGCGCCCGCTGAAGCAACCATAGAAAATAAAAAATGTTGAGCTTTATCTTTGCCTTGCCAATTATCATTGGCAAAATGAAATGACTGGCAACCCGTTAAAGTCATTATTGATAATAAAATGATCAGAGAACCACATTTAAGCCTTAGTTTCATAAAAAATAAAAGCCTTTTCACTGATAAAAATATTTTAATATAAATGCTTATTAAGTATAGAAGATAATTTTAGAAAACAAAAAAGCCTTACTGATATTTAAGTAAGGCTTTAAGACGGGAAGCGTTAGCGTTTAAAGTATACGGCTAATTAATCTATCAACACGAATACGTCGTAATCGTTTGATTAATTTCTTCACTTTTAGAGGATAAAGTTTAATATTTTCTAGATCTTGGTAATGTTTTACGACAATAGTATGTTGGCGAATACAGGCTAACTCATTGTGTCGTTGCTCATGTAATTCATGTTTAGGATCATGAATTAATATGGCATTTTCTAAATCTAATCCCCATGCACGCGGATTAAGATTATTACCAGTAATTAATTGCCAGCTATCATCAACCCACATGCCTTTTAGGTGATAGGTATTATCGTTATCTTTCCAAAGTCTTACTGTTAATTGGTCATTATCAATAAAGCGTTGGAAACGTTGGGTAAATTTACGCAGATTGATCTCATAGAGATAAGGTAGAGCACCAATAATTTTAAATGGCTCTTCTGGTGGAATATAGAAGTCATTTGCAGTTTTATCACCAATAATAATTTCGACTTGCTTGCCATTTCTTAATAAATGACTGATTTGACGTACAAGGATCGCAGGTAAATTAAAATAAGGTGTACAAATAACAAGCTTTTCTTCAGTAGAAGCCATAAGGTGAGAAATTGTCTTATTTAAGATATTTTTCTTACCTAAACCCATTAAAGGTGTTACTGCCAGCTCGTTGTTAGACGCATTGGCTTTAATATCATAGCCATCACGAGTGCGTAAATTGAAACGAAATTGACGAATACAGTTTTTAATTTCGGCACAACGAACTCTATCTTTGATATCCAATCGTTGAATCGCTTCTGATTGCAAAAGATCAGTCACAATAAATTGCTTCATTGTGGAGGCTAATTCGCTATTTTGGATGATGTGATATCTGTCATAACGATATTTATCTAGTTTGTGCAAATAAACATTATTAATACTTGCGCCACTATAGATAACTGTATCATCAAAGATAAAGCCTTTAAGGTGTAATACACCTAATGCTTCACGAGTGTTTACGGGAATACCGTAAATAGGGATCTCGACATCAGGGTGTTGCTGTGCAACGTGGTAGTACCAATCTGCATTCGTTGCATCAGCAGAGACACCAATACGCCCACGTTGAGCACGGTGCCAGTCAACAATAACTGTAATGGATAATTCAGGACGTTGTTGTTTTGCGCTGTAAAGCGCATCAAGGATCTCTTCACCAGCCTCATCGTGCTCTAGGTAAAGAGCCGTAATAAAGATCTCTTTCTTTGCTTGAGCAATATATTTCAATAAGGTGCTGCGAAACGCGGACGTCTGATAAAGCGTTTCAACATCAGCAACTGACTGAGCTAATTTAGGCAGTTGTGCAAGGTGTTGTTGATGCTTAGCAAGTTTTAGTTTAGACAACATCACAGTGCTTAATTCTCTTGTTTATGATGGCAGATGGAGCCATCGTCCATGTAGATTTTCTTTAACCGATCTTCTGATCATAACATTAGTTATATGGGATGTACGCATAAAATCATCATATATAGCTAATTTATCAAAGGATGCGTGAACAATCACATAAAGAAACTTTCTCTTATGATTATAGCGTTGGGCTATCTTTTGATGTTCCAAGCTGCAAATCAAGATTGACTATTCCTTCATCAAATTGTACTTCAACAGAAAATCCCAGTTTTTTCGCTAAACTTATCATGTTGCGATTCTCAGGCATGGTTATCGCGGTCAAACGTTTAATGCCATGTTCTCTAGTATAGTTGATAAGTTTAGTCATAAGTTGATGACCTAAAGTATTTCCTTTTAAATCAGAACGCACAAGAATAGCAAATTCTGCATGCTGATTATCCGGATCTGCCATTGCACGGGCAACACCAATGATTTCAGGCCGATCTTCTGGATTTCGGATTGCAACAAAAGCCATTTCTCGATCGTAGTCAATTTGGGTCATATTCGCGAGATCGTCATGCGTAAACTCACTGATCTCACTAAAATAGCGATAATAAAGATCTTCTTTTGTTACTTGGTTTATAAAGGTTTTAAGTAACGGTTCATCTTCCGGCAAAATAGGGCGGATAAAGCAAGGATTGTTATCTCTTAGAAAGAAGGTTTCTTCTAATTCATTGGGATAAGGGCGAATAGAGAGCCTTTGATGAGGATCGCCTTGTAGAGGCGCTAACTCCATCGCGACATCGAGTAGTGTAAAATCATTACCTGAAGCCAGTAGAGGATGAATATCTAATCTGACAATTTGTGGACAATCTAAAAGTAAGTGAGAAACCTGCACCAAAAAATGGCTTAGACTTAATATATTTAGAGGCTGTAAAGCGCTTCTAGGCTGTATTTTTCCGCTTTTTATCGCATTAATAACTAGATAACGGGCAAGCGCCATATTAAGAGGTGGTAAAGCAACTGCAGCTTTAGTTTCTATTTGCCACTCAACTCCCCCTTCACCTAATACAATTAATGGACCAAAAATAGGATCTTGCTCTATTGCGACTCGTAGTTCTTGAGAGCCAGCTCTATTCGCCATACTTTGCACCAATAATCCCTGAATTTGTGCTTGAGGGTAGAGTTCTGTAACACGCTCTATAATAGCATGAGCTGCTGATGATACTTCTGTACTGTCTCGAAGATAAAGCATAACACCTTGTACTTCGGACTTATGAGGGATATCAGGAGAACGCAACTTCAGCGCAACAGGATAACCAATCTTTTCAGCAATATTGACAGCTTCTTGTGCATTATGGGCAATCCAAGTAGGAAGAGTATTAAAGCCGTAAGCTTCCATAATTGGCTGAACTTGGTGTGTGTCTAATCGATATTGCTTATTTTTTAATGCCTCTTCAATGCAACGATGTGCTTGTTGCGTATTCATTTTGACATCTAAAGGTAATGCCGGTGTCTCTTTTAACTGCTTCTGGTTACGGCGATATTCCACCATATGCATAAATGCAGTGACGGCACCTTCAGGTGTTCGATAGGTTGGAATTCCTGCTTCACTAAATAATTTGCGTGATTGCTGAGAGGAATACTCTCCGCCCCAGTTAGTGAAAACGGTAAGCCATTTACGTCGAGGGTGTTTATTGATGGCTTCTATGACTCGTTGCGCAGTTTCAATGCTAGGAGCAATGGCACTTGGTGTGTGAATAAGGAGTAAAGCATCATGATCATGGCTATCTAACAAACAATTCAATGCCAAAATATAACGTTCAACCGTTGTATCATCACCTAAGTTTAGCGGGTTGCGAATGGCATTTTCTTCTTGAATAACACTTTGTAGTTTTTGTTTTGTTTCATCTGTAAGTTGTGCGAGCTTTCCTGAATGCAAAAATAGCTCATCAACTGCCATTGCAGCAGGTGCAGAGCCATTACTCATAATCATTAATCTTTCGCCTTTTAAAGGCGTCATATAGCTAAGTGTTTCAACGGCAGAAAACATCTCATGGGTATCTTGTACTCGTAATAAACCCGCACGTTGAAAAGCGGCATCATAAGCCACGTCATAACTCGGTGTATCGCCCAATAACAGTTGAGCTTTTTGAGTACGACCACTTTTTATCACCAGAATGGGTTTATTACGCGAAGCACTACGAGATGCTGACATAAATCGTCGTGCATCTTTTATATGTTCGAGATGCAATAAAATAGCACTGGTTTTACTGTCCCTTGCTAGAAAATCTAATAAATCATCGACTTGGATATCTTGATTATCACCTAGCGCAATAAAATAGGAAAAGCCGATATTACGATAATAAGCCCAATCTAAAATCGTGTTGGCGACAGCCGCTGATTGCGAAATAAAAGCTAACTTTCCTTTTTTAACGGGAAGAGGTGAAAAGCTGGCATTTAAACCTTGCCACGGTGCTAAAAGCCCCAAACTATTTGGGCCAAGTAAACGGATATGATATTGCTGACAAAGTAATTTTATTGGCTGAAATTGTTCAGGTTGTGCAGAAAGCACAATCACGGCTTTGCAACCAGATCCACCTAATTGTTTTAGTAGCTCAAGGTTGCGACGATGATGTGTACAAATAATCGCGAGATCAGGAACTTGAGGCAATTTATCAATAGAAGGATAAGTGAAAACACCAGAGACAGAACCACGAGAAGGATTAATCGGAAACACTGGGCCATTAAATCCACCACTGAGCAAATTTTTCATCATGGTGGTTCCTGCTCGACCTAATTTTTCAGAGGCACCGATCACCGCAATAGATTTAGGACGTAATAGTGCTTCAAGACCTCGTTGGCTCATATCCACTCCAGAGTTTCATTATCAACTGCTATTCAATGTAGCTGATTTGATCTTCTTTTGCCTGACTCCGGTCTGGTTTTCCAAGTAAATATTGTTGACGAAAGTAACTAAAATGAGAAAAAAGTTGTTGTGAGGCTTGAATATCGCCGACATTCTCTAAAATAGAAGCTGCAACTTCTGCTGTACAATGTTGATCTTCCCTTGCTGCTTGGCGAAGTATGTACTCACATTTACTTGCCTCATTTAAAGAAAAGAGGGGTAATGAATTGAGATAAGGGCTTTTGCGAAACATTTTGCGTGCTTCACTCCAAGTGCCATCAAGGAGAATAAACAAAGGTGGTTTGCTATTTGCAGGGAGTTGGTTGTATACAACACGTTCATTTGGCGCATAGCTTTCAGGGAAGACAACATAAGCTTGCCGATCTGGTGTATTGATTAGATCAAGCAAGGCCTGTTCTGGAGCGGTTCGGGACCATAAAAAAGCCTGCGTGTTTGGCAATACGTCGGCAATTAATTTCCCCGTATTACTTGGCTTCATCACTTCGGTGTCATACATCAATAAACAAAATTGGCTTTTTGCAGGTTGATTGACAATCGTGTCACAAAGACATTGTTTTTCAGGTAATAAGCAAAAAGAGCAACGTTTGGTACGAAAACCTCGTGCTTTAAAAGGGCGAGTCGAAATCGAAAGTCGATATTGACGAAGTCGAGAGACTGCATTGTCACGCATAACAGATTGACCAATACTCATAAAAAAGAATCGAATATTATCATGTTCAAAACAAACAAACTATTCAGTCTGTTTTTATCATAAAAATCATACTGATATATTGGTTATGCATGAGATGGAGTTAATTATCAATTGATCCTGATTAGTTTATCGATTCCTGTGCGTGATTCTCTCGGTGACAGTTGCTAAACTATCATGTAATCTGCGCCCCTATTGCAGTTGGAGAGACAAATGAACGATTCTTATGAAGGTAAAAACGGCAAGGTAAAAGTAATGTATGTCCGTAGTGAGGACAATGCCGATAATAAACCTAAAAAACCATCCCGCCGTCCTGAAAATGGTCGTGGTGATAGCCGTGATAACAAACGCGGTGATAACCGTGACGACAAAAATCGTGATAATAGACGTGGTGATAACCGCGACGATAAAAATCGCGATAACAGACGTGGTGATAACAAATTTTCTCGTCGTGATGACCGCGGTGCAGGTAAGCCTTCAGGGCGTGGCGCATCACGTAATGAATCAAAACCTTCTCGCGATAGCGAAGGCGGAAGTTTTTCTCCATGGAAAACAGTTTCTCGCCCTGCTGGCGAAGAGGCAATTAAAGAGCACGATGGCATTACTGGTAAGAGCCAAATCGATCCTGAACAGTTGCGCCGCCAACGTTTAGAAGAAACGCGCATTTATGGTGAAAATGCGTGTCAGGCTATGTTTAAAAATCGTCCTGATGCTATTGTTCGTGCTTGGTTTTTACAAGATGTGACACCACGTTTTCGTGATGCACTAAAATGGATGGCTGCAAATCGTAAAGCCTATCATGTTGTTGAAGAAGAAGAGATGGTCAAAGCGGCTCGTACCGATCACCATGGTGGCGTATGCTTCTTAATTAAAAAACGTGTTGGTCATGATGCAGAAACCTATTTGAAAGATGCACCTGAACATGATTGCGTTTTAGCACTTGAAGATGTGGGAAATCCACATAACGTCGGTGCAATTATGCGTAGTTGTGCGCACTTTGGTGTGAAAGGGGTTATCTCTCCTGATTCCGCTGTATTAGAATCTGGTGCTGCTGTTCGTACCGCAGAAGGTGGTGCTGAATATATCCAAGGTATTGATGCTGATAACTTTGCTCAAACTTTAGATAAATTTAAAAAAGCGGGTTATACGCTGGTGGCAACATCAAGCCATAAAGGCAGTGTGCCATTATCAAAAGCACAATTACCAGCGAAAATGGTACTGATCTTAGGTCAAGAGAAAGATGGCTTAAGTGAAAGCACATTAAATCAAGGTGATATGAGCATTTACATCGGTGGTACTGGGCACGTTGAAAGTTTAAACGTTTCAGTGGCTTCTGGTGTGTTATTAGCAGAATGGTGGCGTCAGCACCAAGGCTAATCGCTTTATTGCTTTAAAGAATAAAAAATCCCGCTTAATCATTATGATTTTTAAGCGGGATTTTTATTTATAAGATCTACGCTAATAGCATTATTTTCCTGGTGAGAATGGCGGTTTAGCAAACCAAACCACAATCATCATGATAAGAAAAATACCTGCTGCTAACCAAAAAATTTCATTGGCTGAAATAATCAATCCCTGTTCTGTAATAGTCTTAGCTAAATACGCTGACGCTTGTTCATTTGAAAGACCCAGATCATTCATTTGTTGGTACGCCATTTGCGAATCTGGATCGAGTGGATTAATTTTTTCTACAAAGGTTTCATGGTGAAGTGATTCTCTTTGTGTCCAAATTGTTGTGGTTAACGATGCGCCAATTGCCCCTGCCAATGTTCTTAAGAAGTTCGAAAGACTTGACGCTGATGCCATTTTTTCTGGTGGTAACCCAGATAATGTCATTGTCGTTAATGGCATAAAGAAACACGCAACTGCTAAACCTTGCCAGAATTGTGGCCATGCCACAGTGGCAAAGTCCATTCCTGGTTCGAAGGTATAAGCTCGCCAATAAAAACACACAGAAAACATAATAAAGCTAAAGCTGATGATATAACGTAAATCCACTTTACCACCAAACTTACCTATAATTGGTGTGATAATTAAAGGCAATAAACCTACGGATGCTGATGCTAATCCAGCCCATGTTGCTGTATAGCCAAAGACTTCTTGTAAAAGTAGTGGCAGTAAAACAATAGTACCAAAATAGATCATATAGGCGAGGCTGAGTGTGACGCAACCAATGGTAAAGTTTCGACTCTTAAAGAGTGAAAGATCTATCACTGGATGATCGTCTGTTAACTCCCAAACAATTAAGAAGCTAAGTGCGACCACCGCCACAATAGTGAGGACTATAATTTCTGTTGAATTAAACCAATCGAGCTCTTTACCCTGATCAAGCATGATTTGCAAAGCACCTATACCCACGACGAGTAAAACAAGGCCAATGGTATCTATTGGTTTAATTTCAGTTTTTGTTTCGCGCCCAGATAAGGTGTTTGATATACACATAATAATCAACACACCAAATGGAACGTTAATAAAGAATATCCATCCCCAATGATAGTTATCGCTGATGTAACCACCTAAGATAGGGCCTAAAATCGGTGCAACAACAATAGTCACTGACCATAGTGCAAGCGCCATATTTCGTTTTGCTGGTGGATAGTTATTCAATAACAAACTTTGTGACAAAGGAATAAGTGGTCCAGCTACTAAACCTTGAAGCACACGAAAGAAAATAAGCATTTCAAGACTTTGCGAAATACCACAAAGCCAAGAGGTTAACGCAAAAAGTGCCGTTGACCACATAAAGAGTCGAACTTCACCAATACGTTTTGCTAACCAACCTGTAATTGGGATAGAAATAGCATTCGCCACACCAAAAGAGGTAATAACCCAAGTCCCCTGTGAGTTAGAGGCACCTAAGTTTCCTGCAATAGTTGGAATGGCTACGTTAGCGATTGTAGAATCGAGAACTTGCATAAAGGTTGCCAACGCAAGGGCGATGGTCATTAAAGCAAGTTTTCCTCCTTGTAATGGCTCTTTGAACACCTTTACACCTCGCCTTTATTGTCCTGCATTTTGTTCAATGATTTCATTGATCAGTTTATTAATCTCTGACATATCAATGGTTAAAGCATCAGTATGGTAAGCAGGTGTTTGGCGTTCGCTGTGTGATAATACTTTTCCATCAAGGTTAATCGTATCGACAGTCACTTCAGAAGAAAGACCAATACGTAATGGTTTTTCTGCTAATTCTTTTTCATCTAATGAAATACGAACGGGTAAACGTTGAACGACTTTTATCCAGTTACCACTGGCATTTTGCGCAGGTAATAATGAGAAAGCACTCCCTGTTCCCATATCTAAACCTAATACCGTACCGTGATAAATAACTTTTTTGCCGTAAAAATCTGTTGTGATTTTTGCTGGTTGGCCAATACGCATATTGGCGAGCTGGGTTTCTTTAAAATTGGCATCAATCCACATACCCGTTACAGGAACAACGGCCATTAACGGTTTACCTGGTGAGACTTGTGCGCCAACTTGAACGCTACGACGTGAAACATAGCCATCTGTTGGGCTTAAAATTTTAGTACGTTCTAAGGCAAGCCATGCATTACGAACATCAGTTGATGCTTGTAAAACAGAGGGTTGTTTTGCAATTGGTGTATTTAATATAATTGCCTGGTTAGCATTATATTGCTCTCTTGCAACTTCTAAAGCCGCTCTTGCAGTAGAAACAGCTTCTCTGGCGTGTTGAAGTTCTTCTTTACCAATAACATTGCGTTCGCCTAAAACTTCACGGCGACGAAGATCATTCTGTAATTTAGTGAGCTCTGTTTCGCGTAAAACGATGTTTGCTTTTAATTGACGGCCGTTGATGATTTGCTGATGCATTTGGCGAACACTATTAGCTAATGCTGTTTTTGCTTTTTCTAATGCCAGTTTTTCATCACTTGAATCTAATAAAACTAAGGGTTCACCCGCTTTTACAAAATCAGTGTTATCCACATAAACGGTGGTAACAGAACCAGAAATCTGTGGCATCACCATGATTTGATTACCAGTCACATAAGCATTATCTGTCGTTTCATGATGTCTTAGCACCAAAAACCAATAAGCTGTGTAAGCTGCGCCAGCAACAATAAATAGGATGGTTAGCAACAGTAGAACATTTCGGCGAGTTCGTTTTTTATTGCGAATGGGAGCCTGAGGGGGGGTATTTTCCTCATTAACACTCATTTAGAAGATCTCCATAAAACCAGAAAAACATCATTAGATATGTTTCCAGTATTAAAACTGGAAACATAATTATAAAGTCAATCTTAGAATAATTATTAGCGTGAAGGTAAATTATAAATGCTAATGGGTAAGTATGTTTGCCGATTTATGGCGTAAATAGGATTAGATCAATAAAACTATTTATTATGCTACTTATTCACAACCTTTTTCAGCCAAAGTATCTAATTGTAATAATAACTTACGCATTAGCGTTTCAAGCTGTCTTTGTTCGGATTGATCTAATACAGACCAGATTTGTTTTAAACACTGATGCTGCGGTGGTAATAAGCTATTTAAAAACTCTTCACCTGCATCAGTTAAATGGAGATGTAAACAACGGCGGTCATTATGACTTTCACGACGTTCAATCCAACCTTGCTTTTCAAGTTCATCAGCAATACGGGTTGCATTTGTTCTTGAAGAGCCCAAAGCTGCACTTAATTCTGATGGTTGAATACTACGATTTTCTGTCGTATCTAAAATCATTAGTGCCATAAATAATGTCTCGTTAATACCCTGAGACTTCAACATATTATTACGACTTTCAAGAAGTTTGCTTTGAACATGCATAGAAAGGCGAGTTAACAAAATTTCTTGATAAGGAATATCTTTGTTAAGCGATTTCTGTTGTGTAGCGCGAGTGTTTAGTAATTCTTCTGTTGGCGTAAATGAGCTTTCCATTTTTAGACACCTTGTTAGTTTCGAAAATTAGGATAATTTTGTTATCAACATGTTAAATGGTATATTAAACACACAATTTAGCAATTTTTATTATTTATAGTCACTATGTTTTTTTGATTATGTTACCTGATTCATAAATTTTCTGAATGATAACACAAAAAAAAGATAGGTACTTATCTCTTTGCAATAAGTTAATAAAATCAATTTATCACTTATCTGACAATGAATAGTAGTCTATTTGCGAAAAAAGGGATCATTTTTTACGATAAAACACGTAATAAATTTATTATCACTATCAATGGTTGGTATGTAGATAGTATCTAAATGAAATTATTTATACAGTGCTTTATTGGGTAGATTGATATAATTTTCTTAATAAAGAATGGGATGATGATATACATTAATAGTAATCACGCTGTTAAAACATTCACATTTTATTCTGATTAGTGGGGGGGTGAAGAAATAATATAACCCATCCTTGGGTCTAAAAATTATTCGGCGTGGATTATTGGATCATTTTTATAACCTAAAAACCAAACAATCAGACCGATAACACCAATGACTAATCCGGCGATAGAAACACCTGTCCATCCATATTGATGATAAGCATAACCTGATAGTAAAGATCCTAGCGCACCACCAATAAAATAACTTGTCATATAAGCGGCAGTCAGGCGGTTTCTAGCATCAGGTAAAATACGGTATATGGTGCTCTGATTGGTGACATGAACACCCTGAACAGCTAAGTCTAGCAGGACAACGCCAATAATAAAGCTGATGAGCCCAACCCAGTGATAATAAGGTGCAACAATGATAAAACCCCAAGAAAGAAAGAGGATGATTAATCCTACTGTGGTGGTTTTCTTGCCTTTTCCTTTATCTACTAATACACCCGCTTTACCCGCCATTAATGCACCTGCGGCACCTACAAGACCAAATAAACCAATCACAGCATCCGAGTAATTAAAAGGATCAGAAGCCAATAAAAAGGCCATTGAGGTCCACAATAAACCAAAGTGAGCAAAAATAAGCGCACCAACTAATGAGCGAGTTCTTAATACGGGAGTTGTTGCAAATAATTTGAAAATAGAACCTAGCAATTGGAAATAATTTAAGTTGGTTTCACTTTTATAAGTGGGTAAACAGCGCCATAAGGTGATGGCTAAAATCGCCAGAAAAATACTGGCTATCCAGAAAATACCCTGCCAATTAGTAAATGACGCCATTAACCCAGATGCGGTTCTCGCCAGTAAGATCCCGAGTAAAAGGCCACTCATAATCGTTCCGACAGCCTTTCCACGTTGATGTGGCGCGGCAAGCGTTGCAGCAAAAGGAACAAGAATTTGAGCTACAACGGAGAACATGCCTGAGAGTGCAGTTCCTATTAACATCACCCAAATATTAGATGCCATGGCGGTAATTAATAGGCCACTTGCTGAAATTAATGTCATGGTAATAATGAGTGAGCGACGTTCAAAAATATCGCCAAGAGGCACTAATAACATTAACCCTATGGCATAACTTAATTGTGCGGTGGTGACAATAAATCCAGCCAAAGTAGCAGATATGTGGAAATAGTTTGCGATTGAATCAAGTAGAGGTTGTGCATAGTAGTTACTGGCAACAACCATACCTGTGGCAACCGCCATAAGTAAAATAAGGCCTTTGCTTAGCGATGTTTGTGGTGCGGTGTTTTCCATAATACTCGTAACAAATCATTTGTAAGGTAAATGATAGTAACATGAGTCATTTTTTTGAGAAAAGAATTACTGTGATAGAGATGTTCAATTAATTTGATACAAAACCTTAGAATATATTTTTATAACATATTGTTTTATATAATAAATAAACATTGGGTTTTGCTTGTTAATAACTAAAAAGCGTAAAAAAGAGCATAGCCAAACACCATATCCATTGAATTGAAACGCCAATCACGGCAAAAGAAAATAGGCGTTTAGTCCCTAGCCAACGGGCTTCTATAGTCTGTTTTTGGGGACGCTTAGGAAATAATATAGAGAGACTTTCATCAAAACTAACATCGTCTTGATAACGATAAAGAGCTTGAAAAAAATGGCTATCAAGCCATAAACGAAAAAGATGATATTGAGTAAATAAAAATAAAAGAGAAGCAATAAAGAAAGCCAATTTATTGTGAAAATAAAGGCTAAATACAGGCAATGTGCTTATATAAGGTAACAGTGATAACAGCAGTAAGTAGCGCCAACTTTGAGTTAAAGACACAATGACTTTACCGCTAGTTTTTGTTGTCAGCATAGTTCCCTCGTTATCTATTTTGTTGGAAACGTGAATACCAAATTTGTAATGCCTCTTGTGTTTCTGAATTTAAGATCACTTGAGGGCGTGTTTGATACACCTGTTTTATTGCGTCTTCCAAAGTATCTACTGTGCCATTGTAAACGAGCCATGCAACCGCAATGGTGGCACTGCGTGAATAGCCTAATTTGCAATGAATATAAACAGTACCTACTTGGCTAAGTTGTTCCATAGACAACATGGCTTTGCTGATATCATCTGGAGATAATGGTAATAAATCGATTTGAGGTTGGGCTAAATAAAGCTGATTTTGGCTAAATTTGTTTCTTGGCCATTCACAGGTTAAATCAAAAACTGCATTCGCTTTTAATTTATAAAGTGGGCGTCCACCTAATAAAATACCTTCAGTTACTAAACTGGGTGTTTGGCAGCAAGTTAAATAATAGCGATAAGTACACCAAGCAAAAAAGCGATAAGGTAATAGGATTATCTGTGCAGAAAGGGGAATTTCACCCTGTGCATTTTTTTGAAAAATAGAAGCTCCTGCCCCTAAATAACCTAAAGTCACAAAAGTTAATGTGATTGCAGGCCAGAGAAAAAACCAAAAGAAACCTTGTAAACCAAAAGATAACAGGTAGAACACTATTGCGGATAACGCATAGTTTTTACCAATACGTAAACTGCGTTTGCTGCCAGTAAAATGCCATTTCCAACGTGAATTTATTGGCAATAAATAACAGATAAATACGCCAACACCAAAGCCTGTAATAATATCAATAAAGTGATGTTGCCATGTTGTCAGTACAGAAACAGCAATAAGCAATGACCATAAATTTAAAAACCATTGCCATGATTTAGGCGTATGTGCGCGAAAACGTAACCAAAGTATCCACAATAAGATAATGTGCAAAGAAGGAGCTTGATTATAAGGTAAATCAAAACCTTCTAATTGGGTAAATAACCAACCAGAAAATCCTTCTGTTGTTGGGCGAATAAAACTAAATTTTAAAGGAAATAATAAAAAACCAGCACAAGCAATAAGAGAGGCCACAATTAAACGTAGCCCATGTATAAATTGTTCTCTCAATGTTGTACAAATAATCAGTGAAATACCATAGGCAATATTCACACTCCAATAAGGAATGATTGTCCAAGGTAAAAAGGGAATCGCTTTTTCCCACGAATAAACAAAAGAAGGAACATCAGATAAAGTGGAAGTGTAAGTGTTAACTTGCATATAAGTTAAATAGAAAAATGGGGCAAGAAACAACAGCCATACAATACCAGCAAGCCAGATACTTTTTCTCGATGATGTTATTTGAGTGTGTTGGGTTCCACCCATACTAAAATTCCTTTCTTTGTTTATGTTTCTATTTTTACAACAACTTAAAACTATCGCTATATGTTGCCATATAGCGATAGCTCAGTTATTGATGGTGCATTCCGTTAGCGACGTTTTGCTATTGATACACTGAAAATACCCCAATGATCAATTTGTTGATCTAACTTCTCAAAACCAGCTTCATTAACTAAAGCATCCATTTCACCCTGACTACGGCAACGCATGATCCAAGGTTGTCCATTTTGGTGACTCGGTAATACACGCGCAATCATTTCAAGTTGGGGGTGCCAAGGTTGACAGGTATAAATTAATAAACCGCCACTTGGTATGGCTTGCGATAACCCTTTTAAAGACTCTTTTAACAGATGATTTTCAGGGAATAATTCATAGAGCCCGCTGACAATACCTAATGTTGGTGAAGGCGAAACAGTACTCAAGCTTTCTGCGTCAAAAGCGTTACCTTCTTCAAAACGCACTTTATCTTCTAAGTGACGTTCTTTAATCACCATTCTGCCTTGTTCAACGTTAATAGCGCTATAATCGCGCATTAAAATCGAATCGACCTTACCATAATCATTAACAGCATCAAAAAGATAGCGACCTTGTCCTGCGGCGATATCCATAATATGCACAGGCATATTATTTTGTATTAATTGGCGAATGGCATAACGAATTGTATTTTCAATATTAATTTTTCGTTGGCGAATGCCTTGCCAACCAATACTATTTAAATATTGTCTATCAACGACACGACCAAATAAGCCTTTTCCCTGCGGTTGATTACGATAGACATAATCCAGAGTTGATCCAGAATCAAAACCTTTATCGTAACCCAGAGCAACACCTTCAGATGCTTTACCTAAAGTGCTCATAGAACGGCTAAGTATTTTGTAATAAAGTCTTTTTGGACAATATGTAGGAAGAGGGGTTTGTAATGTGCGATAAACATCTGCACTATGGCTCCAAGTATCTTCATATTGGTAATCATGTTGATAAAGTGGTTGTGCAAATAATTTTTCAATAAAACTGCGCATTTTATTGATAGGGATAACTCTATCTTTCTCACCTAAGGTATCGTGGTAAAAGCCTGGTAGAACATGTTTTTCTTTAATTGATGTGTTTAAACGTTCATAGAAAAGATGTTGAGGCTTGGCGTGAACAACATGATCATTGCCTGAAATAAATAACTGTGTTGGTAAAGTAATCGCGTTTGCGTCTTCAACAACACGATCTGCTGTTTTATAAAGCTCTAATAAAATATTGACAGCAATAGGGCGAGTGATTAGTGAGTCTTGGTTAAAAGAGTCGATACGACTTTGGTCATGGGTTAGGTATTTCGCTTTCACATACGAATTAACATAAAAAAGCCCGCGAACTTTTTGCATTAAGGCAAGACCTGTACGTGCAAAAGGAACATATAATTTCACTTTAAATGCAGGAGAAGCTAGCACCATGCCACGAATTTTGGGAGCGTAATCGTGTACCCAACCAGTAACTAAAACGGCACCTACACTTTGACCAACAACCAGAATATTCTCCATTGGAATATTATAGTTAGAAGAAACGTAATGAACGAATTCGTCTATATCTTTTATTGATGTTCCCATTGATGGGCTATAACCGCGAGCACCTTCATTTTTACCATGCCCACGAGCATCCCAAGCAAACATTGAAAAATCAGGAAGATCTAGCTCATCAACGAGATGAGCAACACGGCCTGAGTGCTCATGTCCTCGGTGAAATAAAATAATTGCTTTTGGCTCAGTGGTAATTTGAGCAGGCCAATGACGATAATACAACGGTGTCTTATCGCTGGTGGTAAATTCAGACTCAATCATATTCCTTTGAGTTTGATATTGCGGCTGTTGATTCATAACGATGTATCCTTATCTTTATCTGTCATCGTTGCTTCTTTTAGTGCGCGATGAATTCGGTGATAACAAGTCAACAAAAGTAATAAATTAATAATAATAAAAAGATAATGTGTGCTTTCTGATAATGTCAGTGAGGGGAATAATCCGATAAAAAACGCAATAGCACCAAAAATAAAAGCTCTATCACTTTTTCCCATCGGGCCATCATAACGACGAGAAGCATTAATAGTTTGGGCTAGAACGCCTAAGAACTCAGTCATTATCATTAAAAAAAGTGTCAGCATGATCCACCAGTAGGCTTGTGGAAAAATAAAAGCAAAAGGTAGATAGAGTGCAATGTCTGAAATAACATCACTGGCTTCGTTTAATATCGCCCCAAGCGCACTTTTTTGATTATGTTCTCGTGCAAGCATGCCATCTATGGCATTAAGCGCCATACGAAAAAAGAGGACAAAAGGGAGTAATAAAAATAAACGAGGGGAAGGATAAAGTAAAAGTAACCCACCAACGGCAATGGATAACAGTAAAGCAGAGAGCGTGACCTGATTTGCGGTGATCCCTTTTGTGAATAACTGTTCTACATAAGGGCGCAATAGAGATTGAAATTTGGGTTTTAGGTCATAAATTGTCATGACGCATCCTTGTGTTCAAAAGTGCGTATATTGCCTCAAAATTATTATTTTATTATTAGCTGATTTTTATCCCATTGAATATCTTTATTTCAATGGTTTAATTTATTTAAGATTTAAACATAAAACTAATATTTGAAATTTACTTGAATTAATAATTATTTAGCGCCTTAAAAAAGGGAAAATAAGATACGCATAATTGTAATTATCAGACTGTTCCGTGTCTGTTTTATTCTTTTTATTTTAAGAATGATTAAATTTTCTTTAGTAATATATTCGTAATTATAATTAGAGAATTAAATGAGAGGAATGAAATAAGGAATATCAAATACCTTATAGTAACTAATGAAATTAGTTTAATTTATTAAAAATATCATTTTAGATAAAATTTAAATCTAACAGGAGTGTATCAATAGAGTAGTTATCTGTATTGAGTGATAAATG
Source organism: Proteus sp. LHD240705 (assembly GCF_047921555.1). Taxonomy (NCBI): domain Bacteria; kingdom Pseudomonadati; phylum Pseudomonadota; class Gammaproteobacteria; order Enterobacterales; family Morganellaceae; genus Proteus; species Proteus sp. LHD240705. Next base: position 16,942 of record NZ_JBLRMI010000003.1, read on the forward strand.
CAAAAAAACTAGATAATGATAATTATTATCATTATCATAATTAGCGCTGTTAGTTACAGCTCTAACCATCTATCAAACTAATAACCATACAAAAAGATACTACTATTATGATCCATTTCTTAGCAAAAAATGATGCTTATCGTCAGGGAATTGGGATATTTTCATTTTCGTCATCAGCGATTGCATTATTATTGACTTCACTCACTTCGTTAAATAGCTATGCAACTGAAAGTGTAAAACCAGAAATAACGACATCCACAAAGTCGGAGAGTCCTGTACAACCAAAATCGAGTGAAAAGATTATTCTTGAACCTATCTATGTATCAGGTGAGCTCAATTCGAGTGTTGATGCAGGAAGTACCGTTCTGACATTAAAAGATATTGACAGAATTCAGCCTAATAATATTGCAGAGCTGGTGGATAAATTACCCGGAATTTCATCATCGGGTTCACCCAGACCAGGCGGTCAAACATTAAATATCTGGGGGATGGGTAATCCTGAAGATATTAAAATCACCCTTGATGGTACACCTAAAACCTTTGAGAAATATCGTCAAGGTTCAATTTTTATTGATCCTGAATTAATACGTCGTATTGATGTTGATAAAGGGCCTCATAATATTACTCAAGGAAATGGCGGATTTGGTGGTTCGGTGAGAATTGAAACCAAAGATCCCGATGACTTATTATTACCCGATCAGAATATTGGGATGTTTTTAAAATACGGACATCATACTAACGACAGACAAAATCGTTATAGTGGTGCGGTATATGGCAAATTACTTGATGGTCAAGCTGACGGATTATTCTATTTCAACCGCCGTGAAAGTGATGATCTGCGACGCCCGGATGGGACTAAATTTGGCTATTCACAGTCAGACCAAGATTCTTTTTTAATTAAAACGAATATCTATTTAACTGAAGCACAAACATTAACGTTATCAGCATCACGATCAGAAAGTGATGGTTGGACACCTTGGGCGGCTAAACGGGATGAATTAGCTAAACCTAGCCAAGCTGAAGTGGATAAATATGGCTTTGATGCGGCGATGAAACGTAAATTAGTTTATCGTGATCAAAAAGATGACACCTTCAGTGTGAAATGGAATATTCAGCCAGTTGATTCTGATCTAATTAATTTAACGCTTACCTACGGTTATTCAAAAACTAAGCAAAACGATAGTCGCCCAGAGACAGCAAGCTCCTATTTTAGCAGCAGCATGGGAAATCAAAGTTGGGTAGATTATCGAAATCATCAAATTGAAATTAAAAATGAAAGCACTATTATGCAAGGTGCTTTAGAGCATAAAGTATTAGTGGGAACACGTTGGCATCGTAATGATCGTGATGTCTTAATGTTTACTCGTGATAAAGCTAAGAATCCAAATTATAACTATGGATATTATGCGCCTCCTTATATGCCAGAAGGTACGCAAACGACAACCAGTTTCTATCTTCAAGATTCGATGAGTTATAGAAACCTGACGATAACACCAGGCGTTCGCTACGATATCGTTAAAAATCAAGGTAAAGGAAGCCGAGCTATCACTTATCAAGATCCTGATCCCTATTATGGCCATGATTATTCGGATGTGACTTATAGCGGGGCAACGCCTCACTTAGGTTTATTATGGAAAATGAATCAGAATTTCAGATTCTTTGGTGATCTAACCTACACATGGCGAGCGCCATTGATTGATGAGCAGTATGAAGTTCAAGGAAGTGTTTCTAGCTTAACGGGAACAAGTCGCCACCTAGATAAAGAAACAGTAAGAGCTGCACGAATTGGTGCAATTGCAGACTTTGAAAGTGTTATTCAGCAAGAAGACCAACTGCAATTAAGAACAACACTGTTTGATACTCGTGGCAAAGACGAAATCTTCCGCCGCCGTGGTGTCTATTGTGAAAGCCAAAAAGTGGATGGGCATAATGGAAATTGTCCGCCTTCAATAGGTAATTACCGTAATTTACCGGGTTACCATATTCAAGGGTTGGAAATTGAAGCCTTTTATAATAGCCCTAATGTATTCGGTCGTTTAGCGTATTCAACAATGAAAGGAAAACGTGACCAATCACCGCGTGATCCGTGGTTTGGTCAAAAAACATGGATTGCAGAGATCCAGCCTGACGCTTTACATGCCACCCTTGGCGTAAAAGTACCAAGTATTAATGTCAATATGGGATGGACGGGCGATTTTATTGGCGCTCAACGCCGCTCGCCAATAGATGCTGATCCTGATGCTGGCTATTGGTCATTACCAAAAAGTAAAGGTTATGCAATCCACGGTTTATTTGTGAATTGGGAACCTTCTTTTATAGATAATACTGAGGTTCGTTTTACGGTCGCAAATTTATTTAACCGTGATTATTACCCTTATTTAGGTGAATCAGTTTCAGGTGTAGGACGTGATTATCGATTTACTGTGGTAAAACGTTTCTAATATTACTGAAAATAAAAACTGCGGCCTTTGGTCGCTTAAATAAACCCCATAGATATTATGGGGTTTATTGTCATTTAGAATTCAATACTCAAGATATTGAATTAATAACCGTGTGATGCAGAAGTTGCAATCATTGCCATCATGGTAGTGAAGAAGAAAATAAAGAAAAGAACAGCCATAATGATACTAATAATAAAGTAAATAAAGCCCGCTCTGTTCCATGTTTCTTGCACTTTCATAAAGGTTTCAACAGAATCGTAATCACCACTTTTCCAAGCCCATTCATTCCCTTTAATACCACAGACAAAGATCCAAACAAGATTAAGTAAAGGAACAAGTACTAATAATGGAAGATAGGATTTATTACCGAAACCCCAAATAATATTAAACATGAAAGCACCCCAGTTCCAACGTTTAATTTCTTCAGGTACTGGTTTGTTAGTGTAAGACACAGTTTATTCCTTATTTAAAATAATAAATATAAAAATGAAAATGCCAACTGGAGAAAGGAATAATCATAATTGAATAAACGAGAGAATGAAAGACAGGTATATCTTTACCATTAATAAAAAGAATAATCTTAATAATAAAGTTGTATTAAGATCTTTTAATTTTTATATAAACTCGTTTTGCCTAATTACATGTAATTTTAGTTTTTTATAAATGAAAACAGGCCACAATAATGTGACCTGTTTTGTGATAATCTTAATTTAAGATTATTTATTGATTACTTTGCAGCAGCCTGAGCTTGTTCAATCCAACCATCAAAGGTTTTTTGATGTGCTTTGATCCATGCATTAGCATGACGTTCAATATCTGCTTGTGATTTTTGACCATTATGCATACGCAAGTTTTGCGCATTAATATCGGCAACAGACACTTTCATGACTTCAAAGAGTTTTGCCGCAGCGGGATTTTCTTCAGCCCATTTTTTATTTGCTGCAATATGCATAGTACTTGGTGGAAAGCCGTAGTTTTTACCATTTGCTAATGTGGTATCGGTTTTATCATCACCTGGTAACGAAGAGAAAGGGACTTGTAACCAAACAACATCTTTACCCGGTTTTAATACATCACTTATCCAGTAAGGCGTCCATGTGTAATAAAAAATGGGTTTGCCTTCTTTATAGCGAGTAATGGTATCTGCCATCATTGCCGCGTAATTGCCTTGGTTATGTGTAACAGATTTTTCTAATCCATAAGCTTTTAAGTGGTTGTTGATCGCTTCTTCACAACCCCATCCCGGATTACAACCTGTTAAATCAGCTTTGCCATCACCATTGGCATCAAATAATTTGGCAATTTTAGGATCTTTTAATTGCTCAATATTCGTAATGTTATATTTCTCTGCTGTTTTTTTATCAATCAAGTAACCTTGAGCTGCATTAACGACATAATCCCCTTTACGATAAAAGGTATTATCACCTCCTGCCGCTGCATATTGTGAATTATGAAGAGGAACCCAACTGACTGCCATAAAAGTTGCATCACCATTGGCGATAGAGGAATAAGCAACGTTATAGTCAACTTCTTTAATTGGCTGAACAGTGTAACCTAATTGTTCTAGTGCTTTATTGACGATTAACGTTTGAAAGGTTTCTTCAGAAATCGTACTTTGCACGGGTTGAACCGAAATCCCTTTTCCAGGCAAATCAGCAGCGGATAACTGGGTGCTTATCAGTGTGGCGGACAATACTGTTGCCCAGATAACTGGATTACGCATAGTTTTTCCTTCTGTTGTGATGGTAAGAGATAAATAGCGACAGCGAACTGTCGCCTCTATTTCTTGTATTGATTGAACGTGTTGTTCTTTATTGATTTTTGATACTGATTTTAAATAAATAGTGAAAATATTTATTACGATGCTTTTTTGCCAAAGAGTCGACAAATTAAACCGATAGGCCCTGTCATATACCAGCATCGATTGCCTTTATGACGGCTGTTTTGACCTAAAGATTGTGTTAATCGGTCAAGAATAATGGCGAGGATAACAATACCTGCACCTCCTACGGCAGCAAGTCCCATATCAAGGCGACCTATACCGCGTAATACCATTTGACCTAATCCACCAACGGCTATCATTGATGCAATAACAACCATTGAAAGCGCTAACATCAGTGTTTGGTTTACACCAGCCATAATCGTTGGCATGGCGAGTGGCAATTGCACTTTAAACAGCATTTGACGAGGATTTGCACCAAATGATTGTGCTGCTTCAATTAAATCTTCAGGAACTTGTTTGATCCCTAAAATAGTCAATCTCACAATTGGAGGTAAGGCAAAAATAATGGTGACCACAACGCCGGGTACGTTACCAATACCAAATAACATGACGATAGGCACTAAGTAGACAAACGCAGGTGTTGTCTGCATTGCATCCAGTAAAGGCCGAACAATTTTGGATGCTCTATCACTGTTAGCTAACCATATTCCTAATGGGAGCCCGATAATAAGACAAAATAGTAATGAAGTGAGTACCAATGCAAGGGTAACCATAGCTTCAGACCAAGCACCAATCGCACCAATTAAGATTAATGAGATAAAGGATGCGACACCCATGACTTTGCCTGAAAGTTGCCATGCAATCAGAGAAAACAGAATAATGGCGATAGGTGCTGGCATTGAGGTTAAGAAATTTTCAAAACCACTTAATACCAAATCAACTGGTACACGAATACCTTGGAAAACAGGGCGAAAGTGCAACACAATCCAGTCAATCGCATCGGTAACCCATGAATCTAATGGGATCAGCGTATTGTGAAACGGATCCATAAGATTGAAAGAATCGGGTGCGACATCCGTCGATGCGGCATCTAGCCAATCACTGCCAGCGGATGAGGTGTCAATATTGTCAGTACCACTGCCTGCACCCCACGGATCGGCATCTGTTGATATACTGTCAGCACTGCTCCAAGGATCACTTTCTGTTGCGCTAGTATCTGTTGTTGCCCAAGGATCATCATTTACGTGATTGGTTGTCTCTTGTGCAGTTTCGTTTGTCGCAGCCTCTTGGATCTTTGTATCCAAAACTGTATTTTGATCTGTTGCATTACTCATTTGGCGTCTCCTTATCCAGTGCTTGTAGTAACATTCCTTTAGAAATTAAGCCTATATAACGGTTTTTTTCATCAATAACAGGAATTGCACAGGGAGATTGTGCAACCGTTGAAATCAGCTCGTTTAACGGTGTATCACCATTAATGGCACAAGGCTCAGGTAAAATAGCTGACTCAATAGGTTGTTTATTCTTGAGTGCCTCTTCAAGAGATGTGACTGAAACAATACCAACAAATTTTCTTCCTCGTTCAATGAGATAGCCAAAGTTTCTATCTTCATCTTCGAGTACTTTTAATGCAGATCGAGGACCAAAACCGGGCGCAACATGCAGTAAGGTTTCTGGGCGACGTTTGGCTATATCTTTTGCACTAAATACGTGGCTAATATCAACACCACGGAAAAACGTACGCACATAATCGTTTGCTGGATTGTTGAGTATCTCATCTGGTGTTCCCGTTTGGACAACAACGCCACCTTGCATAATGGCAATTCGGTCACCAATACGCATCGCTTCATCCAGATCATGAGAGATAAAGACAATGGTTCGCTGTTTATCGCCTTGTAAGCTTAATAACTCATCTTGCATTTCAGTACGAATTAACGGGTCGAGTGCTGAAAAGGCTTCATCCATTAACAAAATATCAGGATCATTAGCAAGCGCACGCGCAAGGCCGATACGTTGACGCATCCCACCAGAAAGCTCATCAGGCCAAGAGTTTGCGTAACTACCCAAGTTGACTTGCTCTAAGGCATCCATCGCTTTTTTATAACGCTCGTCTTTGCTTAACCCCGCGAGATCCATTCCAAATGCAGTGTTATCAAGCACATTCATATGAGGCATCAATGCAAATGACTGAAACACCATACTGATTTTTTTACGACGAACTTGTCGTAATTCTTTATCTGACATGGTGGCAATATTTTCACCATCAATAAGCACCTCTCCCTTTGTCGGAGAGATCAGACGATTGAGAAGGCGGACTAGAGTGGATTTACCTGAACCAGATAACCCCATGATGACAAATATTTCGCCTTCTTCAATTGCCAGATTTGCATTTTGAACGCCCACCGTAAGCCCTGTTTTATCAAAAATCTGATCTTTATTCATACCTGATTCTAATAATTCAAAAGCGCGTTTAGGGTGCTCGCCAAATACCTTGTAGAGATTTTTTACTTCGAGTTTAATTGCCATGCAATATAGTGTTTCCTATTTAAATATTGAAAGGAATAAATTAAATATTAATAAATAAGTGTTGTTATTTTTCCTAAATAAGAATTTTAGTAAGAGAAATACCCTACCACAATGATTGAGTCTGACAACCCTATGTTAATTATAATTAATTAAATAATTTGGCTGTTTTTTCTTTATTTTTAATATGATTAATAATTAAATAAAGTGAAATAAATAAAATTTATTAAAAGAGATATTATCTTCTAACTAACTGAAATAACTTTATTTTTAGAGATATTGTTATTTTGATTAGGATCTCAATAAAAATGAAAACTCAATATCAAAATAAAAGGGAAAAAGAGATGAAAATTAAATGAAAAAAATCATAATACATTAGTTAAATTAATGTTTGTTATCTTATTATAAGCTCTATCTACTTAATGTAAGCTAAAATTATTCGAAAAAAATTGATTTTTTGACAATATTGAACGGCAAAAATCAATCAATTAGATTGTTTAGTGAACAAATAAAAATACACCAAAAAATAGTCTATATTTTTCAGTGTATTATGTTTTATATATGATACATAATTAAATTGAATGTATTGTGTTATTTATCTTAACTTCAACTAGGCTAATAAACCTTAAAAATCCCAATCATCGTCTTCAGTGTTAATGGTTTTTCCAATAACATAAGATGAGCCTGAACCAGAGAAGAAATCGTGATTTTCATTTGCATCTGGTGATAATGAAGAAAGAATTGCAGGACTGACATCAGTTATTTCATCAGGGAATAAAGCTTCATACCCTAAATTCATTAATGCTTTATTTGCATTATAATGAAGAAATTTTTTGACGTCTTCTGTCCAACCTACAGTGTCGTAAAGATCTTCGGTATATTTCACTTCATTGTCATATAAATCTAATAATAATGAGAAAGCAAAATCTTTAATATCTTGTTTTTCTAATTCTGATTTATTTAATAACTGATTTTGAAATTTATAGCCAATATAATAACCATGAACGGCTTCATCCCTAATAATAAGACGAATTAAATCAGCTGTATTGGTTAATTTCCCTCGACTTGACCAATACATTGGTAAATAGAATCCTGAATAAAATAAAAAGGATTCTAAAAAGACGCTGGCGATTTTTTTCTTTAAAGGATCTTTATCTTGATAATAACGCAAAATAATTTCTGCTTTCTTTTGTAAGTAAGGATTTTCCTCACTCCAACGGTATGCCTCATCGACATCGGTTGTTAAGCAGAGTGTAGAAAATATCGAACTGTAAGAACGAGCATGAACCGCTTCCATAAAACAGATATTAGATAATACTGCTTCTTCATGAGGCGTGAGTGCATCTGGCATTAAAGTAGGTGCGCCTACGGTGTTTTGGATCGTATCAAGCAAAGTTAACCCTGTAAAAACACGGATCGTCAGTTGTTTTTCAGCTTGAGTCAGCGTGTTCCATGAGGGAATATCATTAGAGAGTGGAATTTTTTCAGGTAACCAAAAATTCATGGTTAAACGGTTCCAAACTTCTAAATCTTTTTCATCTTCAATGCGATTCCAGTTAATCGCATTAACGTGGCTTAATAAAGGTGATGACATGCTATGTTCTCCTTATTGTTATTATTAAAGTGCGCACGAAACACAGCCTTTGATTTCAGTACCTGCTAATGCAGATTGTCGAATACGTATGTAATACAAGGTTTTAATACCTTTACGCCATGCGTAAATTTGCGCTTTGTTAATATCTCTTGTTGTGGCTTCATCAGAAAAGAACAACGTCAGTGATAACCCTTGATCGATATGTTGTGAAGCTTCGGCATAGGTATCGATAATTTTCTCAGCTCCAATTTCATATGCATCTTGATAATATTGACGGTTTTCATTGGTCATAAAGGGAGCAGGGTAATAAACTCGCCCAATCTTACCTTCTTTTCTGATCTCTATTGGCGCGGCAATAGGATGAATACTTGATGTAGAATGGTTAATATAGGAAATAGACCCTGTCGGTGGTATTGCTTGTAAGTTTTGATTATAGATCCCATGCGTCATAATAGATTGCTTGAGAGTCTGCCAATCTTCCTGTGTTGGAATATGAATATTAGATTGGCTAAATAGCTGGTGGACTTTTTGGGTTTTAGGCAACCACTGTTGTGATACATATTTATTAAAATATTCACCCGTTGCGTATTTTGAATTTTCAAAGCCTTTAAAGTGCTGCTTTTTCTTAATCGCTAATTGATTTGAAGCTAATAACGCATAGTAAGTGACGGTATAAAAATAGATATTAGTAAAATCTAACGCTTCCTCAGAGCCATAATAAATTCCTTCACGGGCTAAGTAGCCATGTAAATTCATTTGCCCTAAACCAATGGCATGAGAAGCGAGATTACCTTTTTCAATAGAAGGAACGGACTCAATTTTCGTCATTTCAGAGACATTACTTAATGCCCTAATTGCAGTGCTGACGGTATGTGCAAAGTTAGGTGAGTCCATTGCCATAGCAATATTCATAGAACCTAAGTTACAACTGATATCATGACCGATATGGCGATAACTTAAGTCAGGGTGATACTCACTTGCGCTGTTGACTTGTAAGATTTCAGAGCAAAGATTGCTCATGTTAATTCTACCAGCGATAGGATTGGCGCGATTTACTGCATCTTCAAACATGATATAAGGATAGCCAGATTCAAATTGAATTTCGGCAAGTGTTTGGAAAAACTCTCTCGCTTTAATTTTTTTCTTACGAATTTGCGCGTTATTCACCATTTCACTGTATTTTTCACTAATACTGATCTCTGACATAGGTACGCCATAAACACGCTGTACATCATAAGGTGAGAAGAGATACATATCTTCATTGCGTTTCGCTAATTCAAATGTGATATCAGGGATAACAACGCCTAAAGAGAGGGTTTTTATTCGCACTTTTTCATCCGCATTTTCTCTTTTTGTATCAAGAAAATGGTAAATATCTGGATGATGTGCATGAAGATAAACAGCACCAGCTCCTTGTCTTGCGCCTAACTGATTGGCATAGGAAAAAGCATCTTCAAGCATCTTCATAACAGGAACAACGCCAGAAGATTGATTCTCTATACGTTTAATGGGGGCACCAGCTTCACGTAAATTAGTCAGCAAAAATGCAACGCCACCACCACGTTTAGAAAGTTGTAATGCGGAATTTACCGATCGACCGATAGACTCCATATTATCTTCTATACGCAGTAGAAAGCAGGAAACCAATTCACCACGCTGTTGCTTTCCACAATTTAAAAAAGTCGGTGTTGCGGGTTGAAAACGGCCACTAATTATTTCATCAACAAGATGAAGTGCAAGATCAGTATCACCCTGTGCAAGCGTGAGAGCCACCATGCAAACGCGATCTTCATAGCGCTCAAGGTAGCGCTCGCCATCAAATGTTTTTAAGGTGTAACTGGTGTAATACTTAAAAGCGCCAAGGAACGATTGAAAGCGAAACTTTTTACTATAAGCATGTTTGAATAGCTGTTTGATAAAGGCAAATTCATACTGTTCTAACACTTGAGCTTCGTAATAGTGTTGTTGAACTAAGAATTCTAATTTTTCTCTTAGATCATGAAAAAATACTGTGTTTTGATTTACATGCTGACGAAAAAAATGGTGTGTCGCTAATTTGTCTTTATCAAACTGAATATTACCTTGCTCATCATAGAGATTTAGCATGGCATTCAATGCATGGTAATCCAGTTGTTCTGTTGATTGTGTCATGTTAATTATCTCGTGACGCATTGGTCAGTAAGGCTTGACCAAAATGTGCTTAAACCTGTTTTTACGCGGTTTACATCTTCTGGCGTACCTAATAATTCAAATCGATACAAAAAAGGGATCTGGCATTTTTGTGCAATAATATCGCCTGCTAATCCGTAAGCTGCACCAAAGTTAGTATTTCCAGAAGCAATGACTCCACGTATTAATTGACGGTTTTCAGGAATATTTAAAAACTGAATAACCGCTTTAGGCACTGCACCTTTAGTACCGCCACCGCCATAAGTTGGGCAAAGCAACACAAAAGGTTGTGTTGCAAGCAAGGTTTCATCTTCAATAATTCTGGTCGCCTTTAAATTGAGCTTTTGTACAAAGCGATGGCAGTTTTCAGAACGACTTGAAAAATAGATCAAAGGTGCAGTTTGCATGAGATGCTCCTTTAGAGCGTGATCTGTCTGATTTTATCAGGGCAGAAACCCGACCAATGTTGTTCACCGTGAACAACTACAGGTACTTGGCGATATCCCATAGAAACAATGTGAGCGAGGGCTTGTGTATCTTTGGTGAGATCAACTGCAACAAACGGAATATTTTTCTGTTTTAAGGCGCGTTCTGTGGCACTGCATTGAACGCAATTCGGTTTGGTATAGAGGATAACAGACATAAAAATAACCCTTATAAAAATATGGATGCGTCTGTTTTCACATCCATAATGAGAAGTCCTTAAATACTATATATAGATTTATTTATTTTCAACCACACAATATATGGTGATTTTCATTTTTGATAATGATTATCATTAAAATTAAATAGTTAGTGAATTAATTTTATTTTTAGATCGCTCGATTGATCAATTTTTATTAGATATACGAGTAATTAGATGATTGCTTTACCAATCAAGCATGATTTAATCTTGTTATTAAAGACAAATCAGCAGAGAAAACATTATGTACCAAGACTATCTCGATGCACCGAAAGGATTTCCGAAACCCTATATCTCTATCACTGCAAATGAAAAAGGGATCACAAGTCTCTATTTTGTGAATGATAAAGAGGTTGCTGTAAACACAAGCCCCGTGATTAAGCAATGTATGCAACAATTAAAAGAGTATTTTGCGGGTAAACGCACGACGTTTTCAGTGCCATTAGCGCCTGAAGGAACTGAATTTCAAAGCCGTGTTTGGAAGACATTACAGACAATCCCTTATGGTGAAATTTGGAGCTATAAAAAATTAGCGCTTACATTAGGTTCGATCAATTATTGCAGAGCGGTAGGAATGGCAAACTCGCGCAATCCAATTTCTTTAATTATTCCTTGCCACCGAGTGATTGGTCATAACGGTAAGTTGGTCGGCTATACTGGTGGATTAGATATTAAGCGTTGGCTACTTCACTATGAAAAAGTAGAAATTGATGAATAGTTCAGATTGTAAGTATTAAGTATTGTTTCTTAAGTGAACTATACGTTAAGGCATGGGATTTGTCTGAATATTAATCATTTGGCAGAAAAAAAATGTGAGTTTCGTGATCTAGACTGTGGACAGGGAATCATCATTTTTGTTTTACTATAGCCAACGCAAAACGCTTGCGTTTATTTTCTATTTTAAAGGTAAACTTGATGTCTAAATTAAAAGGTAACGTTAAGTGGTTTAACGAAACTAAAGGTTTTGGTTTTATCACTCCAGAAGATGGCAGCAAAGATGTATTTGTACACTTTTCCGCTATTACATCAGAAGGCTTTAAAACCCTTGCTGAAGGTCAAAAAGTAGAGTTTGAAGTTACTGACGGCGCGAAAGGGCCATCTGCTGCAAACGTTGTCGCTATCTAATTAACGACTTCTTTGAGACAGTAAAAACCCGTTTTTTAACGGGTTTTTATATACCTAGAGCAAAACCTGTTTTTTAACGATTTTTTACATTCCGAGTATTACATCTCTCGTAGTAACCAAAACGCAAATGCGGTCATTAAAAATGAACCCGCCAAGTTAGCACCCATCGTACTTAATGCCCATCCTATCTTTCCTTCAGTTAAGAGTGCGACAACTTCGACAGAAAAGGTTGAAAATGTTGTCAGACCGCCACAAAAGCCCGTAGTTAGCATAATTTTCCAAATAGGATCAATATGTGGCGCTTTGCTAAACCAAGCGATACCAAAGGCAATAATAAAAGCACCAATACAGTTAGCAATAAAGGTGCCCGTAGCAAAATGAGGAAAAATAGAATTTAGGCGGTAACTAATCAGCCAGCGCAATACGCTACCTAAACCACCACCTATAAATACAGCAATTGCAATGTTAAGCATGAGAGATTAATTGTTATTTAACCTCAATCCCCTGAGCTTGAAGATCAGCATGATAAGACGAGCGAACAAACGGCCCACAAGCTGCATGGGTAAAGCCCATCGCAAGTGCTTGCTCTTTCATATATTCAAACTCATCAGGACTGACGTAGCGTTGAACAGGAAGATGGTGACGACTTGGCTGTAAATATTGCCCTAATGTCAGCATCGTTACCCCATGTTTACGCAGATCACGCATAACGTCAATAATTTCTTCGTTGGTTTCCCCAAGGCCGACCATTAAACCCGACTTAGTAGGAATATCAGGGTGAGCTTGCTTAAAACGCTCTAACAATGTCAATGACCATTGATAGTTAGCACCTGGGCGTACTTGACGATAAACGCGAGGAACGTTCTCTAAGTTATGGTTGAAGACATCAGGTGGTGTGTCTGTGAGGATCTCAAGTGCTTTATCCATACGACCACGGAAGTCAGGGACTAATGTTTCAATACGGATCGTTGGATTTTTTGCACGAATCGCAGCAATACAATCAGCAAAATGTTGAGCACCGCCATCACGTAAATCATCGCGGTCTACGGAAGTAATTACGACGTAGCGTAACCCCATATCTTTAATCGTCTGAGCGAGTTTTTCTGGCTCTTGCGGATCGGGGGTATTTGGGCGGCCATGAGCAACATCGCAGAATGGGCAACGGCGTGTACAGATTGCGCCCAAGATCATAAAGGTTGCTGTTCCGTGGTTAAAGCATTCTGCAAGGTTAGGACAAGAGGCTTCTTCACAGACGGAATGAAGACCATTTTTACGCATTGCTGCTTTGATACCCTGAATTTTACTTGAGTCAGCGGGTAACTTTATTTTCATCCAATCAGGTTTGCGTAGCAGTTGTTCACGTTCTGTAGCGACTGTTTTAACAGGAATAAGTGCCATTTTATCGGCGTCGCGATATTTAACTCCGCGTTCCATCTGAATAGGTTTACTCATAATTGTGCCAGTTCCAGTTATCTAGAGTGATTAACACGATGTGACTGAGGTAATCAGGGTTTTAAAAAAATATGACAAATGTTAAAAAAAATTATAGCATTTTTATTGCTGTGGTTGGAATCCTAGTTGTGTACAAAAATGCTTAACTAATAACGGTGCTACCTGTGTCGTTGTCGTATTTGGTGCAAAATCAATTAACTGCGTCATTTTTAGATCAGAATAACCACAAGGATTTATTCGTGCAAAAGGGGATAAATCCATATCGATATTGAGCGCAAGTCCATGAAAGGAGCAACCTTTACGAATGCGTAATCCTAAAGAGCAAATTTTATCACCTTTTACATAAACGCCGGGCGCATCAACACGAGCATAAGCTTCTACATTAAACTCCGCTAGCGTATCAATAACGGTGTTTTCAAGAGCGGTGACTAATTGACGAACACCTACATGATTGCGTTTTAAATCAATTAAAACATACATTACTTGTTGACCTGGGCCATGATAAGTCACTTGACCACCACGATCAGATTGAATAACAGGAATAGACCCCGTATTTAATAAGTGTTCAGCTTTACCTGCTTGGCCTTGGGTAAAAACCTGTTCATGTTGAACGAGCCATATTTCATCAGGTGTGTGACTTTCCCGTTTTTCCGTAAACTGATGCATAGAATCAGAAACCGGTAAATAGGGTTTCACACCTAATTGGCGAATAATGATTGTCTTGTCTTGCACCGTGAAAATCTTCATTTGTAGCGTAATTGTGAAGAGCAGTATAACGCTCCAGTAAATGAACTACCAGATTGAGATGTTTTTTTTCCTCGGTAGGATGAAAAATGAAGGGATGCAGAATAAGAAAAAGCGCCTTAATGATGAAAGGCGCTTTTAAAAAGTTATCTATTAAAAGAAGAGATTACAGAACCATACGTACCAGTTCAAGTTCACCTAATTCTTTATATAACGTTTCTACTTGATCGATATGAGTTGCGTTGATGGTAATAGAAACAGAGTGGTAATTACCTTTGCTACTTGGTTTCACTGAAGGTGTGTAATCACCAGGAGCGTGGCGTTGAATAACTTCAACGACTTGATCCACTAATTCTGGTTTTGCGTGACCCATCACTTTATAAGTGAAAGAACATGGGAACTCTAACAGTTCGTTTAATTTTGTTTTCATCATAATGTAATTCCTTAAGACAACAGGTGCTGTTGTTTTAATAATTTATGTCTACACCTAATCTTAGCAAATAAAAAGCGCATTCCTTAAATAATAAGGAATGCGATACTGGTAATTAGGGTAAATATGGAAATGGTAAATGTGTTTGTGCCAATATCTAGATAATAGTTATATGTGGTCACATTTACCTTTTTCAAGCCTTAGCCAAACCAGTGTGAGAATAATAATTTGATGTAGTCGATAATACGACTAAAGAAGCCACCTTCTTTTACTTCATTCATCACAACAAGCGGACGTTGTTCAATAACTTGACCATCAAGTTGGAAATTAATTGTTCCCACAACTTGGTTTTTGGTCACGGGTGCATGTAATTCTACATTATCAAGAACATAGCTTGCTTTTAAATCTTTTAAACGACCACGAGGAATAGTTAAATAAACATCTTTATCTACCCCTAATTGTACTTTATCTGTTTCGCCATACCAGATAGGCTCAGCAGCGAACTCTTTACCCACTTGCAATGGTTTTACAGTTTCAAAGAAACGGAAACCCCAAGTGAGTAATTTTTTACTTTCGGCATCACGACCTTTAGATGAGTGACCACCCATAACCGCAGAAATTAAACGCATATCGCCTTCAGTTGCAGAAGCGACAAGGTTATAGCCAGCAGATGCAGTATGGCCTGTTTTAATACCATCAACGTTTAAACTGGTATCCCACAACAAACCATTTCGGTTAGTTTGGCGGATATTGTTGTAGGTGTACTCTTTTTCTTTATAGATAGCATACTCATCAGGTACATCACGAATTAATGCCGCACCAATTAGCGCCATATCGCGAGCCGAGCTGTATTGTCCTGGGGCATCAAGACCATGAACGGTTTGGAATTGTGTATTTTGTAAACCTAGGCGTTTAACGTAATCGTTCATCATGGTCACAAACGTATCTTGGCTGCCCGCAACATAAGAGGCCATTGCGACACAAGCATCATTACCTGATTGTAAGTTAATGCCGCGAGTTAACTGTGCAACTGTAACTTGATCACCCGGTTTTAAGAACATTAAAGAAGAGCCACGAAAAACAGGATTACCGGTTGCCCATGCTTCTTCACCAATGGGTACGATATCGCTATTAGAGATTTTACCTGCACGAATAGATTGACCGATAACATAGCTGGTCATCATCTTGGTTAAACTTGCAGGATCACGGCGAACATCGGCATTCATTTCAGCCAGTACTTTCCCAGAATTATAATCAATAAGAATATAAGATTCGGCTTCGATACTAGGAACAGCGGGTATCATTGTTTTTAGGGAATCTTCCGCAATACTTTGATGACTTACTGTGAGTAAAGCAAAAGTGGCACTTAATAGGCTTGTTCTTAGTAATTTTGCTGGGAGTATCTGTTTCATTCTGTTTGTTTAATCCGAAAATTCAGGGAAAAATAGGGACTGATAAATAAAATATCAGCAAATCCAGACGATTCTACGCTTGAATTTGCTGATATAAAAAGGATTTTACGTAAAATTATCCTTTATTGGGTAATAATAAACCCAGTGATATCTTTAACTTGTTTCAGCTTGCTTTTTATCACTTCGGCTTGATCCTTAGATGAATAAGGGCCGAGTTGCACTTTATATAATCCATCTGTTTTATTGATCACACCTTGGGTACTAACTGATGATGCTAAATCATCTAGCCAACGTTGTGCGTTATTTTCATTACTGAGAGCACCGACTTGAACATAAAAGCCTTGTGCTATGGAATTTGAGGATAATACTGGTTTTGGCGCTTTTGTTTCTGTCTCTACTGGAGCGGGCATTGGAACTGGCGCTGGCGTTGTAGTTTGGGCTGGAACTGGCGTTGGAGCAGGTGGCTCAACTGGCATATTGTTGTTGGTAGGCGTTGATGTCGCTAATGGCGCTGGCGTTGCTGGTTGAGCATTAAAATTAGGACGCTCAGGTAATGCCGTTGTTTTTTTCTCTATCTGCGCACCATGTGTACCAATACCACTCATATGGCCAGTTTGGTCAACAACAATTCCTTCAATAAGCAATGGAGTTGTCGGCATTAAACGTAAGCTATCAGAAACCGCTGGCGTAACTTGGATTTGTTTTCCATTAACATAGGGGCCTCGGTCGTTAATACGTACAACCATTGTGCGCCCATTGAGCAAGTTTGTGATTTTCGCATAGCTTGGGATCGGTAATGTAGGATGCGCAGCGGCAAATTCATAGGGATTTACGCGCTCACCAATGGTAGTTAAACGACTCATCGCTAAACTATCATAGACAACCGCTTCTCCTCGTTCACTGAAGTTTGCAGGATCAGTCACAATACGGTAAACCACCCCATTTTTTCGGTAATCTTGATTTGCCGTAGGGTGATAAGGCTCGTAACGAGGCTCTGCACCGAGAACACGTTGAGCTGGCACATTGGGTAATGGTGCTGGCTGTTTATTGGTATTCGGCTTATCAATAACACACCCTGACAGTAGCAATGTACTGATACCAATCAAAACCCATTGCAGACGCATAAAAACCTCATTATAAACTTTTCGATAGTAGTTTTCGGTGTGTATGAATTGACATCACGATACCAAACCCTGCCATTAACACAATAAGGGCGGAGCCTCCATAACTCATCAGCGGTAACGGAACCCCCACAACAGGAAGGATGCCACTCACCATTCCTATGTTGACAAAAACATAGACAAAGAAAATTAGCATTAACCCGCCAATCATTACTCTACCAAATGTATTTTGTGCTTTCGTCGCAAGGTAAAGGCCTCGCGCGATTAAGAGTACATAGAGAGTCAGTAGTATCAAAACACCAATTAATCCGAGTTCTTCAGCCAATACAGCAAAAATAAAGTCTGTATGGCGCTCTGGTAAGAATTCTAATTGAGATTGAGTGCCTTGTAACCATCCTTTTCCATGTAATCCACCAGAACCAATGGCAATTTTAGATTGGATGATATGATATCCTGCGCCAAGCGGGTCTGATTCGGGGTCCAGAAGCATCATTACCCGTGCTTGCTGGTAATCATGCATGAGGAAAAACCAAAGTATGGGGATAAAGGCGGCAACAAGTACAATTGCGATAGTAATAAGACGCCAGCTCATTCCAGCAAGGAAAAGAACAAATAGCCCTGAAGCAGCAACAAGGATGGATGTCCCCAAATCGGGCTGAGCTGCAACTAATAATGTTGGAACAAAAATAATGACCAGAGCAATGGCGGTATTACGTAACGTAGGTGGGCACACATCTCGATTCATAAATCGCGCCACCATCAAAGGAACGGCAATTTTAGCAATTTCTGAGGGCTGAAAACGTACAATACCTAAATCGAGCCAGCGTTGTGCTCCCTTGCTGATTTGTCCGAAAACATCAACGAGGATCAATAAGATAACGCAAAAGAAAAAGAGATGAGGCGCCCAACTTTCATAAACTCGGGGAGGGATTTGTGCCATGATGATCATGACCATAAATCCCATTGCTATTTGTCCTAACTTACGTTGCATCATTTCTGGATCTTGCCCGCTGGCACTCCACATAATAAATGCGCTGTATCCTAATAAAGCAATAATACAAAGTAAGAATAGAGGATCGATATGGATCCGTGTCCAGAAGGATTTTTTCTTATTATTTTCAGTCATGAGTATTATTCCTCTGAACCACGCGGTGCTGGTGGAGAAGCTGGCAATACCGTGTTGTTATCACCAAGGAGAATGTGGTCAAGAATTTGTCTTGTAATATCACCGACAGAAGGGCCTGCGCCACCATTTTCTAGGATAATAGAGATGGCTACGGTCGGCTTATCATAAGGCGCAAAGGCAATCATCAGTTTGTGGTCACGAAGATGTTCAGCCAATTGGCTCGCATTGTAGGTTTCGTAACTAAACACCTGTGCAGTTCCCGATTTTGCTGCTACTTTATAAGGAGCATCAGCAAAACTTCGGCGACCTGTACCATTAGGGAAGTTAGCCACACCATACATACCGTGTTTTGCTAATTCCCAATAACCTGAGTTGATATCGCCAATTTGGCGTGTTTCGGTATCAACATAAGGCAACATTTCATTGCCAAGTTTTGTACCGTAAAGTAGGTGAGGGGTTTTAACTTGACCATCATTAATCAATGTCATTAAAGCTTTCGCCATTTGAATTGGCGTTGCTGTCCAATAACCTTGCCCAATCCCTACGGGGATCGTGTCACCTTGATACCAAGGCTTTTTATAACGTTGCTGTTTCCACTCACGCGTTGGCATGATGCCATTGCGTTCTTCGGATAGATCAATACCTGTATATTCGCCATAACCAAAGCGCCCCATCCAAGTTGATATACGATCAATTCCCATATCATAAGCAACTTGGTAGAAGAAGGTATCCGCAGATTCTACGATAGATTTTGTAACATTAAGTTTTCCATGTCCCCAACGTTTCCAATCTCGATAACGTTTTTCAGAGCCAGGAAGTTGCCACCACCCGGGATCATGAATTGTTGTATTGGCTGTGATTACACCTTCACTTAATGCAGCAACAGACATAAACGGCTTTACGGTTGATGCAGGTGGATAAAGACCTTGGGTTGTACGGTTGATCAACGGTCTATCTGGGTTATTTAGTAACCCTTGATATTCGCTGTTCGAAATCCCACCAACAAATAAGTTAGGATCATAACTAGGGTTCGATACAAGCGCTAAAATCTCACCATTGCGAGGATCGGTTACTACAACCGCAGCTCGGCTTGTGGTGAGTAATGTTTCAATATAGGTTTGCAGTTCAAGGTCGATGGTAAGATAGATATCTTTACCTGCCTGTGGAGGTTGTTCGTGTAACTGGCGAATAACTCGACCACGACTATTAACTTCAACTTCTTCATAGCCTGTTGTACCGTGCAAAACAGACTCATAATAACGTTCGATGCCTAACTTGCCGATATCATGAGTCGCAGCATAGTTAGGTGATAAACCTTCTTTATCAAGGCGTTCAACATCCTTATCGTTAATTTTTGCGACATAACCAATTACATGCGTTAATGCTGAACCATAAGGATAATAGCGACGTTGATAGCCTTTAATTTCTAAGCCAGGATAACGGTATTGATTGATAGCGAAACGTGCGACTTGTACTTGGCTTAATGTTGTTTTTAAGGCAATAGAACTAAATCGACGTGAGCGCTTGCGCTCTTTTTCAAATGCAGCAATATCTTCGTCCGTTAAGTCAACGACATCCCTTAAACTTTCAAGTGTTTCTTGTAAGTTTGTTACCTTCTCAGGCACAACTTCTAATTGATAGATAGTACGATTGAGCGCAAGAGGGATACCTTTGCGGTCGTAAATAATGCCTCTGCTGGGAGCAATCGGTACTAATTTAATTCGGTTATCATTTGAACGTGTTTGATAATCATCATGGCGAGCGATCTGTAAGTGATTGAGGTTAAAAACCAAAACTCCACTCAATATAATAATTACTGAAAATGCGACAATCACACGACGGATAAATAGCTTTGATTCCGCAGTATAATCTCGAAACGGGGTACGTTTTTTTCTTTTCATCCCATTTGACTTCACTTACTGACCCGCCAATTTATTGATTATTCACGATGATAAGGATGGTTTGTGGTAATGCTCCATGCTCGATAAAGGCTTTCTGCAACCACGACACGAACAAGGGGGTGTGGCATTGTTAAAGGAGATAAAGACCAGCTTTGTTCAGCCGCAGCTTTACAAGCGGGTGCTAATCCTTCGGGGCCACCAATGAGTAAGCTGACATTTCTACCATCAAGCTTCCATCGATCAAGTTGTTCTGCAAGTTTTGGCGTATCCCAGCGAGCGCCAGGAATATCGAGAGTGACGATACGATTTCCTTTACCTACTGCTGCTAACATTTGTTCACCTTCTTTTTCGAGAATACGTTTAATATCCGCATTCTTCCCACGCTTACCAGCGGGGATCTCGATAAGTTCTAAAGGCATGTCTTTTGGGAATCGATTAAGATAATCCATAAAGCCGGTCTGTATCCAGTCCGGCATTTTTGTACCAACGGCAATGAGCTGTAATTTCAAACTCAGCTCCAGAGTTTTTCAAGTTCGTACATACGGCGACTATCTTCTTGCATGACGTGTACCATGGCTTCACCAAGATCAACGACAATCCAGTCAGAAACGCCTTGTCCTTCAACACCTAAAGGTTGTAATCCCGCTTCGCGGCAATCATCAACGAGATTATCTGCAACAGACATGAGGTGTCTGCTTGATGTACCCGTACAAATAATCATGTAATCAGTTACACTTGATTTTCCGCGGACATCTAATGCAATAATGTCTTGAGCTTTAGAATCTTCAAGTTTATCAATAATAAATTGTTGTAATTCAGAGCCTTGCAAAAGGATCACCTTTAATCTAATGAGTTAATTCAATCGAAAAATAACATACTCGTGATACTTCAAGTTGTAGCGTTGTTGACTACATTTATTCGCACTAGTTATATACTGTGGCATATGCCTAGCGACTTACTCCACTTGTTGTCTAACTGCATCTCAAATTATTTAGAATATGAATGCTATTTTAAAGGAATTTATACCAATAAATCTATTTTACTGGATGATTAATTCCAGTTAGCAATAACAAGAACATAAATCTCATTTTCTTGTTTTTCGACGTTTGATTTAGAAAAATTCATATATGCCCATTAACTGCGTCATAATAAATAACAAAAAGAAGGCAGATAAGAACTTTTTCGTTTAGACGACAGTTTTACCTTACAGTTCCCTTAAGGGAACAGAGGTGAGAATAACAGCTAAACCTCGTCTGTCAATGCTGATTAAACACCTAATTAGCGTGTTTTGACTTTGTTACGTTTAGATTATACAGACTAATACTCATACTTTTTAGTTAGAGAGAAAAAGAATGGAAAGAAAAGAAAATTATCTCGGGCTATCTTCAGAAATTGTGAGTAACAGCGATCGCCAATTACAAGAAAAGTTAGCGTTACTTTGTCGTGTCGTTAAAGATGAAAAAATAGGCATTATGCGGATAGATCTCCAAAACAGAGATCATCCGTTGCCGATTTATGGTTATATCGGAAAAGAAGGGGACAGACTTGTTTCGCCATCAAGTTTTATTTTACCTCAATTAAGTCTTGAGCAACTTTTGCAGCCTATTGTTCTCGATCACTTTCTTACTCAATTCTTTACACTATGCGATTATCAACAACAGGTTAATCAATCATTAAGTAAAGGGGCTTTGATTAAATTTCATAGTCGATATAAATATTTAATTATGGCTTATTCACAAGTAGCTTATCGTGAATTAGGGCGTTATATCGCTAATCTTTCTGACGAAATCTCTCTTGATGAAATTGCATCTAAATATCAACAAAAGTTAATGAAGGCATTAAGCGTTGCACCAAGTCGAGAAGGACAAACTAATGCATTAATGCATATGGCGGGTTACTTTAAGCGAGATCTGAGTTCGCAACAGAAACAAGAAATATCACAGACAATTTTGCTATATCGTCAAGGTGTCGTGCCTTTCTCTAAACCTTATGATTTACTCCAATATTGGTTAACCATTTACCCCGATGACTATTTGATTAACCAACGCTATTTTTCGCCTTATCCATCTGCTTTTAATTATTTAAGAGAACAACTTTAAAAAGAATACGTTATTTATAAAGTTGTTGTTGGCGAATATAGTTTTCAACGGAGTTGGGTAGCAAATCGTGGCAATCTAAACCTGCTTTGTGGCGAGCTCGAATGTCTGTCGCTGAAATATTATAAAGTGGTGTGTCAGCGAGGAATATTTTACCTGCGGGTAAGCAATGAATATCTTCTTGCTGTTTGGTTTGGTGCTTTTCCAACCATGCTTGCATTTGCGCTGATTCAAAATGAGTTTGATAACCAGGACGAGCACAAACTAATAAATGACACACGTCTAATAAACTTTCCCATTTGTGCCACGTATTTATTGAAAGCAATGAATCTTGACCAATAATAAAGGCTAAAGGTTGTTTCTCGCCAATTTCTTGTCTGAAGTCTCTTAATGTCTCGATGCTATAAGAGGGGGTTGGTTTTTCAAGCTCGCGGGTATCCACTTTAAAGGAGGAATACGGCTCAAGCGCAAGACGCACCATTTCAAGACGTTGTTGAGAGGATGCTTCTGGTTGAGGGCGATGAGGAGGAATATTGTTAGGTAACCAAATCACTTCTTTTAAACCAATTAATCCTGAGAGTGCTTCAACAGGACGCAAATGCCCATAATGAATAGGATCAAATGTACCACCATATAAAGCGATGGCTTGGTTAATTAAAGGTGTTGAGTGATTGGTTCTAGGCATGACTGACAAATCCTTCTGGTAGTGCTTTTCCACAAAGTAATAAGCCCAGAGCACTGAGCGAGGGCCAAACTGTCTGTCCGTAATCTTGCTTAATAGTAATTTCAATTGTTGCAAGTAATCGTATTGCTGTCAGCAATTGATGTTCAGATAAACGTTGTAGTGCTGCTGTGAATATTGGGCGTCGGTTTTGCCAAATTCGATGTTTATCAAAAATCGTTTTTAATGAAGCTGTTTTAGATTCACGATGTAGCGTAATCAGCTGCATTAACTCACGCTGTAAAGTTCTGAGTAAAATAACAGGTTCAGAGTCTTCTCTTTTGAGTTGTTGCAATATATGCCATGCTCGTTGTGTTTTCCCTGCAAGTAATGCATCAACCCAGTGATAAGGGGTAAAATGTGACGCGTCATTGACCGCCGCTTCGACTCTTGGGAGCGTTAATTTACCGTCAGGGTACAACAGCGAAAGGCGCTCGATGGCTTGTGCTAGTGCTAGTAAATTTCCTTCATAACAGTAGCAAAGTAATTGATTACCTTGTTCATCCAGCGCTAACCCTTTTTGTTTTGCTCGACGCGCAACCCAAGTAGGTAATTTATCAAGCTCAGGTGTCAGACAAGAAACATAGGTTCCATGTTGGCTTAATGTTTTAAACCATTCACTGTTTTCTTGCGCTTTTGTGAGTTTATTGCCACGTAAAATCAACAATAAATCTTGATGCAATTCTTGAGATAGGCGAGTGAGTTTCTCTGACATCGCTGCATTGGGGCCATTTTCAGGTAAATGCAGTAAAAGAGATTGTCTTTGAGAAAAAAGGCTTAGCGATTGACAAAGCGAGTAAATTTCATTCCAGTCTGTATTATTATCAAGGGTAAATTGATAATGCTCGATAAATCCTTGGGATTTAGCGACGGATTGAATAGCATCTTGAGACTCTTGGAGTAATAGAGGTTCATTACCCCAGAGTAGGTAACTTTGGCGCAGCCCCTCTTGGAGCTGCGCATTCAGTTGTTCTGGATATAAGCGGATCATTTGGCTGGTGAGATTATCTGTTTTGCCTGCTCAGCTTGTACGGCTTTTTGGCGTTCAGCGTTGTGAACAACCAATAATTTACGCACTAATATTGCTGTCGCTTGTTCACGCATCTCTTGCTTGATAATGTCATTTTCAGCATCTTTCGCTAATGCTTCTAATGGGTTATCGAAGAATGGGCGTGAAACCTGTGATGAAATTGGGTAAATCGTACCATCAGGCATAATCACTTGCGCATCAAGCACAAATGTTAACTGACGTTCTGCTGATTTACCGTCTTGATACACAGATACGGTTTCTTTACTTTCTGATGAGCCGACAATTTTAAGAATAGGGATATTGGCTGTTGGATCCTCAACAAGCTGAACACCACTAAGTCTAAGTTGTTGACGCATTACTCGAGATAATGGGCCATAAGGGTCACCAGAGCTAAGATAAAGCGTTTTTAATTCTGCTGGAACCTGAGTTTTACCTTGAAGGTGAAAACCACAGCCAGCGGTGATTAACACCGCCAAACCGAAAAATAGCGAAAATAGATATCGCACTAGGCCTCCTTATCAGCCAACAACGATGTTCAGTAATTTGCCTGGAACATAGATGACTTTACGAATAGCCACATCTTCCAAGTATTTTGCAACACTGTACTCTTTTGTCGCCATTTCCTGAACATATTCTTTTTCTGAATTAGCCGGAACAGTAACACGACCACGAACTTTACCATTCACTTGAACGATAATCAGTTTAGTGTCATCAATCATGGCTTCTTCATCAGCAACAGGCCATGGCGCAACATCAACGTCTTCTTTGCCACCTAATGCTTGCCACATAACAAAACATGCATGAGGAATGATTGGAGAAAGCATACGAACAATCGCTTCTAATGCTTCTTGCATTAATGCACGATCTTGTTCTGTTTCTTGTGTTGCACGAGTTAATTTATTCATTAACTCCATAATGGCAGCAATCGCGGTGTTAAAGGCTAAACGACGACCTACGTCATCAGATACTTTCGCAATCGTTTTATGTAAGTCACGACGTAAATCTTTTTGTTCTTCTGTCAGTGTAGAAAGATCAAGAGACTGTGTCGCTCCTTTTTGAGTGTGCTCGTGAACTAAACGCCATAAACGACGTAAGAAACGGTTTGCACCTTCAACGCTAGATTCTTGCCATTCCAGTGTTAATTCTGGTGGAGCAGCAAACATCATAAATAAACGAACGGTATCTGCACCATAACGTTCAACCATAGTTTGTGGGTCGATACCGTTATTTTTAGATTTAGACATTTTGCTCATGCCAGCATAAGTCAATTCATGACCTTCGCTGTCAGTCGCTTTAATGATGCGATTTTTCTCATCACGTTCAACAATCGCTTCAGTAGGAGATACCCAATGGCGAGCACCATCTTCACCAGTGTGATAGAACGCATCCGCTAATACCATGCCTTGGCACAGTAAGCGTTTTGCTGGTTCATCCGAGTTTACTAAACCGGCATCACGCATCAGTTTATGGAAGAAGCGGAAATACATTAAGTGCATGATGGCGTGTTCAATACCACCAATATACCAGTCAACAGGTAACCAATAGTTAGCTGCTTTAGGATCTAACATGCCTTTATCGTAATCAGGGCAGGTATAACGAGCGTAATACCAAGAAGATTCCATAAAGGTGTCAAAAGTATCCGTTTCACGCAGCGCAGGTTGACCATTAATTGTGGTTTTTGCCCACTCAGGATCTGCTTTGATTGGGCTAGTGATCCCGTCCATTTTGACATCTTCTGGCAGGATAACTGGCAGTTGATCTTCAGGAACAGGAACAACAGTGCCGTCTTCCAAAGTCGCCATTGGAATTGGCGCACCCCAGTAACGTTGACGAGAAACACCCCAGTCACGTAAACGGTAGTTAACTTTGCGCTCACCAACACCCATTTGTGCCAGTTTATCAGCAATAGCGTTAAAGCCAGCTTGGTTATCAAGACCTGTGAATTCACCAGAGTTAATCAGGCTATTTCTTTCAGTGAATACACAGGCAGAGACATCTGGTTGGTTACCTTCAGCATCTGCAATAACAGCTTTAATTGGTAAATTGTATTTAGTTGCAAATTCCCAGTCACGTTCATCATGACCTGGAACCGCCATTACAGCACCCGTGCCGTATTCCATTAAGACAAAGTTAGCAACCCAAATAGCGACTTTTTCTTTAGTTAATGGGTGAATAGCGTAAAGGCCTGTTGCAATCCCTTTTTTCTCCATTGTTGCCATATCGGCTTCTGCCATTTTCATGTTACGGCATTCATCAATGAATTGTTGAATTTCAGGATTATTTTGAGCAGCTTTTTGCGCTAATGGGTGACCTGCTGCAACTGCAACATAAGTGACACCCATAAATGTATCTGGACGCGTTGTATAAACGGTCATTGTGTCGTTGCTGTCAGCAACATCAAATTTAATTTCGACACCTTCAGAGCGACCAATCCAGTTACGTTGCATGGTCTTAACTTGTTCAGGCCACTCATCTAACGTATCTAAATCGTTTAACAGCTCTTCGGCATACTCGGTAATTTTGATAAACCACTGTGGAATTTCTTTACGCTCAACAGGGGTATCACAACGCCAGCAGCAGCCATCGATAACTTGTTCGTTGGCTAAAACTGTTAAGTCGTGTGGGCACCAGTTAACAGCAGAGGTCTTTTTATAAACTAAGCCTTTTTCATATAACTTAGTAAAAAACCACTGTTCCCAGCGATAATATTCTGGTGTACAGGTAGTGACTTCACGATCCCAATCGTAACCAAAACCCAGTTTTTTTAACTGGTTTTTCATGTAATTGATGTTTTCGTAAGTCCATGGTGCAGGGGCGGTTTTATTTTTTACTGCGGCACCTTCTGCTGGTAAGCCAAACGCATCCCAACCAATAGGCTGTAAGACGTTTTTACCTAGCATACGTTGATAACGGGAAATCACGTCACCAATGGTGTAGTTACGGACGTGTCCCATGTGTAGTCGGCCAGAAGGATAAGGTAGCATTGACAGGCAGTAATATTTTTCTTTGTTATTATCTTCTGTCACTTTAAATGTATTGTTCTTTTCCCAGTGTTCCTGGATAGTTTGCTCTATATCTTCGGGACGATATTGTTCTTGCATGGCACCGATAATCCTATGGTGAATTAATGGCTACCGGAGGGTAACCGCTATTATGAAATTAAGACTTGCATAGCATAGCTGATTTTGTCTAATAGCCACAACTATTGATCTCAATGAAAGCCACTGTTTGCATAACTTTTTCAAGACAATTGCGAGATATCTTGGAAAGAGTTAGAGCAAAAAGACAATAAATGCGTATTTTCTGAAAAAATAATAGGAATATTGCGAAAAAAGAAGATTATTTGATATTTAGTTGCGAGGTTAATCGAAATTATTATTTGGGGCTGACGTGCTAAAAAAGCACGCCAGCAGAGGAGATGTGGGGGTTAGTGTAGAATTTTAGCGAGGAAATCTTTTGCTCGCGCTGATTTTGGATTATCAAAAAAGTCATTTTTAGGTCTATCTTCCACAATTCGACCTTCATCCATAAAAATAATACGGTCAGCAACTTTTTTAGCAAAACCCATTTCATGGGTCACTACCATCATTGTCATACCTTCATTTGCAAGCTCTACCATTACATCAAGTACTTCATTAATCATTTCAGGATCAAGTGCTGATGTAGGTTCATCAAATAACATTGCAATAGGATCCATGCATAATGCGCGAGCGATGGCGACACGTTGTTGTTGGCCACCAGAAAGCTGAGCTGGATATTTGTTAGCATGGCTTGCTAATCCTACTCGCTCTAATAGCTTTAATCCTTTCTCTTTTGCGGCACCTTTCTCTCTATTAAGCACTTTAACTTGTGCCAGTGTAAGATTTTCAATAATAGAGAGGTGAGGGAAGAGTTCAAAATGTTGGAAAACCATACCCACTTTTGCTCGTAATTTAGCAAGATCAGTATGCTTGTCATTTACTTTGATTTCATTAACAAAGATCTCGCCTTGTTGTATCGGCTCTAAGCCATTCACTGTTTTGATCAGTGTTGATTTACCTGATCCAGAAGGTCCACAGACAACAACAACTTCCCCCTTTTTAACTTCAGTGGAACATTCAGTCAGTACTTGAAACTGACCATACCATTTGGATACGTCTTTTAGGGAAATCATCTAGGTAGTCCTTTTTTTAAGAAAGTTTACTAACATCGAAGCAGCGAAGCTAATGACAAAATAAACAAAACCAGCAAAGAGGATCATTTCAACTTGTGTACCATCTCGTTCTCCAATATTTGCCGCTGTTCTGAAAAAGTCAGTAAGACTTAAAACGTAAACCAAGGATGTATCTTGGAATAATACAATTCCTTGAGTCAGTAAAAGCGGGATCATGGCTCGAAAGGCTTGAGGTAGGATCACTAAACGCATGGTTTGTGATTTGGTCATACCTAACGCGAGTGAGGCTGAAAATTGTCCTTTGCTAACACTTTGAATACCTGCTCTTATAATTTCAGAGTAATAGGCCGCTTCAAATAAAGAGAACGCTATCATTGCTGAAATTAAACGGATATCACTTTTAGGTGAAAGTCCTAGAACATTTTGTAATATGTTAGGCACAATTAAATAAAACCACAGCAATACCATGACTAATGGGATAGAACGGAAGGTATTAACGTAAGCGGCTGCAAACCAGCTAATAGGCTTAAAGGTAGATAGGCGCATAACGGCAAGCACCGTTCCCCATAAAATACCGACCACAATAGCAGTGATAGTGATTTTTAGTGTGATAGCCATTCCATCGACTAAAAATGGTAGGCTTGGAACAACAGAACTCCAGTCAAATTCGTACATTATTGACCTCCTGTTGTGCCGGGTAAGCGAACGCGTTTTTCAAGCCAATGCATTATTAGCATAATGATGACATTGATAAATACATAGGCCAGAGTGATTGCTGTGAATGACTCATACGCTTTCGCGGAATAGTCGAGGAGTTTATTTGCTTGTGCCGCCATATCAATAAGTCCGATAGTAGAGGCAATCGCTGAGTTTTTCACGAGATTGAGCATTTCGGATGTCATTGGTGGAATAATGACTCGGTATGCATTGGGTAATAAAACATAACGATAAGTTTGAGGTAAAGTTAAGCCCAATGCTAAACCTGCGGCTTTTTGTCCGCGGGGTAATGAGTTTATTGCGGCTCTAACTTGTTCACACATACGCGCGGCGGTAAATAAACCTAAGCAGAGTGCTGATGAAACAAAAAATTGCACATTGGGCGCTAAGTCCATTTTAAACCAGTCGCCAATAGATTGAGGCAAGAGTTCAGGAATAACTAAATACCACGTAAAGAATTGAACAATAAGTGGTACGTTACGAAATAACTCAACATAAACAGTGCCTAAGCTTGAAAGCCAGCGATTAGGTACTGTGCGTAAAATTCCGAATAAAGAACCGACAAGAAAGGCAATAATCCAAGCGCATAAAGATAAGGCAATGGTGACTTGAAAGCCAGAAATCAGCCATCCTAAGTATGTGGTGTTTCCGAAAGGGGCTTCTTGGAAGAATATCCCCCAATCCCAATCAATCGACATGATTTCACCTCCGGTGAAAAAAGAGGGGCAGGGAACGGCTGCCCCAAACTTCACTGATCTGTCTGTCCAACAGATACTTTATAATTATTTATTTTGCATCAATTATTTATGTATTTTTAATTCAATGCCTTATCATTTGGTGATGCAAATAATGCTTTCATTTCATCAGAGATGGTGAATTCTAAGTTAAGATTTTTAGGTGGGATCGGTGCATTAAACCAGCGATTGAACGATTTTTCTGCTTCACCCGATTTTTGTGCTTGAGCGATAGTTTCATCAATTAGTGCTTTGAATTGAGCATCATCTTTACGCAACATACAACCATAAGCTTCTTCAGATTGCGGGGTTCCTACAATTTCCCACTCACCTGGTTTTTTCGCTTTAGCACGCTCACCAGCCAGTAATGCGTCATCCATCATAAAGGCAACAGCACGACCTGATTCAAGTGTACGGAATGAGTCTCCATGATCTTTTGCGCTGATAATGCGCATATTCATCTTTTTCTCATCATTTAATTTGTTGAGTAACATTTCAGACGTTGTTCCTGATGTTACGACAACGTTTTTACCTGACAAGTCAGCAAAATCTTTAATTCCACTGTCTTTTTTCGCCAGTAAACGTGTACCTACGATGAAAATAGTATTAGAGAAACCAGCTTGTTGCTGACGAGCTTCATTGTTGGTTGTTGAGCCACACTCAAAATCAAATGTGCCATTTTGTAATAATGGAATACGATTCTGAGACGTAATAGGAATGAGGCGAACTTGTAAGTTTGGTTTGCCTATTTTGTCTTTTACAGCCTGCACAATTAGGTTGGAATAGTCTTGCGAATAGCCAACGACTTTCTGTTGATTATCATAGTAAGAGAAAGGAACAGAGGATTCTCTGTGCCCAACAATAATAATATCGTTGTCATTGATTTTCTTTAAGGTTCCAGTGAGTTCTTCTGCCTGTACTGCTCCTGCCGCCCCTAAGATCATTAATGATAATGCTAGTTTACGCATGCGCATAATAACTCCTGTCGTGGTGATAAGTGATATTGGTGTTTTGCTTTGTGTTGCTTTTTTGTTTTAATTTGTTTTGATAATGTTAATAGATAGAACAAATAACATACTGTTGGGAAGTGCAATTTGTGAAATACGAGAGGTATCTCCCAATAAAAGAATGAAATCAAATGTAGTTGATTATTTTTTTGGAAGTTGTTTTCAATATTTAAAATTATTGTAGTAGAAACCTTATAGAAATAAAGGTTAAAGATGAAAATTTGAGATGATGCGAAAAATAAACTAAGTAGGGATTTGTAAAGTTTGTCTTAAGGAGTTGTTTGTCTGTGGATTACCGTTAAGATAGCGAGTCATATTGATGAGGAACATCTATGAGTAATTGGCGGTCAGGTCGCTGGCTAGTGGTGATAACAGTTTTGCTGATCTTGTGTTGCATTGTTCAGCGTTCATTAGGTGCCCACATCATTAGTGAGCGCTTAGCAACAGCTGTTGCTCAAACACAATACCCACTATCAACACCAATTGCTGATGAGAATAGCGTAACAGAGCACACTTTTTCATTGTCTACCTGTGAATTAAGCGCCAAATCATTATTATCTGTTCCTCCATTAACAATAGAGCCATTTTTCCATTCATGGGTTGTATTACTATTGTTAAGCATGGCTGCTATCTATGTATCGCGTCAGCGTAATCAGAAAAAACACTATCATCCACCTCCACCAATCAGACTTCACCTTCATTATTGTATTTTGAGGGATTAGAAATTTCCTTTTAGCTAAAAGATTGCTCGTCTATTTTGGACGTGGCTCTATGTGTAGCGTTGTAGGAATTTTTAGGGAGTTGTTATGTTTCGTTCTTTTGTTATGGCGTTGATATTAACGCTATTTACTTTATCTACTTCTCAAGCAGCAGATACAGGCTGGTTAACCACGCCTGATAATTCTCATGCACAAGTTAGGGCGACAGCACAAAAGTTCCCAACAGGTGATGTGAAAGTTTTACTTGAAGTACAGCTTGAGTCTGGATGGAAAACGTATTGGCGTTCTCCAGGAGAAGGTGGTGTTGCCCCTGAAATTAATTGGTCGCAAGATGTAAGTGCAATGATTTGGCATTGGCCTTCGCCTTCAGCTTTTGATGTAGCAGGTATTCACACGCAAGGTTATGATAAACAAGTTATTTTCCCCATTGAGTTATCTCCTGTTCACGCTGATCGTTTAACAGGGGTTTTAACTTTATCAACATGTAGTAATGTCTGCATTCTGACTGACTACACTTTAGATTTAGATCTTACCGAACCTGTGCCTGCTGATTTTGAATGGCAATATAATCAGGCAATGGCCAAAATTCCTGTTGGAACGGGATTAATATCATCAGTTTCTTCTGGTTATAACAATAGCCAACTCACTATCTCTTTACAAAAAGAGCAAGGTGCTTGGGTTAAACCTAATATTTATCTCGATCCTCCTGAAGGTATGCTTTACGGTATTCCAAAATTAAAGCATCAAGATAAAAACTTATTTGTCACGGTTGATGTGACAGATGATTGGGGGGATGCTGCTGGTAATATCTCAGGTAAGGTACTTTCTTTTGTTATTACTGACCAAGATTTCTCTCGCCAAGTTAATGACATAATAGGGCATGGAAAAGAGGAGACTGCTCCATCTTCTAATTCAGGTATTGGGCTTTGGGGTATTCTTGCTTTTGCACTATTGGGCGGCTTAATTCTGAATTTAATGCCCTGCGTATTACCCGTACTTGCGATGAAAATGGGATCAATTTTACATCTCGAAAATCGTGATAAAGGCGTTATTCGCAAGCAATTTTCTGTTTCTGTTTTAGGTATTTTAGTCTCATTTTGGGCGCTAGCTCTGTTTATGACAGGCTTACGTTATAGCCAAGAAGCTTTAGGTTGGGGGATCCAATTCCAAAGTCCTTGGTTTATTGGCTTTATGGTATTAGTTACCGCTATTTTTACCGCAAATCTATTCGGATTATTTGAACTGCGTTTAAGTAGCAATATGAATACTAAAATGGCAACAGCGGGTGGACAAGGATATAGCCGACACTTTTGGGAAGGTGCATTTGCAACCTTACTCGCGACACCTTGCTCAGCACCGTTTTTAGGAACCGCAGTCGCTTATGCACTTATAGCGCCTCTAAATAAACTATGGCTTATTTTTACTGCCCTAGGAATTGGAATGAGTTTGCCTTGGATCTTAGTGGCAATCTTTCCATCTATCGCCAAAGTACTACCAAAACCAGGTAAATGGATGAATCGCCTAAGAGTTGTTTTGGGCTTTATGATGCTGTTGTCGAGTATTTGGCTAATAACGCTCTTGATCCCTCACTTAGGAATGCCAATAGTTGCAGGTATTTTTGTTATTATTGGGCTGTTGTTATTGTTTGCTATCGCAAAACATTATGGCAAAAAAGTATTATTGATTTCTACCGTGGTAGCCTTCCTTTTAGGGGGAAGCACCTATCTATTTGTGGAGCAACCAGCAAGCCAAACACTTGCGGGTCAAGATACGATAAATTGGCAACCTTTATCAGAAGAAGCGATACACCAAGCATTAGCAGAAAATAAACGCGTATTTGTTGATGTAACAGCAGATTGGTGTGTAACCTGCAAAGCAAACAAATACAATGTATTATTGCGAGAAGAGATCCAAACTGCACTTTCTGCGCCAGATATTGTTGCATTAAGAGGGGATTGGACTAAACCCTCCGATAAGATCACTCAATTTTTAAAACAACGTGGTCAAGTTGCAGTACCTTTTAACCAAGTTTATGGACCTTGCCATAAAGATGGCGTGGTTTTACCTCCTATTTTAAATAAAGATTCAACATTGACAGTTCTTTCTGAGGCTAAAGGAGCCCAATAATGAAAAAAACACTTTCTGCACTGGTTATCTCTTCGTTACTTTTTGGTGCAAATGTACAAGCAGCAGCGTTAAGTGCGGATCAGGAAAAAGAAGTTCGCGCGCTGGTTCGTGATACGTTAATTAAAAATCCAGAAATTTTGGAAGAAGCTATCACAGCATTACAAGCGCAAAAAGCAGATGAGCAACAAGCTCAATTCCGTACTGCATTAAAAGCAGAGCATGACGCATTATATAACGATGCAGCAAGCCCTCGTATTGGTGCCAAAGACGCTAAGTTAGTGTTGGTTTCTTTTACTGATTATAACTGTCCTTATTGCAAACGCTTCGACCCATTATTAGAACAAATCACAAAAGATTATCCTGAAGTTGCCGTGGTTATTAAACCACTGCCATTTAAAGGTGAAAGTTCTGCAAAAGCCTCTCAAGCTGTGCTTTCAGTTTGGAAAGAAGATCCGAAAGCATTCTTAGCATTACACCAACGTTTAATGCAAAAGAAAACAATGCTCGATAACGCAAGTATTGATGATGCAATGAAAACAACCAATACAAGCAAAGTGAAATTAACCGATGAAAGCCTAAAAGTGTTACAAAACAACTTAGATCTTTCTCGTAAGTTAGGTATTCAAGGTACACCTGCAACGGTTGTTGGCGATATGGTTATCCCTGGTGCTGTTGATTACGCTCAGCTAGAAGTGATTGTTAAAGAACAACTGGCTAAAGTGAAAAAATAATGCGTAGTCGCTTACGAAAGTGGAGTAAAGAACTGATTGTTCTGATTGTCATTTTCGTTTTAGCTTCTTTTGCAATGGATTGGTGGCGTCAACCTACGCCACCAGCCTTAACGAATTTGCCTGAGCTATATACTGTTGATAATAAAGTTGTTTCTTTAGCTGAATTGAGTGCTGAAAAGCCTTTGTTAATCTATTTTTGGGCAACTTGGTGTGGAGTTTGTAAACTCACAACTCCCTCAGTAAATTCGTTAGCACTAGATGGCTATAACGTGACATCTGTTGCGATCCGTTCTGGTGATAACGCAAAGTTAGAACGCGGTATTCAGTCTAAAGGATTGGTCTTTCCTGTAATAAATGATAGCCGAGGAGAGATTTCTCAGCAGTGGGAAATTAGTGCAACACCTTCATTTGTTATTGTTTATAAAGGGGAAATGGTAGGCTTTACGAGCGGTTGGTCATCTTCGTGGGGATTAAAACTACGTTTATGGTGGGCTGGCCTTTGAACGGTATACAAGCAATCATTTTAAGCTTTAATCGATTAAAAATAACGGAATTCATTATTATATTGAATTCCGTTATTTTATTTTGCTTTACTCAACTCGCCGTTTAATAAAGGCGATGATAAAAAATAATCCAACCATTATCCACAATGGTGTATTACCCCACTTGTAATAAGGGGTTAACCCAGTTGTTGGTGTGATTTTTTCTGCTAAAGCACCTTCTTCAAACTGAGGAAGTTGAGAAATAACATCACCATTGGCTGCAATAAAGGCGGTAATACCGTTATTCGTTGAGCGTAATAATGGTCTTCCTAACTCTAAAGAGCGCATTCTTGCCATTTGAAAATGTTGCCAAGGGCCGATTGAATTACCAAACCACGCATCATTAGAAATCGTTAATAAGAATCGTGTATCGGGTTTAAAATTAGCGCGGACTTGTTCACCTAAAATAATTTCGTAACAAATAGCTGCGGTTATTTTGGCATCATTGACAGTGAGCTGAGGCTGTACATATTCACCTTGGCTTAATGATGACATCGGTAAATTAAAGAAAGGCGCAAGTGGGCGTAATAGCGATTCTAATGGTACATATTCACCAAAAGGAACAAGGTGATGTTTGTTATAGCGATCTGTTGCTGGGTATTGATAAGCATAGTGTTCACCTAATGTGATGACACTATTGTAGAAACGATAACCTTCTAATGTCGGTCGAGCATCAATAATTCCCGTCATTAAATGGGTATCTTGCTCTCTTAATTGCTTATCTAATTCTGCTAAAAAACCTTGCTGTTGAATTTCAACATCAGGGATCGCAGATTCAGGCCAAATAATGAGATTTGCATTACCAATAAAAGGGCGACTTAAGGTGAGATAGGTTTTTAATGTGCTCTCTAATGTACCTGGTTCCCATTTTAAAGATTGTGCAATATTACCTTGGACTAATGCAATTTCTTGCGTTTCATCAGGCAAAGGTTGATACCACTGATAGGACTTAAAGCTGATAGGTAATACTAATAAAAGCAGTGCAACCACGACGCTATAAATCGATTTGCGATAGAGTGCAAACGCAATTAATCCACTGATAATGGTTAGGAGTAGCGTTATCATGGTAACACCAAAAATAGGTGCAATACCTTTTAATGGGCCATCAATCTGGCTATAACCAAACTGCAACCAAGGGAAACCTGATAACACCCAACCTCTTAAGAATTCAGTGATTTGCCATAATGCAGGAGCTGCAAATACAAACCGCCAGAGCGTTGGTTTTGGAAAAAACTTATTCAGTAATCCTGCAAATAATAGCGTGTAGAGTGATAAATAGAGTGCTAATAAAATCACTAAAAAGATATTTATCGCAAACGGCATACCACCAAAATCAGCGATACTGACGTAAACCCAATTTACGCCACTACCAAATAACCCAAATCCCCAAGCAAAACCAAGGAATGCGCCTTGGCGAGTTGTGCGGTGAGTGATTATCAGTAATAAGCCAAGTAGTGAAATTAACGCAGCAGGCCAAAAATCAAATGGCGAAAATGCCAATGTGCCAATGGCACCGAAAAAAACCGCCAGAAGGGCGCGAACCCACTGGCGGTTTAAGAAAGAGATCTTATTCATTGATATCCTATGCATCATTACCTAGTTCAGGGATTGGCGCATCATCGGGGATATGCACATAAACCTGAATGATCTTACGGCTATCTGCCATAACAACTTTAAATTGGTAATTATCAATGGTAATAGTTTCACCACGAGCAGGAAGGTGACCAAAGGCTTGCATGACTAAACCGCCAATCGTATCAACTTCTTCATCGCTGAAATGCGTACCGAACGCTTCATTGAAATCTTCTATCTGGGTTAAAGCTCGAACTGAGTAAGCGTGACGACTTAATGGACGAATATCAATATCATCCTCATCATCATACTCATCTTCAATTTCGCCTACGATAAGTTCAAGAATATCCTCAATTGTGACGAGTCCAGATACGCCTCCAAATTCATCGATCACAATCGCCATATGATAGCGTTGAGAGCGGAACTCTTTTAATAGGCGATCAACCCGTTTGCTTTCGGGCACAACAACAGCAGAGCGTAAGACTTTATCCATACTAAATGGCTCTGCGTCGGTACGCATAAATGGCAGCAGATCTTTTGCCATTAATAAGCCTTCAATATGATCTTTGTCCTCGCTAATGACTGGGAAACGAGAATGTGCTGAATCAATAATCACATCTAAACACTCATCAAGGGTTTGATTGCGTTTTAGTGTGACAATTTGCGAGCGAGGGATCATTATGTCCCGAACGCGTTGTTCAGCAATATCCATTACCCCTTCAAGCATGTCGCGGGTGTCGGGATCAATTAATTCTTTCTGTTCAGAATCGCGGATAAGCTCCATCAGATCATCACGGTTTTTAGGTTCACCGTGGAACCACTGATTAAGCAGTGTGAGAAACCCTTTCTTAGGACCAGGGTTATCGTTACTCGAAGATTGGTCGTCGCTCATGGCGTTTTAACTATTTTTCCTCATTGAATGGTTAATTAGATATAGTATTTATCATAAAAATAAGAGAACTGTTACTCTTTTTCAATCAAATAGGGATCTGCATAACCTAAATTTTGTAAGATTTCTGTCTCTAAACCTTCCATTTCTTCGGCTTCATCATCTTCAATATGATCATAGCCTAAAAGATGGAGACATCCATGAATAACCATGTGTGCCCAGTGTTCTTCAACAGTCTTACTCTGCTCAACCGCCTCTTTTTCTACCACTTGGCGGCAAATAATCAAATCACCTAATAACGGCAATTCAATTTCAGGCGGAGCCTCAAAGGGAAAAGAAAGCACGTTAGTCGGTTTGTCTTTTCCACGATAAGTGAGGTTCAGTTCGTGACTTTCTGCCTCATCAACAATACGAATAGTCACTTCACTTACAGGTTGAAATTGCGGTAATACCGCTTCTAACCATGTCATAAATTGGGCTTCAGTAGGAAGCCCTTGCGCATTTTCACTTGCTACTTGTAAATCAAGGATAACTTCACTCATGATTTTCTCTCTGAAGCT
This sequence comes from Proteus sp. LHD240705, assembly GCF_047921555.1. Taxonomy (NCBI): domain Bacteria; kingdom Pseudomonadati; phylum Pseudomonadota; class Gammaproteobacteria; order Enterobacterales; family Morganellaceae; genus Proteus; species Proteus sp. LHD240705. The sequence continues at coordinate 54,983 of NZ_JBLRMI010000003.1, forward strand.
TCTCTTTTTCTGCTTTGATAGCTTGGCGGCGTTTTTGATCTTCCGTTTCCCAAGCTTCATAGGCAATAACAATTTTGGCAACCACGGGATGGCGAACAACGTCTTCACTATGGAAAAAGTTAAAACTTAAGTCATTAACATCAGATAAAACTTCAATGGCATGACGTAAGCCTGATTTATTGCCTCTTGGCAGGTCAATTTGGGTAATATCCCCAGTGATAACCGCTTTAGAGTTAAAGCCAATACGTGTTAAGAACATTTTCATCTGTTCGATGGTCGTGTTTTGGCTTTCATCAAGAATAATAAAGGCGTCATTTAATGTGCGTCCACGCATATAGGCGAGGGGGGCGACTTCAATGACATTACGCTCTATTAGTTTCTCAACTTTTTCAAAACCTAACATCTCAAATAACGCATCATAAAGTGGTCGTAAATAGGGATCGACTTTTTGACTTAAATCGCCCGGTAAAAAGCCCAGTTTTTCACCCGCTTCAACCGCAGGACGCGTTAATAAAATACGACGCACTTCTTGGCGTTCAAGAGCATCAACAGCAGCAGCAACAGCCAGATAAGTTTTCCCTGTACCAGCAGGCCCAATACCAAAAGTAATATCATGAGTCTGGATATTGGCAATATATTGTGCCTGATTCGGTGTACGAGGTTTTATCACACCTCGCTTAGTTCGAATATTGGTTGATTTCCCAAATTCAGGAACATGCTCATCACTTTGCTCAAGCACACGACTTTCTTTGATCGCAAGGTGAATTTGTTCAGGGTCGATATCGGAGATCACGCCTTTAATTGGCGAGGTTTCCACATACAGGCGACGTAAAATTCCTGCGGCTGCATTGACACACAATGATTTTCCCGTGAGTTTAAAACGGTTATCACGATGATTAATCTCGATACCTAAACGGCGCTCAAGTTGCTTAATATTATCGTCAAATGGACCACATAGGCTCATTAAACGGGCATTGTCAGCTGGCTCTAAGAAGATTTCTTGGGTCGCTACCTGTGCATGTGCTATTACTGTCACTGATTATCCTTTTGTTCAATCTGATCAATTAAGGTTGGTAAACACCTACCCCTAATTCATCTTCTTTACGTGTACGTGCAATGACGGATTCTGGAGATTCGTGAATACGTAAATCCATTTGGTCTTCCGTTCTAATGACTTTACCACGTAGTGAGTTGGCATAAACGTCAACAATCTCAACATCAACGAACTTACCAATCATATCTGGTGTACCTTCAAAGTTAACCACACGGTTATTCTCAGTACGACCAGAAAGCTCCATCACATTTTTACGTGAAGGTCCTTCAACTAGAATACGCTGTACCGTATTTAACATTGCACGGCTAAAGTTCATTGCTTGTTGATTGATGCGCTGTTGTAGCAGATATAAACGTTGTTTCTTCTCATCTTCACTGACATCATCAGGTAAATCAGCCGCTGGGGTGCCTGGACGTGCTGAATAGATGAAACTAAAGCTCATATCGAAATTAACATCCGCAATTAATTGCATGGTTTTTTCAAAGTCGTCTTGGGTTTCACCCGGGAAACCAATGATAAAGTCTGAACTTATCAGAATATCAGGACGTGCTTTGCGTAGTTTGCGAATGATGCTCTTATATTCAAGTGCAGTATGGTTACGCTTCATTAATGTTAGAATGCGGTCAGAACCACTTTGCACTGGCAAGTGTAAATAGCTGACTAATTCTGGAGTATCTTCATAAACCGCAACAATATCGTCAGTAAATTCGATAGGGTGGCTGGTAGTAAAGCGAATGCGGTCAATGCCGTCAATTGCGGCGACTAAGCGAATTAATTCAGCAAAGCTACAGATTTGACCATCAAAAGTAGCGCCTCGGTAGGCGTTAACGTTTTGACCTAACAAGTTTACTTCGCGCACACCTTGTGCCGCTAATTGAGCAATTTCAAATAGCACATCATCACAAGGGCGGCTAACTTCTTCACCGCGAGTGTAAGGAACTACGCAGAAAGAGCAGTATTTGTTACAGCCTTCCATGATGGAGACGAAAGCAGAAGGACCTTCAGCGCGAGGCTCTGGTAAACGGTCAAATTTTTCGATTTCAGGGAAGCTAATATCGACAACAGGGCTTTTAGTCCCTTTAACCTGATTAATCATTTCAGGTAAACGGTGTAAAGTTTGTGGTCCGAAGATAATATCGACACACTGCGCACGTTGACGGATGTATTCACCTTCTTGAGAAGCAACACAACCGCCGACGCCAATGATAATATCGGGTTTATTATCTTTAAAATATTTCCAACGTCCTAACTGATGAAAGACTTTTTCTTGTGCTTTCTCACGGATAGAACAGGTATTTAGCAGTAGAATGTCCGCGTCTTCGGCGACATCGGTTAACTGATAACCGTGGGTGCTTTCGAGTAGGTCTGCCATTTTGGATGAATCGTACTCATTCATCTGACAGCCCCAAGTTTTAATGTACAGTTTTTTTATCGTCGACATTGTGTAAATCCGGTATTTTCAGTGAGACAATAGCTAATCATTGGAAAACGTTGCGTGTAATAAGCCAATAAGGCGGTTATTGTAGTCATTTGTGTGGTCAGTGACTAGAGCAAGTCGGCGCTAATTCTCTATGGCGTTTAGTTTAATCGAAATAAACTGAAACAGCGCTTACCTATTATTTAAAGTAATGAGTTATGGCATAACAATGATGAGTAATGTAAAAAACGATTTTGATGCAATCATCGCTGGTGGAGGGATGATTGGCGCTGCTGTTGCAATTGGGCTGGCGCAAGAAGGATTGCGTGTTGCAATGATTGAACGGCAGTCTCCAGCACCTTTTGATGCGTCATCTCATCCTGATATCCGTATTTCTGCGATTAGTTGCGCGTCTGTTAGTCTATTAAAACAATTAGGTGCATGGCAACATGTTTTAGCGATGCGTTCTGCGCCTTATCTTACCTTAGAAACATGGGAAGAAGAAAATGCCCATGTGGTTTTTGATGCTAAAAGCTTAGGTTTACCTGAATTAGGCTATATGGTTGAAAACCGAATTTTGCAATTAGCCCTTTGGCAAGAGGCTGAACGTTATAGCAATATCACTTTATTATGTCCAAATAGTCTAAGTAAAATGACGTATTTAGATGATAAATGGAAAGTAACACTTTCTGATGGCAGTGAGGTGAGTACAAATTTAGTGGTAGGTGCGGATGGTGCAAACTCTCAAGTGCGCCAATTTGCGGGTATTGGTAGCAATGGCTGGCAATATCGTCAATCTTGTATGCTGATCACGGTGAAAACAGAGTTACCTCCTGAAAAGGGTACATGGCAACGTTTTTACCCTTCAGGGCCTCGCGCTTATTTGCCGCTTTTTGATAATTGGGCGTGTTTGGTTTGGTATGACTCACCTGACAGAATTAGAAAACTGCAAAATATGTCAATGACGCAGTTAGAAAAAGAAATTCAACATGCTTTTCCTGAGCGATTAGGTAAAGCGACACCTATTGCAGCAGGTTCATTCCCATTAACGCGTCAGCATGCAAGTCGTTATGTTGATAAAGGTATTATTTTGTTGGGAGATGCGGCTCACACCATCAATCCTTTAGCGGGACAGGGCGTTAATTTAGGTTACCGTGATGTGGATTGTTTCTTAGATTTAGTCGCTGATGCCAAAAAACATTTTGAGCCTTGGGATTCAATGGCGTTATTGAAGAAATATCAGCGCCGTCGTATGCCTGATAATTTAGTCATGCAAGCGGGCATGGACGTATTTTATCACACCTTTAGCCACCAATTACCGGGTTTAAAAGTTGTTAGAAATATCGGTCTTTTAGCTGCTCAGCATGCAGGAAAAGCGAAAGAAGCAGCATTACGTTATGCGTTAGGTATTAAGTAATTAGAAATGCGATGATCTGCGTTGAATATCAGCAATAAGATCATCGCATTGTTGTTATGCTTTTAAATGCTTGGCATGAAAAGCAATATGCTCACCAATAAAGCTCGCCACAAAGTAGTAACTGTGATCGTACCCTTGATGTAAATTCAATTGATAAGGGAATTGTTTTGCATCGCAAGCTTGTGAAAATAATTCAGGCTTCAGTTGCTCTTGATAGAAAGGATCATCGACTCCGACATCAACACGCATAGGTAATACACTTTCTGCTTGGCTAATTAATGCCACCGCATCATATTGGTGCCATTGTGTCGTATCATCGCCTAAATAAGCGCTAAACGCTTTTTTACCCCAAGGAACAACTGACGGTGCTACTATCGGAGAAAACGCTGACACACTGCGGTAGCGTGCCGAATTTCGCAATGCAATCGTTAATGCCCCATGACCTCCCATCGAATGCCCACTAATAGCACGTTGATGAGTCACAGGAAAATGCATTTCTATCAGTGTAGGAAGCTCATCAACAATGTAGTCATACATATTGTAATGAGTATTCCACGGCGATTGTGTCGCATTAAGGTAAAAGCCAGCGCCTTGCCCTAAATCATAAGCACTATCATCAGCGACATTTTCACCGCGAGGGCTGGTATCAGGTACGACTAAAATAATGCCATGTTGTGCCGCAAATTGTTGAGCGCCTGATTTAGTAATAAAATTTTGTTCGTTGCAGGTTAAGCCTGATAACCAATATAAAACAGGGTATTTTTGTTCTTCTTCCATAGGAGGAAGGTAGATGGCAAATTTCATCTCACAATTTAACGTCTTTGATGTATGTTGATAGACTTCTTGCCAACCACCAAAGCAGGCGTGACGTTCAATCCTTTCCATTTTGACTCCTTTAAAAGCAAAGACAAACCTATGAGACATAGGTTTGAAGATGATTAATCGAAATGAATAACTGTACGGATTGATTTACCTTCGTGCATTAAATCAAAAGCTTCATTAATTTTTTCTAACGGTAGTTTATGGGTAACAAAAGGCTTAAGTTCGATATCGCCTTTCATTGCATCCTCAACCATACCGGGTAATTGGCTACGACCTTTAACACCACCAAAAGCGGTGCCTCTCCACGAACGACCTGTTACTAGTTGGAATGGACGGGTGGAGATCTCTTGTCCTGCACCAGCAACACCAATAATAATGGATTGACCCCAGCCACGATGTGCACTTTCTAATGCAGCTCTCATGACATTAACGTTACCAATACATTCAAAAGTATGGTCAACACCCCATTGTGTCATTTCAACAAGGACTTGCTGAATGGGCTTGTCGTAGTCATTAGGATTTAAGCAATCTGTAGCACCAAATTGACGTGCTAATTCAAATTTTTCAGGATTAGTATCAATCGCAAAAATTCGACCTGCTTTGGCTTGTCTTGCGCCTTGAAGAACAGCAAGACCAATGCCTCCTAAACCAAACACTGCAACCGAATCACCTTCTTGCACTTTTGCTGTATTGTGAACCGCGCCAATACCGGTTGTTACGCCACAACCTAATAAGCAAACTTCTTCGTGATTGGCTTCTGGATTGATTTTTGCTAGAGAAACTTCAGCCACCACAGTGTATTCGCTAAAAGTAGAGCATCCCATATAGTGATAAATAGGCTGCCCGTTATAAGAAAAACGTGTTGTTCCATCTGGCATTAAACCTTTACCTTGCGTTGCTCTGACTGCAACACATAAGTTTGTTTTGCCTGATTTACAGAATAGACATTCACCACATTCAGCAGTGTACAGAGGAATAACGTGATCGCCTGGTTTAACGCTAGTGACACCTTCACCAACTTCTACAACTACACCAGCACCTTCATGACCAAGAATTGCAGGGAACACACCTTCAGGATCATCACCAGAGAGTGTAAATGCGTCTGTATGACAAACGCCTGTGTGGCTAATTTTTATGAGCACTTCACCCGCTTGAGGTGGCATTACATCAACTTCAACGATTTTTAAAGGTTCTCCTGGTCCAAATGCGACCGCAGCACGAGATTTCATGGTGTATCCTTTTTGTTATTAACGCAGGTAAGTGCGGATAAGTGAAATGGCATCATCAACGGAATTTTTTTGATCTTCAGGAGAAGCGACGGCATCCATAAGACCTTCACGTAAATGACTTTCGAGCACACCTGCCATCAGACCGTTAATAGCACCTCTGATGGCGGCAATTTGTTGTAATACCTGACCGCATTCATTTTCATTTTCAAGTGCAGTTTCTAATGCAAGAAGCTGCCCTTTAATTTTTCTTACGCGAGTTAACGCGGCTTTTTTTTCTGCTGGTGAGTGTGGCATACATAATCCTTAAATATACTATGGGGGAGTATAGTATCTGGAGAGATATATGTACAGAGGGATCAATAAAGTGTGGAGTGATGAGAATAAATAAAAAATGATAATGTGGAGAATATTGATCTTTGAGAGTAGAGGAATAAGAAAAGAAGGGGGGAAGAATGATGTTTAGATAACAGATAGGAAAAAATGAAGAGATAAAAACAAAAAAGACCCGCTATTGCGAGTCTTATCTGTTGATTTCGTGATAAACACGTTAGTAATCAATGGTGCGGGAGGCGAGACTTGAACTCGCACACCTTGCGGCGCCAGAACCTAAATCTGGTGCGTCTACCAATTTCGCCACTCCCGCATACAACTTTTCAGAAAAAAAGACTCGCTCTGCGAGTCTCTCTTTCAAAATATGGCTGGGATACCAGGATTCGAACCTGGGAATGCCAGGATCAAAACCTGGTGCCTTACCGCTTGGCGATATCCCAAAAAATGGTGGCTATGACGGGATTCGAACCTGTGACCCCAACATTATGAGTGTTGTGCTCTAACCAGCTGAGCTACATAGCCTTATTGAATCTAGTTATCTTTCTTTTGAAAGATGGCTGGGGTACCAGGATTCGAACCTGGGAATGCCAGGATCAAAACCTGGTGCCTTACCGCTTGGCGATACCCCATCCGCTAATTCAATTGTCAACACACTTATTTATCAGAAATATGGCTGGGATACCAGGATTCGAACCTGGGAATGCCAGGATCAAAACCTGGTGCCTTACCGCTTGGCGATATCCCAACTGATAAATTCTTGACGAGGTTAAAATGGTGCGGGAGGCGAGACTTGAACTCGCACACCTTGCGGCGCCAGAACCTAAATCTGGTGCGTCTACCAATTTCGCCACTCCCGCAAAAAGATGGTGGCTATGACGGGATTCGAACCTGTGACCCCAACATTATGAGTGTTGTGCTCTAACCAGCTGAGCTACATAGCCATCTTTTTTTTGCATAACCTTCGTCGGCGTTGCGGGGCGCATTATGCGTATTACAGACAAATCCGTCAACTGCTTTTTGCATTAATTTTCGAGAAACGTGTCCGTTTGCTCGATGGTTAATCATTTTGTCGAAAAAAGATCCAAAAAACAACCTTGTTGATGAAAAATATCTCAAAAAATAAGACGCAATAGTGTGTGAATAAAAAGAAAAAACAAAGCAGTAACAGAAATGAGATTAAGTGAAAGAAGGAAAAGATGAAGAACAATGAGCATAAAAAAAGAAATGCGGTGAAAAAATCACGCTACATTTCTTTTTCTTTGGATATTACTGATTGAATTTTAGACTTATTTCGCAATAAAGGTCAGAAAAGTATACATTCAACTCAAAAAGTGTAATTTATCGACAATAAATTACTTTTCTAATAGCTGTTGAAGCAATTCTCCGTTAAGCATTGCGCGTTTAGTTAAGGCAAAAGCCCCTATGGCTGAACGATGATCAAGCTCTGATGTGACGACAGGAAGCTCTTCTCTGAATTCTTTTAATACTTGCGTATTAATACAACTTTGAATTGAGGGAAGTAAAACTTCAGCTGCTTCAGTCAATTCACCCGCTAAAACCACTTTTTGTGGGTTAAATAAGTTAATAGCGATCGCAATCGCTTTACCTAAATGTAAACCCACTTGTTTGATGGTTTCGACTGCTAGCGGGTCATTTTTTACAGCAGCTCGACAAATATCTTGGATTTGGCACTGTGTTGGCGATAAATACTGGCTTGGGTAGCCTTGCTCTAATTGATAGCGCACTTTGGCTTCGATAGCAGTATTGGATGCAATCGTTTCTAAACAACCAAAATTACCACAATGGCAACGTTCACCTAGAGGATCGATTTGAATATGACCAATTTCCCCAAGGTTACCACGCTGGTTGAGCAGAATTTTATTATTAATGATAACACCCGCACCTGCACCACGATGTATCCGGACGAGTAGTGAGTCTTCACAATCTCGTGTGGCACCAAAATAGTTTTCAGCTAGTGCAAGGCTTCGAATATCATGCCCAGCATAACAAGGCAGGCTAAAGCGTTTTTCTAAGCTATTTACCAGCGCCCAATTATCTACTTTCATATGAGGCATATAACGAACAATGCCTTTATTTGGATCAACAAGACCGGGCAAAATCACGGAAATTGAAATAAGCTCACGAATGCGACGTTGATTTTGTTTAATAAAGTCATCAATTGCATTGATGAGCAGGGCTTCAACTTCATTTTGAGTACTCTGCTCTAGAGGGTAGTGTTGCTCAATGATGACTTTACCGCTCAGATCGTAAAGAGCGACAGTGGCATCATTACGCCCCAATCGCACACTGACTGTATTAAAATTGCGGTGTTCAACAATAATAGAAATTGCGCGACGTCCACCTGTTGATGCCTGTTGATCAACCTCTTTGATTAAGCCTCGTTCAAGCAACTGACGAGTAATTTTAGTCACACTGGCTGGCGCTAGTTGGCTTTGTTCGGCTATTTGGATACGGGAAATTGGCCCGTGTTGATCAATCAGTCGATACACAATCGCACTGTTAAGTTGTTTAACAAGATCGATATTGCCAATTTGCGTTTCAGTGTTGTTATGACTCATCAGCATAGACATCCATTAGTTATTCAGTTATTTCGATACCATTGACAAACGTTGTGCAAAGGTTGAAGTCCTTGTCGAAAGAAGTGAGGTTTGCAATTTTTCCTGCTTCAATTGTTCCCAATTCTTTTTCCATTCCGATTGCACGAGCAGGATAAAGTGTTGCCATCCGCAATGTTTCATCTAATGGAATACCTACATGGATCACGCTATTTTTAATTGCACCAATCATGGTCAGTGATGATCCACTTAATGTGCCATCTGCATCGACACAAAGACCATTACGATAATATATGGTTTTACCCGCAAAAACGAAGCTATCCATCTCATTTTTACTAGGATCAAGCCCTGCTGGCGCAGTTGCATCTGTGACTAAAAGTAGTTTTTCACCTTTCAGACGCTTACTGTTACGAATATTTGCCCATGAAACATGTAAACCATCGGCAATGATACCAGCATAAACCTCAGGTGTATCATAAATGGCACCTACAAGCCCCGGACCTCTGCCTGTAATATAAGGCATTGCGTTGTAAAGGTGAGTCGATAATGAGATTCCATTACGGAATCCTTTACGTGCTTCTTCATAAGTCGAATTGGAGTGACCCGCAGAAACAATGATACCTGCTTTGATTAATTGACGAACATACTTTTCATCAACCATTTCAGGCGCGAGGGTTATTTTAGCGATAACATCAGCATTATCGCACAAATAGTCAATCATCTGTGCACTAGGTTGGCGAATAAACTGTGGATCATGAGTCCCTTTTTTAATTACATTGATATAAGGGCCTTCTAAATGTAATCCCAACACTTTATTTTCATGTTTCTTCATATAAGCACGAGTTGCGTCAATGCCTATTTTCATCAATTCATCAGAACAGGTAATTAACGTGGGTAAATAGCTAGTGCAACCTAAACGTTCATTTGCTTTTTGCATAATTTCTAACGTTTCAACGGTGACATTTTCAGGCGTGTCATTAAATTGTACGCCACCACAGCCATTAACCTGTAAATCGATAAAACCGGGAGAGACAATTGCACCTTTCATATCACGAACAGTGATATCTTTTGGCAGTTGATCCTGTGGGCAAACCTGCTCAATACGGGAGCCGTTAATAATAATGGCGTGGTTTTCTAAACGGTCGAAACCTGTATAAATAACAGCATTTGTTAAGGCAAACATACCTTTGTCTCCTGATAAGGGAAGTCAATCTAAAAATCCGATATCAGCCAGCAAATTCTGGCTGATAAGTAAGAGAGCTTAGCCTTTTCCACTACTTAATCAGTAGGTACTTATTTTACTAAACTTAGTCTTGGTATTTCTGACACTCTTGCGCTTCAATCTGTTGGAAATAACGCAATGTTTTTACTCGTAATTCCATTGTTGCAGGATCATCACACACTAAAATGGCTTTAGGGTGAAGTTGAACACAGGAAATCGTCCATAAATGGTTAACAGCGCCTTCTGTTGCAGCATGTACTGCTTGCGCTTTATTAAAACCAGTTGCCAAAATCATTAATTCTTCAGCATCTAATAATGTACCTACACCAACTGTCAGTGCATATTTAGGAACATGATTAACATTATTATCGAAGAAGCGTGAATTTGCTAAACGAGTGTCTTCTGTTAGCGTTTTCATGCGAGTACGTGAAGAAAGTGATGACGTTGGCTCATTAAATGCGATATGACCGTCGTTACCTACACCGCCCATAAACAAATTGATTTTGCCATAAGACTTAATTTTAGCCTCATAACGTTCGCATTCTGCTTGTGGATCTTCTGCATTACCGTTTAATAAATTGATATTTTCATCTTTAATATCAATATGATTAAAGAAGTTTTCATACATAAAAGTACGATAACTTTGTGAATGATCTGATGGAATACCAACATATTCATCCATATTGAACGTTACAACGTGTTGGAAGCTGACTTTTCCTGCACGATGTAATTCAATTAACTCTTTATATGTCGCCAATGGCGTGCCACCAGTTGGTAAACCAAGCACGAAAGGGCGCTCTGCTGTTGGATTAAACGCATTGATCTTCTCAATGATATAATTTGCAGACCACTTACCAACTTGTTTTGCCGTGGATAGGGGGATTAACCTCATAGTAACCTCATAGAAAAAAGACAAATCTGATAACTCAGTAACGTGTTATTTTATCGTGTGATTATCAGTGGCTCATCTATACTCGTCATCCTTCAAGTTGCAGGGGTGTTGGCTACGCTCAGCTACCCGAATCACATACATGAGTATATTCATCGGGATATCTTTGCTTGCCGCCTACCTGCAACTCGAATGATTTAGAGTGTATAACACGAATTTCTTTTCATTTTTAGCTGATGATCGAAATGTCCCGCCAAAAGATATTTTTAATCATAAAATAAGCTTTCTGACTTAGCCAGCATTTCAGCTAAAAAATATACTATATTGGTGACTTAACTCACAAATTATGACTAATTAATTTGCGATACGAAATAAATTTTTTAGACTAAAAATGGAATTAAATAATTAGCTCATCATTTTTCTTATAAAATATGAATGAGTATGAATAAGATCCCAATATAGGGGCTATCCAAGGGGGAGTTTGTGAATATTTTAAGTTATCTGCAGAAGATAGGACGGGCGCTGATGGTGCCTGTTGCTACATTACCTGCAGCAGCAATTCTGATGGGGATTGGCTACTGGATTGACCCAGTAGGCTGGGGTAGTGATAACGCGCTTGCTGCCTTACTTATCAAATCTGGTGCTGCTATCATCGACAATATGTCAGTCTTGTTTGCCATTGGTGTTGCTTATGGTATGTCGAAAGACAAAGACGGTGCTGCCGCTTTAACAGGGTTTGTTGGGTTCTTAGTTGTGACAACACTTTGCTCTCCAGCCGCGGTGTCAATGATCAAAGGCCTACCTTTAGAAGAGGTTCCAGTTGCTTTTGGTAAAATAAATAACCAGTTTGTTGGGATCTTAGTTGGTGTACTTTCAGCCGAGCTTTATAACCGCTTCAGTAGCGTTGAGCTGCCTCGCGCACTGTCGTTCTTTAGTGGTCGCCGTTTAGTTCCCATTCTGACCTCGTTTTTAATGATCATCGTCGCCTTTATTCTGATGTATATCTGGCCTGTGATTTATGGCGGATTAGTTAGCTTTGGTGAAAGCATTAAAGATATGGGAGCATTAGGTGCGGGTATTTACGCATTCTTTAACCGTTTATTAATTCCTGTGGGCTTACACCATGCGTTGAACTCTGTATTCTGGTTTGACGTTGCTGGTATTAATGATATTCCTAACTTCCTAGCAGGTCAGCAAGCTATTGATTCTGGCTTAGCAACAGTGGGTGTTACAGGTCGTTATCAAGCAGGTTTCTTCCCAGTAATGATGTTTGGTTTACCGGGTGCAGCTCTTGCTATTTATCACTGCGCACGTAAAGAACACAAAGCAAAAGTGGCTGGTATTATGATGGCGGGTGCGTTTGCCGCATTCTTCACTGGTATTACTGAGCCGCTTGAATTCTCCTTTATGTTCGTCGCACCAGTGCTTTATGTTATTCACGCATTCTTAATGGCGATTTCTGTTTATATCGCGGCAAGCATGGAGTGGATTTCAGGATTCGGCTTTAGTGCAGGCTTAGTGGATATGTTCTTATCTTCACGTAACCCACTGGCTGTTCATTGGTACATGCTGATTGTTCAGGGTATTGTTTTCTTCTTTATCTATTACGGTATTTTCCGTTTCACTATCACTAAATTTAACCTGAAAACACCAGGTCGTGAAGATGAAGTGACCGGTGATGAAACTGCTGATGGTTATGATGAAGATATCAAAACAGCGCCAGCAAATAGTAAAGAAGGTATTCAACAAGAAGCTCGCCAATATATCGCGGCTATCGGTGGTTCTGATAACTTAACGGGTATTGATGCTTGCATTACACGTTTACGTCTTAATGTAAAAGACTCTGGCGTTGTTAATGATGCATACGCAAAACGTTTAGGGGCTTCAGGCGTTATTCGCTTAAACAAACAAAGTGTTCAGGTGATTGTGGGTACACGAGCAGAGCTTGTCGCTAACGCAATGCGCGATGTATTAACACAAGGTCCTGTGCCTGCTTATGAAGGTGCTTCTGCTTCAACAGTTTCTACTGAAAAAGCACCCGTAAAACAAGCGAATGCCAATGCAAAAGTGTTACTTGAAATGATTGCACCTTTTGATGGTGAAGTGGTGGCATTAAAAGAAGTGCCTGATGAAGCGTTCTCTAGTGGTGTTGTTGGCGATGGTGTAGCAATCAAACCAACCTCTAATATCGTGATGGCGCCTGCGACAGGTACTGTTGTTAAGATTTTTGATACAAACCATGCATTTTGTATTGAGACTGACAATGGTGTGGAAATCATTGTGCATATGGGCATTGATACCGTTGCATTAGGCGGCAAAGGCTTCAAGCGTTTAGTTGAAGAAGGTGCAGACGTTAAAGTTGGTCAACCTATCTTAGAATTAGATCTTGAATATCTGAACGCTAATGCTAAATCGATGATAAGCCCTGTTATTGTCAGCAATATCGATGATTTTGATAAGATTGCTGAACAAGTTGCAGGTGTTGTGGTCGGAAATAAAACGGTTATCTACAAAGTGTTAAAATAAATTCTATATAGATATTTAATCCTCTATAAAGAGATGGTTAAATAAGACGATAAAACGGGGAGTCTTTCGAACTTCCCGTTTTTTATCTCTATTTTGATAAATATCTCAGGGGTGTATTTAGCTAAGGTATTTATGAAACCTGCTTATTGGATTATAGTGGGTTAATTATGCGTTTTGCTTTGAGGAAAAAATGACCATGAATGAGGCAGATGCCCGCCCAACGAACTTTATTCGTCAAATTATTGACGAAGATCTGGCTACCGGGAAACATGATAGCGTTCAAACGCGTTTCCCACCTGAACCTAATGGCTATCTTCATATCGGCCATGCGAAATCAATTTGCCTGAATTTTGGTATTGCTAAAGATTATCAGGGAAAATGTAATCTACGTTTTGATGATACCAATCCAGTAAAAGAAGATATTGAGTACATCAACTCAATTCAAAAAGATGTTCAGTGGTTAGGTTTCCAATGGGAAGGTAGCATTCATTACTCCTCAGATTATTTTGATCAACTTTATCAATATGCGATTGAGCTGATTAATAAAGGCTTAGCTTATGTTGATGAGTTAAGTGCTGAAGAAATTCGTGAATACCGCGGTACATTAAAAGAGCCAGGTAAAAACAGCCCTTATCGCTCACGTAGCGTAGAAGAAAACTTAGCGCTGTTTGAAAAAATGCGTGCGGGTGGCTTTGAAGAAGGTAAAGCGTGTTTACGTGCGAAAATTGATATGGCATCACCTTTTATTGTTATGCGTGATCCTGTTCTTTATCGTATTAAATTCGCTGAACACCACCAAACCGGAAATAAATGGTGCATTTATCCAATGTATGATTTTACCCACTGTATCTCTGATGCACTGGAAAATATCACACATTCTTTATGTACTTTAGAATTCCAAGATAACCGCCGTTTATATGATTGGGTGCTGGATAATATCACTATCCCTTGTCATCCTCGTCAATATGAATTCTCGCGTCTTAACCTTGAATATACAGTGATGTCAAAACGTAAGCTGAATCAGCTTGTGACAGAAAATATTGTGAATGGTTGGGATGATCCTCGTATGCCAACGATTTCAGGCTTACGTCGTCGTGGTTATACCGCAGAATCTATTCGTGAATTCTGCCTACGTATTGGTGTGACGAAACAAGAAAACAACGTCGAAATGGCAGCTTTGGAATCTTGTATTCGTGATGACTTAAACGAAAATGCACCACGCGCAATGGCGATTATCGATCCAGTTCGTTTAGTGATTGAAAATATGCCAGAAGGTGAAGAAATTCTTGTTGCACCAAATCACCCAAACAAACCAGAAATGGGTACGCGTGAAGTACCATTTAGCCGTGAGATCTATATTGATCGCGCAGACTTCAAAGAAGAAGCAAACCGTCAATATAAACGTCTGGTGCTAGGTAAAGAAGTGCGTCTACGTAATGCTTATGTGATTAAAGCAGAACGTGTCGAAAAAGACGAGCAAGGCGAAATTACGACCATTTACTGCACCTATGATGCAGAGACTCTAAATAAAGATCCTGCCGATGGGCGTAAAGTTAAAGGCGTTATTCACTGGGTAAGCATTCCACATGCTATTCCTGCTGAAATCCGTCTTTATGACCGTCTATTTAGCGTACCAAACCCAGCAGCAGAAGATGATTTCTTATCAACAATTAACCCTGAATCATTAGTTATTCGTGAAGGTTTTGTTGAACGTAGCTTAAAAGATGCCGCTATCGAAAAAGCGTATCAATTTGAGCGTGAAGGCTACTTCTGCGCTGATAAGCTTTCAACAGCGGATAAACTTGTATTTAACCGTACTGTGGGCTTACGAGACACTTGGGCGAAGATTTCTCAGCAAGGTTAATCCGCTGCCGCGTTTTAAGACACATTAGTACTTTAATGAATAAAATGCTCGGTAATTATTTATCGAGCATTTTTTATCTGTTTTACATCTTAGTTTGGATGATTTTTCATCTATTGATATTAAATATTTACCATTCTTAATTTGATTAGTCTCTCGTTTTTTCTTTTTTAGGTGATAACTTTTCATTTATTTCATTTGAAATAGTTTATTCACTATCACTTTATTCTTTTGTTTTTTCATACCATCACGCTAAATAAAACTGTAATAAGAAAAGTGTGATTAATACCACCTATTTCACATGGTTAAAAAAGATCATTTATAAATACTGCTTATTATTCCTTTCTATAAAAACGAAATTTCATATCATTTAAAGATTGTTTTATAAAATGCATTTAAATCAATTAATTATGATTGGTTTTAATCAATAATTATAAAAGCAAGAAAATGAAACGATCATTTGGTTATGTGCCCTTTGTCATATTTTGATAAAAATTCTTTTTTTTAGGTTGATAATTCGCGTCGCGAAAAATATGCTGTTTCTAACCTAATTTAGGTTTTTTCCCCACTTGGGGTTTTATATTTGGAAATAGGCATTGTGCTTATTTCTTTTTTAGTCAAAGTCAAAGAGGAAACAATGCTATGGTTATGCAACATGCTAAACCAGGCAGGGTGGCACTTGCCGTTATGGGCGCATTGCTTGTAACTGCACTACCTGCAAAAATGTCTCATGCTGAAGGATTTATTGATGACTCAACCTTAACAGGCGGTCTTTTTTATTGGCAACGTGACCGTGATAGAAAAGAGTTAACACCAAATAGTCCTGATTACGGCAAATACAAAGCTAACTTACACCATTCTACTTTCAACGCTAATCTAGATTTCTCATCAGGCTACCTTGGTGATTTTATTGGTATTGATTTAGCTGCTTTTGGCGCGGCTGAATTGAATAACAGTGGCCCAGCTGCACCTAATGAAATTGGTTTTAGTGATGCAAAAAGTCGCTGGGATGAAAAATGGACTGGCGATCGCAGTGGCATGAGTGTTTATAAAGCGGCTGCGAAATTCAAATTAGGCAATTTCTGGGCTCAAGGTGGATATATTCAACCTAAAGGCCAAAGCTTATTGCGTCCACATTGGAGCTTCTTACCGGGGACTTATCGCGGTGCTGAAGCGGGTGCTGTTTTCGATTTCGATAAAAGCGGTGAATTATCTTTCTCATATATGTGGACGGATGAATATAAAGCACCGTGGTATCGGAATATGTATAACTTCCGTAAAGCTGATCTAGAAACCAATATCAGCTATCTTCACTCTTTTGGCGCCAAATATGATTTTAAAAACAGCCTAGTGTTAGAAGCTGCATTTGGTCAGGCCGATGGTTATATCGATCAGTATTTTGGCAAAGTTTCTTATGATTTTCCAATTGCTGACAATGCATTAAGAACGTCTTACCAATTCTACGGTGCTAAAGATAAAGTTACCGGCGGTGGTGTTAATGACGTTTATGATGGGTTGGCATGGTTACAAGCACTGACTTTTGGTTATACCTACAATGTATTTGACTTCAAAGTAGAAGGAACGTGGGTTAAAGCTGAAGGTAATCAAGGTTATTTCTTACAACGTATGACTCCAGGCTGGGCAACCTCTAACGGTCGTCTTGATGTTTGGTGGGATGGTCGTTCTGACTTTAACGCCAATGGAGAAAAAGCACTTTATGCTGGCGTTATGTATGATCTGAAAAACTGGGATCTGTCAGGTTGGGCTGTCGGCACTTCATATATTTACGCATGGGATGCGAAACCAAGTGGTAAAGCCGTTTATGACCAAGGTCAGCGTATCAGAGAAAGTGCATGGAATGCGGATATTATGTATACGGTTCAAGAAGGTCGCGCTAAAGGTACTCTCTTTAAGCTTCATTATACCCGTTACGATAACCACTCCGATATTCCAAGTTATGACGGTGGTTTTGGTAATATCTTCCAAGATGAAAAAGACGTTAAGTTTAACGTGATAATGCCATTCACTATTTTCTAATATCAGCATAGGGATAAAGTGTATTAATTGCACTTTATCCTGAATGAAATTAAAAAAGCTAAATATGATTACGATAAGTAAAAATAAGTAGTAGAAAGATAGAGATGCATTAATTAAGAAGAACCTTACAAATAAGCCTCGTTAATAAAGTGAAGTAGTCAGCAGCAGTAGTAAGAAGTAAAAGAGCCGAAGTAAAGAGTCGTTTTAAAATCGCAGTATATAGTAAAAGTAATGTAGTAAAAGTAATGTAGTAAAAGTAATGAAGTAAAGTCGTCATGTCATGTCGTCTGAGATAAATGTGAGTGGGTTATGTTTATCTCCTGTGCTTCAGTTATTTCGCAGAATTTGCGTAAGGTATTTACCCTAAGTAAAGGCAGTCAGAGTGGGTATCGTAGTGGGGGGTAAATACCTTTATTTTTTCATTCCTTTCTTTTTCGTCCTTTTCATCCTTGTACGTTTTTTTATTCTATGGCAAATTTCTTGCCATTCATTTTATCTCACCTTATTTATTATTCTGCATTGAAGGCTGTTCGATAATGCGAGTTTTCAGGAAGAAACATGTTAAAGCGATTGGATGATTTTTTATTAGAACCACCATTGAAGCCCTTTAAAGGTATAAAACGATTTGTTGTTGAATTTCTCTTTTTTGGTGTGAAAGAGGCACGTTCTTGTTTATTTGCAGGATTTTTCTTTTTTATTTTATTTGCAACACCAAGCAACGGTGTTTTTGGTATACCTCGTTATGATGTGCTTCTTATTCTCGCTATCGCTTTTCAATTATGGATGGTGTGGGGAAAGTTAGAAACATGGGATGAATTAAAAGCGATTTGTTTTTTCCACATTGTTGGTTTTGTGATGGAGTTATTTAAAACATCAGCGGCAATTGGTTCATGGAAATACCCTGATTTTGCTTACACAAAATTGTGGGAAGTCCCATTATTTACAGGCTTTATGTATTCGGCTGTGGGGAGTTATTTAATTCAAGCATGGCGTTTTTTAAAGGTACGAATTGAACATTATCCACCTTATTGGCTGGCAACATTGGTTGCACTTGCGATTTATATTAATTTCTTTTCTCATCATTTTATTGGTGATTATCGTTGGTATTTAACAGCCTTTATTTTAGGTCTTTATGCTCGTAGTGTGGTTTATTTTACGCCTTATGATACAGAGCGAAAAATGCCCTTATTACTTGCTTTTGTTCTGATTGGTTTCTTTATTTGGCTTGCTGAGAATTTTGGTACGTTTTTCGGTGTTTGGCAATATCCAAACCAAATTGGTGCTTGGTCTGCCGTGCATGCAGGGAAGTGGGGCTCTTGGTCACTGTTAGTTATCGTTACTTTTACGATAGTGGTGCATTTAAAACATATCAAACACAGTATTAGTGTGGCGAAGTGAATTGTTATAGATTATGTTCTTTTTAAGATGACGTCATATGTTGACGTCAATGGAATGAATGATGATAAAGACCAACGAACTGAGTTCCAAACACTATAAGACACTCGCTGATATACTAACAGTGCCTCCAAAGTCAGGAATTAAGTGGATGATGTAAAGAGCCTAATAAATAATCTTGGTGGGAAAGTTAAAAATGGTAATGGCTCTAGACGAAAATTTATTTTAATGGGATCTGTTTATCAAACACACTAACCTCATCCTGAGAATGTTATGGATAAAGGCTCTGTAAATGGTCTACGTGAATGGTTTGAGAATGTGATAGGAGTAAAGCATGATTAAAAGTACGAATATCATGATAATAAGTGGGCATCCAGCATCAGTTGTTTATGAATCTGAAATTAAAGCCTTCAGAGGACAATTTTTAGATGTAAATGGATATTGTGATTTTGTGGCTGATAGTATTGATGGATTACAAAAAGAAGGGGCTATTTCCTTAACGGAGTTTGTTGAAACTTGCATTGAAGAAGGAATTACGCCTTTTAAAGAGGAAGATAAACTTAAAGCATTTACATTACGTTATCCTGCTTGGTTAGAAACTCGATTGAATGCAACCGTTGCAGCACATGCAATCTCAAAAAATCAGTTTATTGTCCAGTTATTAGAGCGTGAACTAGTTACACGATAATATTTGGGTTCATAACATAGGGCAATAAAAAAGGAACTGTTCACAGTTCCTTTTTTTTACTGAGAGATTATCCAGAATGAATTATTTCTCATCATGTGCGTGGCTATCTTCTTTACAATTACCTTCAGCACAATGGCCATATAAATAAAGGCTATGATTGGAAAGTTTGATACCATGACGTTCAGCGATATTTCTTTGGCGTAATTCAATTGCATCGTCTGTAAACTCAATAACTTTGCCACAATCAAGACAAATTAAATGGTCATGATGGTGTTGTTGAGTTAATTCAAATACTGATTTACCACCTTCAAAATTATGTCGGGTAACAATACCAGCATCATCAAATTGGTTTAAGACGCGATACACTGTTGCCAGACCAATCTCTTCACCGATATCGATAAGTTTTTTGTAGAGATCTTCAGCACTGACATGATGGCACTCAGGATCCTGGAGCACTTCCAAGATCTTTAAGCGAGGAAGTGTAACTTTTAACCCAGCATTTTTTAACGCTTTATTATTGTCGGTCATGCGGATTTAATCCTGTTGCTAATGGTGAATTTAATTTTTGTGCTCACAAATGGGCTTTATTCATTAATACTCGGGTGAATAAATAACCTCATTGATTATAGGCATGATATTTAAAAATAAACACCCCACCTATCACACTATCTTAGCACACCATTGAATAATTATCATTCTCAATATTGAGTATTTATATTATCCCAAAATTTCGTCTAGGCTCATTTCTTCTTTGATTTGAGCAACCCAAGCGTCAACACGCTCTTCGGTTAATTCTGGTTGACGATCTTCATCAATCGCAAGACCGATAAAATGATTATCATCTGCAAGCCCTTTAGAGGCTTCGAAATGATAACCTTCGGTTGGCCAATGTCCTACGATAACTGCACCACGAGGTTCAATAATATCGCGGATAGTACCCATTGCATCACAGAAATATTCTGCATAGTCTTCTTGGTCACCACAACCAAATAGTGCAACAAGCTTACCATTGAAATCAATATCTTCTAGTGTTGGGAAAAAATCATCCCAATCACATTGTGCTTCACCATAATACCAAGTAGGAATACCTAGTAACAGAATATCGAACGCTTCGATGTCTTCTTGACTGGATTTTGCAATATCATGAACTTCGGCATTATCAGCGCCCAGTCTTTCTTGAAGCATTTTGGCAATATTTTCAGTGTTGCCAGTATCACTGCCGAAGAATATTCCTATGATTGCCATAAAGTGAGATAACCTCTTTTATTCTAAATTCGTTATATTTCAAATTGTAGCGTTATTGACTACGTATATTTCCACAAGTCACATACTTCTTGTATGTTTCTAGTGATTCATTCACTTGTCACCTAGCTACACTTTAAAATATTTAGAGTATATTTGTCTGTGTTTGAACAATTACTAGTGAAAGATAAGCATTGTGTTTTCATAATAGAAAACTAAAAACGTATTTTGACGAAAATAGCAGGCTAATTCTGTCGAATTTGTGTGGTTTATCTGCTAGCTATTCTTGTTTTGATGCATTTTTAAGGCGTTATTTTGCGCCAATTGCTCTAGTAATATTTCTTCAATAAGTTCACTACGACTGACGTTTCTTTCTGTCGCCAACTCATTGAGAGCATTTACAGCATCTTCATTTAATTTTAACTCAACTCGACGTAAACCATTAACTCTGTCACGTCTTAATTGATTGCGTTTATTAATTCTAAGCTGTTCATCCCGAGAAAGCGGGTTTGTTTTAGGTCGCCCAGGTCTGCGTTCATCTGCGAACAAATCCAGTGTGGTGCGATCAGTTTGTTCTTTTGCCATAAATTTTGCTGTGAAAGGGCGTATACCAATGACTAAATTGCGAAACGCCCAATAATACCCCACATAGTGATGTCTCGCCACTGCTTCCTGAGTTTAACTTATTGTGATTTGGTCTTTTTATCAACAGACGCTATTTTTAAGCACAATAATTATACATTCTATTAAGTTATTATTTTTCAGTGGGGTTATTTTAAGCAGTTAAGTTTATTAATTAAGTTTTCTCTAAAAAACGACGAATGGCCTTAATAACGGTATCTGGCTTTTCTGAATGTACCCAATGCCCTGTATTTGCGACAACAAAGGCAGTCGCGAGCGGAAATTGACGAGCGATGTTTTCACGATACTCATCTAAAATGTAAGGTGATAAACCGCCACGAATAAATAATACAGGATGATGCCAAGCAGGCACCTCTTGCCAGCCAATAATGTCTGAATAAGCATTTTTTATTGCAGGTAAATTAAATAGCCACTCACCATTTTTGAATGATTTGAGTAAAAATTGGATCACACTTTCCTCTTTAATAAAAGGACGCATTATTTCCACAGCATCTTGACGACGTGTGACTTTAGCTTCTGTTACAGCTTCAAGCGCTGCAAAAATTTTGTCATGGCGGCGAACGTTATAAGCAACGGGTGACATATCAATCACAACAATATTTGCAATACGTTCGGGAGCTAATGCTGTCATCGCCATCGCAATTTTGCCTCCCATTGAGTGCCCAATAATAATGGCTTTTGAGATAGTTAAACTATCAAGCAATGCGAGCACATCTTGCGCCATATCTTGATAATTCATACTTTCGCTATGAGGAGAGTGTCCATGGTTACGCACATCAATTTGTATCACGGTATTATCTTGACGAAGTGCACGACCTAAAACACCTAAATTATTGAGATCTCCAAAGAGGCCATGGATCAAGACGATAGGTAAATTAGATACAGGTGTCGTTTCAGGTTGGTGTAATTGATAATTTAGTAATGTATTGAGTTTCATATTAATGACCAAGATGATTGCGATTTTCTTCTATGATGACATGCACAAGATGCTAAGCCAACTTATCGCAATAATATGAAAGAGTAATGAAGTTCAGAAATAATTAATAAGAGAAATTTATAAAAAACCATAAAAATGCCATTATCCAGATGTATATTCCAAACTTATTCAAAAAGTTGAAATCTTGACATTGCTCAAAAATAAATAATTAGAATTTTATATTATTTGGGGGCTGGGGTAGTGTGATATAGCGGCGTTTAAAACTGGCTTTGTGCGAATAAGTTCAAAGAATAGAAGATGATACCAAGATAAACAATAGGATAAATACCGAGCTTAGCCTTTAAAATGGAAGGATCTTGAATAGATCCTCTTTAAGTTATTGAAATTTTGCCTATTTTGTTTTTAAAGATTATATCTTATAATCCTAATTACTTTTTTTTGAAAATAGTACTGGGTAGCAATGAAAAAGATAGAAATTGATGACGAACTTTACCGCTATATTGCTAGCGAAACTAGACATATCGGTGAAAGCGCTTCAGATATTTTAAGGCGTCTACTGAAGCTCGATGCCAAACAGCCCGTACAACCAGTCGTTGTCACTGAGTCAGTACAAGTACCTGTTATTAAACAGGAAGCTGAACCTACACCTATAACACCAGCAAAAAATCCGATCCGTGAAATGCGAGAACTGCTGTTATCTGACAGTTATGCAGAAAAAACAAAATCAGTTGATCGTTTTTTACAGATCCTTTCTACGTTATATAGCCTAGATAGCGCTACTTTTACTCAATCTGCTGAAACAGTACATGGACGAACACGCATCTATTTTGCTGGTGATGAACAAACATTACTCGATAGTGGACGTCATACAAAACCGCGCCATATTTCAGGCACGCCGTTTTGGGTTATCACTAACTCGAACACAGAGCGTAAGAGAACGATGGTACAAAGCATCATGCAGGATATGCAATTCCCTGCAAATGAGATTGATAAGGTGTGTGGAACTATCTAACCACTATTGTTAATTGATGCATTGCAAAGGCTTTTGTTTAAAGCGTGATTGTGATGTCAAATAGGAGAAGATTTGTGGCAATTCATCCAAGAGCAGGGCAGCATACTCGTCAAAGTGATCTGATTAATGTGGCGCAATTAACGTCTCAATATTATTCACTTAAACCACAAGCTAGCAATAACGCTCATCGTGTGAAATTTGGTACATCTGGTCATCGTGGAAGTGCAAATCGCCATAGCTTTAATGAAGCACATATTCTGGCAATTGCACAGGCTATTGCTGAAGTACGTGCTAAGAATGGAGTAACAGGGCCATGTTACGTGGGTAAAGATACCCATGGACTGTCAGAGCCTGCATTTATTTCTGTTTTAGAAGTACTTGCTGCCAATAAAGTTAAAGTGATTATTCAAGAAAATAATGGCTATACACCAACACCGGCAGTCTCTTTTTCTATTTTGACATACAACGAAGCACATCAAGATATTGCTGATGGTATCGTGATCACTCCATCTCATAATCCACCCGAAGATGGCGGTATTAAATATAATCCATCAAATGGTGGACCTGCTGATACCGATTTAACTTCAGTGATTGAAAAACGTGCCAATGAACTGTTTGAGAACAATTTAGCAGGGATCAATCGTCTTTCTTATGATGAAGCATTAGCAAGTGGTTATATTCAAGCACAAGACTTAATTATGCCTTATGTCAAAGCGTTAGGTGACGTTGTTGATATGCAAGCAATTAAGAAAGCGGGCTTAAAATTAGGTGTTGACCCATTAGGCGGTTCAGGCATTGAGTACTGGAAACGTATTGGTGAGTATTATGATCTTGATCTTGAATTAGTTAACGATCAAGTTGATCAGACATTCCGTTTTATGACGCTTGATCACGATGGTGTTATTCGTATGGACTGTTCATCACCATGGGCAATGGAAGGCTTATTACAATTACGTGATAAATTTGATTTAGCCTTTGCTAACGATCCTGATTACGATCGCCATGGTATTGTGACACCTTCTGGTTTAATGAATCCTAACCACTATTTAGCGGCTGCAATTAACTATCTTTTCCGTCATCGTCCACAATGGGCTAAAGATGTAAAAGTGGGTAAAACACTGGTTTCAAGTGCAATGATTGACCGTGTTGTAGCAGATTTAGGTCGTGAATTAGTTGAAGTGCCTGTTGGCTTTAAATGGTTTGTTCAAGGCTTATTTAGTGGTGAGTTTGGCTTTGGTGGTGAAGAGAGTGCAGGTGCATCTTTCTTACGCTTTAATGGTAAACCTTGGTCAACTGATAAAGACGGTATCATTTTATGTCTGTTGGCTGCTGAAATGAAAGCAATAACAGGTAAAGATCCGCAAGAGCATTACAACGAATTAGCACAACGTTTTGGTTCACCAAGCTATAACCGTATTCAAGCATCAGCAACCCATGAACAAAAAGCGTTGTTATCACGTTTATCACCTGAAATGGTGACTGCAAGCACCTTAGCAGGTGATCCAATTACTGCACGTTTAACACATGCATCAGGTAATGGTGCATCTATTGGTGGCTTAAAAGTAATGACCGATTACGGTTGGTTTGCGGCTCGTCCTTCTGGCACTGAAGAAGCCTATAAAATTTACTGTGAAAGCTTCCGTGGCCCTGAGCATCGTGAATTAATTGAAAAAGAAGCCATTGAAATAGTAAATAATGTTTTTGCTAACAAATAAGTTAGTACAATAAACTATTTATATAGAATAACACTCTACCTAAAGGTAGAGTGTATTTTTTTAATTATTGAATATTTTTAGATCACAGCATTGATATCCATCATTGAGGTTGATTTAGAATTAAAAATAGAGTGGATAATCAATACAATGCAAAATAATTTTGTTTTACGAAGTGTACGTTACATGCTGGATCTAAGTGATGCACATGTTGTTGAAATCATGAAACTGGCTGATTTCACAGTCACAAAAGAGTTAGTAAATAGTTGGCTGAAAAAAGACGATGAGCCTGAGTTTGTTGAGTGTGACGATAATGCGATGGGGCATTTTTTAAATGGTCTAATTTTTTATCGTCGTGGCAAAGATGAGAATTTTCCAGCACCTGAAGTTGAAAAACGTATAACCAATAATATTATCTTAAAAAAACTGCGTGTCGCTTTTGAGTTAAAAGATGTTGATATTTTAAAGATTTATGAGCTTGCAGACTTCCGTGTTTCTAAGCCAGAACTCAGTGCAGTATTCCGTAAGCCTGGACATAAAAACTATCGTAACTGTGGCGATCAACTCGTGAGATATTTCCTTAAAGGGTTAACCGAAACCCTACGCGGTAAAGGCAAAACGGTTAAGAAATAAAGTTTAGGGTATTTTAAGATATAAAATTCTCTATTTATTAAATAATACCCCAAAATTGGTTTTCGATTTTGGGGTATTTTTTTATGGTATTAACTGGCGAAAGAATGAATTTACTGCTAATGTTGTATTACTAAGTAATACAATGTAGGAAGGATTTATGGCTCGAGTAACTAGTGTGACTTTGGGTGAACACTTTAATGGCTTTGTTGGTGAAATGATCAACTCAGGACGTTATGGAAATACCTCTGAAGTAATAAGAGACGCTTTACGTATGATGGAAATTAGAGAAGAACGGATCCAAATAGTTCGTAAAATGGTGCTAGATGGTGTGAATTCACCAGAAAGTAAAAATAACATGGATGATATTTTTGCAAGAGCTGAAAAGGATTTAAATGTATAAACTTTCTGAGTTAGCAGAAGAAGATATTTATCAAATTGCGCGTTATACCATACAACAATTTGGTGTAATTCAGGCAAAGAAATATCATGATGACTTGAAACGGACATTTGAGCTACTTGCTAGAGCACCCTGGATTGGGCGAGAGTGTAGTTGGGTGTGTAATGGTATGAGACGATTGGAGTTTAAAAAACACTCAATCTATTATCTACCAAAGAATAATACCTTATTTATTGCTCGCCTTATTCACCATTCAATAGATGTTGATTCTCTTGATTTTCCTGAATAAATATTTAATTATTCACTGTTGAATATATTGTTCATCATAATACTATTTAGCAGTGGATCTGTATTTTTAGCAGTAAACCTCATTCTCGAATATCTCATATCTCCTCACCGATTTGATTTTTTTCCTTTCTGATAATATATGGCTGAAATTATTTATTATGAACTTAATTAAGTAAAAATACTGATCTTACTTTGTTAATAATCGTGTCATTTTTGTTTCTTTTTTGTTTTCATTATGAAATTTAATTACATATCAAGCAAAATAAAGGTGATTTTTCGCACGAATTAAGTGGTCTGATCAGTAGTAAAATTTCATCAAATGAGGTAAAATTTCAGTCATCAAATTAATCTCTATACAGGAGAGCACTATGCCAGCTTATAACGAATATACAAAAAAACATGTTTTAGCCCGTCGTACTGGTGCTGTTGCGCTAGGTGTTGTGGCATTTCCTGTTATGATTTTTCATCCTAAACGCGCACAATTTTATAGCTATATACACCGTGTATGGTCTAAAACAAGTGATAAACCCGTTTGGTTGGCAAAATCAGAAGTGGCACTAAATAGTCACAAATAACAGAATATTAAGATAACGCCTGCAAAAGTAGGCGTTATTCTTATCCCTCTTTAAGCACTTTTTTGGTGCTACCTTCTTGTTTTTCCTTATCTGTAAATAACCTTCAATTTTTACGTTACAATAAACAGTAATGAGTCATTTAAACGAAGGCGATTCATCTATTGCTATTTATCTTATTGTTAGATAAATAGTGGCATTCGTGATAACAGGGAAATAAATGAAATGAAGAATACTGATCTGGAATTAGTGATTAATGAGAAGTTAAGCATTGAAAACTTTCAAGATTATGCACCTAATGGACTTCAAGTCGAAGGACGCCCTCATATTCAAAAAATAGTAACGGGTGTAACGGCAAGCCAAGCATTACTTGATGAAGCTGTACGATTAAACGCGGATGCAATTTTAGTACACCACGGTTACTTTTGGAAAAATGAGCCTGTTGTTATTCGCTCAATGAAGCGTAATCGCTTAAAGACATTACTTTGTAATGACATTAATCTTTTTGGTTATCACTTGCCGTTAGATGCTCACCCAATCTTAGGTAACAACGCTCAGTTAGCGTTAAAAATGGGCGTTAAAGTTGAAGGTGAAATATTACCTTTGGTGCCTAAAGGTGTGTTTGATTTACCTTTAACACCTCTTGAATTAAAAGCACGTTTAGAAAAAGCATTACAACGCAATGTATTGCATTGTGGTGATAATGCACCTGAAACTATTCGTAATATTGCTTGGTGTACAGGCGGTGGACAGGGCTTTATTCAAGATGCAGCAGAGCAGGGTGTGGATGCTTTTGTGACTGGTGAAGTTTCGGAACAAACTATTCATATCGCAAGAGAAATGGGCGTTCATTTTTTTGCAGCAGGACATCATGCGACAGAGCGTTATGGTATTAAAGCATTAGGTGAATGGCTTGCTCAAACACATCACTTCGATGTGACATTTGTCGATATTGATAATCCAGCATAAGCCTATTTATTCTTATCCTATAAGCTATCTCTCTAATTAAAGAGAGATAGCTTTTTGCTTATTACTACTTATTACTACTTATTACTACTTATTATTACTCATTAAGCTGAATGGGTAATGGGCTTTGTAATTGTTGCAGATTATCGCATAGCCAAATTAACTGTAATAAAGCTTGTGGATCTCGTGTCGTTAATGTCAGATAACGAGCTAATTGGTTGGCAATTAATGTCATTCCTAAATCGTCAGCAGTATGCTTGCTTATCTCTAACTGCTCTTTTTGCATTTCAGAAAGCAATTCTCTCCCAGTACATGCTTGGGCTTCTAATACTGACAAAATAGGGCGACAGAATTTTTGTGCCAAGGTCGGCTCGCTGTGATGCATTGCTGTTTGTTGCTTACGTTTAGCCATATATTCTTGAATACGGCTAATAAACTCTGATTGTTTTTTCTTACGCGGAAATTGGTCAAAATCAAGATAAAATAGTTCAATGCCTTTTGTCGTTTTAAGCCAAATGGTCGTTGGCAATAAATCTATATTTAAATCACGTCGAACAGGTTGCACAGTGACTGCGACTATCTCTAATTCTCGTTTAGTGAGATAACGTAATTCTTCCAGATTATTTTGCATTGTTCCTTCCCAGTAAAGACGTAAGAAGGCTGAATTGTCATGATTATCTGAAACATCCCAAATAACACATTGCTCTATTTCATACCAAATTAATGGCTTATAGCTTTTGATATGTAAGACGAGAGGAGAAAGAAATCCTTCAGGTTGATTAGCAAAATAGTCTGGCAACTCTTGCCAATTGTTGATCCCTAATTCAGTTTGTAGGGTGCGATAATCCGTAATATCAAGAAAATCAGTTTGGTTTTGTGCAAAGCTTTCGCCAATAGTCGCCAGTTTTCCTTCATCAGAAATACGAGGCTCTTGTAATAAAAAAGGGCGACGCATTAATTTATCGGATGTTTGTTTCCATAACGATAAACTATTCCAAACACTATAACGGTTAAACAGAGTATCAAGTTGATTAGGGCGTGCTTGTGTCGCTTGTAAGAGCTGTTTCTCTTCTTTATCCCAGAAGGTAAAAGTTGCGCCTAATGCACCACTTTGTGCCGTCCACCAGTTTGCACCAACAGGAATAAGCGAGAGACTCATGTTTTTATCGTCATATTGACGACGAAGTTGTCCTCGTAACATTTTTAACTGTTCAGGTGTCGCATTGGTCAATTGGAATAGATAAGCTGAAATATGAGCTAACAAGCGCAAGACATTGCTTTCATCCATCGTGAAATGTCTTTCTGCCAATAGTTTGACTTGGGTGCTTAATGTTCGCAAATAAGACGCTAAACGAGGTAAACCTTCTGCTCGAGCCGACATATTCAACAAGTGCAACTGTGTGGCACTGCTTAAGCTGATATGTGATAGCCCTTGGCGCAACAAATCATAAATAAATTGTTCAACCGTCGTAATTAACGCGGACTCTTCTTCATTGAGAGGGCGCTTTGAAGATTGCACTGTGATTAAATCTTCAGGCCAACCCCATGGTTGAGCATGTTGTTCAAATATTTTAGCCACAATAGCGAGATGGAATGCTTTTTTCTGTGAGTCAGAAAAAGGCGATAACATGCCATCGTAACCACTACCTTGTAAGAAAATAACTGGCTCTTCAACATCAGGGAGTTTAATTTTTAACTGTGTTCCTGTGTCTTCTAAATTTAATGTTGTCGTTTCCCATTGCTCAACTAATTTAATCGCCACACGACAGGCGGGTTTCCCGGCTTTTTTGATTAATGCTTCCGGATCAAGCGCCAATAGCGTGGGTAACAGAGGGGCGATTTCGATAGGTTCAACAATGGCTTCTGAAGATGTTTCACCACTTTTATCGTCATTTGAATTATCAGCACTATTATTGGCTTGTAGCCATAAAACGGCCGCTAAAATGTGTTTACAACACCCTGATGCAGAACAATCACAACTGGCTTGTTGAATACCTGCTTCGTGTAAAACAACATTTTGCCCATCACTACTGAACTGCCCTGTATCAGCATCAGTGAGCGAAACTTTTTCGTTATCAACATCTTTTTTTGCGCGTCTTAATAATCCTGCATTAGCAAATACAGTGAGCGCATCTTCATCGTAATGAAAGTAAACAGTTTGCCAACTCATTGCATTACCTCTGCCAACCATTGTGCGAAATGTTCAGGTGTTAACGCTGCAACTTGCATGCCTCTGTCTGCAAGTTTTTGTGCAATCGCAGAGTCATAAACAGGTTGAGCCTCATCATCAAGAGCCGCAAGCCCTAATAATTTAACTTGTTGGCTATTAAGGCGCTGTGTGCAATCTAATAAGCGATTTAAGGAGCCACCTTCTTCAAAGTCACTAATAAGTGAAATAACCGTGCGTTTAGGATTTTTAACTAAGCTTTCGCAATATTGGATTGCACCTGCAATATCCGTACCGCCCCCTAATTGTACCGTCATTAAAACTTCAACGGGATCGTCTGCTAAGTGCGATAAATCGACAACTTGGGTATCAAAAACCACTAAAGAGACATTAACCGCCGGTAAAGAAGCTAAAATACTGGCGCAAACAGCGGCATACATAATTGAGCTAGACATTGACGCACTTTGGTCAACACAAAGAATGACATCCCACGGAAAATGCTGTTGCATCCGTGAGTTAAAATAAGGTGTTTCAATCACTAAGCGACGATTTTGGGTATCGTAATGTTTTAAGTTTGCAGCGATGGTTGCGCGCCAATCAAAGTTGCGACTGTTAGGCACCAAAGAGCGTCTAAAGCGATTACGACGTCCCGTTAATGATTGGCGAAAGTTATTGCGAATTTGGCGCAAAATATCATCAACCACTTGACGAATAATGGTTTTAACCGCATCTCGCGTTTCTTCACTCATTCGCCCACGTAAGCTTAATAATGTTTTAGCTAACGCTTTTGTTGGCTCCATTGCTTTTAACGTATTGGGATCTTTAAGAAAACTACTGATTTGATAACGCTCAATAGCTTGTGATTGCATTCGTTCAAATGTGCTATTAGGAAATAGCTTACGAGCTTGATTTAGCCAGTTTACCGCAGTAAGTTGCGATGCATCGAGTGATCCATGACGTCCTCGTTCTTGGCGAAGACCTCTGCGTTGATATTCTCGGCGATAGAGAAAGTCGAGCGTGCGCTCCACTTTTAAATCATCAGCATTAAAAGTCGCTTGTCCAAGAGCATCATCAGCATATTGACCTAAAATCAGACGCCAGCGTTTTGCTTGTTTTATTTTATCTTCAGGCATATCGTCATTATGCTGACTCATGAGCCGTATCTCCTTTCTCTATTTTCTTAGCATCAAACCAAGAAATCATGCCTTGTTCCATTATTCGCTGCTGTAATTTTTGATTGAGTTTAGTGGCTTCAAGCATCTGTTTAGCACTAAATTCTGACTGCCACAAAGATAACGCTTGCGTATCTAAACCAATATCATTGGCAATATATTGTGCAAGCTCTGCATTTTGTTTGGGATTAAGTTGGCTAAAGGCAAAACGCAGATCAGGTAAGATCTGAATAAATCGTTCTTCATCCCATTGTTGCAACAAGGTGTTTAAGTGATCGACTAATAACGGTAGGCGGATCACCAGCTCTGGTGCAGTTCGCATCATACCGACGAAATAACCAATGGCATGCTCGGGAGAACTGCCTGTACTAAAGGTTGTATTTAGCGCGGTCACCAACGTATTTTCGTCAATATATGAACCTAAATAACGTAATGCATCTACCGCACCTTTTAATAAAGGCACAGCATCTAATTGACCATCAAGGCGATTGAGTTGCTGATAGAAATCACTTTTATAATCATGCTGATTATTGAGTGATGGCATAAATTCAATCAATTCACGCAAAGAGAGCAGAGCTTGTAAATGGCTTTCTTGCTGTTGCTCATCACCTTGAGCCAGTTGTTCTAAACAAAAGAAAGCTTGTGGAATAACTTGATATAGGCGATTTTCAAGTGAAAGTTCATCAGTAATGTCAAGATATTGGCGACCCCGCCATAAATGGATCAGTTTATGCCCACATTGAGTGAGTGACTCAAGACGAAAATCTTGCTGAATATAGCTATCTAATAGTTTAAAAAGTGATGGTATGCGCTGGTGAAGCCCTATTAATGCCGCTTGGATTAATAACGTGACCGCACTCTGACTTGAACGGCTTTGCCCTTGTTCTTCGAGCTGTTTTTCCATTGATAACAGCTTATTTAGGGCGATGGCTTCAAGTTGAGAGCCTTTCTCTGATAATGAAATTAGCTCGCCTTCCACATTGGGTGTCCAAGCGTATTGCCACTCTTCAAATAGCAGATCTAATTGATGACCAGAAAGAAAATCAGGGCCATTAACACGGTGTGCAAAATGGATCTCTAAGAAGGCTAATAAGTGTAAAAAACGGCTTCTTAATCGGTGTTGCGGATTACGGTAAACATCACATTTAGTGGTTTTTGCTAATGTATCATCTAGCTTGAAGCGAAATGCTCTTGCGCGCTCATAAGTTTCATTGACTAAAGGCGGAGTTGCCGTACCTAATGGAATTTTACCTAAGAGATAGCCTGAAAAGCAGGTTTTAATTTCAGCCCATAATTCGCTTTGGCTATCATCTAAACTGCCCTTAATAAAGGCACTTTGTAAACCATCAAGCAAGTCATAGCGACCTGTACCTGCGTGATCTCTTAGTAATGCGAGGCGTAAACTTTGTTCAGCCGCGAGTTTTACGGCTAAATAGCTAGGGGGATTATCAAATTGTTTTTCTCTGATAGCCTGAGCTACCGAGCTTAGAAAAGCGATCCCCATTTTATTGCGATAAACTTGGGTTGGCTGTTTTGCCGCATCATTATGCTCTAATTTATCATGATGTTGTTGCATCAAACTTTGCCAAGCTTGTTGATAAAAGGCGGGTGATGGCATGCCTGAAGCATAGCCATTAAGTGCATCTAATCTGTCAAAACTATAGCGAATAAGCCAAGCTTGTTCTTTTTCACCCATTTTTTGCATTTTAGTGAATTGCTTTTGTTCTGTGCTAGAAATGGCGAAAGAGTGAGGTTGTGAATGCGCTAGACCTTCAATTAACGCAAGGGTATGAAATCCGCCCGTGACGATTAAAATCTTTGCATTCGGCTCTTGGTTTTTGATTGCCTGAATATGAGTGAGCATATGCGCTTCACGTTGTGAAGATCCCTCAGATTCAAGCACCTCAGGTTCATAATCAAGGCGCGCAAGTGCGCACCAAATAAAGGTGTCATTAAACAGTGTTTGCCAATCTGCTAAGGCTTCGATACTGCGTAATTCAAAAAGATGCTCCCAAACATCATCATGATCACGACAGTGGCATTTTTTGGCTAATTGCGCGATAAACTGACTATGTGCTAAATAACGTTCTTTTTGTAAGCTACGACTTTGTGAGTCGCTATACTCTTCGTTATTAATTTGTGCTGCCCAAGGTAAATCGATAAAACGTGTTTTGGCATTGATGCGCAAACCACCCCGTAAAGCTTGCCATTCAGGCGAATATTCACAAAATGGAAAATAGGCAGAGTGAAGTGATTTTTCTCGCTCTTCTTGGTTTCCATCATTATGCAAATACTCTGCTTGTCCCATAATCGCAACGGGAGGCAGGGTATCTTTATCTGTTAGGCTAGGAATAAGCGAATTAAAGGTATCTGGACCTTCAATTAAAATATAATCAGGTTTTACAGAATCAATTAATGATAAAACCGCATAAGCACAAGCAGGACTATGGTGGCGTATAGGGGCAAAATAGAGATGTTGTTGCTGTAACGACGTCCATTTCAGTCGTGCTTGGTCAATTCTTTCTGGCAAAGGTATTGAAGGTAGCGTCACCGTGTCGATCCCTTTTCTGGGTGAAAAGGCAGAGTGAGTTAACTCTGCCTTTAATAGGTAAATAACGTATTTTAATGTGTAGCCACGAGTCTTAGCGTTTTATTGCCAAAACTCTTTTGATGCATCAAAGAAAGCTTTCCACTCTTTACTATTTCTTGCTCTCTCTCTGGCTACGTTGTCCATGTAATAACGAATACGTTTGATATCATCAGCATTGTCTTTTAATACAACACCAATTAGTTGGCGGGCAATTGCACCCGCATTCATTACGCCATCACCTAAATAATGTGCTTCTAAAGCACAAGCATAAGCAATGTTCACGGCTTCTGCGGTTGACATAACCGCATCAGGTGTTTTGATATTGCCACCATCTTTCGTATTACCTGAACGCAACTCTTGGAATGTTGTGACCAGTAATTCCACAACATCTGCGGGTACAGTGACTTCATTTGCTAAAGAGCCTAATTCATTTTCAAGCTGTGATTGGATTAAGCTAATTTCAAATGCAGGATCACGAATAGGTTTCACGGTTTCAAAGTTAAAACGGCGCTTTAATGCAGCCGACATTTCATGAACACCGCGATCACGTAAGTTTGCTGTACCAATAAGGTTAAATCCCGGTTTTGCACTAATACGTGCACCATCACCCATTTCAGGGATCATCAATTGTTTCTCTGACATCAAGGAAACCAGCACATCCTGAATTTCAGGAGGGCAACGGGTTATCTCTTCAAAGCGAACAATTTTACCTTGCAACATACCTTGATAAAGTGGTGATCCCACTAAAGCGCGTTCTGTTGGGCCTTCTGCTAATAGCAATGCATAGTTCCAAGAATACTTAATATGATCTTCTGTTGTGCCGGCAGTGCCTTGGATAGTTAATCCTGAATCACCACTGATGGCAGCAGCAAAAAGCTCTGAGAGCATTGATTTTGCTGTACCAGGTTCACCAACCAGCATTAAACCTTGTTTACCCAATAATGTGACAATTGCACGATCAACCAATGCATCATCGCCGAAAAACTTAGGTGTGATGCCTAATGCATCATCACCTAAAATAAATTGGCGTACAGCACGAGGAGAGCGAAGCCATCCTTGTGGTTTAGGATTATTAGCATCAGCTTTTGTTAAACGCTCTAACTCTTGGGCAAATCGAACCTCAGCGCTTTCCCTAATTGCTTGTTGATCTGCGGGTGCTTTTTTAGCCATATTTTTTCCTAATTATCCCTATTCTTTACCAAGGTGTTTTCTTTTCCCATTCAGGATCAAATCCTGCACAAGCTTCAGCGACTTTTAGATAATCAGCATAGCTTTCTGCTAATAGAATGGGTGGTACATCTTTTAGCTCAACATTATTACGATCCCAGTAATCTTGCTGATTTTTTTCAAAGCTCAAATCAAATAAGACCGCTGGAATGTTTTCTTCTGGAACATAGCTACCACTGAAACCGATATTTACATAGTAGTTTAAACTAGAGAAGAATTTGTAATAGTGAGAGAACGAACCACCATCTTCAGCTGGTCCACGTTGATAGCCCATTTTGGTTAAAATGCCACGTAGTGTGAAGGTATCAGTGATCCAACCTTTTCTATCTTCAATCTCAGTCAGTTTTAGATCTAACTCAGGGATTTTATGTTCCATTTGTGAGAACAAGAATTTCACTTTGTAATCTTTGAAATGAGCCATCCATGCCTTACGTTCATCTTCATTAACCAATGCTGCGTGAGCAAGCTGGATCAACGAATCGTTTTGTAAAGTCACTTCATCATCTTCTAGATCAAGCAATGCACCGTCATCAGAAGGACGGAATGTATTGATAACCTTGCCATCTTTCACTTCTTGCCAAACCAGTTGTTCAATCAGTTTATGCATGATTGGGTGAGCTAAGATATATTCTTGCCAATCTGCGCTTAGCCACTGACGTTGAGCACACATGGCTTCATATAAACGCACACTTTGTAGCTCAATAACTTGTTTAAGTTCTTTTTTACTTGAAGTGAAGAGTTTTTTCGCTTCTTTGATAAGCTCTGCATCGTCATTTTTACGCGCAGCAGGTAAGGCTTTAACTTCTTTACCTTCAGGATTAAACAAGACCAGTTTTTGTTTTGCATCCATCTTCGCGGTAAAGATACGCTCACCATATTCCAGTACTAATGTACCAGTATCATCAAAGCCAGCGGTTGGAATGGTTCTATCTGCTAATTCATCTGCACTCCAGCCATTACGCTCAGCAATTTGCGTGACTAAATTACGCGCTTTTTCTTGTACAGACGCGGTGCGATAGCGACGTGATAATGAAAGAAGAAGCTGAATGATAATAGGATCATTGCTTGATGCTACCGCATCAATCATGGCTTCAATTTGTGCACGGCGCTGATAGTGATCACGCATATAGTTACGTAATACAGATACTGCAACATGGCCTTCAATACCGCAAACCAGGGCAAGCATACCTTTATCACTAATGGCAGAGCCTAAATAACGACGTAGCACCTCGTTTTTAATCTCTTCAATCACTTGCTCTAAAGTATAGGTTTCATATTTAGCATAATATTCAGGATAACGTTTAGCCCAATCTTTGTATTGCGTTAAGCGAGAAGGGGCATTTTTTCGCGCTTCTAACATCGCTTCTTCAAGTGTTGGTCCTTTAATATCCTGAGCCACGAAGGTATGCAGAATAAAGCTTGAAAGTTTATGTTGGCTATCGGTAGAAAGCAGTCCGATATAACGTTGTAATAACGCGTTTCCTCCTGGCATTTTTAGTTTTACTGCCAGAATAATCCACCAACGAATAATCGCTGGATCAACTGCTTTTTTGTTTTCCCACGTTAATGCAGGAATAGCATCAAAGTTAAACCAAGCGAGGCTTGCAGGTGCTTTGGCTTTAAGACCTTTTTCAGCTTCAGCTAATAGCGTTTTTGGTGATAAATAACTTGAGATATCTTCACCAAGTTCCTCTAACGCGGTTAATAAAGAGGCTCGTACTACTTCGCGTTTCTCTTTTTTCAATAAGGCATTCAATGCAGGTAATGATTCTGGATTTTTTAAACGTGCCAACCACTCAATAGCGGTAACGCGAATTTCTTGTTTCGCAGAAGATAAACCTTCTTGAGCACTTGTATGAATATTTGGTAGTGTCTCAAGTAAATTCTGCGCTGAAACGCGGTGCATTTTATTTTCACCCAATGCCAGCTCCATAATTCGAGGCACGAATTGTGCTGGAATGGTAGGGAAACGACCTAGTACTTTAATGCCTTGTGAAATTTCAAACTGGCGATAGCGACGCTCGCTTTGACTTGGCATTAAATTCAGCGCTTCAGCGATATAATCTGGATGTTGAGAGAAGAAAGGCCAAATTTGCTCTGGTCTACGGAAGCGTTTTAAACCATCTTCATAAGATTCTAAACATAATGCAGCAGTCAGGCGGGTTGCATTTTTAAAGTTGCAACGTTGCAGTACGTCTTCAAGATGGCGTAATTCAATATCACTAAACAAGCGTTCAGGAATTTCGCCATTAAAATAATGAGAGGAGAAGTGATCGGCATGTTGGCGATTATTCACTATCACACGTACAGCATGAAATAGAGTATATTCAGGTAAATTTAAAACACGATTTTTATGTTTAATGATTTGAATTTCATTTGATTGAATAGAGCCTTGTCCACTGTTCAGTTTATCTACTATTGCACGACACTGTTTTTCATCAATTTTAGATAAATCTTTTAAATGGCGTTGTGCCCAATTATAAGTGTGTTTAGCCGTTTTATTTTCTTCAATTTCACGTTCAGCATTTTCTTTGGCTTTGATCAATATCTCATTGAAGTTATTGACCATCATATCGCGAACGCTATCAGGTAATGGCGTGTCTTCTAATGGCGTAAAATCAGGAGTCTCAATGGCCTCTACGGTATTGGCATCTTCTGCAACATTAAAACGTAGTAGGGCGCTTTCAATACTTTTCATTACCGCTTTTGAGGTTTCATGTTTTAACGCTTCTTCTAGTACATCACGGTTTTCACCTTGGCGTGCAAATAAATCTGCTGCTTGAGTACGTTGTTTTGGCGTACCATTCATTAAAACATGGGTAAGATTTTGTTTAACAATTTCAGGCGGTAAGGTGACTAAAATTGGCTCTGCGGCTTTTTTAACGGTTTTTAAACTGCTGGTGGCAAGTAAAACGATAATATCGGCAAAGGTGTCGCGCAATACGGTATTCTTATTTAAGTAATTAATCAGTTCTACTAAGCCGTTAGCTGAAAGTTTTTCAATTAATTCTTTTCGGATAAATTCTTGATGCGTCATTAAATAATCAGAGAGATCATCTAATTCATAAATACGTTTAAGATTAGTGCCATAGTATTCAGAAATGTCTTTTCTATCAAACACAGCAAATAAGGCATTTTCACCCGCAATATTCGCTTCTTGTTCGACCATATTAGCAATAAATGCCATATTCCAATGTTTACGGTGTTCTAAGTTTAGATTACGCGCATTTTCATAGGTGTTATAAAATACGTCAATAAGCAGATAAAGCACCCAAGATGGCACTTCTTTGGTTGTTATTTTGATATTGATATCTTGGCAAGCCGCAGCCAGCACTTTTCCGTAACGAGCCACTTGTTCTGCTGAAAAGCCATCACCGACTTTAGAATAGAGTTTGTGTCGAGCATTTAGCCCTTGCGTGATAATTTTACTGTATTTTCCTGTATTTACGCCATGTGCATACCACCACTCTAACGTACCGGGTTTATCAAAGTAAACGGCCGCTTTTGAAGCATCCAGCTTATTTAATTCAAAAAGCACTTCAGGGTTTTCACCTGTAAGGACATAATTTAATGCACGTTTAGGTAATCCTTCATCGAATACAGCAAGTAATACGAGGGATTCTTGGAGGTGTTTTTCAGTAATTGCGACGTCTTTTTTCCCAAAAATTGGAAAAATGTCTAAGATTTTTTTTATCACGCCAGTTCCTTAAGCTATGTATGGATAAACAGTTTTTTTTACCATGAAATAGCAATGCGAACAATTTGATTATCACTATCATAAATAAAGATAAGAGGTGTTATTGGTTAAATTAATAGAGATAAACGCTAAAAAATTTAACTGAACTTTATTAATATTCAATTTAGCTTTATATAAATAGGTATATTAGGAAAAAGTGCTGAAAATGAAGAAATGAGAATAAAGGTGTTTTTTGTTGAATTTAAAAAGATTAAGAATTGTCTGTTTAGCAAAATAAGCGTTAACCCTTAGCTAAATTGATTAAAAATTAACAGTAAAAAACGAAACTTAATATTGCTAGAAAAAATTCCGTACCTTTTATTCAGTGCGGGATCAATTTATTATTTTGTCGTTTGACGAGAAAAAGAGAGTAACAATGAACCTAGACTACAAATCAGTAAAGTGATTGCTAAACTTTGACCCCATCCCGCAAGAGCAAGCCCGCCACCAATTAATAGATAGTAGAATAAACCTAATAATGCCCCCGCAGTGCCTAAACGATCTTTATATTGTGCTAATGCTGTGGCTAAAATATTTGGAATAGCAATGCCATAAGCCACAACACTGGCCATCATCGGAATAACAAAGCTAATGTGGTTACGTAATAAATAAACACCGACTGCACTTATCAATGCAATAAAACTCGCGAGTAATACTAATTTCTCACACTGCCAATGCTGGTTTAATAAGGCTTTATTAATATAAGAACCTATGCCCACACCTATTGCTAACACAATACCACTATAGCCAAAAGTACTTGCGCTATAACCTTGATTATCAAACATAAAAGGAGCCAATTGATAATAAGCAAATAGGCTGATATTAAAAAAGGCAATTAATAATACTGTTTTAGCAATTTGCTTATCCTTAAGCATGTTTATTGCAGTTTCTCCTAACGGTGCTGTTTTTACTGTTTTAGGGCGACTTTCAGGTAAAGCAAAAGTACTCCATAACAGTAAAATCATAGCGAGGAGGGCAAGGCCACTAAATACACCTTGGTAACCAGCATAACTCACTAATAATGAACCACTTAGCATCCCAATTGCTGGGCTTAGAGCGATAGCTGCCCCCATAACAGAGAAAACTTTAGCCAGTTCATCACCACTGTACACATCACGCATAATGGTTTGTGTGCCGACTGAGCCTACCGCAGCACCAAAAGCAGAGAGCATGCGCAGCCCAAGTAATACAGAAAAGTCATTGGTCATAAAAACGCCAAGGCAAGCAATAGCATAAATAAACAACCCAGCTAACATTGTCGGACGACGACCAATGACATCACATAATCGACCCCATATAATGACGCCCAATGCAAACGCAAAGAAATAGAGCGAAAGTGTTTGTCCAGCCTCGTTTGCACTGACATAAAAGCCGTTTGCAATATCAGTAAGTGCTGGGCTATAAATGGTTTCTGCAATTTGTGGAAACATCATTAACGCAATTGCTAACCATAAAGAGAGTTTTTTGTTCATCTTTTTTATCCTACATCCTTAAATCTTGATGAACAGAATACAGAGATAATGAATGTCTCGTTATATATATAAAGACATATTATATTTCAAATAGGACAAGTGATGGCTTGGCTTAATCAATACGACCACTTTGTGCCAGAAGAGCATCTTGCATCAGTCGTTGGTATTGCAGCAGAAATGGGAAAGCACGATTCAGGATTTCATTCTCATGATAGAGGGCAGTTATTATTTACGCAGTCAGGATGTATGCGAATTACTTTGGCCTCCCGCGTTTCTGTATTACCTCCCATGAGGATTGCGTGGATCCCCCCAAGAGTTGAGCATCGAGTCGAAATGTATGCCTCTGTTGGATATCGTTCAGTTTATATTAGTGAAGAATTTCATGATAATTTTCCAATTGAGAGTGAAATATTAACAATTTCACCTCTTTTACGAGAAATATTAGAGCGAATTTCCATTGCTGATTTTGATACTCAATGGGAAGAAGGGCGCTACGCTAATCTATTGGCAGTTTTCTTTGATGAAATCACTCAGGCACCGCGACAACCCAATCATTTATTTATGCCTAAAGATAGACGGCTAAGTCGTTTATCCTTTGATGATTTACCGCCAGCATTACAAGAAATGGCAAAGTTCGTAGGGGCGAGTGAAAAAACGATCACACGCTTATTTTACAAAGAAACAGGACTGAGCTATCAACAATGGCGCCAACAATGGCGGTTAATGAAAGCCATTGAGTTGTTAGCTACCCATCATCGCTATATTGATATTAGCCAGATATTAGGATTTGCCAGTGATAGTGCCTTTATTACCTTTTTTAAAAAAATGACAGGGCAAACTCCGCAAGAATATTTAAAAAGCTGATTAGATTTTGTTGATAATTTTAAAACATAAAGCCCCGATTTAAACGGGGCTTAGCAAGATAAATAATTAATAAAACTCAATTATTTCTTTTTAATTTCACTTTTGAAATCGCGCTCATCATAACCAGTATAAAGCTGACGAGGACGCGCAATTTTCAGACCATCTTCGTGCATTTCATTCCAGTGAGCAATCCAACCAATTGTACGTGCAATAGCAAAAATAACCGTAAACATATTGGATGGGATACCTAACGCTTTAAGGATAATACCAGAGTAGAAGTCAACGTTAGGGTACAGTTTTTTCTCAATAAAATACGGGTCGTTTAGGGCAATACGTTCTAATTCCATTGCCACTTCAAGTAAGCTGTCATTGAGGTTTAATTCTTTTAACACTTCATGACAGGTTTCACGCATTACTGTTGCACGAGGATCGTAGTTTTTGTAAACACGGTGACCAAAGCCCATTAAACGGAAGGAGTCATTTTTATCTTTTGCACGTTTAATAAATTCAGGAATGTGTTCAACCGTTTTGATCTCTTCCAGCATACGCAGACAAGCTTCGTTAGCACCACCGTGAGCTGGCCCCCAAAGTGACGCGATCCCTGCTGCGATACAGGCAAATGGATTTGCACCAGAAGAGCCCGCAGTACGTACAGTCGAGGTTGATGCATTTTGCTCGTGATCTGCGTGAAGGATGAAAATTCTATCCATTGCACGTTCAAGTACTGGATTAACAACATACTCTTCGCATGGTGTTGCAAACATCATATGCAAGAAGTTACCTGCATAGGAGAGGTCATTTTTTGGATAAACAAAAGGTTGGCCAATCGAGTATTTGTAACACATCGCTGCCACTGTTGGCATTTTTGATAGTAGGCGATAAGCCGTGATATCACGGTGAACTGGATTACTGACATCCAATGCATCGTGATAGAACGCAGCTAAAGCCCCTGTAACACCACACAGTACGGCCATTGGGTGTGAGTCACGACGGAACCCATTGAACAGTCGGGTGATTTGTTCATGGATCATGGTGTGACGAGTTACTGTGGTTTTAAATTTATCGTATTGCTCCTGTGTCGGTGCTTCACCGTACAGTAGGATATAACAGACTTCCAAGTATGTTGATTCAGTCGCTAATTGCCCGATAGGGAAACCACGGTGAAGTAAGATACCGTTATCACCATCAATAAAAGTGATTTTTGACTCACAAGAGGCGGTTGAGGTAAAGCCGGGATCATAGGTGTAATAACCTTTGGAGCCGAGAGTACGAATAT
Organism: Proteus sp. LHD240705; assembly: GCF_047921555.1. NCBI lineage: Bacteria > Pseudomonadati > Pseudomonadota > Gammaproteobacteria > Enterobacterales > Morganellaceae > Proteus > Proteus sp. LHD240705. The sequence goes on from NZ_JBLRMI010000003.1 coordinate 97,351, forward strand.
CAATAACTTTGGAACCGAGTGTAGGGGATAGAACGTCCAAGTCTACAGATGTTTCAGCAATCGTTAGCTTAGCTTTGTTATCAGCCATTTATAATCTCCTTAGCGCTTATATGTCTCCTAACAATATCGAGGGTATCTTCATAAAGATGCACTTCGATAGTGAAACTATAGTTGATGTAAGGTACCCAGCCGAGTTTTATTTAGTGCCCGTAATGTCTAGGTCTATAGTGTGTCACTTATGTTAAGGAGCTTTTGATGTTATGTTTTTTTAGGTGCTTTTTTATGCAATGCACTTAGAATTAGTACTGCTATCACTTTTACATAAGTTTGAGGTTTCTGGAAGCGTGTTTGCGCACAAAAAAAACATAAACATTAAAATAATGCAGTGAATGTAATAAAAATGTTGTGTATGTGTCAAAAATGATAACCATTTTTGCATCGGATGTATTAAATAGTGATCCCTCTCACTGTTCGAGGCAAATGTCGGGCACACAAGTTGTGTGGTAATTGTAATAATTTTGTGAAGCACTTATACTGCGCGCAGGTCTCCGGAACCGTTGTTGTATGGAGAACCAGCGTAACGAATCCACACTTTTTGTAAAATAGACGGATTTAACATTTTACTTAAAATGTGCCTTTGTACCCCATTCGCTGTTTGATTTCCATCCAGGTCCGGAGGAAGGAAAAATTATAAAAGCTGTGTGGGCATAAATTGTGAAAAAACAAAGACCTGTCAATCTGGATTTACAGACGATACAGTTTCCACTCCCTGCTATCGCATCGATCTTACATCGTGTCTCTGGGGTTATCATGTTAGTCGCAGTTGGCATCTTACTGTGGTTACTTGGCACCTCTCTCTCCTCTCCTGAAGGTTTTCAGCAAGCTGCTGAAATTATGACTGGCTTCTTCGCGAAATTTATTTTGTGGGGCATCCTAACGGCATTGGCATATCACATTTGTGGTGGTATTCGTCATATGTTAATGGACTTCGGCTTTATTGATGAAACCTTGATTGTAGGTCGCAACTCAGCGGCTGCATCAATGGTTATTACAGTTATTTTATCAATATTGGCGGGGGTATTAGTATGGTAAGTAATTCTTCTACTTTAGGCCGTACTGGCATACAGGATTGGTTATTCCTTCGTGCCTCAGCCATTATTATCGTTTTATATGTTCTTTATCTTGTGGGATTTATTGCTACAACAGAAATAACCTATGAGGTATGGCGTGGGTTCTTTAGCTCATCCTTAACCAAAGTGTTCACCATCTTGACCCTGCTTTCTATTCTTATTCACGCGTGGATCGGAATGTGGCAAGTGTTAACGGACTATATTAAACCGCTGGCATTACGCCTGACTTTACAACTGATTATTGTTGTTGCGCTGTTGGTTTATCTTATTTATGGAACAATTGTGGTGTGGGGTGTGTAATGAATCTGCCAGTAAGAGAGTTTGATGCCGTTGTTATTGGTGCAGGTGGTGCTGGTATGCGTGCCGCTTTACAGATTTCTCAAATGGGTCTGTCTTGTGCACTGATTTCTAAAGTTTTTCCTACTCGTTCTCATACTGTTTCCGCTCAAGGTGGTATTACAGTTGCACTGGGTAATACCCATGAGGATAACTGGGAATGGCACATGTACGATACGGTAAAAGGTTCCGACTATATTGGTGACCAAGACGCTATCGAATATATGTGTAAAACCGGCCCTGAAGCAATTTTAGAGCTAGAACATATGGGACTCCCATTTTCTCGCCTAGATGATGGTCGTATTTATCAGCGTCCATTTGGTGGTCAGTCAAAAAACTTTGGTGGTGAACAAGCTGCACGTACAGCTGCTGCCGCTGACCGTACTGGGCACGCATTGTTGCATACCCTTTATCAGCAAAATTTAAAAAATCACACAACCATCTTTTCAGAGTGGTATTCACTGGATTTAGTGAAAAATCAAGATGGCGATATCGTTGGTTGTACTGCAATTTGCATCGAAACGGGTGAAGTCGTTTATTTCAAAGCAAACGCTACGATTTTAGCTACTGGCGGTGCAGGTCGTATTTACCAGTCAACCACAAATGCGCATATCAACACAGGTGATGGTGTGGGTATGGCTGTTCGCGCAGGTGTTCCTCTGCAAGATATGGAAATGTGGCAATTCCACCCAACGGGTATTGCGGGTGCGGGCGTATTAGTGACTGAAGGTTGTCGTGGTGAAGGCGGATATCTGTTAAATAAAGACGGTGAACGCTTTATGGAACGTTACGCACCGAACGCCAAAGACCTTGCCGGTCGCGATGTGGTTGCGCGTTCTATTATGATCGAAATTCGTGAAGGTCGTGGTTGTGATGGTCCTTGGGGTCCTCATGCGAAATTAAAACTCGATCATCTGGGTAAAGAAGTTCTTGAGTCTCGTTTACCAGGTATTCTTGATCTTTCTCGTACTTTCGCACACGTTGACCCAGTTAAAGAACCAATTCCTGTTATACCTACTTGTCACTATATGATGGGGGGTATTCCAACAAAAGTAACGGGTCAAGCTATTCGTGTGAACGAGAAGGGCGAAGATGTCGTTATTCCTGGATTGTTCGCAGTAGGTGAAATTGCTTGTGTATCTGTTCATGGTGCAAACCGCTTAGGTGGTAACTCACTGTTAGACCTCGTTGTATTTGGTCGTTCAGCAGGAGTTCACTTAAAAGAGTCACTGATGGAACAAGGTACAATGCGTGATGCGAGCGATTCTGATGTTGAAGCCGCATTAACTCGCTTAAATCGCTGGGAAAACAACCGCTCTGGTGAAGATCCAGTTGAAATCCGTAAAGCGCTGCAATCTTGTATGCAACATAACTTCTCGGTATTCCGTGAAGGCGATGCAATGGCAAAAGGCTTAGAAGAACTGAAAGTTATTCGTGAGCGCTTACAAAATGCACGACTGGATGATAATTCAAGTGAATTTAATACACAGCGTATTGAATGCTTAGAATTAGATAACCTGATGGAAACTGCTTATGCCACTGCGGTATCTGCAAACTTCCGTACAGAAAGCCGTGGAGCTCATAGCCGTTTCGATTTCCCAGAACGTGATGATGCGAACTGGTTATGCCATACATTATATCAACCGCAAACCGAAACAATGACACGACGTGAAGTCAATATGCAGCCAAAACTGCGTGAAGCCTTCCCACCAAAAGTGCGTACATATTAATTAGCGGTGTTATTGAAGTTGCGGAGACTTAAATATGAAACTTGAATTTTCGATTTATCGTTACAATCCCGACGTTGATAATGCGCCGCATATGCAAGATTACACCCTCGAAGTTCCTGAAGGGCGTGACATGATGCTGTTGGATGCATTAATTCAATTAAAGGAAAAAGATCCTACCTTATCGTTCCGTCGCTCTTGTCGTGAAGGTGTTTGCGGCTCTGATGGCGTGAACATGAATGGTAAAAATGGTTTGGCTTGTATCACACCTATTTCATCTTTACAGAAAGGAAGTAAGAAAATTGTGATCAGACCGTTACCCGGTTTACCAGTAATTCGTGATTTAATAGTGGATATGACTCAGTTCTATACACAGTATGAGAAAATTCGCCCGTATTTAATTAATAATGGCAAAAATCCTCCTGCTCGTGAGAACTTACAGTCACCAGAACAGCGTGAAAAGCTTGATGGACTTTATGATTGTATCCTTTGTGCTTGTTGTTCAACCTCTTGCCCGTCATTCTGGTGGAATCCAGATAAGTTTATCGGACCTGCTGGATTGTTAGCGGCTTATCGTTTCTTGATTGATAGTCGTGATACAGAAACTGAATCTCGTCTTGATGATCTTAACGATGCGTTCAGTGTGTTCCGTTGTCATGGCATCATGAACTGTGTCAGCGTATGTCCTAAAGGACTTAATCCAACAAAAGCGATTGGTCATATTAAGTCAATGTTGTTAAAACGTAGTGCATAAAATAATAACCGCCCTAAAATAGTTAGGGCGGTTAATGGAAAAACTAAATTAGACGTTTGCGGTAAAAATAGTAAGGCACCTTTAAACACTGAAGACAGTGCTTAAAGGTTCCTTGAGAGCTAAAGCTCCATATTTAAAGAACCTGCGAGATAGCGGGTCATAAGAGAACCTTGCAATCGACACCGTTTAATCACGGTATTAGTTATCCACGGCGAACTAAAGCTGTATAGCTTAAGGGATCATAATGCAGAACGGCGCAATGAAGGACTGGCTAGAATCAACTTTTCTAGCAGGAGAGAATCAGTCTTACATAGAAGATATCTATGAAGATTACCTAACTGACCCAAACTCTGTTGACGAAAGTTGGAGAGAGATTTTTCAACAACTGCCCGCAAGTCAAGGCATAGAACAGTCGCATTCTCAAACCCGCGACTACTTCAGACGCCTCGCAAAAGAATCCACTCGATATCATACCTCGGTAAGCGATCCGGCAATGGACTCAAAACAAGTTAAAGTTTTGCAGCTCATCAATGCCTTCCGTTTTCGTGGTCACCAAAACGCTAATCTCGACCCACTTGGTTTATGGAAACAAGAATCTGTTCCAGATTTAGATCCCGCTTTCCATAATCTAACTAAAGAAGACTTTGAAGAAACTTTCAACGTCGGTTCTTTTGCTATCGGCAAAGAAACGATGAAATTAGGTGATTTATATGAAGCACTGAAACGCATTTACTGTGGTTCAATCGGTGCTGAATATATGCATATCACTAATACTGAAGAAAAACGCTGGCTACAACAACGTTTAGAATCAGTGAATGTTGCAGACCAATTCACTAAAGAAGAAAAGTTACGCTTCCTGACAGAGCTAACAGCAGCTGAAGGCTTAGAGCGCTATTTAGGCGCGAAATTCCCAGGTGCAAAACGCTTCTCTTTAGAAGGTGGTGATGCATTAGTTCCGATGTTAAAAGATTTAATTCGCCATGCAGGCAAACAAGACACTCGTGAAGTGGTTCTTGGTATGGCGCACCGTGGACGTTTAAACGTTCTGGTTAATATCCTAGGTAAAAAACCGGCTGATTTATTTGATGAATTTGCGGGTATTCATAAAGAGCATTTGGGAACAGGTGATGTTAAATATCACCAAGGTTTCTCGTCTGATTTTGCGACTGAAGGAGCGCAAGTTCACCTTGCATTAGCCTTTAACCCGTCTCACTTAGAGATTGTTAGCCCTGTTGTTATCGGTTCTGTTCGTGCTCGTCGTGATCGTTTAGATGAAGCGCGTAGCAATATGGTTCTTCCTATCACTATTCATGGTGATGCTGCTGTGACTGGTCAAGGTGTTGTGCAAGAAACCCTGAACATGTCTCAAGCGCGTGGCTATGAAGTAGGCGGTACAGTTCGTATTGTTATCAATAACCAAGTTGGTTTTACGACTTCAAATCCAAAAGATGCCCGTTCAACACAATACTGTACTGATATTGTGAAAATGGTTCAGGCACCAATTTTCCACGTTAATGCAGATGATCCTGAAGCAGTCGCTTTTGTAACTCGCTTAGCATTGGATTTCCGTAATACCTTTAAACGCGATGTGATGATTGATCTCGTTTGTTACCGTCGTCATGGTCACAACGAAGCTGATGAGCCAAATGCGACTCAGCCTCTGATGTATCAAAAAATCAAAAAACATCCAACTCCACGTAAAATTTATGCGGATAAACTGGTTGCACAATCATTGCTTGATGCCAATGATGTGACTGAACTGGTTAATCTCTATCGCGATGCGCTGGATCGTGGTGATTGTGTTGTTGAAGAATACCGCCCAATGGGTCTGCATTCTTACACATGGGAACCGTATTTAAATCACGAATGGAATGAAGAGTATCCACATAAAGTAGAGAAAACGCGTTTACAAGATTTAGCGCGCCGTGTGAGTACCGTTCCTTCAGAAATCGTGATGCAGTCTCGTGTTGAGAAAATTTATGCTGACCGTGCTGTTATGGCAGAAGGTGAGAAACTACTCGACTGGGGTGCAGCAGAAACATTAGCGTATGCGACTTTAGTTGACCAAGGTATCACCATTCGTCTTTCTGGTGAAGATGCGGGACGTGGTACATTCTTCCATCGTCATGCCGTTATTCATAATCAAACAAATGGCTCTGTTTATGTACCATTAGCTAATGTTCATAATGCTCAAGGACAATTTAATGTCTGGGACTCTGTATTAACAGAAGAAGCAGTACTTGCATTTGAATATGGTTATGCCACAACGGAACCTCGTGGTTTAACGATTTGGGAAGCACAATTTGGTGACTTCGCAAACGTTGCTCAAGTGGTTATCGACCAATTTATTAGCTCTGGTGAGCAAAAATGGGGTCGTATGTGTGGTTTAGTCATGCTGTTACCACATGGTTATGAAGGCCAAGGTCCTGAGCACTCCTCTGCACGTTTAGAACGTTATCTGCAACTGTGTGCAGAACAAAATATGCAGGTTTGTGTGCCATCAACTCCGGCTCAGGTTTACCATATGTTACGCCGTCAAGCGTTACGTGGTATGCGTCGCCCACTTATCGTAATGTCACCAAAATCACTGTTACGTCATCCATTAGCGGTTTCTGCATTGGATGAATTAGCAAATGGTAAATTCTTACCTGTCATTGGTGAAATTGATGATTTAAAACCTGCTGATGTGAAACGTGTTGTGATGTGTTCCGGTAAGGTTTACTACGATTTATTAGAACAGCGTCGTGCTAATGAGCAAAACAACGTTGCCATTATTCGTATTGAACAACTGTATCCATTCCCTCACGAAGATATTGCGCAAATTCTCGCACCTTATGCTCATGTAAAAGAGTTTATTTGGTGTCAAGAAGAGCCTCTGAATCAAGGTGCTTGGTACTGTAGTCAGCATAACTTCCGTGATGCTATTCCTACAGGCGCAACATTACGTTATGCAGGACGTCCTGCATCAGCCTCTCCAGCAGTTGGTTATACCTCTGTTCATCAGGAGCAACAAAAAGCTCTGGTTGAAGATGCACTGAAAGTTGAATAAATAAGGATAGAAAATGAGTAGTGTAGATATTCTAGTACCGGATCTCCCTGAATCAGTTGCTGACGCATCAGTCGCAACTTGGCATAAAAAACCTGGTGATAGCATTCAACGCGATGAAGTGCTGGTTGAAATCGAAACAGATAAAGTTGTTTTAGAAGTCCCTGCAAGTGAAGCAGGTGTTTTAGAAAGTATTCTTGAAGAAGAAGGCGCTACTGTTGGTTCACGCCAATTACTAGGCCGTATTCGTTTAGGTGATAGCACTGGCATTCCTGCTGATGTGAAACCTGCTCAAGATAGCACTCCAGCACAGCGTCAAAGTGCTGATATTGCTGAAAAAGGCAATAATGATGCCTTAAGTCCAACAGCGCGTCGCTTAGTGGCTGAACACGATATAAACCCTGCTGATGTGAAAGGTAGTGGTGTGGGTGGACGTTTAACTCGCCAAGATATCGAAGGTCATGTTGCGAATAAATCAACGGCACAACCGGTAGCAGAAGTTCCTCAAGCACTGTTATCTCACCGTAGCGAAAAACGTGTACCAATGACACGTTTACGTAAACGTGTAGCAGAGCGCTTGTTAGAAGCGAAAAATACCACTGCAATGTTGACAACGTTTAACGAAATCAACATGCAACCAATCAAAGATTTGCGTGCCCAGTATGGTGAAGCATTCGAAAAACGCCACGGTGTACGTTTAGGCTTTATGTCTTTCTATATTAAAGCGGTTGTTGAAGCACTGAAACGCTATCCAGAAGTCAATGCTTCTATCGATGGTACTGATGTGGTTTATCACAACTACTTCGATATCAGTATTGCAGTATCAACACCGCGTGGTCTGGTAACACCAGTATTACGTGATGCGGATGCAATGAGCATGGCGGATATTGAGAAAAACATCAAAGCGTTAGCGGTAAAAGGCCGTGACGGTAAGTTAACTGTTGAAGACTTAACAGGTGGTAACTTCACTATCACAAATGGCGGTGTTTTCGGTTCATTAATGTCAACTCCAATTATCAACCCACCACAAAGTGCCATTTTAGGGATGCATGCAATTAAAGATCGCCCAATGGCAGTAGATGGTCAGGTTGTTATTCTACCAATGATGTATCTGGCTCTGTCTTATGACCACCGTTTAATTGATGGTCGTGAGTCTGTCGGTTTCTTAGTAACCGTTAAAGAGATGCTAGAAGATCCAGCTCGTTTATTACTGGATGTATAGGTAATAAATATCGCTTTTAGGCAGGAGATGCTCCTCCTGCCTACTTAGCAACAGACACAAGCATCAAAGAAGTACAGTGTGTTCGTGAAGCCAGATTTCTCTGGCTTATAGTCAAAAAAATAAGAAAGCCCGACTTTCAACAAGATTATGGATAGAACATCATGAATTTACACGAGTATCAGGCAAAACAGCTTTTCACACGGTATGGATTACCAGCACCTGCTGGTTTCGCCTGCTCCACGCCGCGCGAGGCAGAAGAAGCTGCATCAAAAATCGGTCAGGGCCCTTGGGTCGTGAAATGTCAGGTTCACGCGGGTGGACGTGGTAAAGCGGGCGGCGTAAAAGTCGTTAAATCTAAAGAAGAGATCCGCGCATTTGCTGAACAATGGTTAGGCAAACGTTTAGTCACTTATCAAACAGACGCTAATGGTCAGCCTGTTACACAGATTTTAGTTGAAGCTGCAACTGATATTGCTAAAGAGCTTTATCTTGGAGCGGTTGTTGACCGTGGTACCCGTCGCGTTGTCTTTATGGCCTCAACAGAAGGCGGCGTTGAAATTGAGAAAGTGGCAGAAGAAACGCCAGAACTTATTCATCGCGCCATTATTGATCCACTGACAGGCCCTATGCCTTATCAGGGAAGAGAATTAGCATTTAAACTGGGTTTAAAAGGCAAGCAAGTTAGTCAATTTGCTAAAATCTTTATGGGATTAGCCTCTATTTTCTTAGAGCGCGACCTTGCTTTAATCGAAATTAACCCACTGGTTATTACTAAAGAAGACGATCTGATTTGTCTTGATGGTAAATTAGGCGTAGATAGCAACGCGTTGTATCGTCAACCAGAAATGCGTGAAATGCACGATCCTTCACAAGAAGATCCTCGTGAAGCACAAGCTGCACAATGGGAACTGAACTACGTTGCATTAGATGGCAACATTGGCTGTATGGTCAATGGTGCTGGTTTAGCGATGGGGACAATGGATATCGTTAAACTCCACGGTGGCGAGCCTGCAAACTTCCTCGATGTAGGTGGTGGTGCAACAAAAGAGCGCGTAACTGAAGCATTTAAGATTATTTTGTCAGATGAAAATGTCAGTGCTGTATTAGTCAACATTTTCGGCGGTATTGTTCGTTGTGACTTAATCGCAGACGGTATTATTGGCGCAGTTGAAGAAGTTGGCGTTAATGTTCCTGTGGTTGTTCGTCTTGAAGGAAACAATGCAGAGTTAGGCACCAAGAAATTAGCGGATAGTGGATTAAATATTATCGCTGCTAAAAGCTTAACTGATGCCGCGAAACAAGTTGTTGCAGCAGCGGAGGCAAAATAATGTCTATTTTAATCGATAAGAATACCAAAGTAATTTGCCAAGGCTTCACGGGTAGCCAAGGAACATTCCACTCTGAGCAAGCTATTGCTTATGGTACGCAAATGGTCGGTGGTGTAACACCAGGTAAAGGCGGTACTACGCACTTAGGTTTACCTGTATTTAATACAGTACGTGAAGCTGTTGAAGCAACAGGTGCAACTGCGACAGTTATCTATGTACCCGCACCATTTTGTAAAGATTCAATCTTAGAAGCGATTGATGCAGGCATCAAACTAATTATCACTATTACTGAAGGTATTCCTACGCTGGATATGCTGACTGTTAAAGTTAAATTAGATGAAGCTGGCGTACGTATGATTGGCCCTAACTGCCCGGGTGTTATCACGCCAGGTGAATGTAAGATTGGTATTATGCCAGGACACATCCACTTACCAGGCAAAGTAGGTATTGTATCTCGCTCAGGTACATTAACTTATGAAGCGGTTAAGCAAACAACGGACGTTGGCTTAGGCCAATCAACCTGTGTTGGTATTGGTGGCGACCCAATTCCGGGTTCTAACTTTATTGATATTCTGAAGCTATTCCAAGAAGATCCACAAACTGAAGCGATTGTGATGATCGGTGAAATTGGGGGCACCGCAGAAGAAGAAGCGGCTGCTTATATCAAAGATCACGTTACTAAGCCAGTTGTTGGCTATATCGCGGGTGTAACAGCGCCTAAAGGTAAACGTATGGGACATGCTGGTGCCATTATTGCTGGTGGTAAAGGCACTGCGGACGAGAAATTTGCTGCCCTAGAAGCTGCTGGTGTTAAAACAGTTCGTAGCTTAGCGGATATCGGCGAAGCAATTAAATCACTGATCAAGTAAGTAACAATTCTGTTAATAATTTCAGATTGATACTATTTTAAATGCCAGTTTTCTAAAAAGAAGCTGGCATTTTTTATTTCTAGTTTCATTTAATAGTCATATCAATAGCTGATATTGTAATTAACACATCAATATCCTACCTAAATTTACGCTAATAAATTGTTTTATATTGTTTTTTTCTTAAATTGATCTGTATTCAAAACATCATTTTTCTATTTATTTACTTTCTTGTAGAGCCTAAAAATAATGATATAAACCATAAATAAGTCTCCTGAATTGTTAAAAATAATATTTTAAATACGTGTTTTGAGTGAAAAAGAGTGTCGTTAGAAAAAATGAACACTTGTTTCATGTTGTTTTCAATATAAGTGCTTCTATAAATATCGTAATAACTAGCTTTAATTTTATACAAGGATCACGCTGTAAGACTGATTTTTGCTAAGAAAATAGACTTTTAAACATGTTAATGAATGCGTGGGGAAGAGGGGAAGGTAAGTTCTTTGATAGGAAAAAATACCTTTTTATTATGATAAAACATCAAAATGACGATTAAAGATGAATTATGACCTTCTTACCGTTATAAAAATTGATAATAAGACGTTCGTGAGGATCTCGAAAAGCACCCCATTTAGATAAGAGAATATAGTAAAAGAGTTTTTGTGTTTTTGCTCATTCCATTCAATAAATAACTTATTTTTATTGGGTATCTGATTGATTTTTATTGATATTTATTTTTATTGATAATAACGGATTCGTGCTTTATCAATTAAATACACATTTATTGCACTTCGTTTATTTAGAATAAAAAAGAAACTAAAAAAGAAATAACATTAGGAATGGATAATCAAGATCAGATTTTTTATATATCTTTATTAGATAAAATAATTAAGAGTATTTTTTTATATTTACATTTTTGTAAATTTCAACTTATTAATTAATAGATTATTTTTTTAAAATATTTATTATTTACCTGCAAAAAAATGAAATTGATATTAAAATTAATAAAACACAATTAAAAGTGTTTATTTTTAAGTCTTTTATGAAAATAAAAAGTTAATTTTTTTATGGAAAATATAAGGAGGTAAATTACACTTAAAAATAAAAACAACATTGCATTAACACAATGGTAACTATTGGGTAATTTATTCGCAACTAGTTAACATTAAAGTGTTTTTTTGATGTGGGTCAAGTTATTAATTGTGGCAAAAATTTCTGAATATGCTTAAATTGGCACACGATCAAATATGCTATTACAAACCTAAAAGTCGTATTGTTGACCTAAGCTCAGAATTCAAATCTGGGTCACGCAAAATATATTTATTATATGTAAATATAAGCGTACTATTTGTAAGGTATTGTGTTTTTGGTCTTTAATATTCGTTGTTGTTTTTAGAGGCATTTATTGCTGGTAGTTATGAGGCTTTATAATTTAATAAAGTCGGGTTGCCGCAAGTCGGTGTCTTCCTGCTAGGAGCAAGGAGTCAAGATGTTTGATATTGTCGAACTGTCACGGTTACAGTTTGCCTTAACAGCAATGTATCACTTCCTGTTTGTCCCATTAACGCTGGGTATGGCGTTTATGCTGGCAATCATGGAAACGATATATGTTCTGTCGGGTAAACAAGTTTACAAAGATATGACAAAGTTCTGGGGTAAGTTATTTGGTATTAACTTTGCTCTGGGTGTCGCAACTGGGTTGACCATGGAGTTCCAATTTGGTACTAACTGGTCATATTTCTCTCATTACGTCGGTGATATCTTCGGTGCGCCTTTAGCAATCGAAGGTTTAATGGCGTTCTTCTTAGAATCAACTTTCGTCGGATTGTTCTTCTTTGGCTGGGATCGCTTAGGTAAGAAGCAGCACTTGATGGTAACTTGGTTAGTTGCTTTCGGTTCTAACTTCTCTGCACTGTGGATCCTTGTTGCGAATGGTTGGATGCAAAACCCTGTCGCTGCAGACTTCAACTTTGAAACCATGCGAATGGAAATGTTGAGTTTTGCTGATCTGGTTTTAAACCCTGTCGCTCAAGTTAAATTTGTTCACACCGTTGCTGCTGGTTACTGTACTGGTGCATTCTTTGTTCTGGGTATCAGCTCTTACTACTTGCTCAAAGGTCGTGATATCGGTTTTGCAAAACGTTCTTTCGCAGTTGCTGCTACTTTTGGTATCGCAGCTGTATTATCTGTTATCGTACTGGGTGATGAATCTGGTTACGAAATGGGTGACGTACAGAAAACCAAACTGGCTGCAATTGAAGGTGAATGGCATACAGAAGCCGCTCCAGCTGCATTTAATCTGATTGCATTCCCTAATCAAGAAAAAATGGAAAACTCGTTTGCATTACAAATCCCTTATGTGATGGGTATTATTGCAACGCGTTCTTTCGATACACCAGTATTAGGTCTTAATGATCTGATGAGTCAACACGAAGTTCGTATTCGTAATGGTATGAAAGCTTACGAATTATTAAGTGAATTGCGTTCAGGTAATACTGATCCTGCTATTCGTGCTGCCTTTAATGACGCTAAACAAGACTTAGGCTACGGTTTATTACTGAAGCGTTATACTGATAAAGTTGTTGATGCAACAGAAGAGCAAATCAAATCTGCTGCAAAAGACACTATTCCTAATGTCGCACCACTGTTTTGGTCATTCCGTATCATGGTTGCCGCAGGCTTCCTGATGTTACTGGTTGTTGCGATTTCCTTCTGGACAGTTCTGTCTAACCGTATTGGTAACTATAAATGGTTACTGCGTGCTGCTCTGTTAAGTATTCCATTACCATGGATTGCAGTTGAAGCAGGTTGGTTTGTTGCAGAATATGGACGTCAACCGTGGGCAATTGGTGAAATCCTTCCTACGGCTGTAGCAACTTCTTCACTGACACAGGCTGATATCCTTGTATCTATGGGTCTTATCTGTGGTCTGTACACATTATTCCTAGTTGCTGAAATGTTCCTGATGTTCAAATTTGGTCGCCTTGGGCCGAGTAGCCTGAAGACGGGTCGCTATCACTTTGAACAGAAGAACGCATCTTCTGCACAAAGTAAGTAACACAGGAGTCCACTATGTTTGATTATGAAGTATTGCGATTTGTTTGGTGGCTACTGATTGGTATCTTACTGATTGGCTTTGCAGTCACTGATGGTTTTGATATGGGTGTGGGTGTGTTACTACGCGTGATCGCTAAAGATGACACTGAACGCCGTATTTTAATTAACTCTGTTGCTCCTCACTGGGATGGTAACCAAGTATGGTTAATCACAGCGGGTGGTGCATTATTCGCTGCATGGCCAATGGTTTATGCTGCGGCATTCTCTGGTTTCTATTTCGGTATGATCTTCGTACTGGCGGCATTATTCTTCCGTCCAGTCGGTTTTGACTACCGCTCTAAACTGGAATCTCCAAAATGGCGCGGCATGTGGGATTGGGGTATCTTTATTGGTAGCTTCGTTCCACCATTAGTTATCGGTGTCGCTTTTGGTAACCTGCTACAAGGTGTTCCATTAGAAGTCGATAGTATGCAACGTGTATCTTATAACGGTACGACTAACGCCCTGATTAACCTGTTAAGCCTATTAAACCCATACGGTTTATTAGCGGGTGTGGTTAGCTTAATGATGATTGTTGCACACGGTGCAAGCTATCTTCAAATGCGTACTACTGGTGAGTTACATGAGCGTACTCGTAAAACAACGTATATTACCTCATTAATTACGTTTATCGCATTCGCATTAGCAGGTGTGTGGTTAATCTATGGTATTGATGGCTTTATTATTACAAGTGCTATTGATACAGCAGGTCCATCATCTCCACTGCTGAAAACCGTTTCTCACGAAGCGGGTGCTTGGATGACTAACTACAACAACTATCCAGTATTATGGGCGCTGCCTGCATTAGGTCTGTTATCTCCATTACTGGCGATTGTTGCAACTAAAGCAAACAAAGGTGGTTGGGCATTCCTGTTCACTTCACTGACTATTGCTTGTGTTATCCTGACTTGTGGTGTGACTATGTTCCCATTTGTGATGCCTTCAAGCACTTTCCCAGATGTGAGCTTAACAATGTGGGATGCAACTTCTAGCCTGTTTACTCTTCAGGTAATGACAGTTGTTGCGATTATCTTTGTACCTATCGTTCTCCTTTACACCATTTGGTGTTACTGGAAAATGCACGGTCGCCTCGATAAGAAATTTATCGAAGGCAATAATCATACTCTTTACTAAGGAGCATAGAGAATGTGGTATTTTGCATGGATCCTCGGCACACTCTTCGCTTGTAGTATTGCGGTGATCGCAGGACTGGCTTTCGAACACGCTGAAGCTAAAAAAACTTCAGAAAGTGAAGAATAATGTTGGATAAAAGCTACCAACTACTAGACAAGGGCCCTATTAGGGCTCTTGTTTTAATCATGGCGTTGGTCATGGCATTTTGTGTCATGTGGGATCCTAGCCGATTTGCAGCGAACACAAGTTCACTTGCAATTTGGCAAGGTATTCTTCTTATTTGGTCTGTGTGTGCTGGTGCAACTTTTGGTCTAGCATTTCGTCCTAAACATGTTGTTGCAAAATGTTTATTACATCCAATCCCTGCAATTATTATTTTAGTTGTTGGGTTAAGTTACTTTTTCTTCTAAAAAAATACCTTATTTCTGCTCATAATATGAAAAAGAAATAAGGTATTTTATTTTCTATAAAACCGCGCTAAATTCTTTCGTCCCCGTGTTTCTATAATTGAATATTCTCTTTTAAGTAATCAATAAATAAACGTGTTTTTCTTGGGATGTATTCGCTATAAGGAAAAATAATATTAACGGATTGTGTTAATAGCGATAGTTCAGGAAATAGCACTACTAATTGATTTTCCAATAATTCTTGATGAATATACCAATGTGGTAAAATAGCCATTCCTGAATGCGCTAGTGCCATTTTCTTTAATGCAGCAATAGTATTTGTTTCGAAGCAGGCATCTTGAGCTAATTGAGAGAGAAGGGTATTGAATTCTGAAGAGGCTGAAAGCTTACTTTGGCGCAAATTACTATTTGTTAAATAAGGAATAGTGTTCAAGTCATTAATGGTTTTTATTGAGAACTTTTGCAACAAATAAGGTGAGATAACTAAACATATCTCATAATCCGCCAGTTTTGTAGAGCGATAATTACTGTCTTTTAATGTGCCAAGACGAATGGCAAGATCAAGTTTATGGTTTATTAAATCCTCAATAGAAGAATTAAACGCATATTGTACTTTTAGCTTTGGGTGCAACTGCATAAATTGATTAAGTAATGGCAAAATATAGTGTTCACCAAATTCAGCCGTTGAGCTTAATCTCAACGATCCCTGTAATTCTTGTTGTCCTAATCGCGCCTTATCTAAAGTTTGTTCTAACTGATTTAACACTTGGCGAAAATCTTGATAAAGCATTTCACCAGTTTCAGTTAGTGAAAATCGCCGCGTATTACGATTGAGTAATGACACATCTAATTCTGTTTCTAACGCTTTGATATGAATACTCACCATCGATTTACTTAAACGCAAGTATTTTGCCGCTTGAGTAAATGATCCCGTATCAACAACAGCAATAAAAGAGCGAATTCGATCAATTTGATTTTGCATGATTGTTTACTCTGATTAAACAATAAATTCTATTTTGTCAGATAGACGAAATTCGTCAATCTTCCGTACTCTATGCGTGGAGGATTTTTATGACTTACCGCTATCGAATTGCATCTATATTTCTGCTGGGCTTCTTTATAGATTGCATTAACATTTTTATGTCAGCAATTGCATTACCTGCAATTGCCGATGATATGCAGATCTCTATTGTTTCTGTTACATGGGTTTCAAATAGTTATATTCTGGGATTAACATTAATTATTCCATTGAGTCACTGGTTATCTCAACGTTTTGGAATTAAAGCATTGATGGTAACGTCAATGTTGATGTTTAGTTTATCGGTCGCATTAGTGGGATATTCTCACTCTTTCATCGAACTTATTTTTTGGCGCTTTATTCAAGGTGTGAGTGGTGGACTGTTAATCCCAATAGGGCAAGCATTAACTTTTCAATATTTTCAAGGGCATGAGAGAAGTAAAATATCAACGCTTATTATGGCGATAGCGCTGATTGCACCAGCAATATCACCCACACTGGGTGGATTTATTGTTGATGTGGTTTCGTGGCGTTGGGTTTTTTATAGCAATATTCCTTTCTCATTACTTACGGCATTTCTCGCCTTTATCTGGGTAAAAGAGCTTTTACCTAAAGAAAATGTAATGCCTAATATTAAAGGTATCATTCTTATTAGTTTGATTATTGTATCTGGATTGTTTGCGTTATCTGCATATGGTGAATATCACTCAACATTACTTGCTTTAGTGATTGCCGTACTTTCAACAATTTTTGCTGTACTTTATTATTACCATTATCGACGCCATTCATCGCCGGTTATTAATCTAGCATTATTAAAAAATAGAAATCTATCGCTCTCTATTTTTATTTACTACTGTATTCCAGGTGTTTTTACTGGAGTGAATATCCTCGCTATTTTTTATTTACAACAATATTTAAAATTTACAGCTCAAGGCACGGGGATTTTTATGTTGTTGTATGCACTGGGTGCCTTTATTTCAATGATAATAAGTGGTGCACTTTATAATAAATTAGGTATGAAATGCTTATTTATTATTGCATTGCTATTACACAGTATTGGTATCTCCTTATTAACCTTTGTAAATAGCAATACAGATATTCCATTACTTATTATTGCATATCTAATTATCGGAGTGGGTGGGGGAATTGGCGCAAACACGGCGCAAACCACAGCATTGTATGACTTTAGTGCAAAAAAATTAGTTCAAGCAAGTGTTATTTGGAATATTAACCGACAAGTTGTTTTTAGTGTTGGGGCAACTATGGTTGCTATGTTATTTAATATTTTTTCTCTTTTTTGTTTACCACAAACTGCTTATAGCATGACTTTTTTAATATGCGCCTTGATAGGCATATTACCTCTTACTTTATTACTTACACTAAAGACAAAAGTTATTACACAGGAAATACAAGATGAATTCTAATAGTGATTTAATTATAGAAAGCATTAAATCTTTGCATGATGAGATTGAAACTGTTTTTACGCAATATCCACTACCAGTTGCTGCTATTACAAAAATAGAAAATCTTTTATCTCAAGAGTTTTCAATGGTTGGGATCAGCGGAAAAGCGGTGAGTTATGATGACGTTATTGCGATGTTCAGACAAAATGCAGGAAAAAGAAGTAGTCTGAAAATAAAAGCGGATAATTATAAAATAATTTACCAATCAGATTGTTTGGCGCTTGTCAGATATCAAGAAACACATAGTGAAAATAAGAAAATTCTTATGCGCGAGTCTGTGGTGTTATTAAGACGCAATTCTCATGATGGGAGTTGGCAATGGCACTATCTTCATGAAACCCCAATCTCAAATAATTAATTGATTTATATGGAAAACCAGTTTTTTAACTGGTTTTTTTCTGTCATTAAAAATAATACTACTAAATTAGACAATCTATGAATTTCTAATTAGCAAGCATTTTTATGCTGTCTTAATAAAAATATTTTTTCTATTCAGAGCACAAAGCATATTGCGTGTTGCAAAGAAGAGTTTATGATTGGCGCCTGAAAACTGCGTTTTCTATTCTTTACGTTACTACGATTCCCTTAGAGCGACCGCTTAAGTATAGTTAGGTAACCTATAGCTACATTATTTATGGACTTAACTCGGGAAATGTAAGGAAGGTACTATGCAGTTTCTTTGGCCTGTTCGTGTTTATTATGAAGATACTGATGCTGGTGGTGTTGTTTATCACGCCAGTTATCTGAAATATTTTGAACGCGCTAGAACTGAACTACTCAGAGAAAAAGGTTTTCATCAGCATGATTTACGGGAGTATAATCATGTTGTATTTGTTGTACGTAAATTATCAATAGAATATATTGCGCCAGCTCGACTTGATAATCTTTTGCAAGTAGAAAGTGAAATTACCACATTGCGTGGTGCTTCGATGACATTTTCTCAAAAAATTATTAATGAAGATGGTTGTGTATTGTGCAGCGCAGAAGTGCTCGTTGTCTGCGTAGATTCATCAAAAATGAAGCCAGTAGCGCTTCCTAAGTCCATTATCGCGGAGTTTAAGTAGTGGCTGACATGAATGTTATCGATCTCTTCCTAAAAGCAGGGCTTTTAGTCAAGTTGATCATGTTGCTTTTAATCGGATTTTCTATTGCATCTTGGGCGATTATTATTCAGCGAACTAAAGTTCTGAATGCCGCCGATCGTGAAGCTGCAGATTTTGAAGATAAATTCTGGTCAGGTACTGATTTGGCACGTTTATATAAAGATAGCCAAGCTCGTCGTGATGAATTATCTGGCTCAGAGCAAATTTTTCATTCTGGCTTTAAAGAATTTGCCCGTTTGCATCAAGCAAACGTTCATGCTCCTGATGCGGTTGTTAATGGTGCATCAAGGGCTATGCGTGTTTCTTTCAATCGTGAATTAGAATCTTTAGAGAATAATATTCCTTTCCTTGGTACTGTCGGTTCTATCAGCCCATATATTGGTCTGTTCGGTACAGTCTGGGGGATTATGCACGCATTTATTGCATTAGGTAGTGTTAAACAAGCAACATTACAAATGGTCGCCCCCGGCATTGCTGAAGCTCTGATTGCAACAGCTATCGGTTTATTTGCGGCAATCCCCGCAGTTATGGCTTATAACCGGTTTACGCAGCGTGTAAATAAACTGGAACAAAGTTACGATAACTTTATGGAAGAGTTCCTGACGATTTTACATCGCCAAGCTTTTACCTCCGCAGAAAAGAAATAGTTAACGCAGAAGGAGAGAGCTGATGGCACGGGGTCGCAGTAGCCGCCGAGGCGTAAAATCAGAGATTAACATTGTTCCTTTGCTCGACGTATTATTAGTGCTGTTACTTATTTTTATGGCAACAGCACCTATTATCTCGCAAAGTGTTGAGGTTGATCTTCCTGAAGCAACAGAGACACAAACTGTTTCAAGTAACGATAACCCTCCTGTAATTGTTGAAGTTGCAGGTGTTGGGCAATACAACATTCGTGTTGATCAGGAAGTGTTAGAATTATTACCACAAGAACAGATTATGGCTGAAGCTAAACGACAACTGGAAAAAAATCCGAAAGTTGTCTTTCTTATTGGCGGTGCTAAAGATGTTCCTTATGATGAGATAATTAAAGCGCTCAACATGTTACGTCAAGCAGGTGTTAAGTCTGTAGGTTTAATGACTCAGCCTATGTAATTAGGTTGAAATAAGTTTGGATGATAGCGTGGGAAAGAAGACGAAACCAACCCGAAGTAAATTGAGCGGTTCAGTTATCTTGTCTACCGCCTTGCATTTACTCGTTGTCGCATTGCTTATCTGGGGGTCATTAACTCAGAAATGGGATTTAGGTGGTGGCGGTGGATCTGATGGACAAGTTATTGATGCTATTATGGTTGATCCTAATGCGGTGGTACAACAGTATAACCAGCAAAAAGCGCAACAAGCTAACGTCCAAAAAGCCGAGCAAGAGCGAAAAGAGCGTGCTGAGCAACAAGAAGAAGAGTTGCGTCAGCAGCAAATGAAAGAACAAGAACGTTTGAAAACGTTAGAAGTTGAACGTTTACAAGCGAAAGAAGCGGCAGAAGCTCAAAAACGTGAATCTGCATTAGCTGCCGCTAAAGCAAAAGAAGAACAAAAAGTTGCAGAAGAAGCGGCTGCACAAGCGAAAGCAGAGCGCGATCGCATCTTAAAAGAACAAGCTGATGCTAAAAAACAAGCTGAGGCAGAAGCCAAGAAACAAGCAGAATTAGCCGCGAAACAAAAAGCGGAAGAAGCGAAGGCTAAAGCAGAAGCCGATGCTAAAGCCAAAGCTGAAGCGGATGCTAAAGCCAAAGCTGAAGCGGATGCTAAAGCCAAAGCTGAAGCGGATGCAAAAGCCAAAGCAGAAGCCGATGCTAAAGCAAAGGCTGCCGCAGAAGCGAAAGCTAAAGCAGCGGCAGAAGCCAAAGCAAAAGCGGCAGCTCAACAGCAAAGTAAAACAGTAAATAATTTACTTGATGGTTTAGTGGCTGATGGTAGCAAACAAAGCGGTGCATCAGCAGCAGGCCAAGGCGGTGGAAATCGTACTGGCGCAAATGGTGAAGGTGTAGATCGCTATAAAGGCCAACTGAAAATTGCAATAGAACAGAAGTTTATTGATCCTGAATTATACAAAGGTAAAACTTGTGAGCTAAGAATTAGCATTGCACCTGATGGGATGCTAATTAATGCGAAGATTGCAGGTGGCGATCCTGCATTATGCCAAGTGGCATTAAGAGCGGCGAATACAGCTACACTACCGAAGCCACCGAAAGATGTTTATGAACAAGTAAAATCATCAGTAATTGAGTTTAAACCATAAAACTGTCTGATTGTAGGAAAACATACACTAATTTATAGCTATTTTAGAATGTTATTGATGCGTTGTATGGTGTTGTTGAAAAGCGTTTGTTACTATTCTGTGCGTTATTGCGTAATAACCGCAATAATAAAAGGGAGACATGATGAAGCAGGCATTAAATGTTATTTTCGGGCTTTTGATTTTATGCGTAACCACTCTGGCTAACGCTGAAGTTCGAATTGAAATTACACAAGGGGTAAATACTGCACGCCCTATTGGTGTTGTTCCTTTTAAATGGGAAGGCACAGGTCAAATGCCAGAAGATGTTGCTGGTATAATTGCGGCTGATTTACGAAATAGCGGAAAATTTAATCCGATTGATGTGTCTCGTATACCTCAACAACCAGTTACTGCTTCTGAAGTCCAACCTGCACTTTGGACGGCATTAGGTATTGACTCTGTTGTCGTAGGACGTGTGCAACCATCAGCGGATGGCCAATATTTAGTGAGCTATCAGTTAGTTGATGTTGCTGGCTCTCCAGGTGCGGTTTTATCTCAAAGCGAGTTTAAAGTTCCATCTAAATGGTTACGTTACTCTGCACATACCGCTAGTGATGAAGTTTTTGAAAAACTGACGGGTATTCGTGGTGCATTCCGTACACGTATTGCTTATGTTGTTGTGACAAATGGTGGCGCATATCCTTATGAATTGCGCGTTTCAGATTATGATGGATTTAACCAAGATCGTGTTTATCGTTCATCACAGCCATTAATGTCACCAGCATGGTCACCAGATGGTGCTAAACTTGCATATGTAACCTTTGAAAGTGGTCAATCTGCTTTAGTGGTACAAACATTAGCAACAGGTGAGATTCGCCAAATTGCATCATTCCCAAGACATAATGGTGCACCTTCGTTTTCACCTGATGGCTCTAAACTTGCATTTGCTCTTTCTAAAAGCGGTAGTTTAAATCTGTATGTTATGGATTTAGCAAGTGGGAATATGACACAGGTAACCAATGGTAGAAGTAATAATACTGAGCCATCTTGGATGCCAGATGGGCAGACTTTGGTCTATACTTCAGATCAAGGTGGAAACCCTCAAATTTATAAGGTTAATATTAACGGAGGAACACCAGAGCGTATTACTTGGGAAGGTAGACAAAACCAAAACCCAGCAGTAAGCCCAGACGGTAGTTTCTTAGTTATGGTAAGTTCTGCAAGCGGTAGGCAACATATCGCTAAGCAGGATCTAGAAACTAATTCTGTACAATATCTAACAGATACGTTTCTGGATGAAACGCCAAGCATCGCTCCTAATGGCACAATGGTTATTTATAGCTCTACACAAGGCTTAGGCACCATTTTGCAGCTAGTATCGACAGATGGACGTTTCAAAGCGCGTCTTCCGGCGACTGACGGTCAGGTTAAATCACCTGCCTGGTCACCGTTTATGTGATGCATAAAAATTATGTATGGCAAACAAATAAAGGAACAAATAGAGATGCAATTAAACAAAGTGTTTAAAGGGTTGATGTTAGCATTACCACTCGTTGCTGTTGCAGCATGTAGCTCAAACAAAAACGACGATCAAACTGATACAAACAATGTACCAGTTGTTGAACAAGGTCCTACTGCTGAAGAATTAGCACGTCAGCAATTAGAACAACTGAAACAACAAAACATCGTTTACTTCGGTTTTGACAAATATGACATTAGCTCAGACTACGCTAACCTGTTAGATGCACACGCAGCATTCCTGCGTTCAAATCCATCAGTACGTATCACTGTAGAAGGTCATGCTGACGAACGCGGTACTCCAGAATACAACATCGCTCTGGGCGAACGTCGTGCAAACGCTGTGAAAATGTACCTGCAAGGTAAAGGCGTATCTGCTGATCAACTGTCAATCGTTTCTTACGGTAAAGAAAAACCAGCTGTACTGGGTCATGACGAAGCCGCTTATGCGAAAAACCGTCGTGCAGTACTGGATTACTAAGAGAACGGCATGAACAACAGTAACTTCAGACCTTTCTTGATGAGTCTGTTGTTACTGGTTGGCGTAGCGGCTCCTGTAGCCGCTATTGCCCAAGCGCCAATCAGTAATATCGGTTCAGGTTCGACCGATGAACGACTCGCCCAACTTGAGCGTTTTTCAAATGCTCACAGCCAGCTTTTGACCCAATTACAGCAACAACTCGCTGATTCTCAGCGTGATATTGATATGTTACGTGGTCAAATTCAGGAAAATCAATATCAGTTAAATCAAGTTGTTGAACGCCAACGCAACATCTATCAACAATTAGATAGCCTTGGTGGCGGAGCTTCAACATCAACAGAAGCCACTCAACCTGATAATACTGCTTCTTCAACACCTCCTGCGGCAACTAATTCAGGACAAGGTGATGAGAAGGCCGATTATAATGCAGCAATTGATATCGTATTGAATTCTAAAGATTACGATAAGGCAATTGTTGAATTAAACAACTTTATCAATAACTATCCGAAGTCTAGCTATCAATCAAATGCACAATTTTGGTTGGGTCAGATGTATTATCTAAAAGGTAATAAGGATCAGGCTGCAAGCACATTTGCTATTGTTGTTAAAAACTATCCAAAATCTCAAAAAGCAAGTGAAGCCTTTTATAAAATAGGTTTGATCATGCAAGAGAAAGGGCAAAAGGATAATGCTAAAGCTGTTTACCAACAAGTGATTAAGCAATATCCAAATAGCGCTGGCGCTAAATTAGCGCAAAAGCAGCTAGGAACACTCTAATTATTGACCCCGTAATGTAAAATGTTGCATTTTCGGGGTTAAATGATTGTTTTTTCAGCGGTTGAATGTTTTTTTGAAAAAAAACATTGCACAAAAACATTAAATCAGTATTATTACCCGCCGTTGCCACAGAGAATGTGGCGAGTTCGAAAAAGGGTCGTTAGCTCAGTCGGTAGAGCAGTTGACTTTTAATCAATTGGTCGGGCGTTCGAATCGCCCACGACCCACCATTTTCGAACATCAATCCGTTTTTATTGAAATGGGTCGTTAGCTCAGTCGGTAGAGCAGTTGACTTTTAATCAATTGGTCGGGCGTTCGAATCGCCCACGACCCACCATTTCAATCCCTTCTCCGTATATCTATCATTCCCTAAACAGAACAGTAAACAAACTCTTAGCTATTTTTCTATTTTTTGATAATGCAGTGCATTGTTTTATTAAACAATGAAGATAGTTTTCTCAAAATTGAAAAAACTACCTTGCTTTAATTAACAATCACATTGAAATCAGTAATGACAAACAATCGATGATGTAATCTGGGTGTATTCATTTTCAGTCAAAAATTCATTGTCAATTAGCCAATTACTGACAAGTTCTTGCGTTTTTATCGCAGTATCAATTGGGTGATTTAGCTGTTTTGAAGCATCAAGAAAAAATGCCATCATCACAGAAAGGGCGGCGGCGGCTTCATAAGGGGTACTCATTGCAAGTGTACTTTCTAATGAACGTAATGAATAAAACTTAGGTAGCCACTCTTTTAGGTTTTTTCCTTGATACCACACATCTTGTGTTGATGTTTGTAATGCAACTTGTTCAAGTAAGGCTATCAACCATTCACGCATATCATTCATGCGATAATTAGCAAACCAAAACTCATGGCGTAGAATGGCTACAGCGACTTGTGTGGCTTCAAACCAGAATTCTTGAGCATTACTGTAAGCTTCCTCTTTTGAAAGCATAGGAGGCGTTATAACGCTAATTTCAGGAAGCCCGTCACATAAACCTGTTTTATCAAGTAGGATTTGATATCCACGCTGGTAAACTGGGCTGAGCCCTTCACTTTTCATGTTAAAAATACGTTCAGGCTCTGCCATCATGATATCCATTTTGCGACCTTGAGCTAAAACATGTAAATAAATAGGCCAAAGCTTACCTTTAGGATCTTCACACTCTAATTGTAAGTTAACAAGGTCATCACCAAATTGTGATAACCAATGTCGGTTTTTTGCGAGTTCAGTCGCACCATGACCGATAAGCTCTATATCAATATCAGAATAACTGTCTATCTTTTTATTGCGGCCTAATGATCCTGTTAGTACTACAGCTTCAATTCTAGGATCAAGGAGGGCAAAAGATAGTATGTGATCGATTAAACGTGTTGTTGGCTCCATATTTCTCTCTAGTAAGTAAAACGTATAAAGTTATTTGTCGTTTTTATTGTTTAAAAAGTGAATCAGAATAATTTGTTTAGTATATAAAACATTTATTTGTTATTTTTATTAACTAGCAACATAATATTTAGTATCAAAAACACAGTACTATTATAAATATGAATTTATAATATATCTTTACTACTTTGCAAAGATGTCGCAATAACCCATATTTTCTTTGTTTTTTTCTATGATTAAGTCGGGGTTGTAAAATGGATGTCATGAGTTGGTTTAGTATCAATAATCTTTTAGTCAATATTCCGTTAGGAGAGGGAGGATATCCACTTTCATGGATTGAAGCTGTCGGTACTATTGCTGGACTATTGTGTATTTGGCTTGCCAGTCAGGAAAAAATTATTAACTATTTATTTGGACTGATTAATGTCACCTTATTTGCCATTATATTTTTCCAAATTCAGCTGTATGCAAGCTTATTACTTCAAATTTTCTTCTTCGCAGCCAATATTTATGGATGGTATGCATGGAGCAGAGTGAATGACTTTGAGCAAGCGGAGTTAAGAATACGTTGGTTAAAATCAAGTCATCGTCTCTTTTTAATTGTTGTTTCAATAGCTGCCATTGCCGCTCTTACTTTCAATATTGATACTGTATTTGGCTATTTAGCCGTTGTTGCTGTTGATATATTAAATGTCTTTGGTGCAAATTTAGCTACGCCAGTTCTTGAACCTGATGCATACCCATTCTGGGACTCAGCAATGACAGTGCTTTCTATTGTCGCGATGATCTTAATGACACGAAAACTAGTTGAAAATTGGCTAGTTTGGTCTGTTATTAACGTGATTAGTATTGTTATATTCTACAAACAAGGTGTTTATGCAATGTCTGTTGAATATATCATCTTACTGGCTATCGCGATTAATGGTTCTCGCTTGTGGATCAAAACAGCAAAACGCTCTAGCAGAAATAATTATCTCTCCTAATAAAAAAGGCTGGTAGAGTTATCTTTCTCTCCAGCCTTACTATTCATTGTTTTTATTCTTATTATTAACGCAATTTCGAATCATTATTTTGCTTAAATGCGCTATTTCCATTTATGTTGAAATTTTTAGAAAGGTGACTATAGGTGCTTTAGATTGAAAGGGTGTTTACAGATAGAAAACGAATGGTTAGATTGGAAAAGCAATAATAACATTGACTAGATAACATAGAGTGGATACACGGGAATGAATTATCAAAATGATGACCTTAAAATAACACAAATTAATGAACTCTTACCGCCAGTGGCTTTATTGGAAAAGTTTCCAGCGACTGATAATGCGGCTTTTACAGTTCGTCATGCCCGTGAAGCTATTCATCAAATCCTAGCTGGAAAAGATGATCGTCTATTAGTAGTAATTGGACCTTGTTCTATTCATGATCCGAAAGCTGCGCTGGAGTATGCACAACGTTTAAGTCTTATTAGAGAAGAGCTTAAAGACAAACTTGAAATTGTAATGCGTGTTTATTTTGAAAAACCACGCACAACTGTAGGTTGGAAAGGTTTAATTAATGATCCTCATATGGATCATACTTTTGATATTAATGAAGGTTTACGCATTGCTCGTAATCTTTTATTAACGATTAATGATAGTGGCTTGCCAACGGCTGGCGAGTTCTTAGATATGATAACGCCGCAATACGTTGCTGATTTAATGAGTTGGGGCGCAATTGGCGCTCGTACTACAGAATCACAAGTTCATCGTGAGCTTTCATCTGGCTTATCTTGCCCTGTTGGTTTTAAAAATGGTACAGATGGCACCATTAAAGTGGCGATTGATGCGATTAATGCTGCGGGATCGCCACACTGTTTTCTTTCTGTAACCAAATGGGGACATTCTGCCATTGTGCGCACAGCAGGTAATGGTGATTGCCATATTATTTTACGTGGTGGCAAAGAGCCGAATTACAGTGCTGAACATGTTGCCGCTGTAAAAGAAGGGCTTAAAAAAGCCGGTTTACCACAAAACGTCATGGTAGATTTCAGTCACGCAAATAGTTGCAAGAAATTTGAGAAACAAATGGAAGTTGGTGCTGATATTTGCCAACAAATTAGCGCGGGTGAAAAAGCATTAATTGGCGTTATGATCGAAAGTCATTTAGTGGAAGGTAGCCAATCATTAGAAAGCGGTGAGCCTTTAGTTTATGGCAAAAGCATCACGGATGCATGTATTGGTTGGGATGACACCGAAACGCTATTACGCCAATTAGCAGATGCGGTTGTGGCTCGTCGTAATAAAGCGTAATAATTAAATTTAGAGTATAAAAAATGCCACTTTTACGTGGCATTTTTTTATGTAACTCAAAATAAAATTATTTTGCTTTACCTTGGTTAGCAACAGCGGCTGCTTTTGCTGCGATTTCGTCAGCATTACCTAAGTAGTAACGTTTGATTGGTTTCATGTTTTCATCAAATTCGTAAACTAAAGGTACAGCTGTTGGGATATTCAGCTCAAGAATTTCATCTTCGCTCATGTTGTCTAGGTATTTAACCAGAGCACGCAGTGAGTTACCGTGAGCTGCGATGATAACTTTCTCACCAGAAGCAACACGCGGTTTGATAACTTCTTCCCAGTATGGTGTTACACGGTCGATAGTTAATGCTAGGCTTTCAGTTAATGGCAGTTCTGCCGCAGTTAAAGATGCATAACGTGGATCTTTACCTGGGAAACGTTCATCATCTTTAGTTAATTCTGGTGGAGTGATAGCAAAACCACGACGCCATTGTTTAACTTGCTCGTCACCGTATTTTTCAGCGGTTTCAGCTTTGTTTAAGCCTTGCAGAGCGCCGTAATGACGTTCGTTTAATTTCCAGCTTTTTTCAACTGGCAGCCATTGTTGATCAACTTGATCAAGAATGTTCCACAGGGTGTGAATTGCGCGTTTCAGAACAGAAGTATATGCATAGTCAAAAGCAAAACCTTCAGCTTTCAGCAGTTTACCTGCTTCTTGCGCTTCATTACGGCCTTTTTCGGACAACTCAACGTCAGTCCAGCCTGTAAAACGGTTTTCTTTGTTCCATACACTTTCACCGTGTCGAACTAGCACAAGCTTAGTTACTGCCATAGTTTAGACTCCTATAATTACTTTCTTAATATAAGTTTAAAATTAGCACTTCAATCATTATATGGATCATCGACAAGAACGCCAAACATAAGTGACAAAACAAGGGGGATTAAGTCAAAAATGTCGTTTGTTCGATGAATTATTGCACAGTTGTCACACCTTTTGCTTAATCGTTCAAGCTATTAATCTAGCGGGATCGGCGTGAAAAAACAAAATATCCGTTTTGTATAAAAAATAGACGAAAATGGCGTCCATAAAAACGACACATTTTTTATTTATTATTGTTCAAATAATATGCAAAAAATGTCGATTTAAATAAAAAATTCAGACCTAATTTTAGCGTTAATTTCTAAAATCATTGCCCTGATTATGACAGTAAAAATCCATCTTTAACAAATTTCTTGCTGATAGCGATAAATTTCGCCGTCTTTAATAAAAGTCAATCGATGAGTAATACATAATGGTGCGTCTTCCTGATGGTGACTCACAAATAAAAGCTGTGTATTACTATGGCTTATCATGATATCAATAAAACGCTGTACTAAGAGTCGATTCGTTGTGTCTAATCCTTGCA
This sequence comes from Proteus sp. LHD240705, assembly GCF_047921555.1. NCBI lineage: Bacteria > Pseudomonadati > Pseudomonadota > Gammaproteobacteria > Enterobacterales > Morganellaceae > Proteus > Proteus sp. LHD240705. The sequence goes on from NZ_JBLRMI010000003.1 coordinate 126,041, forward strand.
GTGGCTCATCTAGAATAAGCAAAGTAGGGTGCTTAACTAACGCTCTAACAATTAACACTAAACGTTGTTGTCCCCAAGATAAGGAATGAAATGGATTATTGGCATGGGCTGTTAAACCAATCAATGCTAACCATTCATCAGCGAGTTTAAGCTGTTTATCTGTCATAGCCTGATAAATACCAATGGAGTCATGAAAACCTGAAATAATGACATTTTTTACACTTGAAGAGACGCGATAGCTTTGGTGTAAGGCATTACTGACATAACCGATATGGCGTTTAATTTCCCATACTGTTTCGCCACTTCCTCTTTTACGGCCAAATAACGTTAAGTCATTACTGTAACCTTGAGGGTGATCGCCTGTAATCAAACTTAGCAATGTCGATTTGCCTGCGCCATTAGGGCCTAAGATTTGCCAATGTTGTTGCGGTTTTACTTCCCAAGTTAAATGATAAAGTACAGGTTTGTCGTTATAACTCACTACACCATTTTTTAAAATGATTGGGGAAAGTGTGGGAGATAATTGTGGGATTGCATCTGGCGAGTCTTGTTCAGGTAATGTGAAGCTTTTAAGTGTTTCACTGTGAGATAATTGTGCGATCACTGAATCAGATAAAATCGACTCCTTTTCACCTTTAGCCACTAATTCGCAATGAATAAGTAAACCTGCATGTTGAATAAAATCAGGAATATCATTAAAACGATTTAAAATAAGTACAATCGTCAGATTTTGTTGATGTAATAGTATGAGTAATTCATTTAGTGCACGACGAGAATCAATATCTAGACCATCAAAAGGCTCATCTAAGATTAATAGATCAGGTTCATTCATTAACAGTTGAATAAGCAGTATTTTGCGAGATTCACCAGTAGAAAGATATTTAAAACGTCTTGATAATAAGTATTCAACACCAAATTGTTTTGCTAATAAAAGACACTTATCATTATCTTTTACCTGCATTTGGATAACTTGAGCAACCGTTAAACCTGTGTCGTCTTCACCTTCACTAAGTAAATCTGTGTTATTGCGACGCCACTCTTCTTCGATTATTTTTTGTAATTTTTCAAAAGAGAGGCTTATCGGACGAGTAAAGGTATTAATGAACTCACCTGATAGCAAGACACTTTCTTGACATAATGCGTTTGCTAATGCGCTTTTCCCACTTCCATTACTGCCTACAAATGCCCAACTATCACCTTCATTAATTGTTAAATCATTAATTTGCAAACAGAGTGTATCGCTTAATCGAAATTGTGTTTTTTTGAGTTGCAAGTATTTCATTATTTTTATCCGTCGCTTTTTAGAGCAAGTAGAGTACTTACCAATATCGGGTTAACTAATAATTGTCAATATTTGCTGAATTATTCTTAGGCAAAAAAAGCTTAAGTGTCTTTTAAAAAATGATAACTATTTAGTCAGAAATTTTATGCAATCATATAAAAAATAACTCAAGGATGATTTTTATATGCATAAGTTTAAAAATAAAAAGATTAAACTATTATTATTTCTATTGCTAATATTAGTAAGTAAAATGAGTTTTCCCAATATTAATAATAATGGTGTTGATAAAAATAATTGTTTTTTGATTAATGAAATAAAAATAGAAAATGCTGAGTTATTAAGTGGCAAAAAGCAGAATAAACTAACATCAAAATATCTACATCGATGTTTAACAGTAAATGATATACAGAGTATTGTTAGTGTTATAACAAATGAATATATTAAAAAAGGTTATATCACTTCACAAGCATTTATTTCTCATCAAGATCTCACTAATAGTAAACTTACAATTAAAGTGATAGAGGGAAAAATAAAAGATATTTTTATTGATAATATTTCTTCTCGATTAGTCAATATTATCTTTCCATCGTACAAAGAAAAAAGACTTAATTTACGTGATTTAGAGCATGGGCTTGAACAGCTTAATCGATTAACAACGGCACAATATACATTGGATATTAAACCTAGCGATAGTGTGGGAGATTCTTCTATTTTTATTGTTCAAAACAACAAAAAATTGCCTTTTAAAAATCAATTAACCTTTGATAATTCAGGTACTAAAACAACAGGTAAAACTCTATTAGCCAATACCACAACAATAGATTCGTTATTTGGATTAGGCGAACAATGGAGTTTCTCACTGAGTACAAATACAGATTTATCTCGTTCGCACTATTCTCGCTCTTATTCTGCAAGTGTAAATATTCCTTATGGGTACTGGTTTTATCAGTATCAATTATCTCATAGTCAATCCTCTTATCCTTTCCTCAGTCATAATGTTCAACACGCTTATAAAAACAAAAATAGAGATCAGCAATTTGATATTAGTCGTTTAGTCTATCGTGATAATAAGCAGCGAATAATATTAAAGAGTTCGCTGAAAAATAAAAAAGTAAGGACACAATTAGCACAACAGAAACTACAAATAAATAGCCCCACATTAACCTCTTTATCATTTAGTCCTCAATATAGTTTAACTCTCAAACGAGGATATTTAACGATTAATCCAATGGTAGAAATGGGGCTTTCTTTTTTTGGTGCATCACCTGATTATATTGCTGAAAACTCACCTCGTAGTCATTACCGAAAACTAAGCATAAATTTAAGCTATCAACATTTATTTCTTAACAAATTTTCTTATATTACGTCATTTTATGGGCAATATACGCCAGATAATCTTTATAGTATAGAACGAGTAACAATTGATGGAATAAAAGCAGTCCGTGGATATAAAGAAACAAACCTGAATGCAAATAATGGTTTTTATTGGCGTAATGAAATAAACACACCACAGATAAATTATTTTTTAGGTGATGTTAATTTTATTTTTGCACTTGATTATGGTGTTGCTTATTCAGATAAATATGAAACAAAGAAGAATAAAATAATAGGAAGCGCAATAGGTGTTTCTTTTTATCATTCCATTTTATTTTCTCAGATATTAATGAATAAACCGTTAATTTACCCAAAATCACTAAAACCAGAACACTGGTCATTATTTTGGTCTATTTCTTTGGCTATTTAAAATTTGGAGTTTTTATGGACGAAAAGGATATCTCTCGAAAACAGCGTTTAATTAGTTATAGCATTATTTATTTAACCGCTATTTACCCATTACATCCCGCTTGGAGTTCTATAATTACTCCATCCGATAAAACAATAAAAATAAGTCAGCAAAATACAGTTCCTATTATTAATATTGCAACACCTAATGATATTGGTGTTTCTCATAATCAATTTCATTCTTTTAATGTTGGTAAACAAGGTGTTGTACTTAATAATGCAACAACTCCTGTTAATACACAATTAGCTAAACAAGTGAATGCCAATGCTAATTTAAAAGGTAATGCAGCGCATTTAATTATTAATGAGGTTGTGGGAAATGGATATTCACAGTTATTAGGAAAATTAGAAGTTGCAGGTAAACAGGCGAAAGTGGTTATTGCAAACCCGAATGGTATTACGTGTGATGGCTGTTCGTTTATTAATACCCCGGTAATTACGCTTACGACAGGAAAACCTCAATTTAGCCCTCAAGGTGCCTATTCAGCAATAGAAGTAAAAAAAGGCAGTGTTGTTATTGGTAAACAAGGTATGAATACCGAGCTGCAAAATTATGCTGATATTATTAGTCGTAGTATTGAATTAAATGGAAAAATAAACGCTAAAAATCTTTCTTTAATGCAAGGAAATAACCGTATTGATTTTGAAAAAGGAACGGTAAATAGCCTTAATGGAGAAAGTATAAAACCAACAATATCTATTGATACAAAAGCACTGGGGGGAATGTATGCCAATCAAATACGCCTAGTCAGCACAGAAAAGGGCGTTGGTGTTAATTTAAGTGATATTCAGACAACTCAAAACAGTATGAATTTAACTGTTGATGGAAAAATTACCTTTAATGGCAATATTCAATCTGAACAAGATATTAATGTTAGCAGTAAAGAACTACAAATTAACAGTAATGCAAAGTTAAAAGCAAAAAGGGATATAACTTTAGCAACTCATGCGCTAACTAATCATAGTGAAATTATCTCAGAAAAAGATATGCGTTTATTTGCAGATAAACTCACTAATAAAGGCGAAAAAGCACTTATTCAAGCAAAAGATAATTTATGGATACAAAAAAATGCACAGGGTGATCCCAGTAGTTTAATTGAAAATCAATCCGCCACGATAAAAACAGAAAAGGGTGATTTGATTATTAGAACAAAGAAGTTGGTTAATGAATCTATTACACCTTTATTTAAAGAGATAAAACAAGAGCCTGATTCTAAAAAATTTTACAGTGTTAGAAATCAATTTATTCCACCTTATCCTAGTAGCGGTTTTTTTCAGGGTAATTATGAAGCATATATTATTGCTTACATACCCGAGTTAATAGATGAAAGAAACAAGAAATGGTTTGGTATGGCAAATTTAAATGATGATTATGGTATAAATAGTGAGAGGAAAAAAATAGATTTAATTTCAAGTTATATTGCTTCTAAAATTATCTCTGGTAATAATTTATATATTCAATCCAATAGTATCTCAAATCATCAATCATATATTTTTGCAAATAATAATTCAATTTTAACTGGGAGAGATGCTTATTTTTTAGATTATTCAATAGGGCAATTAGATAAATGGGTGATATATAAAAATAGAGGCGTTTTTCCGGAAATAAATCCACTTTTTGAAATCCCCAATAATCAGGTTGAAAAATCGAAATATAGAAAAGAATATGAATATATACCATATGTTTCCACTGATATTTGTAGTTATGATTTTAAATTTGAAAATAATAATGAACATATCATGGCGAAAGGAAATTTAACTTTAGATTTTAAAAACTCTATAAATATAGAAACTAAAGTACCATTTAAATATTCTAAAATAAAAAGGCTAATAAACAAATTACACTCGGGATATAATATTTTAGCTAGTAATATACTGATTAATTCTGATTCTATTAATATATCATCAAATATAAAATCAAATAATGATCTATCTATTATCTCTAATGATGACATTACAATAAATGATGTACAACTCTCATCTAAAAATTCGTTAAGTTTAATTTCAAATAAAAATATAGAACTTAACCAAGTAGATTTAACTGCAAAAGATAGTGTTGTTCTTGCAAAAAATGGAAATATTAATTATACATTAAACCCCATTTCTGCATTTAATCAAAATAATGTTTTAACTCCTCCTGTTATTAATGTTCCTAATTCTATCTTATTTCAGTCAGGAGGGGATATTACTTTTAATAATATTGAAGTTAATAATTCTAATTCTTTCAATTTAATTTCATCTGGTAATATAAAAATTCAGAGAAATGAATCAGCACTTTTTAAGATATTACCGTATTTCCATTTATATACTCAAGAAACTGCATTATCAAAAACGGAAAGCTGGAAAGCACGAGGTGATATTACATTCACAGCTGGTAAAGATATTATTAGTCAAGGAATAAAATATCATAGTGATAAAGCCATAACCTTTAATGCCGGACAGGATATTTTTCTTTCCTCTAAATCAATAAAAGAAGCCGATCCTTTCTTTAGTGATATTCATTATCCTCAATTACAATCTAAGTTATTTTCAGATAATAACCTTATTTTAAATGCCGCTCGTGATATTGATTTAAGTTCAACAGTATTAAATTCAAAAGATAAAGTCATTGTATTAGCAGGTAGGAATATAAAGCTGGGTGCAAACGCTTATTCTGCTATTAAAGATCCCCATGAAGATGCTCAAGATATTCAGTATGCCACAGCAACGATAACCGGCAATAAATGTATTTCTATTACGCCATCAGGCACTTTAATCACAGAAGGCGGTTCACTTAAATCAGAGGGTGACATTACGATATCCAATGGTGGCAATATTCAATTGGGAGCAGTAAGAACACATTTTCGTAAAGAATCGGGTTCTGAGTTAGAAGATCTTCGTAAACAAATTAGTACTGAAATTAATAGTAGTAATAATTTAACATTATTATCTGAAGGCAGTATTTTATTTCAGGCATCAAAATTAACTGCCAATAAAGAGATTGATATCGCGGCTAAAGGTGGGTTCCTTTACGTGAAAGCGATGGAAGAAATCAGTTATTACAAAGAAGAAAAGAAAAAATGTAATAGGTGGACTTTGTGTATTACTAAAAAGAAATATACGAAAACATTTTATAACACCAATAATAAAGTCACCGAGTTTATTGCAAATAGCAATATTAATTTATTTGCTAAAGATGATATCACTTTAGAAGCTACTAAAATTGATACAGCAAAAAATGCCAAGCTAACAAGTAAAACAGGAAAAGTTAATTTTAAAGCAGTAAAAAACACTGCCTTTAAACAAGTTATTACCAATTCAAAAGATATTTATATTACTCAGCGTGATCAGGGATATACCAAAGGAACATGGGTATTACCTGAACTTTATATTGGCGGAAAGCTTACTATTGATGCCCCAAAAGGCATAACTGCAGATATTAAAGCCCAAAAAGAGCAATCATTAGAACAAGCATTAACTGTTTTAAGTAATACACCAGAATATGCTTGGCTTAAAGATCTCCAACGTCAAGAAAATATTAATTGGAATTTAGTTAAAGACACTTATTCCAATTGGGATGATAAAACTCAGCAATTAAATCCTGTTGTCGGTGCCGTTATTGCCATCGCAGTAGGGGTTGCAACTTACGGTACTGCAACGGCGGCAACCATTGGTGGAATGGCAAGTGAAGCCACCATTGCGGCAGGTGCATCAGCCAGTGTGGCTTCAACGGCATCGGTTGCGGCACAAGCGGGTTTTGCCTCTTTAGTATCTCAAGCTGCAGTCTCTTTAGCTGAGAACAAAGGCAGTATTTATAAAACTATTGAATCCCTCGGCCGTAGTGATACCGCTAAATCTATTGTTACAAGCATGGTGGTGGCAGGGGCATTGCAAGGTCTTGACCTATTTATGGGGTGGGATCAGGCAATCCAAGGAGGAACCTTACCTTCAACAGGTAAGTTACTGCTTACTGATAACGCAACATGGAATCAAGTTGCACAGCGTGTCGCCTCGCATTCAGTTGTTAGCTCAACACTGGGTACTGCCATTCAAGGCGGTAGTTTTATTGATAATTTTAAAACCGCGCTATTAAGCAATATTGGTAGTCAATTCCATGCAGAAGGTGCCAACCTAATTGGTGATAACGGTGCGGTATTAGGGCATGCAGGAAAGGTGTTAAGTCATGCAACATTATCTGGTTTATCTGCCCAAATTAGTGGAGGAAATGTTAAAGGTGCAATTGTTGGCAGTTTAGCTGCTGAAATTGCGGCTATTTCGTTGGGTGATAATACTATTAAGGCTGAGGAGTGGCAGAAAAAATCAGAATCACAAGCTCAATTTGTTAGATTATTTGGTGGCATTGCAGGTGGAATTTTTACTGGTGAGCCAGGTGGTGTATATAGTGGCGCTAGAGGGGCTGAAAATAGTTTCCGTTACAATTATCTCTCTCATCATCAGCAAAAATTAATGGAGAAAGAATTATCTGCTGAAACTAATTATTTTAAAAAGACAGCAATTTATCTTAAATGGCTATCAGCAGATATAGGACAAGATACAGGGTTTAATGCAGGCCTTGTAGCAGGTATACCAACAGGATTGTATGAAACGATTGAAGGGCTCGCTTCTCTTGCTACAAATCCATTAGAAACATACCAAGCTATCAAAGCGGTTATTCAAAGTGATAATGCTTTGGATACATTAACTCAAGCGGTTAAACAATCTTATATCGATCGTATTGAAAAGCTAGAAGCAGAATATCAAAGAGCAGGTGTATCTGGTTCATTTAATGCGGGTGTTGAAAGTGGAAAACTCATTTTTGATCTCGTAGGCTTATTTTCTGGTGGTGTTGGAGTTGCGAAAGGAAGTTCTCAGCTTATAGCTAAGACATCAGCTAAAATAATAGGAAAAACAACAAGAGTTTCATTTCCTGATGGAATAAGTTTCCAAATTGAATTACCAAAACATTTAGCTACAGTAGATAAATTTACTCAGAAAATGGGAATTTCAGGTGGTCATAATGCTAATGTATTTTATAATGTTGTAAAGGATAAAGATTTGAAAATTATAAAAGAGCTCCCAACAAATGTGCGAGGGATAACGTATATTGAATATAAAATACCTGCGAAGCATCCCCAAACCGGAGAAATAACTCATTATAAAGGTAATGGCGCTCAACCTTTTAAAAAAACAATTTATGATCCCAAAGTTTTTTCAGACCAAAAAATACTTGAATTAGGTCAAAAAGCAGCTGCAAATGGATATAAGAATGCGTTAGATAAAAATTTGCAATCTTATGATGCAATATCAGAAGGCATTACTTTTAGAGTATATTTAGATAAAGAAACAAAGATAATTACTAACTTCCATCCTAAGTAGGAGCATTATTAATGAAATTTCTATTTGAATTACCCTATGAAAAAAGTGAGCCTAGTTGGACTATAAAAAGTTATTTTGATCTTATATATAATGAAGGTTGTTTTTTAGAAGCTGTTTCTAATATTGTTCAAAAAGAGTCTTTTGTCCTTGATGGAATATATTGTTTTTTCCCAGATATGAATAGCGCTGATGCATCTGATCATTTTTTAGGTGTTGAATTTGGAGTAGGATATCCTCTAACAGATAAAGATATTGTTATTGTAAGCGAAGATACTTGTTATCAATATATTAGATTATCTTGTGAAAAGTATTTGTTAATTCATCCTGAAGATAAGATAAAAATTAAAATATTGCTATCAAAAAATAGATTAAATCACTTTAGTTTATAAATAAAATTGTAAAATACAAAAATCATTTATGTATGGATCATTGGATAGGTGAGGGAATACCCGACAGTGCAATTATTACATTGAAAACCAATTGTAGTGACGAGGTTTTAGGTGCCTCAATAAAAGAAGCTTTTACGCGTTGTATTAGTCGTAAAATTTAAATGGATACTAAGTAAAATCACCTTATGTTAATTATGGGTAAGGTGATTTTTTATTATATGAATTTATCCATGAATAATAATCAATTAATAAATAATTTACATTCTATCTATTCAGAGCTTCCTATCAATATTCATAAAATAAAGGGATATTCTGATGATGAGATAAAAAAATTGAACGTTTATATCGTATTAATGTAACAGAGCAATTATATGATTTTCTAAGTTGTATGGGGCGTTGCAGTGGTGGTTTCTTTGGTGATTCCTCGTTGTTATTTTACCGTAATAGTTTCTCTGTTAGAGATCATGTGCAGTTTCAAATAGGTAGTTGTTCTGAGCTTTGTGGCATACAAAAACACGATTTATGAGATCAAAAACCTTTCTTTTTTTCGATAGAGTCAGAAACGCAACATCTATTTTTATTAACTTATTCAGATAATCCAAATAAAGTTTATCAGTATGATGAAAATGAAGAAGTGATAAAAATACTCATTGGAATTTTAATGATTATCTAATGTATTTAATAGATAAGTCAACAAGAAATAATATAAATAATATTTTAAAATATTATTTTATTGGTGAGATGATTGAAATTTAATGATGTAAAATTATATAGTTTAAATGGGTTTTAAATAAAATTACCTTATTCTAATGATGTGTAAGGTGATTTTTTATCATATGAGTTTATTTATGAAAAATGTTCAATTAATAAATAGTTTACATTCTATCTATCCAGAACTTCTTATCAATATCCATAAAATAAAGGGGTATTCTGATGATGAGATAAAGTAGCAATAAGTGCAAAAAGCCTAGATACTCAAACGATGAGTAAACTTAATCGACCAAAACAAATTTATAATACAATTAAAGGTAATATAGATGATGTTGCAAAATTTGAAGGTTATAGATTGTCAGGAGTCAATTTACATTCAGAAATGATAGCAAAACGAGAAATTTGGCTTGCTGTACTACAATCGACAACAAAGGCTCAATGGATTGAAATTAACCGTGCGGTAGCTTATGGTAAAAGTATGAATATTGAAGTAAAGATAACGCAGGTAAAATGATGACGTTTATTAACGATAATGAGTATTGTGCTTTGATAGTAATGACAGATAAATTTTTTTGCTTAAATACTGAATCTGGTTATGGGCTAATGACAATCGATCCGAATTTTTCATCAATTATACTTTCTTTAACGTGTTCAAATAAGGAGCTTGGTGAAAGTTTAATTAAAGTTTTAGAAAATAGTCGAACTCAGCTCAAAGATGAGGAATATGACAAACTCTTTAAAAAGGAAAATATAAAAAAAACTGGAATTCATGGTTAGAATTATTACGGTATAAATATGATTATCGCTCAAAACGCCAACTTTTAGCTAATATGCTAAACTGTTCTATTTATCTTTCTAATAACAAAATATTAATTTCACCTTCTTACCATTCAAGTCTTGAAGGGTGGGAAGGAATTGGGGCATCTCATAAGGTTATTTTATCGTTAGATAGCTCATTTGATGAGATAGGTTCGGGTATTCGTCTTGCATTTAGTCGGTGTACTACTAAGAAATTTTAACTTAACGAAAGTGAGAATCCTGTATAATTGAAATGTAATATATATGTAAATTTTAGGTAATGGATACTAAAATAAATAATTAAATAATTAAATAATTAAATAATTAAATAATTAAATAATTAAATAATTAAATAATTAAATAATTAAATAATTTGATTTTGAATTAAAAAGATTGGAATGTTTCTTTTTGAAGCTCTTAATGAACTATATGAAAATTATCCAGTAGGCTATGAAGGTAAAACGAAAATAGCTGACTATTTTCGTTTTATTGTTCCAACTATTTATGCAACGATAAAAGATATTCCTGAAGAGTTAAGAAAATATATTGTAGTTTCTGATAGTATTGATTTTACCAAAGATAGATTGCTCGATAACAATAAAATTAGCGATTATTTTACTCGTATGTATTCAGAGTAAATAAACTAGCTACTCATTTTTAATAGAAATATTAATCAAGCCAAAACCATTGCTTAATATTATTTTAAAAATAATAATTAGGTGGTAGTTCTTATTTAAAAACACTTAAATGGATAAATATTCTGGAGAAAGAAAGAGAAGCGCTGAGATTTTACCAAGTGATGTTAAATCAAAAACTCTAGAATTAGGTGTTCCTGCAAGAACAACCAAACAACAATGAGATGCTATTAATAATTTTATTAAAAATGCATCTTCAAAAAATATTAAGGTTAATATTACAATAGTTGAGGAGTAAATAGTGTCTATATCAAAAAAAATAACTTAAGAGCAAGTATCTATTTTAATAATGATTATTATATTATAATAACGCTTTCAAAAAGCGGTATTTATTTGATGGATTTTAAAAAAGGTTATAAGGTTTTATCCAAAGATCCATTTGATGCAGATTTGGGGTTCTTTACAAGAAATGCATTAATCCAAAGCGAAATATTAGATGCTAATTCATCTGAATATCATGAAATGCGTAATAACGATGGATTATATTCTGAATGGATAAAAAAAATAATTAAAGAATGTGATTATAAAAATAAAACGACACTATTCAAAAACATGAACTTATGTAATGTGAATGTGACTGATGGTATTATATCTATTATTCCTTATGATCACTTACGATTGGATCATTGGATTGGTAAAAGTATACCTAACAATGCAATTATTACATTAAAAAGCAATTGCAGTGACGAGGTTTTAGGTGCTTCAATAAAAGAAGCTTTTACACGTTGTATTAGTCGTAAAGTTTAAATACTTTATTTCTACTGAGACTACTAAATAATTATTCTAATAAATAGAACTAATTAGTATTAACAATATATAGTGATTTTCTACCATATTAACTATAAAAAACAATCAATCAGTAAAGGAATATATATGTATAGCTTACGTTTTTTTATTATTTTATTTTTATTTCTACCTTATTTGTTATTTTCTTTTGTCTATGCAACGAATAAGCCTTCATTGATAAATAGTAAAATTAATCCATTATCTATAATTAGGATCCATGATCGTGTGAATTACATGGTGTCATTAACGGATAATAATGGAGAAACGGTTCAGCATTGGCATTCTGTTGATTGTAAGCAGAACAAAGCTCAGCTTTTATATAAGGATGTATTGAATGAAGAAGGGCTAACCAAAGCTCGCTATTACGGTAATAATTATCTTCGTTATGCACCAGCTCAAGACAATAAGCTGATGACAACAGAAGATATCCGCATGGTTTGTCAATTTCCAATAAAAGAATCGCGATGGGAAAGATTATCTGACACGTCTATCGGCGGTATGACTAACCTTGTTGATACTAATAGTATTCAGCATATTGGTGACATCTTATCAGTGCGCACAGGATATGATTTTGCAGAAACCATCTGGGAACCACCTTATGATGCACCTCTTGAGCTAAAGATTGAGCACTATTTATATAATTGTAAAACTCATCAGGGCGACGCTGTAGTTGCAATGAACCTAGATCGTGAGGGGTACATTACTGATTCGCTGATCACTGATGATATTATTCGTCGTAAAAATAGTTTCAAAATAGATCTTCAAATGAGACAACTTTTCAATCAATTATGTCAGTTACCAGAAGGAAAAACGTTCACTGCTGAGGGACACTTTGTACCTGCTATTAATAAGCCTGTATCAACATTGATGGGGCCAACAATGCCCAATTTAAGTAATAATAATCCGCAATGGCTTAATAAATATCCACTTTCTACAGGAATTAATAATCAAACTCAATCATTGATAAAACCATGGGCACTTCCTCGCTTTAAACAGATCCGTTATACCATAGTAAGCGAATACGGTAAGGTCAATGTACAGTTGGATGCCCAATCGGATGGTTATATACGTAATCTAGAAGATTATGGTATCTGGACAGTACAACGTTTAATGTTGGCTAATCAGTTACAATTAAAGTTTGTTATGTCTATCAGTCACGATATTTCACTACTCCGTAAGTTGCAGACAGATCTGCAATTTCCATTAGTCGTTGGCCAACAATATCAAGCACAGTGGGAAAGTATTGATTCTAAAAAAGAAGTAATAACTTCATCAATACGTTGTAATGTGTTAAGCGAAGGAGATGCAGGTAGTATAGCATCTGAGTTTAGTGGAAAATATCTGTTAGTTCAGTGTGATGAAACTCATGAAGGACAACAGAAAATCAGTAGCAAACAAGCTTGGTTGCAAGATTTTAACGTTTTTGTTCCAGTTACCATGCAAGTAGGTGATAGACTAGAAAGTTCAGTAAAACTGGAAAATATTAATGTAATACGTTAATCAGAAGTTTATTAGAATAAATTTGATTTATGTAAATATTATTTCCAATTAAAAACCATCACTTAATATTATTTCCAATTAAAAACCATCACTTAATATTATTTCTAAAATAATAACTAAGTAATGGTTTTATTTTTTTATTGAAAAGCAACCATGCTAATAATTAACACAGTGTGGCGACAATCACCTGATCGGCATTAAATAAAGCCGTTACGCTGTCATTAATATGCAATTTTTGCTCTTTAACATGCTGATTAGAACAGGTGGCACACACTTCTTGCCCACCTTCTAATGTCACCACTAATTCGCTGTTTTCACTACCCGTCTCAATTTGAGTGAGTGTGCCTGAAAGGGCATTATCATATTGTTGCGCTAAGGATGAGCCTTTTTCAATATTAACCCATGGCGCTTTAATTAAGATCAGTACTTCTTTGCCTTTTTTCAGGCCTAAGCGATCTGCACTTTTTTCTGTTAAGGCAGCACGAATAGTCGTTTTTCTATCTGCAAGTTGCACATTAACATGCTGTTGAACTTGAAGATTATCACGCTCAATAATCGTGCCAAAAAACTGGTTTCTGGCACTCGTTTGTAATGAAAAGCGAGAAATCGCCGCTAAAAGGCTATCAAGAGGGAGTGAATCGTCTTTCAATACATCAAAGGCTTTTTGCTGAATTTGACCTAGCAGATCGTAAAGTTGTAGTAAGCGCTCACAATAATGAGTAAGAGTTGCACCACCACCGCCTTTGCCACCTGTTGCTCTATCAACGAGAAGTTCGTCTGCGAGTTGATTCATTTCATTAATGGCATCCCAAGCACTTTTATAGCTAATGCCTGCCATTTTTGCCCCTTGACTAATTGAACCCGTCGCTTTGATCTGTTTTAACAGCGCAACACGGCGAGGATCGGCAAAGAGCTTATCTTGAAGTTTTAGTGTTAATAATATTTCTGCTTGCATAATGATAGGCTTCTTCTTTTTTGTGTGTTTATCGCATTTTTTGTACCGACACAAAGCGATAATTCTCTAGAATATATACAACTATAGCGTTATTATTCGTTATTCGTGAAGAAATGCCAACTCTGGCTTTCCGAATATACCATGATAAAGAGGTTATCATGCTTGAATTATTGAAAAGTTTAGGGTTTGCTCTCTTGATGGTACCCGTTGTAATGGTACTCATTATGGGCATCATTTATGGTTTGGGTGAAGTGTTTAACCTGATTTCACCAAGTCAGCCAAAAGCAGACAAAAAATCATAAAATCTCCCTCCCTGATTTAGAACAGCCCTCTAATTTTTTAGAGGGCTGTTTTTTTATTCGCCATACTCGTCATACTTCAAGCCACAGCGGTGTTGACTACACTCATTCGCACTAGTCACATACTTATGTATGCTCTTAGTGACTCATTCATTTTTCGCCTAGCTGTGACTTAAATTATTTAGAGTATATAACCTTTTCTCTATTTGTTTTTTTATCCTTATTTTTATGGTTATATTTATTGATATATAACTAGTTTCTAACATCTAATTCTTTCATTTTACGCTGTATCTTGGTATATACAGCGTGGTCATCCTTTAATTTAAGTGGAATTAGAACATGAAAAAATTATCAGGTAAGTTACTTGCTGGTGCGGTTATCTCTTTTGCTTTAGTGAGTCAAAGTTTTGCATCGGAAAAAGTAACGGTATTTGCGGCCGCTTCTCTTACTAATGCTCTTAATGAAATTTCGGCACAATATAAGCAAGAAAAGCAAACTGAAGTTGTTGCATCTTATGCATCTTCTTCAACACTAGCTCGTCAAATTGAACAGGGCGCACCTGCAAATCTGTTTATTTCAGCAGATCAGCAGTGGATGGACTATGTCATTGATAAAAATTTAATGGTTGCAGATTCACGTCATACATTATTAGGTAATGATTTAGTACTCATTGCCCCTAAAGATAGTCAATTAAATGACGTTGTTATTAATAAGGAAACCAAATGGAAATCCTTACTTAATGGCGGAAAATTAGCTGTTGGCGATCCGGATCATGTGCCTGTTGGTATCTATGCTAAAGAATCATTAGAATATTTAGGTGCATGGGATACAGTAAGCCCAGAAATGGCTCGTACTAATAACGTGCGTAGCGGTATGGCGCTAGTTGAACGTGATGAAGCACCATTAGGTATCGTATACGGTTCTGATGCGGTTGCGAGTGATAAAGTGAAAGTGGTTGGCGTATTCCCAGCTGATAGCCACAAACCTGTTGAGTATCCAATGGCAGTTGTAAAGGGTCAGGACAATAAAGCAGTTCGTGATTTTTATGACTATCTGAAAACACCTCAAGCCGCAGAAATCTTTAAGAAATACGGCTTTAGCCCACTGTAGGAATTATACTTTTGGAGATGTTAAGTGAATACGAATGGCAAGCCATCATACTAAGCCTTAAGGTATCGACTGTCGCAGTTATAATCAGTCTACCTTTTGGTATTTTTATGGCTTGGCTTTTAGTTAGGGTACGTTTTCCTGGTAAATCATTGCTTGATAGCATTATTCATTTACCTTTAGTTCTGCCACCTGTTGTGGTCGGTTATCTTTTACTGATCAGTATGGGGAGACGTGGATTTATTGGTGAATGGTTGTATAACTGGTTTGGTTTTAGCTTTACCTTTAGTTGGCGAGGCGCAGCACTTGCATCCGCAGTAGTTGCATTTCCACTGATGGTAAGGGCAATTAGACTAGCATTAGAAGCTGTCGATCAACGCATGGAGCAAGCTGCAAGAACCTTAGGGGCTTCGCCGTTGCGAGTCTTTTTTACCATAACGTTACCTTTGTCTATGCCAGGGATCATCGCAGGAATTGTGTTGGCATTTGCGCGCTCATTGGGAGAATTTGGCGCAACAATCACTTTCGTTTCCAATATTCCAGGGGAAACAAGAACCATTCCTCTGGCAATGTATACCTTGATTGAAACACCAGGTGCGGAAATGGATGCCGCCCGTTTATGTGTGATTGCAATTATTTTGGCGCTCGTCTCTTTAATGGCTTCAGAGTGGCTAACTCGTTGGGGTCGTAAAAGATTGGGGGGCGTATGCTAGAGATGAATTTTAAACAGGCGCTAGGATCACTGCGTCTGGAAGTAAATACTGAACTGCCAACAGAAAGTATTACGGCAGTTTTTGGTTTATCTGGTGCGGGTAAAACTTCACTGATTAATGTGATTGGCGGGTTAACCAAACCAGATTCAGGGCGGATTGTATTAAATAATCACACACTGGTTGATACTGAAAAGAAAATTTATCTGCCACCTGAAAAACGTAAAGTGGGTTATGTATTCCAAGATGCACGGCTGTTTCCTCATTACACAGTGAGAGGAAATCTGCTTTACGGTATGTCACCGACAATGAAAGTGCAGTTTGATCGCATTATTTACTTATTAGGCATCGAACATTTACTTTCGCGTTTTCCTATCACCTTATCAGGCGGTGAAAAGCAACGTGTTGCTATTGGACGAGCGTTGCTGACAGCTCCTGATATTATGCTAATGGATGAACCTTTAGCATCGCTTGATTTACCGCGTAAACGTGAGTTACTGCCGTATTTAGAAAAGCTCTCTCAAGATGTACAAATTCCTATTTTGTATGTGAGCCATAGCCTTGATGAAATTATTCGACTTGCAGATAATGTTATTGTGATGGATGCAGGAAAAATTAAGGCGACAGGTAAGCTAGAAGATGTATGGGCAAGTAGTGCATTACGTCCTTGGTTACAAAAAGAGACGTTAAGTAGCATCGCCAATGTCATGGTGGTAGAACACCATAGCCATTACGATATGACGGCAACGGCTTTTGGTAATCAAGTGCTGTGGTTGCCTCAAATAGAGGCGAAAATCGGTCGTGATGTGCGTGTGCGTATTGATGCTTCTGATGTATCACTGACTACCACTCGTCCTTCAAATAGTAGTATTCGTAATATTTTGCATATGAAAGTGGTTGAAACCATAACGAATGATGGTCAAGTTGATGTAAAACTTGTCAATGATGGCAATTATTTATGGGCGAGGATCACACCTTGGGCAAAAGATGAATTAAATATCCAAGAAGGACAATGGCTTTATGCGCAAATAAAAAGTATTTCGCTAAGTCGCCATCTTTGATTTTTTCGTTTTATCAATACATAAAAAAACCTCATCTTAGATGAGGTTTTTGTCTTTTAAAGAGAGTGATCAAGACAAAATATATTTATGGATAGTCTCAGCAATACCTGGCTGTGAATTCACTTTAGTGACCATTTTAGCGCGCGCTTTTACTTCATCTGAAGCATTACCCATTGCAACACCTAAACCAACATGTTCTAACATACTAAGATCATTAAAATTATCACCAAAGGCAATAACATCATTCATACTCATGCCATTTGCTTCAACCCAGCGTTGTAAACGACGGCCTTTGCTGTTGCCTTTTTTGGCGATATCAACTTGATCAATCCAAGACCATTCACACTCTAAGCCTACTTGTTGCTCAATTTTCTCAACTAAAGTACGCAATTCATCGTGATCAGGCGTTGTAGTGGCTATTTTCCAAATTTCATTAACATCATGCATGGCTTTATAGAAATCATCGACTTTAACGAGATTAGGGCGTTGTGCGATAGGTAATGTTTCTGACCATTTTAAAGTGCGTTGAACAGGGGAGGATAATTGGTCATAAAGCATTGCATCGTCGGCATAAACCAAGTGATGGATATCGGTTTGTTTAACGAGATCTAATACAGCTCTGGTTTCTTGTGTAGTTAGTGGATCAGACTCTAATACTTTTTTACCAATATAATCATAAAGGTAAGTTCCATTACAGCAGATTGCAGGGGTATCAAGATCGAGCGCTTGATAGAATGGATGAATAGCAACATGATGACGACCTGTTACAATTAAAACTTTAACGCCTGCTTTTCTTGCGAGATTGAGTGCTTCTAAAGATTCTGGCAGGATACGTTTTTGGTCATCAAGCAGTGTGCCATCAAGATCCAAAGCAATAACGCGATATGACATAAATAAGCCCCTTGATAGTATTAAGATGCAATGGTGTTGATGTTACACGTTAACCAATAAAAGATAAACTAGCTTAATCGTTACAATCAAACGTTAGTTATTCTATTATTCTTTATAAATCAATGGGTAATGGGTTTTAAGGAGAAGGGATGAAACAGGTAGTCTACGTAGCAAGTCCAGAGAGTCAGCAAATTCATGTTTATGCGTTAAACACCGAAGGTGAAATGGATTTATTGCAGGTTGTTGAGGTTGCAGGGCAAGTGCAACCAATGATTGCAAGTGCTGATGGAAAATACCTTTATGTGGGTATTCGTCCTCATTTTAGTGTGGTGACATTTGCGATAGCTTCTGATGGTCAGTTAGAACAAAAGGCGACAACGTCAATTCCAAGCACGCCTGTCCATTTATGCTTAGATAAAACAGGGCGCTTTTTGTTTGTTCCTTCTTATCATCAGGGTAATTTAGCTGTTTTACCTATTAATGCGAAGGGGATCCCTCAATCACCTATTCAAATTATTGAAGGCTTAAATAAGCCTCATTCATCTAACATCGATTGGAATAATAAACAACTGATTGTGCCTTGCTTAGGTGAAGATCATATCCGTTTATTTGATTTATCAGAAGACGGTCGTTTAACAGAAGCGGGTACTGAAGAGCTGACAACAGCACAAAATGCGGGCCCCCGTCATATGGCATTCCATCCTAATGGTGATGTGTTTTATTGCCTTAATGAATTAGATGCGACAATCAATATATATCGTCGTATGGGTGATTTATATCGCTTAATGCAAACGGTCGATATTGTGCCTGAAACATTTAACAGTACCCGTTGGGCGTCAGATATTCATATTACACCAGATGGCCGTTTTCTTTATGCAAGCGAACGCTCTGAAAGTTTTATTTGTGCGATGGCAATTTCAGAGGCGGGCGACTATCTGCAACCTGTGGGTTATTACCCAACACAAACACAGCCTCGTGGTTTTAATCTTGATAACACAGGCAATTATCTTATTTCTTGTGGTCAAAAATCAGATTTTGCGTCGGTTTCTCGTATTGATAAATACACTGGCGCATTAACTGAGTTAGCGTGTTACCCAGTAGGTAAAGGCGCTATGTGGGTTACCGTTGTGACGAAGTAAAGATTACTGTACCTCTAGCAAAATATTTCCTTGCTAGAGGTTTTATTTTTTATAAAAGGTTTATGAGAGATTAACAACTTTCTCAATAGCTTGAGTGAGTTTAGTGAGGTTTTCTGGCAGCATAATAAATGGTGGCATAATATAAATCAGCTTACCAAAAGGTCTTATCCAAACGCCTTCAGCAACAAAGATTTTTTGTAATTTTGCCATATTGACAGGCTCATGCATTTCAACCACACCAATTGCGCCTAAAACACGTACATCTTTCACACTTTTTGCCTGTTTTAACGGTAATAACTCGCATTTTAGTTGTTTTTCAATTTCTGCAACTTGGTTTACCCAATCGCCTTTTGCTAATAGAGATAAACTGGCATCAGCAACTGCACAAGCCAAAGGATTTCCCATGTAGGTAGGACCATGCATAAAGCATCCTGCATCGCCTTGGCTTATGGTTTCTGCAATATGGCGCGTGGTTAAGGTTGCCGATAACGTCATATATCCACCTGTCAATGCTTTACCTACACACATTATATCTGGCGATATTTCAGCATGTTCACAGGCAAACAGCTTACCTGTTCGACCAAAACCAGTGGCTATTTCATCTGCAATTAATAACACATCAAATTCAGTACATAAGGCTCTTGCGTGTTTCAAATATTCGGGATGATAAATTCGCATTCCACCAGCACCTTGAACAATGGGTTCAAGCATAACGGCAGCAATTTCTTGATGATGTTGCTCTAGCGTTGAGCGTAATGAGTGGATATCAGCGGGATCCCATTCTTCATAAAAACCTGTTTTTGGCGCATCCACAAAGAGATGATTAGGCAGATAACCTTTGTAAAGACTGTGCATGGAGTTATCTGGATCACACACTGACATGGCACCAAATGTATCGCCATGATAGCCCTGTTTTAACGCCACAATACGTTGGCGTTTTTCACCTTTAGCCTGCCAATATTGCAAAGCCATTTTAAGCGCAACTTCAACAGCAACCGAGCCAGAATCTGCGAGAAATATGCATTCAAGAGGCTCTGGTGTTATCGCTAATAATTTTCGACAAAGTGATACTGCTGGTGGATGAGTAATGCCACCAAACATCACATGAGACATATTGCTGAGCTGTGTTGTAACGGCATTATTGAGCTCTGGATGATTATATCCATGAATTGCTGCCCACCATGAAGACATTCCATCAATCAATTTTCTACCATCGGCCAAGACTAATTCAACGCCTTTTGCACTGACGATAGGGTAAGCAGGTAACGGATTACTCATCGAAGTGTATGGATGCCAAATGTGGCGTAAATCGAAAGCGATATCTTCAGGTGTCATTATATTTTTCACTTAATCATGTAAACCAATGGTGATCAATTTTAGTTGACATGATAACCCTATTATTTAAACTGGCAATCACTTTTAAAAAGGAGATTGTATTGTGAGCGCACTAAAACGTTGGACATTAAAAGAAGCCAGAGCATTGTTTGATATGCCATTTTTAGATTTGGTTTTTCAAGCACAACAAGTTCATCGTCAACATTTTGACCCTTCACAAATTCAAGTGAGCACTTTGCTTTCTATTAAAACAGGGGCTTGTCCTGAAGATTGTAAGTATTGTGCCCAAAGCGCGCGGTATAAAACGGGATTAGAAAAAGAGCGCTTAATGGAAGTGCAGCAAGTGATTGAATCTGCGAAAAAAGCAAAAGCGGCAGGTTCAACACGTTTTTGTATGGGCGCGGCATGGAAAAATCCGCATGAGCGCGATATGCCTTACCTTGAGCAAATGGTAAAAGAAGTTAAAGCGCTGGGTATGGAAACCTGCATGACACTCGGCAAATTAGATGATTCACAAGCTAACCGATTAGCAGATGCAGGACTGGACTTTTATAACCACAACCTTGATACCTCACCTGAATTTTACGGCAGTATCGTGACAACACGTACCTATCAAGACCGTTTAGATACGCTTGATAAAGTGCGTAATGCGGGTATTAAAGTGTGTTCTGGCGGAATTTTAGGGTTAGGCGAGGAAGTTAAAGATCGCGCGGCAATGCTGGTGCAATTAGCCAATTTGCCACAGCCTCCTGAAAGTGTACCTATTAATATGCTTGCCAAAATAAAAGGGACACCACTTGCAGATAATGAGGATGTCGATCCTTTTGATTTTATTCGTACTATCGCCGTTGCTCGTATCATGATGCCGCGTTCTTATGTGCGTCTTTCTGCTGGGCGAGAGCAAATGAGTGAACAGACACAAGCATTTTGCTTTATGGCTGGGGCTAACTCTATTTTCTACGGTTGCAAATTATTAACGACAACTAATCCGACTGAAGATAAAGATCACCAATTATTCCGCAAGTTAGGCCTAAATCCAGAGCGGTTAGCGGTATCAATGGGCGATAATCAGCAAGAAGAAGCGCTAATGCACGCTGTTGCCAATAAAGACACTGAACAATTTTATAACGCGGCACTGTAATGAGCTGGCAAAACTATTTAGATGAAAAACTTAATGTGCGTAGAAATACGCCATTATGGCGAAAACGCCAAGTGATAAATCATTCTAATGGGCGCTTTCTAACCACGATATCAGGCGAAAAGTATCTTAATTTTTCAGGCAATGATTATTTAGGTATTAGCCAGCATGCCGATGTGATTAACGCGTGGCAACAAGGTGCGAATGAATATGGTGTGGGGAGTGGCGGTTCAGGACATATCACTGGTTTTACACAAGCTCATGCGCAGTTAGAACAACATTTAGCGGATTGGTTAGGTTACGATAATGCGCTGTTATTTTCATCTGGTTACAGTGCCAATCAAGGCGTTATTTCGGCATTACTTGAAAAAGAAGATATCATTATTGCTGATAAACTTTGCCATGCTTCATTAATGGAAGCAGCCACATTATCACCCGCCACGTTGTGGCGCTTTTTGCATAATTCGCCAGATTCTTTATCTCAACGACTCAATAAAACGTCTGCTAATAAAATCCTAGTGGTGACAGAAGGGGTATTTAGCATGGATGGCGATCAAGCGCCATTAAGAGAAACTGCATTAATAAGCCAAAAGCACCATGCTTGGTTAATGGTCGATGATGCGCATGGTATAGGTGTTTTAGGTAAACAAGGTCGAGGCAGCTGTGATGAAGCGGCTATTAAACCTGAATTATTGGTTGTAACTTTTGGTAAAGCTTTTGGTGTGAGTGGGGCGGCTGTGCTTTGCAACAAGCCAACTGCTGAATTTTTTGAACAATATGCTCGCCATCTCATTTACAGTACCTCAATGCCACCGGCACAAGCTGTGGCTTTAAATTCCGCACTGAATGTGATTAAGCAAGCTGATAGTGAGCGGGAATATCTTCAACAATTAATTTATACCTTTCGCCAAGGTGTGGCTTCGCTCCCTATTAAATTATTGCCTTCGCAAACCGCTATTCAGCCAGTAATTATTGGTGATGAACAATTGTGCCAAACACTTTCAGATTATCTGCAATCTAAAGGGCTTTGGATAAAAGCAATCTTTCCACCTACCGTACCTCCTCAAAGTGCACGTTTACGAATAACGTTAACGACTCGCCATCACCTTTCAGATATTAAGCTGTTAATCGAGACGCTTCATGCTTTCTTCAGTCAAAACAGATAAACAACGTATAGCTCAAACATTTGGTAAAGCTGCGATTCATTATGATAATCACGCCAATATTCAGCGCTATAGCGGCAATAAATTAATGGATTTAACACGTCATGATAGTGGCAATATTGTGTTAGATGCAGGATGTGGAACGGGATATTTCAGTCAAAAATGGAAGCAACAAGGCAAGTTTGTTATTGCGCTTGATTTATCACATTCAATGTTACAAGTGGCAAAACAGCAACAGCGAGCTCATGGCTATCTACAAAGTGATATAGAGCACTGTGCGATTACGCCACAAAGTGTGGATATTGTTTTTAGCAATTTAGCGATGCAATGGTGTGATGATTTATCTGTTGCCGTTAAAACGTTAATGAACACCGTAAATGTGAAAGGAGCACTTTATTTTTCAACACTTGCCACGTCGACATTACAAGAAGTCAGAGACGCTTGGCAATCGCTTGATAATCATGAACATGTTAATCCCTTTTTATCCCCTCAAGATATCGAGAACGCCTGTGCTGGTTTCCATTGCCAATTTTCTACCGAAATTGTCACAGAACAATATGATTCATTACATGCGCTCTTTGCTTCTTTGAAGGGCGTTGGTGCCAATTTTGTGCAAGGTGATCGCCAAAAAGGCTTGATGACACGACAAAAACTTCATGCATTAGAAAATGTGTGGAAAACAGACTCAGGAAAATATTTACTCACTTATCAAATTGTTATAGGAAAAATATCACATGGCTAAAATATGGTTTTTAACAGGCACAGATACAGAAGTGGGTAAAACTGTAGTAAGCAGTGCTCTATTACAATGTGCTGCGCACCAAGGGTATCGAACCGTGGGCTATAAACCTGTAGCATCAGGAAGTGAGTGGTTGAATGAAGGTTTACGTAACTCGGATGCGTTAACATTGCAAAAATTCAGCACAGTAAAATTAGATTATCACCGCGTTAACCCTTATTGCTTTGAAACGCCGACATCGCCGCATATTGTCAGCCAAGAAATGAATCAGCCTATTGATTTTGATGTGATGTCAGAAGGCTTGTCTTACTTAAAGCAGCAAGCTGATTGGGTTTTAGTTGAAGGTGCTGGTGGTTGGTTTACTCCACTGTCAGAAAATCAATTTTTCTCTGATTGGGCTATCAATGAAAAGCTACCTGTTATTTTGACTGTAGGTGTTAAATTGGGTTGCATTAATCATGCGTTATTAACGCAACAAGCAATTATTCAGTCTGGTTTAACATTGGCGGGTTGGGTTGCAAATGAAGTTGAACCTGCGGGACGATATCAGAAAGAATATTTGGCAACATTAAAACAGCATATTAAAGCACCATTCTTAGGCAAAATACCCTATTTAAATGAAGTAAAAGAGCATAATTTTACTCCTTACCTTGATCTTTCTTGTTTAAAACTAAGTTGATAGACCGTTATTAAGTAAATTATAAAAGTCTATTTTTTATACCAATAAAAAAATAAAAAAAATAAATTTCGTCAATTTTGAGGGATATTTTAAGGTGGAAAAAAAGACGTAACCTACCGAGAGATAACAACTTTGTGTAGTTATCCACTATTCCTGTGGATAACCTTGTGTATTACCATTATAAAAATACTCTAAATAGAGAGAACACAAGGCATTGCTAAAGATTGGCGTTATTCTCAACTTTTATTTTTAATTCTTATATATCAATTAATTAAATAAAATCAATAGAGAGAGTGGTGTTGGTGTGTCTCTTTGAATAATTCATAAAAAAGGGGGTTGCTTTTTGGAAAAATCCCAGTTCCAAAATTGGGGATAACTTATGCTAATTATTCAGACAAATTTTATCAGATAGAGATTGAAGCTGGATTTTTATCCAGTATTATAGGGAGGGTCAGCGAGGAGAAGAAAATATGAGCAAAGATTTCAAACTGCATTCTGAATTTAAACCAGGTGGTGATCAACCTGCCGCTATTGCCTCACTCTGTGAAGGATTAGATGATGGTCTTGCTCATCAAACTCTTTTAGGGGTAACAGGTTCAGGTAAAACTTTTACGATTGCCAATGTGATTGCCAATCTAAATCGTCCGACTATGGTGTTAGCGCCAAATAAAACATTGGCGGCACAGCTTTATAGTGAGATGAAAGAATTCTTCCCTGAAAATGCAGTGGAATACTTTGTTTCTTATTATGATTATTATCAGCCAGAAGCGTATGTTCCAAGCTCTGATACCTTTATTGAAAAAGATGCTTCTGTTAACGAACATATCGAGCAAATGCGCTTATCTGCTACTAAAGCCTTGCTAGAACGTAAAGACGTCATTGTGGTGTCATCCGTGTCAGCCATTTATGGTTTAGGTGATCCCGATAGCTATTTAAAAATGATGCTTCACCTGACTAACGGCATGATAATCGACCAGCGTGCCATTTTACGCCGTTTAGCTGACTTACAATATACTCGTAATGATCAAGCCTTTCAGCGGGGGACATTTCGTGTCCGTGGTGAAGTGATTGATATCTTCCCTGCTGAATCTGACGATTATGCATTACGTGTTGAGCTATTTGATGAAGAAGTTGAACGCCTTTCACTGTTTGACCCTTTAACGGGGCAAATTCACTACAATGTGCCTCGTTTTACTGTTTATCCTAAAACGCACTATGTCACACCTCGTGAACGTATTCTTGAAGCGATGGAAGAGATCAAAAAAGAACTCGCGGATAGACGCAAAGTACTTTTAGCTAACGATAAACTTGTTGAAGAGCAACGGGTGACACAGCGTACTCAATTTGATCTCGAAATGATGAATGAGTTGGGATATTGCTCCGGTATCGAAAACTATTCACGCTATTTATCAGGTAGAGGCCCCGGTGAGCCACCACCAACGCTATTTGATTATCTTCCTGCTAACGGTTTACTCGTAATTGATGAATCACACGTTACTATTCCTCAAATTGGTGGAATGTATAAAGGCGACCGTTCCCGTAAAGAAACCTTAGTTGAATATGGCTTCCGTTTACCTTCTGCGCTTGATAACCGTCCATTACGTTTTGAAGAGTTTGAGGCGTTAGCACCACAAACGATTTATGTTTCAGCAACACCGGGTAAATATGAACTTGAAAAATCGGGTGATGAAATTGTTGAGCAAGTTGTAAGACCAACAGGTTTACTTGATCCGATTGTTGAAGTGCGGCCTGTGGCAACACAAGTCGATGATTTACTCTCTGAAATTCGTATTCGTGCAGCGAAAAACGAACGTGTATTAGTAACAACACTGACAAAACGGATGGCAGAAGATTTAACGGAATATCTTGAAGAGCATGGTGAACGTGTTCGCTATTTGCACTCTGATATTGATACGGTTGAGCGTGTCGAAATCATTCGTGATTTGCGCTTAGGTGAGTTTGATGTATTAGTGGGTATCAACTTACTTCGAGAAGGTTTGGATATGCCAGAGGTCTCTTTGGTGGCGATCTTAGATGCTGATAAAGAAGGCTTCTTACGTTCAGAGCGTTCATTGATTCAGACAATTGGTCGTGCGGCTCGTAATCTTGAAGGTAAAGCGATTTTATATGGCGATAAAATTACCGATTCAATGGCGAGAGCGATAAGCGAAACTGAACGTCGTCGTGAGAAACAACAACAGTTTAACCTTGAGCACGGCATTGTGCCTAAAGGATTAAATAAGAAAGTTGGTGATATTCTCAAGATTGGTCAGCCTTCTCAGGGACGTAATAAGAAAGGGCACAAAGCAACAGATATCCATGAAAATTATCCGTTGTTATCAACGGCTGAATTGGAAAAAGAGATCCAACGTTTAGAAGCCGAAATGTATCAATATGCAAAAGATCTTGAATTTGAGAAAGCGGCGAGTACTCGTGATAAGTTGCAAGCGTTACGAGCTCAATTTATTGCTAACTCTTAATTAGATAAATTAAGTTCACAAACTAATAAAGGGATATCCGTATTTTTACAGGGATTATCCCTTTTTATCTTCTATCTTCCATTTTTTGCCTTGTTTGATATTCCCTTAATGGCGTTCAACTGTTTAAATACCACCACAAACAAAGCGTCAATTATTTACAAAGATAAAAAAGACATTAAGGATAGTGAATGAGTGGTTATGTTTATGCAGGGTTTCCCAGCTCTGCTGGGGTAATTCTTGGTGTTATTCTTCTTATTATGCTTTTTAAATGGCTACGCAAATTTGCTGTACAAGATAGTGAGTTGCAAAAACCATCAACAGCGGGGCAGGAGCCCATTTTATCTGAAGCAGAAAATACGTCAGGTCAGTTGTTACCCAATGAATGGGGTTTATATGTTGCAGCACCTTATGCCGCAATGAATGAGTGGGCATATAACGAATATGATAAAGGTAAAGATGATGGTGGATTATCCGCAGGTTGGGGAATTAACGACCGTTGGGATTTAGTCTATCAACTATTTTGGTTGCTCACTCAAGGTCACACCAATGATTTTTATCAGCTACGTGACCAAATTTTGGATGGTAAAGAAGACGATGTTCAGTCATTAAAAAATGATATTTTACTTTCTGAGTTAACTGAACACGATAAAAATGAGCGTTTATGGCAAATCGATATGATGAGCACAAATCGCATGAATATCCAAAATGTGAAATACCTTATTTGGGATCTCTGTCGTTTTAACAAGCTCTGTTTAGAAGGTTGCCAACAAGGTTATATTACTCAACAAGAAGCCCAAACATGGTCATTAATGAGCGCATCAATGTTGCGTCGGATTTATGATGGTTGGGAAGATATGTGGAGAAATTTTATTGCTGCTCGTTGGTTTTGGGCAAGTGGCGATCAAGATTGGGTATCTTCTCATCAAGCTTTTACGGATGTTATACAAAATATTCTGAATGCGGAAGATACGTTGGCAACAAAAGAGAATTGGGTCATGGAGTTGCCTCCATTAGATTTAATGTCGTTTTCTCGTACTGTAGCGGGTCTTGGTTTGATGAAAAATGATGTACCAATGACGCTCGACGAAATTGAAGAAGTGATTAGTCAGCGTATTACATTAAAGCAGCTTAATAGCTAATAACACGTTGAAAACCAATAGTGATATTGTGTTTTTGTCGACAAAAAACCGCACTTGCTGTTTATTGCAAATGCGGTTTTTTTATGAAAGTAGGTAATTAAATACTATTTAACGGTCTGAGGTGATGCATTACGTTGCCCTAATTGTTGCAACGTTAACTCAATAGCTTTGCCTAATAGATGACGGTCGTGACGATAAGGAATATCTTTGGCTTCCAATTGAGCTTGCACAATTAATCGACCTTTCATCGATTCATATTGTGTTTCAGGGCTAATAATCACGGCATCTATGGTTTGCAAACCAATATAATTCTCCATCATGGCGATTTTATCAGACATCGTCATACTGGCAGCCGCAGGGCTTAGTTCTTTGCCTAAATTACCAATATAAATGGTTGTTGCACTGCTACGGCGTAATGCTTGTGCAAGTTCTGGTAGTAATAATAAAGGCATTAAACTGGTAAAAAAGCTACCGGGACCAATTAAGATCAAATCTGCTTGTTCAATCGCTTCAATGGCTTCTCGTGTAGTCGGTACTTTAGGGTAGAGATCAAGCTTTTGGGGGATCTTTGGTAAAATATCAACATTGACCTCACCATAAATCTCATTTCCTTGGTCATCTATCGCCATAAGGTCAACGGCTTGTTCAGACATAGGAATAAGGTGAGCATTCACTCTTAATAATCCGCGGATAAGATTAATGGCTTCTAAAGGTCGAACACTTAAGTTATCAAGTGCTTTAAGCATTAGATTACCTAAATTATGTCCTGCCAGTTCGCCTGTACCAGAAAAACGGTATTCAAACATTGCAGAAGCAACGGAAGGCTCAGTAATTAACTGATTAATACAATTGCGCATATCGCCCCACGCAATGCCACCTTCTTCTTGGCGAATACGGCCAGTAGAACCGCCATTGTCTGTTGTTGTAACAATACCAGTGAGACGAGAGCCTAAGTAGGAGAGTGCTGAAAGCACACGTCCAAGGCCATGACCACCACCAAGGGCAACAACACGATCTAAATCACTTAGCGTGCGATTTCGCATATTTGTTCTACTCATCTTTAAAAATTTGTCGCTAATTTATCACAATTAAATTTTAAGCCTATGATCACGACGTGATTTCATCACATTCCTAGTTTAATTTTACTTTTGATAGCCTAATATTTAATCAATGAAAGTGTTTTTACTTATGTTATTAAAGTGATTAAAGTGTCGTAAGTCGTTGTATTATAAATTATATAGCGAAAACATTATTCGCTTTTTGAAAGATTAGCAGGTAGAATCCACAATAAATATATAGGTATTAGAAACCTGTGAAAAACAGGTAAAGATTAACTCCTAGCCTTAACGTCTAAGTCATGTGTTTACAAGATATGATGTTCTGGCCGTGACGAAACAAGTCACCAGGGTGCAAGGTAGAAATGCCCGCATCTCCCGATTTGGAAAGGTGTTACTATGCAACAACTCGTTGATGCGTTTTCCCGCAAATTTTTCTATTTACGTCTTTCAATTACAGACGTGTGTAATTTTCGTTGTACTTATTGCCTACCTAATGGTTATAAGCCTAACGGTCATAAATCATTTCTTTCGTTAGATGAAATCAGCAGACTGACACAATCTTTTGCCGCGTTAGGGACAGAAAAAATTCGCCTAACTGGTGGTGAGCCTACAATGCGTCGTGATTTTACTGATATTATCGCAACCATTAAAGATAATGCGGCTATCAAAAAAATCGCAGTTACAACAAATGGTTATCGATTATCTCGTGATGTCGCTCAATGGCGTGATGCCGGTTTAAGTGCAATTAATGTGAGTGTTGATAGCCTCGATCCTCGTCAATTCCATGCTATTACAGGGCAAGATAAATTTAGCCAAGTGATGGAAGGTATTGATGCTGCATTTACCGCAGGTTTCGAAAAAGTCAAAGTCAACGTTGTGTTGATGCGCAATGTAAATGATAAAAACCTCCCTGATTTTCTAAATTGGATCAAAGATAGACCCATTCAGCTGCGCTTTATTGAATTAATGGAAACTGGTGACGGTAGTGATATATTCAACCGCTTTCATTTATCTGGTGAAGTTATTCGCCAGCGTTTACTCAATGAAGGTTGGTTACAAATTCCTCGCGCTCGTAGTGACGGGCCTGCTCAAGTATTTACCCATCCTGATTATCAAGGTGAAATCGGTCTTATTATGCCTTATGAAAAAGACTTTTGCCTAACCTGTAACCGTTTACGTGTTTCGGCCATTGGTAATCTCCATCTTTGCTTATTTGGTGAAAATGGTATTCCTTTACGCGATCTGCTTGCTGATGATAGTCAACAAGAAGCATTACAACAGCGTATCCAGGGTGGTCTTCTTCATAAACGAGAAACCCATTTTCTTCATCAAGGCGATAGCGGTATTACACCGAACTTATCTGTGATTGGTGGATAGTTTTTCGCTCTGTTATTTCGTTAATTTCAGGAGTTGTGCATGTCTCAACTAACTCATATTAATGCTGCCGGTGAAGCTCACATGGTGGATGTTAGCGCTAAAGCTGAAACAGTGCGAGAAGCGCGTGCTGAAGCCTTTGTTGAAATGTCAGCAGAAACATTAAGCATGATCACCGAAGGCAAACATCATAAAGGTGATGTATTTGCGACCGCAAGAATTGCAGGTATTCAAGCAGCAAAAAGAACATGGGAGTTAATCCCATTATGTCATCCGCTGTTATTAACTAAAGTTGAAGTGCGTTTAGAAGCACTCACAGGATCCAACCGCGTACGTATTGAATCTGTTTGCCGTTTAACGGGTAAAACAGGGGTTGAGATGGAAGCATTAACTGCGGCATCGGTAGCTGCGTTGACGATTTATGATATGTGCAAAGCTGTTCAAAAAGATATGGTGATAGGACCTGTACGTTTATTAGAAAAAACAGGTGGTAAATCAGGTCACTTTAAGGTGGAAGCATGATTAAGGTTCTCTTCTTTGCTCAAGTCCGTGAATTAGTGGGTGTTGATTCGCTTGAATTAGATTGTAAATACCACACAGTAGATGATTTACGTAAGGCATTAATTACTAAAGGTGAACGTTGGTCACTCGCATTAGAAGATGGCAAGTTACTCTCTGCGGTAAACCAATCCTTTGTTCAAGGTTCTCACGTTATTAATGATGGTGATGAAATCGCTTTTTTCCCACCTGTTACAGGAGGATAAGATGAGCGCATCAACTCGTATTTCAGTACAAACCGAAAATTTTAGTGTTGGTGATGAATACCAATGGCTTTCAGAGTGTGACAGCGATGGTGCTGTTGTGACATTTACGGGTAAAGTTCGTAATCATAATCTCGGTGATGAAGTAAGTACGCTCACGCTTGAACACTATCCAGGAATGACTGAAAAAGCACTAACAGATATTGTGAATGAAGCTCGCTCTCGTTGGCCTTTACAGCGTGTAAGTGTTATTCACCGCGTTGGAACTTTGCATATTGGTGAAGAGATAGTGTTTGTCGGTGTCACCAGTTCTCATCGCAATAGTGCATTTGAATCTGCTGAATTTATTATGGATTTCTTAAAAACACGCGCACCATTTTGGAAAAAAGAAGGGCTTTCTGAAAACAACGACAGATGGGTTGATGCACGCCAAAGTGATTATGACTCGGCTGAGCGCTGGGAATAAATCATCACACTGAATTAAACGCTACATTACTTTACTTAAATTTATTTTATGGTGACATTTCATACAGTTTAATTCGTGGAAATGTAAAATCAGTGTGATAAAATTAAATTCTAATGAGTCCATAATGGACTTTTTACTGAAATAAACGTTATTGTTAAACCTAACGTTATCACTATGATTAAAGGGTAATCATCATGGATCGATTTTCACGTTCAAATGATTCAATCGTACAGCGCACAGGTTCTGGCCTACAAACCTTTATGGCTCAGGTTTATGGTTGGATGACTGTAGGTCTGTTACTCACTGCGTTTGTTGCACTCTACGTTGCATCAAGCGAAGCATTATTATCAATGATTTTTTCTAGCAAGGTCGTCTTTTTTGGTC
This sequence comes from Proteus sp. LHD240705, assembly GCF_047921555.1. NCBI lineage: Bacteria > Pseudomonadati > Pseudomonadota > Gammaproteobacteria > Enterobacterales > Morganellaceae > Proteus > Proteus sp. LHD240705. The sequence goes on from NZ_JBLRMI010000003.1 coordinate 158,217, forward strand.
TGATCATTGCTCAATTAGGGTTAGTTTTCGTGTTATCTGGTATGGTTCATAAAATGAGTGGCGCAATGGCAACCTCATTGTTTATGCTCTATTCCGTGCTAACCGGTGTGACTATCTCAAGCGTATTACTGGTTTATACCGCATCTTCAATTGCTAGCACTTTCTTTATTTGTGCAGCGATGTTTGGTGCATTAAGTGTTTACGGTTACACGACTAAGCGTAGCTTAACGGGTATGGGTAGCTTCCTGTTTATGGGGCTTATCGGTATCATTATTGCTTCTATCGTGAATATCTTTATGCAAAGCTCAATGATGAGCATGGTTATCTCTTACGCTGGTGTGTTGATTTTCGCAGGTTTAACTGCTTACGACACACAAAAATTAAAAGATATGGGTAATGAAATTAACCAAGAAGATAAAGAAAATATGCGCCGTTACTCAATTATGGGTGCATTAACGCTTTATTTAGATTTCATCAACTTGTTCTTAATGTTACTGCGTATTTTAGGCGACCGTCGTTAATTTTAACGGTATCTACGGATAAACGTAGTTTAAAAACAGCATAAAAAATAAATCCCATAACTTTTATAAGTTGTGGGATTTTTTTGTGCATTTATTAAGAGAATTTTTCTGTCGCACATAATTGAAATAGAATGAAGTTTAATTATCTCGTAACCAAGGTGTAATAGTTAAACCTACTAAAGCTCCTTCAGGGCTTAATAACCGTGTGACAGTTTGTCCCCAAGGTTCAATTCGATTATCAACAAGCAGTTGATAGCCTTTTTGTTTTAAAGTTTGAGTGGCGGTATTAATATCTTCTACTTCAAATTCAACCCAATATTGTGGTATCGGCAGATCATTTGGCCAAACATCATTACCAAAGCAAGACATAGCGGCTTGCTCTAAAGGCCACAGTGCAAAATGTTTAACACCTTTTAATTCACCTTCTGATGTTGATAAATAATCACTATTATCTTCCATTGGTTTTAAAGGCAAATTAAGCGCATCTTTATAAAAAAGCTGGCTTTGTGCATTATTACGAGTAATAGAACCAAAACCGGCAACAAAGAGAATGTTTATACCAGAAATAGCAGGAGTCATAATATTCCCCTTATTGTTAAGTTAACCACTGTTTTAATATATTAATAATAATAGGTGAAAAGCTTTCTAGTTTTCCATCATCATTAGGTTTTGTTAGTTCTAGGATTAAATCATTAAGTAAATCATCATCTTCTAGTCCTTCACTAGGATCAATTCCATTAATAAATAAGATTTGTTCAATAGCGTGTTTTCTTTTACTGATTAATAAGTTATTGGGAAAAGTGCTAGAGCCTAAATTCAATATTTCAATTGCCTTTTCAGCACGGGATGTTACACCATTAACTCTACCACTAATTGAAAACTGTAATTCAGTCTCACACTCATCCATAAGTGGAGTAAGGGGAAGTGCGTGATGTTGATGAGAATCGCCGCATTGTTTCTTAGCATTGCAACTGGCGATAAGATTAGAGAACTCAAGCGTTTTATTTTGTGCTAATTGTTGAGGTTCGATATGTTCATTGTGGCAGTCATGAATTGATTTTATTTGCTGACAACAATGACCACATAAATAGAACTGCTCTTCTAGCAATACTTCTCTTATTTCTGTTCGAATTTCTGGGGTTAAATCAGCGTATTTTTTATATTTATTTTGCCTTTTCCATTGAGTTAAACTTGTGGGTTCATAATCATTTCTTTTGCTGATTTTTCTCAAGTTGAACTTCCTTTTTCTTTAGCAATAATCGTGCTTTAACTAGCTCAATATTATTTGTTGAAACATCTTGTTCTAATTCAGCTAATAAATCTTTTGCTGTTGCAATATCGGCATTTTGAATCGCATCAAGAATATCGCCGATTTGGCTTTGCACTTTTTGATTGATAAAGTCAGTATCCATAATTTCTGACAGTACGCTATTGATATCTTGCCCATAAAGTGAAGAGACTTTTTCAACCTGACCTTTTTCAATGCTGTAAACAAGAATATCTTTGTGATCGCTGATCAATAATGGTGAGTGTGTCGTTAATACAAATTGGCAGTTAGGAAAGGTTTTATCCAATAAAGCGATTAATCGTCGTTGCCATTGAGGGTTTAAGTGGATGTCAGGCTCATCAATTAAAATAATGCCTTTGCCCTTTAAGGGATTATCCAAAGTTGGATTTAAAATTGTTAAACGGCGTGCTATATCACCAACCATAGCAAGTAATGATTTTTCGCCATAAGAGAGTTGTTCAATAGAAAAGTGAGTACCGTCTTTCACTACTTTCATGGAAAGATCAGGTGTGCGCTCAATATAGATATTTTCAATCGTAGAACTGTCATCAGATAAGAAAATTTTAATGGCTTCACGTACAGCAGTTAATGCTTTATCTTGCAATTTCTTTTGCTCAGCTAACATACTTTGGTAAATTTCACTATTTACATCAGTATGTTTTTCTAACAATTTCATAATGCTTGTGTGAGGAGCCGTTTCATTTTCGATATCTTCACGGTAACGAAACCAAGCAAAGAAATCGGCATAATCTGTTTTAACTTCTAGAGCATCTTTATACGCGGATAAAATATCAAATTGACGGTTATTATTGGGCTGAATTGCGTTGTTGATTGTTGTGTCATAAGTATGGCGAGTTGCGCCATAATAAGCTGTGATGGGAAAATTTAATTCAATTTTTTCTTTTGATCGTAATGCATGGCGATATGAAGCAGAAAAATGATCTAATTGATTATCGCTAGCATAAGAAGAAAGTTTATTATTATCTGTTAAATAGCGCGCTGTTGTTAAATCAAAATCTAAAGTATTTTTATCTATATTTGAAGAGTGATTAATCAAAGTAATATTTGTTTTTTCTTTTTTATTAAAAGAAATTGTGGCGACTTCAGATAAAAGATTAATTTTAGCTTTAGTAATTAATTTCCCTTCCGCATTTTTATCTTCCAGCTTCGCTACAAACCAACTTAAACCTGTTGCAATCGCATCTAAAATACTGGTTTTCCCTGAACCATTATTACCAATAAATACAGTAATATTTGAGCCATTCTCGTTGCCATCTTTTGTGGCTAACGTGATGTCAGCATCAGTAAAAACACCATAATTTTCAAGTCGTAGTTTGCTGATTTGCATATTGCACGCCTATTGATTTTTTCTTTGGTATCAGTCTATTAGAGTTAGTTATCAAAGTACAGATTTTAAGCTATCTTCCTTTGGAAAAGATAATAGGCAATGCTACCCGTTCCTACAGCAATCACCAATAAAGGCCATAAACTGTGCCATATAACAGTGATGTCGGCATTTTTAAGGTAAATCTGTTTTGTGATATCGGTGAAATGGCGAATTGGGTTTATCCATGTGGCATGTTGTAGCCAAACGGGCATGTTTTCTACGGGGGAAATATAGCCAGATAATAAAACAGCGGGCATCATAAACACAAAGACACCAATAAAAGCCTGTTGCTGTGTCGAGCTTAATGCGGATATTAGCAAACCAAAACCCACCAGCGATAAGCCATAAATCAGCATGGTAAAGTAAAACAGCAATAATGAGCCAGAAAAGGGAATTTGATAACCAAATATACCAATAATTAACACGATAGTGCCTTGAATGGCAGCAACGACCATTGCTGGAACGGCTTTACCGACAAAGATTTGCCATGTTGAGAGAGGCGAAACTAACAGTTGATCTAACGTGCCTTGTTCGCGCTCTCTAGCAACAGAAAGTGAAGTCACAATCATGACGCCAATGGTAATAATTAATGCGACTAAAGAGGGCACAATAAACCATTTGTAATTTAAATTCGGGTTATACCAATTACGAACAACAAGTTCTGTTTTATTCAGTAAAGAAGGTGTATTGCCTGCTAATTCAGTTTGATAGTTTTGTACGATTTGCTGTACATAATTAGCGGCAATTTGCGCACTATTAGAATTTCGACCATCTAGGATTATTTGTAATTTAACAGGGACATGGCTTTCTAAATCGGCGCTAAAATTCTGTGGAAAACGAACTAATAAAAGCGCTTTACGATTATCAATAGCCTCTTTTATTTCATGTTCATTTTTAAGCAAAAGAGTTTGAGAGAATGCACTTGCTTTGGCGATACGCTGGGTTAACTCAATAGATTGTTTACCATTATCTTCATCAAAAATGGCAATAGAGGCATTGGTAACATCTAATGTTGCGGCAAATGGAAATAAGATCATCTGAAAGATAACTGGCATTATTAAGATAATGCGAGTTTGAGGCTCTTGTAATAATGACTGTAACTCTTTCATTATCAGGGTGAGAAGACGATAAAACATAAATACTCTCCCTTTAATCTAATCGACGTCGTGTTGCTAACGCCGTTAAGCCAATAAAGAATATGGCAGAAACGATCAACAACCACATATCTAACATTAATATCAATGGAATATCGCCAGCTAAAAATAGTGTTTGCAAACTACTCACAAAATAACGCGCAGGAATAAAATAGGTCACTACTTGAATAAAAAATGGCATGCTATCAATTTCAAAAACAAAGCCTGATAACATAATTGCAGGCAAAAATGCAGCATTTAACGAAATCATCGCGGCATTAAATTGATTACGCGTTAGTGTGGAAATAAGTAATCCCATACCTAAAGCAGTAGCTAAAAAGAGCGACGTAATGCCACCTAAAATCCACAATGATCCCCGATAGGGCACACCAAGCACAAATACAGTGACTACCATACATAGCACCATGACAAAACTCCCTAACACTTGGTAAGGAATAAGTTTTGAGAGAAGAAGCTCAGTACGTGTAATTTGAGTGGAAAGTAAGGCTTCCATAGTGCCTCTTTCCCATTCACGAGCAATCACTAACGAGGTAAGAATAGCCCCCACTACCGTAATAATAATGGTGACGGCACCTGGAATAATATAGTGCTGACTAATTGCGGCAGGGTTAAACCAATAGCGAGGTTCGATTTCAATTAATGGCGTTGTATCAATACCTTTACTGATAGCCTGTTGTTGTAACCATATTTGCCAAACCCCTTTTGTGTAAGCTTGTACAAAGTTTGCCGTATTAGGCTCACTGCCATCGGTGATCACTTGAATGGGGGCTTTAGTATCTTGGCGAGCAAGTAATTCAGCAAAATTAACAGGAATAACCACAATGCCACGGATTTGCCCCGCCTGCATTTTATCAATTAATAATTGTCGATTATCGCTAATAGTTGCATTGATATAGGGTGAATTTGTGAAGGTGTAAACAAGTTCTTGTGCTGGTTGGCTTTGTTGATTAGTTAAAATGCCAATATTTAATTTGCTTGAGTCTAGATTAATGCCATATCCAAAAATAAACAGCAAAGTAAGTGGGATAACAATAGCAATTAGGGCACTGCTGGGATCACGAGTAATTTGCTTTGTTTCTTTTAAACACAGTGCGTATAAACGTCGCCAAGAAAAGCGGGCATGAGATGATTGAGCTGAATTATGCATGTTTTTCGCTCCCTTTATCATTTTCACTTTCAAGTTTTTTATCGTAATCCAGCACTAAACCAATAAAGGCATCTTCCATTGAAGGGGTTGGATTATCTTTGCTGGCAACCATTTTTTTCAGAGAATCAGGCTCGCCAGCTGCAATGATTTTGCCTCGATAAACCAAACCAATGCGATCGCAATACTCTGCTTCATCCATAAAGTGAGTGGTAACCATCACGGTCACTCCTTTATCCACCATGCCATTAATATGTAGCCAAAACTCTCTTCGCGTTAATGGGTCAACACCTGATGTAGGCTCATCTAAAAAGAGAATATCAGGCTCGTGCATTAATGAGCACGCAAGGGCAAGGCGTTGTTTATAACCTAAAGGTAAGGTTTCAGTGATTTGATTCACCATCGGCTGTAAACCAAAGGCAGTTATCATATCGTTGATTTTATCGCGTTGTTGTTTGCCATGTAAGCCATAAACACCTGAGAAGAATTTCAAGTTTTGTCCCACTTTAAGGTTGCCATAAAGTGAGAATTTTTGTGCCATATAACCTAAATGTTGACGCGCTTTTCCAGAGCTCTCTTTCAAGTCCATACCTAGCACAAGGGCTTTACCGCTGGTGGGGACTAATAAACCACACATCATTTTAAAGGTTGTCGATTTACCTGCACCGTTAGGGCCTAATAAACCGAAAATTTCACCACGTTTAACTTGGAAATCGACATGATCAGTCGCTGCAAATTGACCAAACATTTTGGTTAACTGTTGCGCTTCAATCACGGTTTCATTAGGTGCGGGAGGGATCTGAGGCATAATTTCAGCTAATTCAGATTTATGAGAAGGACCGCCTCCTAATAAATCTATAAAAGCATCTTCAAAGCGAGGTGTAGCAGGAATAAGCTTCGTATCAGATTTACCCAAAGCGCTTAGTAATTCAGTTTGATTATTCTGTTTTTTCAGGATCAAACGAACGGATTGCCCTTGAATAACGCCATCCGTAACTTGAGGTTGAATAATGGCCTGTTGTAACACTTTTCTACGCTGATGACCTTCAACATTAAGTAGAAAAGAGCGACCTGCCATTTTTGCTGTTAAATCTTGAGGAATACCACTATAAAGTAGCTCTCCTTTGTTAAGTAAGAGAATGTTTTTACATTGCTCTGCTTCATCAAGATAAGAGGTACTCCATAGTATCAACATGCCATCGCTGGCCAAAGCATGCACCATTTGCCAAAGCTCACGGCGTGCAATGGGATCGACACCCACGCCTGGCTCGTCAAGAAGCAGAACTTTAGGACTACCTAATAAAGTACAAGCCAGCCCAAGCTTTTGTTTCATGCCTCCAGACAGATTACCTGCAAGGCGAGATGTAAAGCGAGTGAGATCAGTAAAAGTGAGCAGTTGTTGATAAACTTTTTTACGCTCTTCACCCACGACATTTTTTAAATCAGCATAAAGATTGAGGTTTTCTAATACTGTTAAATCTTCATACAGACCAAATTTTTGTGGCATATAGCCAAGAATAGCTCTGACATCGACACTCTGTTTTTGCGGATCCATTCCTAAAATACGAATATCACCAGCATCAGGCTTTAATAAGCCTGCAAGCATACGAATTAAGGTTGTTTTGCCTGCGCCATCAGGGCCAACTAAACCCGTCACAGAGCCACCTGTAATGGTGGCTGTTAATGACGAAACAGCGGGGCTTTCCAGTCCTGTAAAGTGTTTTTCAACACCGAGAAGTTCGATAGTGTAATCAGCGAGTCCCATTTTTCCCCCACACTTAATGAGAGGAAGCAAATTTTAAGGTGACAGGCATACCTTGGCGTAATGCGTCATCAGCATCCGTCACAACTACTCTGAGGCGATATACTAAATCGGTTCTTAACTCCGGTGTTTCAACACTTTTTGGGGTAAATTCGGCTGTTGGTGAAACAAATCCAATCGTACCGTGATAAGGTTTATCTTTACGTCCATCGGTGTATAGATAAACTTCTCGATTAGGAACAGCTTCGCTTAAGTGAGTTTCACTGATATAAGCTCTGACCCAAACAGGGTTAGTTAATGACACCGTAAATACAGGGCTTCCAGCCGATAATATTGTACCGGGTTCCACCGCTCGAGTTAGCACAGTACCTTGTGATGGAGAGATTAGTTGCGTGTCTTGGAGGTTTAATTCAGCTTGTGCAACAGCGGCTTTAGCTTGCATAACTTGTCCTTTCGCCGCATCAATGTCTTCTTTTCGATAACCATTTTGATACTGATTGAGCTTATCTTGTGCCGCTTTTAAGGCAGCCGCCGCTTGATTGCGATTATTTCTTGCGCTATCTAAATCATTGGCTGAGATGACTTTTCGGTTAGCAAGATCTTGCTGACGTTTATAAAAGTTTTCTGCATATTGCCAAGCGGCTTGCTTTAATGACACATCAGATTGAGCTTGCGCGATTTCTTCAGTGCGATATCCCGCTTCCATTAAGGCTAATGCGGCGATAGCACTATCTCGTTCGCCATATGCTTTGTTAAGCGCATTACGATAAGGTGCATCGTCGAGCTGACCTAATAATTGTCCTTTTTCAACGGGCGCACCCTCATCAACATGCAATGTATCTAATTTTCCAGCAACACGAAAACTAAGATTGACTGTACGGATATCGACATTGCCATAGAGTACTAATTCAGACTCTTTGTTTTCTTCGTAATAATAGATACCTGCAACAATACTGATAATAATCATTAAGATGATAAAGAAACTGATTTTTTTAGTTTTCATAATAACTCTATTTATGCGTGATGAGTGTTAGTGTAAATCTCTCTTAATCCATTGAGTAATAAAGTAATATGAGTTTTTAACGTGTTGGAGATAATCTGATACTCATTCTTACCAATTCTATCCCATCCCGTTTGTCTTAGAATGGTTTCCCTTACTAAGCGAAATGATAACACTTCTCCTAATATAGCGTGAGTATGTAGCATTGTTGCAGGAAGTGTTTCATCTAAACCGATATAAATAGCTAATAACTTGTTTACTCGCCTTAAAAGTGGCGATAACGCTTGCTGGTGGATAAGAGAATACGCTTCGGTAGGGACAAGCTGTTCCCTTGCCATAATGCGACTAAGATGAATATTTTCTTTATCAAGCACAAGACGAGCATATTGTAAAAAACTATCTGTAATAAGCGTTTGCAGTAATGGGAGGTGTTCTACTGGGTTAGGCCGTTCAAGAAATTCGTCAAGAATGACCACGGTCGGTTCAAAATCAAGGCGAATAAGATCAGCAATATGTTGTGCAACGGCGAGATATAGCCCTTCTTTGGAACCAAAATAATAAGCGATAGCGGCAATATTTTGTTGAGCAGCTTGTGCAATTTGGCGTGTTGTGGCGGCATCTGGCCCATTTTTACCAAAGATCTCACATGCCGCTTCCAATAATTGTCGTTTTGCTAGTTCACCGCGCGTTGTCTTCTGGTGGATGTCTGACATGATAGAAGATACCTTACTTAAGTAAAATGTAACAAAACCAATGATATTAAAAACAGCGATAACAAGGCGTATTATATTAGATGATATTGAACAATAGGGAAAATTTGTGATAAATAATCGAATAAAGCTGATGTGTAATAAAAAAAGTGTAATCTATTATTGAAAATTATTTTTGTATTCTGAATATAGCAAAAACTGTTAGAATAGGTGTTATTAGGTTAACCTAACAAGATTCATTCTCTTTCATCACTGTCTATACCTAGAAATGATAGTACCTATAGAGTAATAATGCCTATAGATTGACAGTATGAAAGCCCGTCATTTTTAATTTCAATCACCGTGTTATACGTTCTGGTTGTAGGAGACTACTGTTTTGACCGATTTTACATCGCTTGGTTTAAGTGAGGCGCTTCTCCGCGCTATTGATGAACAAGGGTATAAAACCCCAACCCCTATTCAACAGCAGGCGATTGAGCCGATTTTGGCGGGTAAAGACGTATTAGCGAGTGCGCAAACAGGCACAGGTAAAACAGCAGCTTTTACATTACCAATACTGGAAAAGTTATCTCAATCAGCAGTAAAAACAAAAGGTCGTCAACCAGTTAAAGCGCTGATTTTGACACCAACGCGCGAGCTTGCGGCTCAAATTGCTGAAAACGTAAAAGCGTATAGCCGTTATATTCCTATTCGCTCGTTAGTCGTTTTTGGTGGTGTGAGCATTAATCCACAAATGATGAAGTTACGTGGTGGTGTTGATGTACTGATTGCAACTCCTGGACGTTTACTCGATCTTGAACATCAAAATGCGGTTGACCTTTCTCGCGTTGAAGTTTTAGTGCTTGATGAAGCTGATCGTATGTTAGACATGGGTTTTATCCACGATATTCGCCGTGTGATCAATAAATTACCGAAAAAACGTCAAAACTTACTGTTTTCAGCGACGTTCTCTAAAGAGATCACGGGGCTTGCTAATTCACTATTAAATAACCCTGTGAGTATTTCAGTTGCGCCAAAAAACTCGGCTGCTGAATCTGTTGATCAATATGTTCATTTAGTGGATAAAAAACGTAAAACAGAGTTGTTATCACACTTAATTGGCTTAGAAAATTGGCCACAAGTGCTTATTTTTACACGTACTAAACACGGGGCGAATAAGCTTGCTGAACATTTAAATGCCGATGGTATTAAATCAGCTGCTATTCATGGCAATAAAAGCCAAGGTGCGAGAACGCGTGCTTTAGCTGACTTTAAAGACGGCAAATTAAAAGCGTTAGTAGCAACAGATATTGCGGCTCGAGGTCTTGATATCGACCAACTGCCTTATGTGGTCAATTTTGAATTACCGCAAGTGGCAGAAGATTATGTTCACCGTATTGGTAGAACGGGTCGTGCTGCTGCAACGGGTAAGGCTATTTCACTTGTTTGTGTTGATGAACATGGTTTATTAGCTGATATTGAACGTCTATTAAAACGCGAAATTCCACGTTTAGCATTAGAAGGTTACGATCCTGATCCTTCAATTAAAGCGGCTCCTTTACATAAAAAACCAAAGAATAATGCACCGCGTAGAAGTGGTGGTCGTGCAGATATTCGCGGTAAAGATAATCGCAACAATAGTCGTAAAGAGGGCGATAGCGAAGGTAAAGAGTCTGGACGTAATAAAAGCAAAGAAAACTACCGTAATAAAGATGGCTCTCGTACCGGAAAATTAGGGCCTCGCCGTTCACGTAAAAGTGATGAAGGTAGTGATAATCAAAGCCCTTGGTCAAAAGCTAGAAAAGAGTTTTGAGGTTAAAAAGTGCGAGTTCTATTAGCGCCAATGGAGGGGGTTTTAGACCCCCTTGTGAGAGAATTACTCACTTCGATTAACGATTACGATCTCTGTATTACAGAGTTTGTACGAGTTGTAGACTCATTACTGCCAACGAAAGCGTTTTATCGCTTATGCCCTGAATTGCAGACAGAAAGCCGTACTAAAAGTGGAACTCTGGTGCGAGTGCAATTATTAGGACAACATCCACAGTGGTTGGCTGAAAATGCTTTTAGAGCTGTTTCTTTAGGCTCTTGGGGCGTTGATTTAAACTGCGGTTGCCCTTCAAAAACGGTTAATGGCAGTGGTGGTGGAGCTTCACTTTTAAAACAGCCAGAAACGATTTATCAAGCCACAAAAGCGATGCGTGATGCTGTACCTTTAGAATTGCCAGTATCAGTTAAAGTGAGACTAGGCTGGGATTCTTCAGCGTATAGCCATGAAATTGCAGATGCCGTGGCACAAGGTGGTGCAACAGAAATCACTGTTCATGGCAGAACAAAAGAAGATGGTTATAGCGCGGAAAAAATCAATTGGCAGGCCATTGGTGAGATCCGCCAAAGACTCTCTATTCCTGTGATTGCTAATGGTGAAATTTGGAACCGTGAAGACGCATTAGCCTGCTTAGCCACAACAGGTTGCGATGCGATAATGATTGGTCGTGGTGCAATGAATACCCCTAACTTAAGCCGAGTTGTAAAAGGCATAGAAGCTAGAATGCCATGGTCAGAGGTTATCCAACTATTAAAGCGCTATGTTCGTTTAGAAAAGCGCGGTGATACGACGATTTATCATGCATCACGTATTAAGCAGTGGTTTAGCTATTTACGCAAAGAGTATCCAGAAGCCGATGAGTTATTTAGGCAAATTCGAACACTAAAAACCTCGCCAGAAATCGCTGTAGCAATAGAAGCGTTGTAATTTAAAAATCATCTCATTTGATAAAAAAATAGTGCTAATTAATCAGCGCTATTTTTTTGTTTGCTAAGTCATAATCTTTCTGTTTATCTTAAATATAATGTTACTTATCTCCAATAATTGGAAAAAATAACTATTTCGACTTACACTCAATAAGTGACATTTTTAGGTATGTTGTTTATATCATGACTATTTTTAGGGGGAAATATGGGAATTATTGCTTGGATTATCTTTGGTTTGATCGCGGGTATTTTAGCGAAATTCTTAATGCCTGGCTCTTATGATATTGGTCTGATATGGACTTGTATTCTGGGTATTGTCGGTGCCGTTGTGGGTGGTGCAATTAGTAGCTTCTTTGGTAAAGGTAAAGTAGACGGATTTAATTTTGGCAGCTTTGTAGTTGCGGTTATTGGTGCCATTGTTGTGCTCTATCTTGCAAAGATATTTGCAAGTTAATACTTTCACGCCAAACAGAGAGTGATAATAAACCCGCGTAATGCGGGTTTACTTTTTTAAGGCAAAAGCTGATTAAATTAGCATTCACAAGGGAGGGCACTTTCAGCGCCCCATTGCGCCCAAGAGCCGTCATAAAGTGCAATAGATTGGCAACCGAGTACCGTTAACGCTAAAAATAAAATAGCTGCTGTCATGCCTGAGCCACAAGTAACAATGATTGGCTGTGATAAATCCACGCCTGCTTGCTCAAATATTTGCTTCAGTTCCGCATTATCTTTTAATTGCCCATCAGTCACTAATTCATTCCAAGGTACATTTTTACTGCTGGGAATATGTCCACTGCGCAAACCAGGGCGAGGTTCTGGTGCTCTGCCATAAAATCTGTCTGCCGAACGAGCATCTATCATCTGTTTTTGTTTGGTATTGAGATTATCAAGAAGCTGTTGTTTATTGGCATAATGTTGAGTATGACGCTCAACCACAAAAGGCGAAGTTGCTGGCGTAGCAATGACTTCACCTTGTTGGATTTCAAATCCAGCATCAATCCAAGCTTGTAATCCACCCGCTAAAATACGCACATTGCGACAACCTAATGTCGTGAATGTCCACCAGCCTCGTGGCGCTGAAAATAAATTACCTTGATCATAAATAATGACAGTAGTGGTATTAGAAATACCTAATTGCGTCAACGTTTCTGAAAATAGTGCATCAGAAGGTAACATATGGGGGAGTGACGTGGTTTTATCGGCGACTTCATCAAGATCAAAAAAATGCGCATGTGGAATATGACGTTCAAGATAAAGTGCTGAATAGTCAATGTCTTGTGTTGGCATCGGCGCACTGACATCAAGGATCACAAGGTCGCTATCATTTTGATGTTCAAATAGCCATTGGGGCGTGACAAAGTAATCATATTCCATAGGGCAACCTCATTTATTTTGTTGAAGGTGAGCTGTCGGGTATTGCTGGAAATTGTTGTGTTGGCGATGTTTCAGGTTGAGCTTGTTTGTTTTCTATTGGTGTAGTTGAACGGGTATAAATATTTAATCCCGCAAGGAAAACGCCACCGATAGAGCCAAAAGCAAGTAGTGCGATAACAACGATAATTATTTTTTTCATAATGTTCATTTGCAGATGAATGTTGCGCAAAAGTATATCGAGATATGAGGTTGAAACAAGCGCTAAGTCTCCAGATTGAGGAAAAATACAGAATAAAGGAGAGGCGTTCTATCGCGTTAAATAGGGTGAATAGAGATGTAAAAAAGGCTATTTACCTTTATAAATAGCCTTAATTACAGTACAAGTTGTGTTAATGATTTCAATCAAAGGTTACAGTCAATGATAAGAAAAACCCCTTAAACTCAGGAGTAAATGAGTTTAAGGGAAAGGGGTAACGCAACTTAAGACTTCATTTAAAATACAACTTAATTTTTACGAGTAAAGGAACCAGAATGTCATTGCTAAGTTCACAATGGCTGCCACAGCCATAGGAATAGCGGTTCGTTTAACTATTTGGAATGGTGAAACATTCGCAATACCTGCAATGGCGACGATGGCTGCGGTAATCGGTGAAACAGTACGACCAAAGCTTGTCATAATTTGCATAGGTAGAATTAAGGTAATGACATCCACTTTTAAGAAAGCCGCAATTTTCGGTGTTAAGGCTGCAAATGAGAAGAATGCAGCATTACCAGAGCCCATTAAGAATGCCGCTAAGGCAAGAATGGCACTCATCACAAGGATCATGGCGACAACACCGAAACCTGCATCTTGAGCAGAGCTAATAAGTGTATCGACTGCACCACTTTTTAATAAACCATTAGCAAAAAACTCACCCGATACAATTAACGATACCACTAAGACAAATTGCTTACCCATTCCTTCAAAAAACAGCATAAAGCTATTCATTACGGCCTTTGCATCACGTAAACGAACATATTCAAAGAGAAGTGCAATCACTGTACTGATAACCATCGCTGTGGTGACTTCTAATTTAATATAAGGGTGTAATAAAGGACTAAAGCCAATAATGAGTACCAAAGGGATCACGGGTAATAAGGCATAAGACAGTGGAATTTTGTTTCCTTCTTCTTTAACTGCATCAATTGTTGTTGGGTCAAAAACAAATCCTTCACGTTTATCCCACCAGCGTTGAATAAAGAAATGGGTAATCGCAACAGCAATAATAATAGGAATAGTAATAGGCAACTGGTGCTGAACAAAATAAACGGCAGGTTCAATATCCGCAGTTTTTGCTGCCATAATGACGTTACCAGAGCCAGGACCATGGTCGATAAACTGGCAGCATCCAATAACCGCTAAAGCAGAAAGTGGGCTAATGCCAGAACGAATTAATATCGGATACATGGTGACCATTAATAGCATTCCCAAACCAGCATGACTTGGAATAAAAATAACCAAGATTTGGGTAACTAAAAATGAAATAACCAAAAGTAAATAAGGCGATTTAATTGCTTTTAAAGGTTTTTCAAAAATGGCAAATAAAGCACGGCTTGCGCCAACGTGTTCCATATAACGAGAGAAACCCGCAATAGCCATTAATGTTAAGCCCAGTCCCGCTAAGCGAGAACTCATAATATCCGTAAAGATTTGGAAAATATCAAAATACTTAAATTGCGTTGATTTATTTTCTGATAGTAACGGATTAAGATCGAGAGAAGCAGTTAGGAGCAGTAGCAATAAGCCCCCGAGTAATAATACTGGCTGAGGTTTATAACCTCTAGCCAGTAGATAAACCACCAACGCGGTTACCAGCGCGGCAATGATTAAACCTGTCATAGTAAATTCCCTAGTAGTGACGCAATAATATTGTTGTTATTTATTTAATGCTGAGAACGCTTGTGTAATGTCTGCAATTAAATCCTCAGTTGCTTCAAGCCCGATATGTAAACGAACAAAAGGACCGTGGCCTTCATGCCAATCAGAAGCACTTCTTGCTCCCGCAACATTTGCAGGTAAAGCAAGGCTTTCGAATCCACCCCAAGATGCACCAATACCAAAAAGTGTAAGAGCATCAATAAATTGTTCTGATTGTTTGGCGGTATAACCTTGTTTAAATTCAATGGTTAATAAACCGTTGCTGCCTTTACAATCACGTTTCCATAAATCATGACGAGGGTGATTAGGTAATTCAGGGAACCACACTTTTTCAACTTCAGGACGTGTTTCTAGCCATTGCGCAATAGCAAGAGCAGATTTGCCATGAGCTGCAATACGCTGTCCCAGTGTTCTCATACCACGAAGCACTAATGCCGCATCATCAGGGCTGCTGGCTTGACCTAATGCTTCAGGCAATGCACCAATTTTTTCCCATGCTTTTTCATTCGCAACCATAATTCCCATCATCACATCAGAGTGGCCGCATAAATATTTAGTCGCTGCAATAACTGAGACATCAGCACCTAATTCCAGCGGGTTATAAAGCCATGCAGAGCCCCAAGTATTATCAACACCAACAGGAATATTTCTTTCATGCGCAATACGGCAGATTTCAGGTAAGTCGAGCATTTCATAAAGTAATGAACCCGGTGATTCGACAAAAATAAGCTGTGTATTGTCTTGAATTTTTTGCTCAAAATCTGAACCATCTGTTTTAAAGAAGCTATAAGCAATGTTATTGGGTTCAAGAAAAGCAGAGGCAATTTTACGCACGGGTTCATAAACAGAATCTGCAAATAAAACATGACCACCACTGCGAGCATATCCCATAATGGTCACAGCGATAGCTGCCAATCCAGTAGGGAACAGTTGAGCGCGATGGCCACCTTCTAGCTCAGTTACTAAAGCTTCCAGTGCAAAAGCGGTTTCAGTACCACGAGCGCCGTAACTCAATACGCGCTCTGTTGCACGACGATCACGGACATCACGCCAGCTTTTAATAGAATCAAAAACAATGGTGCTGGCTCTCATAACGGGTGGATTAACTGGACCTGAGGTTTTAATTTCTTGGCGTCCACTGTGTATCAGTTTTGTTTGTTTATTTTGTTTCATTATTAATATCTCCAAATATAGAAATAGAGTTCCCCGGTAATTAAATAAAACCTTTAATTACTTTTTTCTCTGCGCTTATTCTGTTTCTATTATTTATAACAAACTTATTTATTTTTAAAATAGCTCTTTTTAAAAAAAGATGATCTTCATCTAATTTTTTAGCATTAATTATTCTAATTAAATCTTAAATAACATTTAAGATTCAAAAGTTATAACTAATAAATAAAGAGTTATTTGTAACATATTGAATTAATGTTATTTTTTGATTGATTAGAAATTTTTTAATTTAGATTAAAATTATCAAAGTGTTTTTTTAGAGATTATATTGCATAAATAAAATAACAATCTAACAAGTCGTTTGATTAAAAAAACGATTTTTTTATTATTCTTTTAACAGGGGAAATAATTATGGGAACCAGCGTTTTTGATTCGGTTTTATTAAAGAATTTATGGTCAACAGAAGAAATGAGAACTATTTTTTCTGATAAAACGAGAATGCAAAATTGGCTTGATTATGAAGCGGCATTAGCCATAGAACAAGCAGAATTAGGGTTGATCCCAAAAGAGGCGGCAAACGTTATTGCAGACACCGCAAAGCTTGAAAAGCTCGATATGGATTATGTATTAGAACAAGTGCGTTTGACTCGCCATCCATTAGTGCCAACTATTCGTGGTTTAGAACATGCTTGCCCTGAACATTATGGTGAATATGTTCACTTTGGACCAACCACACAAGATGTGATTGATACAGGTCTTGTACTGCAACTTAAAGATGCTCATCATACTTTCCTTCGTGATATCAAAATATTAGGTCGTTCATTATTATCATTAAGTGAAAAACACCGAAATACCCCAATGGTAGGGCGTACATTAGCATTACAAGCACTGCCAATCACTTTTGGTCATAAAACTGCAATTTGGTTAACAGAATTAGCCCGTCATTATCAACGTCTTAAAGAAATTGAACCACGTTTATTTGTGGGAAGTGTCGTCGGAGCGGTGGGCACAAAAGCCTCTTTAAGTGATAAGGCTGATGAATTAGAAGCGCGTGTATTAAAACGTTTAGGTTTAGGTGTGCCTGAAATTTCATGGCAACCTGCACGTGATAGATTTAGCGAATACGGCATGTTGATTGGCTTAATTAGCGGTACATTAGGTAAAATTGCCAATGAAATTTTGATATTAGCACATAACGAAATTGATGAATTATCAGAGCCTTTCAGCAAAGGACAAGTCGGTTCTTCAACGATGCCTCATAAACGCAATCCAGCTATTGTTGAAAATGCCGCTTGTGTCAGCAATACCTTAAAAGCAAACCTTTCTGTTTTAACCGATATGATGAAACATCAACACGAGCGTGATGGTGCAATCTGGAAAATGGAATGGAAAATCATGCCAGAACTGTGTCTGATGCTGTCTGTTATTTTTGATAATATGAAAACAGTATTAGGCGGGTTAAATGTTCATGTTGAAAAAATGCGCAAAAATATGGATATTTTGGGTGGCTTTATGCTGGCTGAACGCGTGATGTTTGCATTATCTGATAAGGCAGGTAAACAAACGGCACATGAAATTGTGTATGAAGCATCAATGTCAGGGCAAGAAGAGGGCATTACCTTCGTAGAAGCAATTAATCGTGATACACGTATTCGTGATCATATTACGCAAGAAGAACTTGATGCATTGTTAGATCCAACGACTTATGTGGGTAATGCGCCAGCTCAGGTTGATCGCGTTGTCGCACAAACCAAAGCCTCTGGCTGGTTAAATGACTAAGTGAATTAATTACCTCCAACCTTCTTATTATCTAAAAGCCGGTGATATTGCTGGCTTTTTCTTATCAATTTCGAGGTGTTTATGACATTGAGTCAGCAGTTAGCCCAATTTATTACCACAACCACATTTTCTGATTTACCTGCTCAAGTTGTTAGCCGAGCTAAAATTCATTTATTAGATACATTAGGTGTCGCTTTGGCTGGCAGTGTGCAGCAAAGTGCAATTCAAGGACGACAAGGCGTTGCTTTTTTACCTGATAGCCAAGGTGATATCCCTATTTGGGGAAATTCACAAACGGCAAGTACAACCGTGGCAGCTCTTGCCAATGGAATTGCAGCACATGCTTTAGATTTTGATGATACACATACCGATTCCATTACACATGGTAGTGCAGTATTAACACCGATTGCTTTTTCATTGGGTGAATCTATCGGTGCATCATCACAAGATATTTTAACGGCGTGGGTGATTGGCTGGGAAGTCGCGGCAAGAGTAGGCTTAGCAAGCCATAGTGGATTTCATCAGCGTGGTTTTCATGCCACCGCAATTGCTGGTATTTTTGGCGCAACGGCTTGTGCTGCTTCGCTATTAAAATTGACGCCTGAACAAACTGTGAATGCATTAGGGTTAACAGGAAGCCAAGCAGCAGGAGTAGCTGAATATCTTACTAATAGCTCATCTTCTAAATGCTTTCATGCGGGATGGGCTGCACAATCAGGTATTATCGCCGCATCATTAGCAAAAGGTGGAATGACAGGCCCTGAAACAATATTTGAAGGTCGGTATAGCCTTTATCAAACCCATGGTATTCGAGAGCAAGCGCAACCAGAACAAGTTGCATTGGGATTAGGTGAAGTATGGGAATTTTTAAATGTTTCTATTAAGCCTTATCCGGTGTGCCATTTTGCTCATGCAACGGTTGATTGTGGGCGTAATTTGCTGAAAAAAGGGATCACCGCTGATGATATCGAGAGTGTCGAGTGCGTTGTCGATCCAGTAGCTGCTGCTTTGATTTGTGAGCCACCTGAAACAAAATGGGCACCTCAAACAGCTTATGGCGCTAAATTTAGTTTACCGTGGTTATTTGCTGCGGGTTTTTTAGATAATGCATTAACACTATCTTCATTATTACCTGAAAACCTCCAACGGGAAGATATTCAATCGTTAGCGAAGCGTGTAAGTTATCGTTATCCCGAAAAAGGAGAAATTCCATTTCCTACTTATTTTCCCGGGTTAATTTTCGTGACATTAAAAAATGGCGAAAAGATCACGGAGAGATTAGATATTCAGTATGGTAACCCGAAGAATCCAATGACAGATAAAGATGTGATCAGTAAGTTTTACGATAATGCATCTTTGGTGATAGAAGCTGAACAATCGGCACAATTAGTTGAGAAAATACTGCATTTCGACAATGTAACTATTTCAGAAATAACACAATTATTACGTGTTAAAAAATAGAAGGTTAAGCTGAAATAGTATAAACAAGATTATTGTGTGAAGGATTGGTTTTATTTGCCAATCCTTTATCTATTGCCTTGCACACATAAATTCAGATGTACAAACTATCTTTTCCCCAATTTTCACCGTACCTGAAAAGCTAACAATAGTGCGTCGCTGTCGGCGAAATTGGATCTCAATAACTAGCTGATCGCCTGCTTTTACCGCATCATAAAACCGAGCATTCTTTATGCTGGCAAAATAACATTGCTGATCCTCACTCATAGGTGAAAGGTAGTAATGTGCAAGAATGCCCGAAGCTTGAGCCATGCTTTCAAGAAGTAATAAAGGTGGGTAGAACTCGCCAAAAACAACGGTATCATTGGTTGTGACATTTTTGATGGCGGTTAATTTGCCACTGGCAAGCTCAGTTGGCTCAGAAATAACGCGATCAATTAATAAGAATGGATAACGATGAGGCAATATTTCCATTATTTCACTGATGGAAATGGGCATATATTTTCTCCTCGTTATGATGATAGAACAAATAGGCTTTTTACAATAAAGGTGGCTATTATTCCATTCTTATTCAATATGGTACAGTATTGAGCTATGTTTTAGCTAAGAAATTTGGGTTAAGTGGATAACAAAGACCAGAATAGGAAAAATCCAGTCTTTGTTACTTCTCATTTTTTGATGAGTTATCGAAATAATTTATTTTTTTGGTTATTCTTGTTGTAGCGTGATATCTGCATGATTAATCACTTCATTTTGTTCATTTTTCAATGAATCAAACAGAATTTGTGCCGCTTTCCCTGGGCTATTAGAATTAAAATAAAGGTTATAACGGATCGCAGGTAAAGCAGGTAAACCTTCTTTTTCGCCTAAAATACGCAAATCATCACCAGAAAGCTCAATCGAACGCGCCATAATCCCTAAACCAGCTCGTACTGCCGCTCTTGCACCAGAAAGTGTGGTTGCAATATAAGCAATTCGCCAACGAATACCTTGCTGATCAAGATGATTTATCATCATATCGCGGTAAGTGCTTGGCTCATCAAGCACCACGAGAGGTAACGGCTCATCAAGATCAAATCTAAAATGTTTTCCGCAATACCATAATGAAGGTGAAACGCGTAATACGATTTTAGGATAACCCACATGCTCTTCAGTAGAGATGGCTAAATCTAGCTCATTGTTTTCTAACATAGACATTAAAAACGGACTACGTTTAACAATAATTTCCATAATTAAGCGAGGATAAGCGCCTGAAAAACGAGCGAGAAGTTCAGGTAAAATCGTGTTTGCGGTGTCATCGGGAGAACCAATTTTTAAAATGCCGTCAATCTCTTCATGCATTAGTGAAAGGCATGCCTCATCGTTAAGGCGTAAAATACGGCGAGCGTAATTAAGCAGTTGTGTACCCGCTTCTGTCAGTGTTTTATTTCGACCTTGGCGAGCAAATAGCTCTTTTCCAAGTAGAGACTCCAGTCGTTGCATCTGTTGGCTAACGGCGGATTGTGTTCGGCAAACGGATTCCGCCGCTGCAGCAAAGGTATTTCCATCGACAACGGCGACAAAGGTTCGAAGTAAATCAAGTTCTAAGTTAAAAATAGGGCGTTTTGCGGAAGTCATTATAGATATCTCTTAACTGGTGTTGTTGTGCTTAATAAAACAAAAGAAAAATATTTTTATAAGACTATTTTGGATGTTACTCATACTATGAAGAGTTGAATGAATAATCCATAACAAAGAGCAATAATTTCGAGAAGTTATCCATTCTTTGATGAAAAAGAGAGTAAATAAAGGTAACTACTGATTTTTATACAGTGTTATGAGACAATGACGCCTTTCTTAAAATCAGTTACAGAGTGGTTATGTCCCTTTCTCAATCCGTTAAAAATCAAATAAGTCAGTGGTATAAAGCCCTACCAGAGCATATTGAAGGGTTTATTCCGCGTGCCCCACAGCGTGAAATGATTGCTGAGGTAGCCAAGACTTTTTCTGATGAAATGGGGCGCCATCTTGTTATTGAAGCCCCTACTGGGGTGGGTAAAACACTCTCTTATCTTATTCCCGGGATTGCAATTAGCCGTGATGAGAAAAAACCATTGATAATCAGTACGGCGAATGTTGCACTGCAAGATCAAATTTATAGCAAAGATCTGCCATTACTTAAAAAAATCATTCCTGATCTTACGTTCACAGGCGCTTTTGGTCGTGGCCGCTATTTATGCCCTCGCAATTTAGATGCGATTTGTGCCACTGAAGGCGAGCAAATTGACTTAATGTTTTTGCTTGAAGATAAAGTGGATGTGGCGACCAGTGCAGAAAGAGAAATTTGCCAAGAGCTCAAAAATGATTTCACTAGTTTCGGCTGGGACGGATTACGCGATCACCATAAACGAGCATTAACCGATAGTTTATGGCGTAAAATCAGTACGGATAAAATGAATTGTTTAGGGCGTAATTGCCAATATTATCATCGTTGTCCTTTTTTTATTGCGCGCCGTGAAATTGATGAAGTCGATGTGGTTATTACCAATCACGCTTTAGTCATGGCAGCAATGGAAAGTGAATCCGTGTTACCTGATGCTAAAAATCTGCTTTTGGTACTTGATGAAGGGCATCATATTCCTGATGTTGCGCGAGATGCACTTGAAGTCGAAGGGGAAATAACCTTAGTTTCCCTTAATAATCAGCTTGATAATATCACTCGTCATGTTAGTCAGTATTTAGCGCAATTTATTCCTGTAAGACCGCCTAAATTGGCTGATCCTATTCGTTTTGATGCTCATATTGCTAAGTTACGTGAAGCCTATCAAGAGGTTGATACATTCACGCGAGCACTATTACCAGAACGTAGTGAACAAGATGAATATCTCTTCCCGTTAGGTGAATTACCTGAACAACTTCTGTTAAGTTGCCAGACCTTATTTAAGCTAACGGATGGTTTAAAAATGCTGGGCGAAGCTATTTTAAACGATTTAACAGAACGGACAGCGAAAGAAGATGTTGTGCGTTTACATCGTGCCATTTTAACTACCAGTAGGATGGTGGGTTATTTAGAAAATATGGCGAAACTTTGGCGCTTAGCCACATTAGAGCAAACTTCAAAAGCACCAGTATCCAAATGGTTAACTCGTCGTTACGATAAAAAACAGTCTCATCTCTATTTTCATTGTGCTGGCATTCGGGTTAGTGAGCAATTGACGCAATTATTATGGAAAAATATTCCTCATGTGGTTATTACGTCTGCAACATTACGTTCATTAAATAGCTATTCTCGTATTCAAGAATTGACGGGATTAAGCGAGCAATTTGATGATCGCTTTATTACGTTGTCTTCGCCTTTTGAGCATCAAAAGCAAGGCAAACTCGTGATCCCCAAAATGCACTATGAGCCAACTATGCACCATGAACGTGAGCATTTAAAAGAGATGGCTCGTTATTTTCGCCAAGAAATGGAAGAGAATAATCATCGAGGGCAATTGGTTTTATTTAGCAGCCAACGTGCAATGGATGGTTTTTTAGAAGAAGTGAAAGATTTGCGTTTATGCTTATTAGTACAAGGGGATCAGCCACGCTATCGATTAGTTGAAACACATTGCAAGCGTATTGATGCGGGTGATAATAGTGTATTAATTGGCTTACAATCTTTTGCTGAAGGTCTAGATTTAAAAGGTAATTACTTAACGCAGGTACATATCCATAAAATTGCCTTTCCTCCAGTGACTGATCCGGTGATTGTAACTGAGGGAGAGTGGTTAAAATCACTCAAACGTTATCCTTTTGAAGTGCAAAGCTTACCCAGTGCATCGTTTAATTTAATTCAGCAAGTTGGGCGCCTTATTCGTAGCCATCACTGTCATGGTGAAATTGTCATTTATGACAGACGTTTATTAACAAAAAACTACGGTTCACGCTTATTAACTGCACTGCCAGTTTTTCCAATTTATCAACCAGATATGCCTAAAGAGAAGTGATTTTATATTATATTATAGAGATTTTACTTTTGTTAGTGATTTATGCTTCTCTAACTTACTTTGATATATTTATTAATGTGTTATTAATAAATATAGGCTATTTACTATAATTTTTTATTCTTAATAAAAGAAAAATTGTTTTTTTTGTTTAAAATAATACAAGTCATCTTATGGTTAAATATATTTAATAATTTCGTTTTATTTTTATTTAAGGTTCCATCTGGTATTATTAACTTGTATTTTTTATGAATCTTATTAATGATTAAAAAATAAAAATATCTTATATTTAAAATTAAATAATTATTTTACATAAATTAATGTAATTATAACAAAATAAACAATTATATTGTAATGCTCTTATTTTTATTAATTTAGAAAAAGTGAATACTTTATTTAGAAATTATCAGCCTGATGTTTTTTTAAATTATTTATTTTATATTAAATAGTATGCGATAATCTTTTTTTATTTAGTTAAGATAAATGCTCAATAAATTTATAAAAAATAACATCCGTTTTAACTATATGATTTGTTTTAATTTTTTGTATTGATTTTCTCGTTTTTTTATAGAGTTATTTTTATTGTTTTATTTCTATTTTGATATGTATCAATAAAATTAAATATATTTAATTAATAAGGTTGTAAGCTGTTTTTTTTTAATTTCTCTTCAGTACAATATATCTCATAAACACCCTATCACTTATTGAATTAAAAAATCTCTCCTGATTTTCTTAAATGAAACGATGATTGCTGATAGGGTGTTTTTTCTCAAATAAACTAGGTTCTTTAAGGTTAATACTTATTTTAAGTATTGATCTTTTTATTAATAAAATCATATAAATATATTTAACAAAAATAAGTTTTAATCCTTTATATATTACTACTTTTAAACGGTAGTTTTATTTATATATTAAAGCAGGAGCATTGTAAAAAATGAAATCTATTCTCCCTACAAAAGAAGAGAGTGACGAGAAATTATTATCTCGACGTTCTTTCTTTTCATTTGCTGGAAAGATGAGTCTTGCGGCAGGGGTAACCGCTGTAACGGCGGGATGTGATGGTAATATTTCTGGAGGTACTGGCTGGGTTCCCGAGCAATACAATGCAAAAGGTACTTTTCCTGTACAAGTCCGAGGCCGAATTCCTATTGATCCTAATAATGTGGCAATTTGTCGTGATGATAAAAAATGCATTTTATGTGGTCAATGTGTTGAGGTGTGTGAAAAAGTACAAACGGTGATGGGAAATTACGATTTACCGTTAATTGATAGCGTTCCTTGTATTGATTGTGGGCAATGTACGCTTTGGTGTCCAACAGGTGCGATAACAGAAGTTGATGATACGGATAAGGTGATTAGGGCGTTATTAGATCCAACACTGCATGTTGTTGTTCAAACTGCGCCCGCTACGCGCGTTGCTTTGGGTGAAGAGTTTGGTATGCAACCGGGTAAGGATATTGAGTTACTGCAAGTTGCTGCACTGAGAAAACTGGGTTTTGATAAAGTTTTTGATACGAACTTTTCTGCTGATCTGACCATTATGGAAGAAGCGACAGAATTACTGCAACGAATTCAAAATAATGGCGTATTACCACAATTTACATCGTGCTCGCCGGGTTGGGTTAAATTCTGTGAAATGTTTTATCCTGAATTAATACCTAATTTATCTTCAGCAAAATCACCCATGACAATGTTGGGAACGATGATAAAAACCTATTATGCCAAAGAGCAAAATATCGATCCTACCAAAATTGTCTCTGTTGCCATTATGCCATGTACCGCTAAAAAATCAGAAGCGGCACGCCCTGAAATGAATGGCGCTAGCGTGTTATGGGAAAAACCTGATCTTCGTGATGTTGATATCGTGCTAACAACAAGAGAGCTCGCCAGATTAATTAAAAGTCACAATATCGATTTAACGTCTCTTCAACCCGCAAATTATGATCGCTTAATGTCTGAATACAGTGGTGCTGGTGCTATTTTCGGCGTGACAGGGGGCGTGATGGAAGCGGCGGTCAGAACCAGTTACTACTTTATTACAGGTGAAAGACCACCAGAGCCTTTATTTAATTTGCAACCTGTACGTGGATTAGAAGGTATTAAAGAAGCCGCTCTGGATATTCCGGGAGTGGGGGAAATTCGCGTGGCAGTTTGCTCTGGTATGGGAAATGCGCGTCCTGTCTTAGAAGCAATTCAAAAAGGGGAAAAACAGTGGCACTTCGTTGAATTTATGGGATGTCCTGGTGGGTGTATTGCGGGAGGAGGACAGCCTCGTTCGGCATTACCGCCTTCTGATGAAATACGTGCTTTACGCATGAAAGCGCTTTATAGCAAAGATGAACGCGCCACAATCCGCTTGAGTTATGAAAACAGTGAAATTCAAAGTATCTATAAACAATTTTTAGGTGAACCTTGTGGTGAACGTGCTCATCAATTGCTTCATACGCATTACCAAGATCGCAGTATTCATTTTAACAAAAAGAAAGCTTAAAGATTGAGGAAACACATTATGTCTAAAGGTGTATTAGTCGATCTTACAAAGTGTATCGGCTGCGGTAGTTGTACAGTTGCATGCAAAATGTACAACGAAAATAAATGGATAGAAGACAGACAACCCACAAGTGGTGAGAATGCCAAACTCGCGGATGAAAACTGGACAGTTATCAAAACAGTCACGGTTGAGAAAGAAGATAAAGCGGTTTGGCGTTATGTTAAAGAGCAATGTTTTCACTGTATTGATCCCGCTTGTGCTTCAGCATGTTTTGCAAAAGCCTTCCAAAAAACACCCGCAGGGCCAGTGGTTTATTATCCTGATCTCTGTGTGGGTTGCCGATATTGCATGGTGGCATGCCCGTTTGATATTCCTAAATATGAGTGGGAAAAGTCACTTCCTTATGTCACTAAATGCATGATGTGCTCATCTCGTGTGGAAGAAGGGCAATCTCCCGCATGTGTTGCAGTATGTCCTACTCAAGCCTTGGTATTTGGTGAGCGACAAACCTTATTAGAAAAAGCCAGAGAAACCATCACGAATAATCCAGAATATGTTCAACATATTTATGGTGAGAAAGAAGTAGGGGGGACTGAATGGCTCTATATTTCTGATGTGCCATTTGAACAGCTTGGCTTTAAAACGGGATTAACGGAAAAACCACTCTCTTCTTATACCTCTGATTTTATGAAATATACGCCGATAGCAGGCGCTACTTGGGCTGTGATTTTGGGTGGTATTGCCATGTTTAATCACAGAAAAGATAAAGTGAGCCGCGATGAGCAATCCCATCAGCATCTAGATCATAACCAGAATAGTACTGATGAAGAAACAAGGAGATCAGAATGAGTGTTATCGATAATTCGACCCACTTTGGTAAGTGGCGTTTTCCTATGACACCAGTGCGCTGGGTGCTTGTTGCTATCAGTTTGATTGCCGTAGGGCTTATCTTATTTCGCTTAGTCACAGGATTGGGATTAGTGACCAATCTTAATGATGAATGGCCTTGGGGGCTTTGGATCTCTTTTGACGTGATGTGCGGTGTGGCGTTAGCTGGGGGCGGGTATGGTACTGCGTTAATTGTTTACGTATTTAAACAAGAACAATTTTCAAGTATTGCTCGAAGTGCAGCATTAACGTCATTAATTGGTTATTTATTGGTGATGGTCGGGCTTTTCCTTGATATCGGGCAGTGGTGGAATTTCTGGCGTCCATTAGTTTCTCAAGGGCATAGCTCAGTACTTTTTGAAGTCTTTATTTGCGTCTCTGTTTATACCAGTGTGCAATTAATTGAATTTGGAGAAGTGGCAACTGAACGAGTTGGACGAAAATACCATAATTTTTTCCGTAAAATATTACCGGTATTGTTAGTCATTGGTATTGCAATTCCATCAATGCATCAATCATCACTTGGGGCGCTTTATTTATTAATGGTCGATAAACTGCATCCATTATGGTGGTCGCCAATTATTTTCTTCCAATTTTTAATTTCGTCGTTTTTTGTTGGCCCTGCAATGATCGCAGTTGAAACTGCATTAGCAGGCCGAGCGTTTAATCACAAAGTGCCAATGTCGGTATTAAGCGGATTAGTTCGAATTTCAGGTTATGCAATGCTGGTTTATTTAGCGTTGAAATTCGGCAGTATTATTGCAGAAGGTAAAGTGCATTACCTTTTCGAAGGCAGCTTTGAATCTTTATTCTTTTGGATTGAAGTTGGTTTTGGCGTTATTGTGCCGTTAATTATCTGCTTCTCACCATTAATAAAACGTCGTGGCTGGCTGGTAACCTTTGGTGCGCTAGTCGCTTCGGGGGTTATTTTAAACCGTTATAACGTTGTGGTGACAGGTATGGTGACATCAACGGGTGTCTCTTATTGGCCATCGCTACCAGAATTAACTATCACTCTTGGTCTAGTTTCAATGGGAGCGCTCGCTTATTTATTTATCTGTGAAAACTTCCGTATTATTGAACATGAAGACGACAAACATTAATTAACTTAATGCCCAATTTAATTGGGCATTTTTTATAAATAAAAACAAGAAAATACTCTTTTTTATTCTTTTATTAATGATAAATAGAACGATAAATATGCCTATTTTAAAAAAATCCTTGTGGTTTATTTCATCCTCTTTGCTTTCGATTACACCAATATTGAGTTATTCCCAAGCGAATGAAAATAAATCAGAACATATTATTGTCAGTGGACAAAAAGAAGGTCATTCGTCAAATCGTATTTATAACATTGAAGCTGAGAAAATAAGCAATATAGCAGGGGGAACTAATTTAATTACGGTTGATCATGAAAATCGCTTATTAACGTTGAATGATGCCTTAAAGGATCAACCCGGTATCGTGATACAAAGTTTATTTGGTGGATTAGATCAACCTCGTTTAAGTATTCGAGGCTCAGGTGTTCAAAGTGCGCCACTTTCTAGAGGGGTATTATTACTCCAAGACGGACTACCTCTTAATGAAGCCGATGGTAGCTTTCACTCAAGTATGATTGATGTACGAGATGCACAATTTATTAGCATTCGCCGCGGTGCAAATAGTACACAATTGCAAAGCAATAACTTAGGGGGAGAGCTTGATTTTATCACCTATACAGGACGAAATAATCAAAATCAATTGCGTTATGAGCAAGGTTCTTTTGGGCGTCAAGGTCTACAAATGGCGTTGGGCGGTTATAGTGATGATCATCCTATTGATGCCAGAATAAGTCTAAGTTATGACCATTATGATGGGTATCGAGAGCACTCTGCTTCTCAACGTAAAACAATGCGCTCAACACTCGGGTATACTTCAGACAACTTTGAAAATAGAACATGGATTAATTGGACTGATCTGCGTTTTGATGTTCCTGGCCCAGCAACCTTACAAATGGTTGAGAATGATCCTAAAGCGGTATTACCTGCAATTAAGAAAAAAGATCCCCATAGAAATGTCGAACAATTACGTATAGCCAATAAATCGACATGGAATAGTGGTGCTCACGATATTCAATTTGGCTGGTGGTATTCACAAACACATGATAATTTCAAAACACCCAGTCATTACCAATTTGTGAATTATTATACTAAAGGCGTTCAATTTAATTATAAATTAGAAACTCAGCATATTAGTTATCGTGCCGCGTTAGCTTGGGATCACTCGATAATGAAAGATGATATCGAGAAAAATCCCAAAGGCTGGCTAGGACGATATGATGGACGAGCTGAAAATATCTATGCGTCTTTAGGCGCAGGAATACATATTAGTAACAGTGTGTTGTTTAATCTGGATATAAAAGGAACTCATGCGAAAAGAGATGTATTTTCGAGCCATAATTCTCTTGAACAGTCCTTTAATTTCTTAACACCTAAAGTTGGGCTGATTTGGTATCCTAATTACAATGCACGCTTATTTGCTAATGTCAGTATGAGCCAAGAGCCGGCTTCCTTTAATGATATTATTAATCCTAAAGCGCCGTTAAATAAGGTCAATCTGTTAAAACTTTCACCTCAAAAAGCAACCAGTTTTGAAATTGGTAGTGATATTGAATTAACAGATAATATCAGTTTAAGTACGGTGCTTTATCGCAGTTTTATTAAAGATGAATATATTACATCCCACGATCAAAATGGGAATATTGTTGATATTTATAATTATCCTGCAAAAACTCGCCATCAAGGTGTTGAATTCAGTATCAATGCGATTCAACCGCTTCGTGTTGGTGATTTTCTCTATCGCGCAACATGGACGTATAATGATTTTCGCTTTATGGGCGGGGAATATAATCGAAAATATATTGCAGGTATTCCTAGAAACCTTATTTCGGGTGAAATTAACTATCAATTAAATGGATTGAGATTTGGTCCTACACTGTATTGGTCACCCACAAATGTTGCTGTTGATCATGGTAACCATCTTAATATTCAAAAGAGTAAACCCTATGCATTATTAGGATTTAATGCACATTATCAATATGATAATCAGTGGTCTACTTATTTGAATTTAGACAATATTACGAATAAACGCTATGCAGCAAGCACTTTGGCCAATCCAACAGTGAAAAAGAATGATGCCTTACTTTTCCCTGGGAATGGTTTTAGTGTTAATGCGGGTGTGGTGTATACATTTTAATTCAATCAGAAAATAGACAAAGGCTGCCTTACATGGCAGCCTTTTTTATATTAATCATGTCTCTTTACACGTAGATTAATTTTCAATATTGGCTTCAATAAACCATAGGAATTTATCAAGATCACGCGATGCAGCAGTAAACATATCGGCGGTATCTTCGTCTTCAACTTCGTCAATGGCTTTACGAATATCATTAGCAACAACAGCATAACGATCAGCCAGTGCTTTTAGGTGATCTTGCACATCATGAATATCCAGTGGATAAGCTTTCAGTGGTGTTTTTTTACCGACAACTTGCGCGGTGCCTAATACTGTGCCACCTAACTGAACAATACGCTCTGCGAACTCATCAGTGTGCTGATTAATGGTATCGCGGAAGCCATCAACCATCTCATGAACAGAAATAAAGTTTCTGCCACGCATATTCCAGTGCGCTTGTTTTGTGATGAGAGATAGGTCGATAAACTGCGTCACCATCTGTTGCAATAATTCAATAGCGTGCAGTTTTACGCTGTCATCGAGGTTATTACGGGTATAAAGCAGAGTTGAAGGTGTGGATTTGACTAATTTAGCAGTACTCATAATCGTTCTCCCTAAATAATTAATAACTCAATATCTTAATTTCTGTTAATGATGATAGTGAATTATTAATGGTTAGTCTTATCGATTGATACTATTAAATTGATAGGTCATCTATTAAAAAAATCTAATCTATCGAAATAGTCTATTTAGGGTAAGACAATGAGCGCAAAATAGCAATGATAGGTCAGTAAAGTTATTATTGAATAAGAAAAAAGGATCATAAGATCCTTTTTAAATAAATATTTATTTCTTATAAGAAAATACGGTTAAGTAATTATTTAACCTCTTCAATTTTGGTTTTATTTTTCATGGTTGCTGTTGAACCTATAGAGGCTAATACAATAAAGGCAAGGGCAATCCATTGAATTAGTGTCAAATGTTCGTGTAAGAAAATAATACCAATAAAGGCACCCATACAAGGCTCTAAGCTCATTAGAGTACCGAACGTTTTAGCGGGTAAACGTGTAAGCGCAATCATTTCTAAGGTGTAAGGAAATGCAGTTGATAAAATTGCAATGGCTAATGCAACTGGTAAAATTGACCAGCTAAACATAATGTCAGGGCTACTTTGTAACATACCAATAGGAACGAAAATAAAGGCAGCCACTAATGAGCCAATTGAAACTGTTGCCGCACCGTAGCCTTTACCTGCACGTTGTCCGAATACAATATATAGCGCCCAACCTACACCAGCACCCAGTGCATAAAGAATACCTAGAGGATCTAATCCATGAATATTATCGCCAATAGGTAGCAATAATCCTAAGCCTGCAATGACTAAAATTATCCATAAAAAGTCGATGGCTCTGCGTGATGAAAACATAGCAACAGCTAAAGGGCCTGTAAATTCAAGGGCAACAGCAATTCCTAAAGGAATAGTTTCAAGAGCAAGGTAGAAAAGGTAATTCATTGCTCCTAAAGATAAACCATATAGAAACAGTGGCATAATTGATTTTCGAGTAAATTTGAGTCGCCACGGTTTAAAAATAAAAAAGAGGATCAAAGTACCCAATAATAGACGTAACGCCGTTACAGCTGGGGCACCAATAACAGGAAATAGGCTTTTAGCAAGGGATGCGCCGCTTTGAATTGAAAGCATGGAGAGAAGCAAAAGAAGCACAGGGTAAAACACCTGTAATTTAGCTGAGTGTCTGGCTGACAACATCCTATAAAACCTCGTCAATAATCAATCGTTATGTGTTCTCTGTTAGCAGATAACAAAGGATCGCATAATATAAAATAAAATCACCGACTTTAATATAGCTATTCATTAATAAATATTTTTTATTTTAATTTAGTTGAGTGCGATTAGCTAAAATATAACTTAATTTATTTTTAATAAAATAAAAAATGACGTCTCATAAATATAAGCATTAATAATGATTAAATATATATGTGAAATAAAAAGCGTAAAAACACTTTTTTTAACCTTTTTTATTAAAAATACCTTCAGTATAATTCCAAGCTCGATTTAACTAGCTAAAAGAGAATAAAGAAATGAGTAAAATAAAATCTATCGCAGTGTATTGTGGTTCTAGTTTAGGCGCTTCACCTATTTATAAAGAACAAGCAATTATTTTTGCCAAAGAGCTAGTTAAACGTAATATTACCTTAGTTTATGGTGGTGCCAGTGTCGGTATTATGGGCACTCTCGCTGATACTGTATTAGCTGAAGGCGGAAAGGTGATAGGGGTTATTCCTACACTATTAGAAGGGCGTGAAATATCGCATAAAAATCTGACCGAACTGCATGTTGTTGAAACAATGCATCAACGTAAAAATAAAATGATAGAACTGGCTGGTGGTTTTGTCGCTTTACCTGGTGGTTTCGGTACATTAGAGGAGTTTAGTGAAGTCTTTACATGGAGCCAAATTGGTTTGCACCAAAAACCATTGGGCATACTTAATATTAATCAATTTTACGATCCGCTTTTGATGATGATTGATAAAATGGCGGATGAACAATTCCTACATGAAAAATATCGCCATATGGCGATTGTGGAACAATGCCCTATTCAATTATTAGATAAATTTGAAACATATATTGCACCTCCAGTAAAAACCTATAACAAATAAAGGTAAAAAATGGTAATCATAAGAAAAGCAATATTGTCTGATGTAGAAGAAATTAATACTCTTTATATCCATTTATTTGATGAAATGGCAACATTACAGCCAGAAAGATTAAAGCCGGGTAAGCAAGATGAAGCATTTATTATTAATGGAATAAAAAATAATAAGTTTCATCTTTTGGTTGCAGATTTAGATGGCAAAGTGGTTGGATTTAGCATAGCGCAAATTCAAGAAACACCTATGTTTAACTGCTTGGTTCAACGTAAATATGCTTATATTTACGATATCGTTACTGATCCTACGGTACGTAGCCAAGGCGTAGGCCGTTTATTGTTGACCGCAATGAAAGAGTGGGCAAAATCAGAAAAAATGACGCATCTCGAATTGTCTGTATTAGCTGAAAATGGTGCCGCTAAACGTTTTTATGAGCGAGAAGGATTAAAAGAAGTCAGCACAATGATGGGAATTGCTTTATAATTTTATTAAATCTATCTTATTTTTCATAAGATTAAGTGCGATGATAAAAATAAACCCGCTTTTTAAGCGGGTTTATTAATTATATTATTCAGCTAAATTGTGGGTTTCCCCGCAATGATCGTACACAATACCCTGACATTTTCAACATCTTCTGCCGATATTTCAAACAGGTTTCTATCTAATACGATTAAATCGGCAAATTTTCCGACTTCTAATGATCCAATTTGTTTATCCATATCTAATGCTTGAGCGGCATTAATGGTAGCAGCACGTAGGACTTCAATTAACGTAAGGTTACGATCATTATCAAGGCGTGGGCTTGCTGCATCTTTTTGGCGAGTCATCGCAACTTTAAAATCGTACCATTCATTAAGTGGGTCAATTGGCCAATCGCTACCAAAAGCAACAGTAACGCCAGCATCAATAAACTTGCCAGCAGTCTCTAAATAGTCACAGCGAGATTTACCTAGCATTTCAATATCTTTTTCGATATTGCTCTGTTCTGCTGCTGCCCATTGGAAGGAGAGGAAAGGGAAGGCTTTTAGTTGTGTAAAACGGGCATAATCTTTTTCACACATCAATTCATTATGTGCAAGCCCCGGTCTTATGTCTTTTTCAGGTAAGGCTTTGCGCATTGCACTAATAGCATCAAGTGCCGTACTAATTGCACCTTCAGCAACAGTATGAATATGAGGGTGATAACCCGCACGGGCAATTTCTGTGACTAACGGTGTTAAAATTTCAGGTGAGAAATAGAGATCGCCAATATGTTCAGAGTCTTGCCAGTGTGGCGTATCATCAGTGCCAACGTTAATACGATAAGGTGAGTGCAAGCGCGCTGTCATAATCGGCGCTTGTAATACACCATCAAGGAAAAGTTTGATATGGCGGATCGCAACACTGGGTTGAGCACCTTCGCTGATTTGATGCCATTGCGAAAAGCGAGTGACAGCATGGCATACAGCGTTTGGAATATCCTCAATACAAGGTACATCATCTGGCGTGATTTCAACGGCATTCTCTATGCGCAGGGTTAATTCACCTGCTTGTCTTAACGTGTTGAAGGCGCGTAATTGAGGCTCACCCACACGAGCATCCATAATCGTGGTTACGCCTTGTTCATTTAATAATTTTTGAACATGGCGAGCTATTTGTAAATTTTGATCTTCAGTTAATGGAGGCAAGCTATCAATGGCTTGCATTGCTGGCGCATCTTCAAGAATACCAATCGGTGTTCTATCACCATCACGTTCAATATTTCCATCAGGTGGATCGGGCGTTTCAGTGGTGATATTTAACAGTTCTAAAGCGCGAGAATTAGCAAGAACACTATGACAATCGCTAGAAAAGAGCAAAATAGGGCGAGTCGTATTTAAGGTATCAAGGTGATAACGTGTCATTTGCACACCTTCAGGTTGCATACCTTCACGATACCATGCGGAAACTTTTAACCATTCGGTATCACTATCAATAAAGTTTTCATCAAGGTATTTCTGAATACGTAATAAAATGTCATCGATAGAGAGTGATTGATAATCAAGATGGCAACCCGCTAGTGTTGCGCCTCCCCAGAATGGGTGCATATGTGCATCAATAATGCCCGGCATGACCATTCTTCCCTGTAAATCAATCTGCTCAGTATTTTCATTACAGTAAGAAAGTAACCCCTCTTTTTTACCTGAAGCAATAATCACACCTTGGCTGATCGCGATAGCATCAACAATAGTGTCATTATGATCAGCGGTATAAATAAGTCCGTTGTAATAGAGAGTGTCTGCAATTTGAAATGTCATTCTTCTACCTTGTATTGCTTTTTTAGCACGTAGAATGCGTGCTTAAATGATTATTTTGTTTATAGGGCATCCTGTTGCGTTTTGACGCGGGCGGTCATAGTAGAATTAAATCAGAGTGAATACTACAAGCTTGTTACATCGACTTAATGATGAATATGAATACAACTTAGAGATTGAGTGAAATAAGGTAAGCTTAAAGAATATAGACTTACCTTATTCAAGCATCAGCGTGGTTAATTGTCTGGTAAATTGGTTGAGCACACTTCGCAATGTGGATTTTTAGGTAATTTGAATTCACGAAATTGCATTCGCATTGCGTCAAACATCAACACCTTGCCATGTAAATGTTCACCATACCCTGTAAGCAGTTTGATAGCTTCAACGGCTTGTAAAGTACCAATAGTGCCTACAACAGGCGCCATTACGCCAGCTTCAACACAACTTAAAGCGTTATCACCAAAAAGATGACTTAAACAGCGATAGCAAGGCTCATCATCTCGATAGGTGAATACGCTGATTTGACCTTCCATCCGAATAGCCGCACCAGAAACGAGCGGTTTTTTCTGATGAAAACAGAGGCGATTAAGTTGCTCACGCACTGTCACATTATCAGTGCAATCCATAACAAGGTTATGGTGGCTAATAAGCTCCGCTAAAGCTTCATCTTCAAGTAATGCATCAACGGTTTCTATTGTGACATGAGGATTAATTGCTTCTAATGTTGCTTTCGCAGATAGTACTTTGGGTTGACCAATCGTGGCGTCGCGATGAAGAATTTGTCGCTGAAGATTAGAAAGGGAAACCGTATCAAAATCTAATAAAGTGAGTTTTCCTACACCTGCTGCTGTAAGATATTGTGAGGCACTACATCCTAAGCCACCTGCACCAACTATCAGTACAGAGGCACTTTTCAGCGCCTCTTGACCATCAAAATCAAAGCCCCTTAATACAATCTGGCGATTGTAACGTAGTGTTTCTTCATCCGTTAATTCAATACTCATAAAGGCTATTCGCTTTTTAATAGAGAATTAAATAGCTCGATAGTAACAGTTTCGCCAGCTGCAACTTTACCGCGTTCACGCTCTAAAACGATAAAGCAATTAGCGGCACTAAAAGAGCTATAAACATGGGAACCTTGATGCCCAGATGTTTCGACTTGCCATACGCCCTCGGCATTAATACTGGCAATACCACGTTGGAAATCAAGACGACCCGCTGATTTTTTCAATGGAGATTGTGCAATAGCTTGGAAACGTTGCGGTGCTTTCCAATGGCTAAAACCAGATAGGCGTGCAATTAACGGTTGAACCAATTGATAGAATGTCACTGTGGCTGACACGGGATTACCCGGTAAACCGCAGAACCATGCATTGTGTAAGCGACCGAAAGCAAAAGGTTTTCCCGGTTTAATGGCTAATTTCCAAAAACCAATTTCGCCAATTTCATCAAGAATTTGTTTCGTATAATCGGCTTCGCCTACAGAAACACCGCCACTGCTGATGACTAAATCTGCTTCTTGATCAGCCTTTTTAAAGGTTTCACGCAGTTTTTCTGGTGAATCAGGAATAACGCCTAAATCTAAAACTTCACATCCTAGTTTTTCAAGCATTAAACGTACCGCAAAGCGGTTGGTATCATAAATTTGTCCCGCTTTTAATGGCTGACCGATAGTTTGTAATTCATCACCCGTTGAGAAAACAGCGACTTTTAAACGACGATAAACTTGTACTGTTGCTACACCTAAAGAGGCAATTAAAGGTAATTGCGCTGTTGAAAGCTTCGTGCCAGCAGGTAATACAATATCGTTTTCTTTAATATCTTCACCAATACGGCGAATATTCTGGCCTTTTTTAGCAGGCTGTGAAAAACGGACACCATGTTCGGTCACTTCGGCTTCTTCTTGCATAATAACAGTATCAACACCAGCAGGAACCATAGCTCCTGTCATAATGCGTACACATTGCCCAGCTGGGAGTTCTCCCTCAAAAGGAATACCCGCGAACGATTTACCAGCAACAGGAAGTGGAGTTTGAGCTTCTAAGTCAGCGTAACGAAGTCCATAACCATCCATTGCCGAATTATCAAACGGTGGCACATTCAGTGGAGAGGTAATATCTTCACTTAGAATATAATCTGCGGCGTTATTTAATGGAATGTTAAGGGTATTGGTAATTGCCAGCGGTTTTTCAAGTAGTTTTTCTAGCGCTTCATCAAGAGATAATAAACCGCTAACGTGACATTGACTCATCATATACTCCAAGATCTATCGAAATGTTCTGTTTTATTTCATGATACTAATCTATCACGATGAACATCATCATGTCAGAGATCATCTTGTGAATAGAAAGAAATGAAACTTTTTATTGCAAAAATGTTAACTGATTGGAGTTAATATGTTGCTTGTTCTGTTATTAATGAGTAGCACATTTAAAATGATAAAACAAAATAATGGATATCCATGAATACTTCAAATCACCAAAGTCATTCAGCGCAAGCTTTTCATATCGCGTTTAGCGGGTTTCTTGCTTTAGTGGTTGCAATGGGAATAGGGCGCTTTACCTTTACACCGCAAGTGCCGTTGATGATTGCAGAATATCAATTGACGTTAACAAGTGCGGGAATTGTCGCTGCATTTAATTATCTTGGTTATCTTGCAGGCTCCTATGATGCGATGAAAGCTGTTAAAGGTGTGGGGTATCGCTTGTGGGCGGGTCTTTGGGGGGCGGTGATAATCACGCTGTTGTCTGCTTTTTTAAATGATGCTTTTACACATAGTATTGCACGTTTTTTTATTGGTTGGGCAAGTGGTTGGACATTAGTGCTGGTGGCTTCATGGGCTAACGAGTTACTGGCTCGCCTTAATCGACCTGCATTAAGTGTGGCTGTTTATGCAGGAACGGGTGCTGGTATATTTATCAGCGGTATTCTTGCTGTGTTAATTATGAAATGGCAAATGAGTGCAGCGGCAGGGTGGTTAATTTATGGTTCTCTTGCTTTTATTTGTGCCATATATGTGAGCTACCATCTTCCAAAGCCTTGGACAATGAGCAGAGAGGAAGTAAAAGTCACCTCTTTAACGCTTACGCCAGCGATAAAAAGGCTGATTTGGGGTTATACCTTTGCTGGGTTTGGCTATATTTTACCCGCAACTTTTCTTTCTCAAATGGCAGCAGAACGCTTTCCAGGGAGCTTAATTGCGCAATTTGTTTGGCCTGTTTTTGGTGCTTCTGCAGCATTATGTATTGGGATCGCTATTTTCACGCGTAATGTATTAAACACGCAGTTACGTTTAGCCATTACGCTTTGGTTACAAGCGTTAGGCATACTGATTGCGCTGTGGGTTCCTACCATTACTGGGTTGGCGATAGGGGCATTTTTAATTGGTGGCGGCTTAATGTGTGCAGTACAACTGGCGTTTTTACGAGGTCGTGAATTAGCGCCTCAACATGGGCGTTATATGGCGGGTTTACTCACCACTTTTTATGCCATCGGGCAATTAGTTGGCCCCGTAATTTCTTCACTTTCAACAGCATTGACGGGAAAATTAGAACCTGCTCTTTATGTCGCTTTTATTGTATTGATAATCGGTGGTTTTCTGGTGTGTTTAAAAGAAAAAAATCAGGCTTAAACTAAAAATAGCTCATACAAAAATGCAATAATTTCATAACGGAAAATGCGGTATTGCTGGATAATGTGATTGAGGTCATCTAAAGTGTAGGCTGTTGTTGCTAATAGCGATAACGGCTACTTAATTAATGTGTTTATCGGAGAGTCCAATGTCATCATTAAGTAAAGAGGCGCAATGGGTGCACGCTGCGTTAGTTGAACGCGGTTTGGAAACGCCTCTTCGTGAACCGAAACTCTCTCCAAGTGAGAGCAAACAGCAAATTGAACATCATATGACAGAAGTGATGAAGCTGTTAAATCTAGATTTAAGCGACGATAGTTTAGCTGAAACTCCTCGTCGTATCGCTAAAATGTATGTTGATGAAATTTTCTCAGGGCTGGATTACCACAATTTCCCCAAAATCACACTAATCGAAAATAAAATGCAAGTTGATGAAATGGTGACGGTACGAGATATCACATTAACAAGTACTTGCGAACACCACTTTGTCACCATTGATGGTAAAGCTATTGTGGCTTATATCCCGAAAGATAAAGTGATTGGGTTATCTAAAATTAATCGAATTGTGCAATTCTTTGCTCAGCGTCCTCAAGTTCAAGAGCGCTTAACGCAGCAAATCCTTATCGCATTACAAACGTTACTAGGCACAAAAAATGTGGCTGTTTCTATTGATGCGGTTCACTATTGTGTTAAAGCTCGTGGTATTCGTGATGCAACTAGTGCAACAACAACAACTTCATTAGGCGGGTTATTTAAATCTAGTCAAAATACGCGTCAGGAGTTTCTGCGCGCTGTTCGTCATCTTTGAGATTTAAATAAAAATGAATGAATCGTCTCATCAACGTATTGAAGCCCTCGATGCGTTGAGAGGAATGGCGATCCTTGGTATTTTATTGCTCAATATTTCAGGTTTTGCATTATTAAGAGTGGCTTCATTTAATCCATTACATTCGGGAGAAGCCTCTTTTGGTGATCGTATAACATGGATGGCATTAAATCTGTTTGCTCAAGGAAAATTCCTCTTTATTTTTGCGTTGCTATTTGGTGGTACGCTTTATCTCCTTTTGTATAAAGGAACTCGTTTTAATTTATCGCGATTAGTTGTACTGGCATTAATTGGTGTTATTCACACATTATTTATTTGGGAAGGGGATATTTTATTTCCATATAGTATATGTGGTTTATTTGTTTTTGCGTTTATCAAATCAATCGCAACAAAGCACCAATTTATATTGGGAGTGATACTCTATTTTTGTGGTGCACTGATTTTAGGTGCGCTGTTTTACTATTATCGTGATTTTATTGATACCGTTTGGTATAGCACGCCATATTCTCAATTGTCTGAATCAGATTGGAAAACAGGGCCTTATTTAAATAGTGTTTATTATCGTTTGAATGAACTAAGTCTTTTTGTTTTTAATCTAGTACGTCAATACAGTTGGTTTTTGTTTGGTGCGATGTTGATGGGTTCTGCATTAATGGCATCAGGTTGGTTGCAGCAGAAATTTAGTCGCGCTCATTATGGTCATGTGGCACTTTATTTCCTCACAATTAGTTTAAGCTTACAAACGGTTATTGTGCTGGTGGATTATTATCTTGATTGGGATTACCGCTGGGCGGCTATTTGGGCACAACCTTTAACCATGTTGATCCAAGTGATGCAAAGTTTGGGGTATATTGCGCTGTTTTATTGGAGTTGGAATATTATTCAACACTCTTATTTTGCCTATGCTTTACGTTGTGTTGGCAAAATGGCATTAACAACCTATTTAATGCAAAGTGTTATCGGTATTTATTTATTTCAGCGTATGGGGCTATTTAATCAATTTACTCTACCTGAACTGATGCCTTTTGTTGCCGTCATTTGGGCAATCAATATTGCTTTTGCTGTGATTTGGTTACGTTATTTTCCACAAGGGCCAATAGAGTGGATTTGGCGTAAATCAGCCTCGAACTTAGCACAATTCTTTTAGCTTTTTTCATGATTATTTTCATTTAGAGGAAGTGATTCGACTTCCTCTGGTGAAACCGCAGGATAACCTTTAATGCCTTCAGGAATAGATTGTATTGCGGGAATAGTTTCTGGCGGCCCTAAAAAGCGTGGTTCGCGGTTTAGAATATAAACATCAATCATGGCACCTGCTCTGGCAAATACTTCACGTACACGTACTTTAAACATGCTTTTAGGCGATGCAACCGCAAAGCATTGTGCATCAATTCCTTTTTCTAATGCGATAAAAACAGCTCGTTCACAGTGAAAACGCTGAGTAATAATGGTAAATCCATCTGTACCAAATACCTCTTTTGTTCGTACTACTGAATCAAGTGTTCTGAAGCCTGCAAAATCCATCACAATACGAGAGGCAGGAATGCCCGCTTTAATGAGATCCTTACGCATCGTATTTGGTTCATTATAACTATGTTTTGCATTATCGCCGCTGAGCAATAAATACTGAATTTTGCCACTATTATAAGCATTTACAGCGCCTTGGATGCGGTATTGATAAAACTGATTTATATAACCGCTGGTATAGTACTTTGATGTGCCTAACACCATGCCCACTTTTTTAGCAGGTAATGTATCCACGTCTTCAAATATATAGGGATTGGTTTTCCACCCGATCCAGCGATCGCAGGCAATCAAGGTGACTGCAAGTAGAATAAAAATTGTGAGAAAAAGATAAATGAGGCGTTTTAGCATGTCCTTGCCTTAATGACGCAAATAACGAATGACTTTCATAATAGTTAAGGCTACTTGAGCGGCGATAGGGAAGCAAGAAAAAAGCGCCTCATATTAAGTAATGACGCGCTTTTCGGAATGGTACTTAGTGTTTCAAACTACTTAGAACGAGGTTCTTTTGTAAATACGGTACTCTGGTGACCAATAGTTACGTTCAATTGCTTCTTCTAATGCTGAATCAGAAGTAACAGTAGCAACACCTTGTACTTGTGCTTCTTTTGCAACTTGTTTTGCGATATAGCGCGAAACTTTTTGAATATCAGCCAGTAAAGGTAACAGAGAACCATCACCGTCTTTTGCCATTGGTGAGCAATCTGCTAATGCGCGACTTGCCACCATCAACATGGCATCAGTAACACGTTTTGCACCACATGCGATAACACCTAATCCAATACCTGGGAAGATATAAGAGTTGTTGCACTGTGCAATTGGATATTCTTTATCTTTGTATTTAACTGGTGCAAATGGACTACCTGTTGCCACTAAAGCTTGTCCATCAGTCCAGTTGATAATATCTTCAGGACGCGCCTCTACACGAGACGTCGGGTTAGATAATGGCATTACGATAGGGCGTTCACAGTGTTTGTGCATTTCACGAATAATTTCTTCAGTGAATAAGCCTGCTTGTCCTGAAACACCAATCAAAATAGTTGGTTTTGCATTCTTAACCACTTCTAGTAGTGAAATAGCATCGCTTTCGGTTTGCCAATCAGCAATAGTTTCGCTTTTTTGGATAAGTTTGCTTTGGAAATCAAGTAAATTTGGCAGTTTGTCTGTTAATAAGCCGAAACGGTCAACCATAAAGATACGTTCACGCGCTTGCTCATCACTTAAACCTTCAGATTTCATTTGGGCGATGATTTGCTCGGCAATACCACAACCCGCAGAACCTGCGCCTAAGAAAGTGACAGTTTGATCTTTTAATTGGCGACCCGCAGCACGACTTGCTGCAATTAGGCTACCTAAAGTGACCGACGCTGTACCTTGAATATCGTCATTAAAGCAACATAATTCATCACGATAACGATTTAATAAAGGCATCGCATTTTTTTGTGCGAAATCTTCAAATTGTAGTAAAACATTTGGCCAGCGACGTTTAACAGCTTGGATAAACTCATCGACAAACTCGTTATATTCATCACCTGTAATACGAGGATGACGCCATCCCATATACAGTGGATCGTTTAAGCGTTGTGGATTATTCGTTCCCACATCTAGCACAACAGGCAGGGTGTAAGCTGGGCTAATACCACCACACGCGGTATATAAAGAGAGTTTACCGATAGGAATGCCCATACCACCGATACCTTGATCACCTAAACCAAGAATACGTTCGCCATCAGTCACAACAATCACTTTTACGTTTTGTTTAGTGGCATTTTGTAGCATATCGTCGATATTGGCGCGGTTAGGGTAAGAGATAAATAAACCGCGAGCGCGACGATAAATATCGGAGAAATGTTCACAGGCTTCACCCACTGTTGGTGTGTAAATGATTGGCATCATTTCAGTGAGGTGAGATTCTAATAAACGGTAAAATAGAGTTTCGTTAGTGTCTTGAATATTTCTTAGGTAAATATGTTTATCGTTATCGTTTTTGAAATCAAGATATTGGCGATAAGCGCGTTCAACCTGTTCTTCAATGGTTTCTACTGCTTCAGGCAGTAAACCATGTAAGTTAAAGGTGCTGCGTTCTTCATCGCTAAAAGCACTACCTTTATTTAACAGGGGAAATTCAAGCAGGATTGGGCCTGCATACGGGATGTAGAGAGGGCGTTTACTTTCGTGTTCCAGTTCCATGAAAAATACTCTTGTAAGGCAGTTAGTCACATGACAATTGTAGATCCTACAAAATAATAAAAATATGTACAGCTTATGTTATTTTTTTATGATTTTTATGCTTGGAAATGAGAGATAGATACGGTTGTTACAACTTTTTCTGGTAAGCATCAGCAAAATTTACATGCTGATGCTTTTTTTAGGAGAGATTTTTAGAGGAATAAGTTAAAACTTTTTACAAAGTGATGCGTTGCATTTGGCGGCAACCTAAAGCAGTTAATGTTGCTTGTGTTGCATCCCATTGAGTTAAAATTGTCTCTGCTTTTTCAATTAAGACAGCAGATTCAATATCCATCACACACTCACCTGCCATATTTAATAAAATTAATGCCGCTTGTAATGGCGGTAAACTTGGATTAAATGCGGCATTTTCAGCGTAGCTACCTTGGAAAATTTTGCCATTTTTCATTTGAACAGCAATACCACTGTGCGATCCACTATAAGGAGCATGGCTACGATTGGCAGCTTGTAGTGCCTGTTGTGCTAATTCACTAGGGTTATCAATTTTGTAACCGTGATTAACTTTGTCCATTAATAAAGAGGTGATATTGAGATCTTTCGGGCCAAAGCTATCAGGTAAATAATCGCCTAATGTTGCCATTTTTCTACCCGGCAACTGAATTTGAATATGGGTGCCACTGTTCAATTCGTTCATAAACTGGCGGCAATGACCACAAGGTGTATAGTTAACGGTGACTGAGATTAAGCGAGATTCACCACGTAACCATGCATGAGTCACGGCGCTTTGTTCAGCATGAACCGTTTGTTGTAGCGGTGCGCCAGCAAATTCCATATTGGCACCGAAATAGAGATTACCACTTTCGCCACGAGCAATCGCACCCACTTTGAAATTAGAGATTGGCGCGACAGCACAAGCTGCGGCAACTGGTAGAAGTGCTAGGGCTAAGGCATCATCATTACATTGTAACTGTGTTTTTATGGCATTGACCTGTTCTGCCGTAAACATTGCAGGGAATTCATCCTGCTCAAGATAAGGAGCAAGTGCTTGTTGTAACTGAGGGGATAAATCTGACCAAATTGCCTGAAAACGAGTATGCATACATGAGTCTCCCATTAATCTTTCTGTATTATAAGATTCTAGGCATCTTTACCCATTCTTATATGTGATGAAAATCATATTTTCAATGAAACAATTGCAACAAATTCATTAATTGAGAGATGTATCTCAAATTTATAGTAAAAATCCCCGAAATAAATTTAATTAAATCGAGGATTTAAGAATGGAGAATAAGAAAGGTATCAACTATAAAGATGCAAAATAATAGGGAAGATAAATGGCGCTGTAAGGGAAGTAATAATCCCACAGGTCATTAATGCCAGTGAGCTATAAGC
Organism: Proteus sp. LHD240705; assembly: GCF_047921555.1. Lineage (NCBI taxonomy): Bacteria > Pseudomonadati > Pseudomonadota > Gammaproteobacteria > Enterobacterales > Morganellaceae > Proteus > Proteus sp. LHD240705. The sequence continues at coordinate 202,678 of NZ_JBLRMI010000003.1, forward strand.
ACCTTCAATATAATCGACTTCAGCCGCTCTTGCTGTTCCCACTGCGTGAGAAACGGTTCCCATTGCTAAACCACGAGATGCGTGAGTAGGAATACGCAGTATTTTAAAGAGTGTGTGACCAAAAATGGCACCTAAAATACCTACTGCAATAACACATGCAGCACTGATTGCAGGAATACCACCTATGGAATCTGCGACAGCCATTGCGATAGGCGTTGTCACTGATTTAGGTAAAATTGATGCAGCAATTTCGGGTGTTGCTCCTGCCCATAAGGCAATTGCAGTACCACTGACCATTGCGGCAATACTACCAATAAAGCAAATACTGATCAGCGATTTCCACTGTGCGCGAATTTGGTGTAATTGCTGGTAAAGCGGTATCGCTAAAGCAACAACAGCAGGTTGCAGTAAGTCATTTAAAATACGACTACCTGCAAAATAATGCTCATAAGGTGTGTGCGTGATTAATAGAATGGGAATAATAACTGCAATACCAATAAGCAACGGGTTTAATATTGGTAATTTATAACGAGCCGCAAGTTTACGTGATAAATAAAAGACGATTATGGTGAGAGGAAGTGACCACCAGATATTCATTAACATTAACATTTTTTCTTCTCACTTAACGCTTTATCGTCGTCTTTTTCTTTTGCTACAACAACATCTTCAACTTGGTCTGGTTTTGCACCAACAATAATGCGTTCACGATGAACGTAGTGTGAACAATAAGCAACCAATGCCATTACACCAAAGGTACTGACTATACAGGCTAAAACAATCGGGAAGAGTTGCTGACTTAATAAATCATAATAGTTCATGACGGCTACCCCGATAGGAATAAAGAGTAATGTCATATTTTTTAATAGAATATTGGCACCCGGTTTTACCCAGCGTAATGGAATAAGCTGGAAAGCAAGTAAACCAAAAAGGATCAGTAAGCCAACAATACTGCCTGGAACCGCAAAGGGCAAAAGGGCTGAAATAAGATTACCTGCAAAAAGACAAAGATAAAGTACCAAAAAAGATCGTAGATAGTGCCAAAGTGTAATCTGCACTCGTGCCCGTTTAGATTTCATAAGTAAGTGTCCCAAATCAACTAACAGATTTATCATACACCGATTTTGAAAGTGTGCTACGGATCACAATAAAAAAAGAGCGGGGCTCTTATAGAACCCCGCCATTTATTTATTTGGCAAATGAATCTTGGTTGTTATTTCACTTGTTGACCCGGTTTTGCACCAGAATCTGGGCTGAGTAAGAAGATATCTTTATCACCAGGGCCTGCTGCCATTACCATGCCTTCCGAAATACCAAAACGCATTTTACGAGGTGCTAAGTTTGCTACCATAACGGTTAGACGACCTTCCAACACTTTTGGATCTGGGTATGCTGTACGAATACCAGAGAATACTTGGCGAGTTTCACCGCCTAAGTCCAAAATTAGTTTCAGCAACTTGTCTGATCCTTCAACAAAATCAGCTTGTTTAATTTCAGCAATACGCATATCGATTTTCGCAAAATCATCAAAGTTGATGGTTTTTTGAATTGGGTCATCTGCTAATGGACCAGTCACTTCTTTTACTGGTGCAATGGTGCTTTTAGATGCTTCAACCATTGCATTAGCTTTATCCATTTCAATGCGGTTAAACAGTGCTTTGAATTTTGTAATATCTTGATTTAGCAGTGGTTGCTCAAGCGCATCCCATGTTAATTCAGTTTGCAAGAAGGCTTCTGTACGTTCTGTTAATGAAGGTAAAACAGGTTTCAGATATGTCATCAGTACACGGAATAAGTTAATACCCATTGTACAGATAGCTTGTAGCTGTGCATCTTGACCTTCTTGTTTTGCTACAACCCACGGCGCTTTTTCATCAATATAGCGGTTGGCTTCATCCGCTAATGCCATGATTTCACGAACTGCTTTACCAAACTCACGATTTTCAAATGACTGTGCGATAGTTTCTTTCATATCAACAAAGTGTTGATAAAGCTTAGCATCATCTAAAGAATCAGCTAATTTGCCATCAAAACGCTTGCTGATAAAACCCGCTGTACGTGATGCAAGGTTAACGACTTTATTAACAATATCGCTGTTAACACGTTGAACAAAGTCTTCTAAGTTTAGGTCAATATCGTCAATGCGTGAGGAAAGTTTTGCCGCATAGTAATAACGCAGGCAATCTGCATCAAAATGATCAAGGTAAGCACGAGCTGTAATAAAGGTGCCACGAGATTTTGACATCTTCGCGCCATTGACAGTGACATAACCGTGAACAAACAGGTTGGTTGGCTTGCGGTATTCGCTGCCTTCTAACATGGCAGGCCAGAATAAGCTGTGGAAATAGACGATATCTTTACCAATAAAGTGATAAAGGTCTGCTTTGCTGTCTTTATTCCAGAACTCATCAAAACTTAAATCACCACGCTTTTCACATAAGTTTAAGAAAGAGCTCATGTAGCCGATTGGTGCATCTAGCCATACATAGAAATATTTACCCGGTGCATCTGGGATTTCAAATCCAAAATAAGGTGCGTCACGAGTGATATCCCACTGTTGTAAACCGCTGTCAAACCACTCTTGCATTTTATTCGCAACTTGCTCTTGCAGAGCACCAGAGCGGATCCACTCTTGTAACATGTTGCTAAATGCAGGTAAGTCGAAGAAATAGTGTTCAGTTTCACGCATAACAGGTGTTGAACCTGATACAACAGAGCGTGGATTAATTAATTCTGTTGGGCTGTAAGTTGAGCCACAAACTTCACAGTTATCACCATATTGGTCTTGCGCTTTACATTTAGGGCAAGTGCCTTTTACAAAGCGGTCAGGCAAAAACATGCCTTTTTCTTCATCATAAAGCTGAGAAATAGTTTTGCTTTTGATGTGACCATTTTTTTTCAGTGCAAGATAAATTTTAGTCGATAATTGGCGACTCTCTTCACTGTGTGTAGAGTGATAATTGTCGTAACTGATATTAAAACCAGCAAAATCCTGTTGATGCTCTTTGCTCATTTCTTCAATCATGGCTTCTGGCGTAATACCCAGTTGTTGAGCTTTCAGCATAATTGGAGTGCCGTGAGCGTCATCAGCGCAGATGAAATGAACTTCTTTGCCGCGCATTCGTTGATAACGGACCCAGATATCTGCCTGAATGTGCTCAAGGATATGACCGAGATGAATTGAACCGTTAGCATAAGGTAACGCGCAGGTTACCAATAATTTATTCGCGACGTGAGACATAGTAAGGATCTTACTTCCATAAAATTAATAAAAGGGACTTTGATGTTAACCGATCCGTCATGATGTCGCTAGGGCAATAATCGAGTTTTTGCAAGAGAAATTTCAGTTGGCAAATTGAGGTAAGGCATTAACGTAGTCATCTACTATCTGATATGATAGATGCACTCATATATTTAATAAATAATGAAAACGAGAGGAGCCGGGATGAGTGATAAATCCCCCGAGCAGACCACCCCTGAGATTCTGAACGAAAAAGTTTCAGGTGTCTTGTCTACTTTTGAACACCCGACATTGAAGCGTAATCTGCTTTCTCTAAAAGCATTACATCAATGTGCGATGATTGACGATGTTCTTCATATCGAGTTAGTGATGCCATTTGTTTGGAAAAAACCTTTCCAAGTCCTAATCGAAGAAAAAACAGCTGAACTTCGCAACATCACTGGTGCAAAAGCCATTGAATGGAAACTCAAGCACAATATTTCAACCTTACGCCGTGCAAATGATCTACCAGGCGTTAATGGTGTGCGTAATATTCTTGCTGTGAGCTCTGGTAAAGGTGGCGTTGGTAAATCAAGTACAGCAGTTAACCTTGCATTAGCTCTTGCACAAGAAGGTGCTAAAGTAGGTATTCTTGATGCTGATATTTATGGACCGTCTATTCCGAATATGTTGGGTACCACAATGGAGCGTCCAACGTCTCCTGATGGACAACATATGGCACCGATTATGGCTTATGGTTTAGCATCTAACTCTATCGGTTATTTAGTTACAGATGATAATGCAATGGTATGGCGTGGTCCTATGGCGAGCAAAGCATTAATGCAAATGCTCCAAGATACGCTATGGCCTGATTTGGATTATCTCGTTATCGATATGCCGCCGGGAACAGGTGATATCCAATTAACCTTATCTCAAAATATCCCTGTAACCGCTGCGGTTGTGGTAACAACACCACAAGATATCGCGCTGGTGGATGCAATGAAAGGGATCGTCATGTTTAAGAAAGTCAATGTACCTGTATTAGGTATTATTGAAAACATGAGCGCGCATATTTGTAGTAACTGTGGTCACCTTGAACCTATCTTTGGTACTGGTGGTGCGGCGAAATTGGCAGAGAAATATCATTGCCAATTATTAGGTCAAGTTCCTCTTCATATCTCTTTACGTGAAGACTTAGACCGCGGGCAACCAACAGTGATGCGTGATCCTGAAGGCGAATTTGCTGATATTTATCGCGAAATCGCATCAACAGTGTCTGCTCAAATGTATTGGGATGGCGATGCAATCCCAACGGAAATTTCTTTCCGCGCAGTGTAATGACAGTAAAATAATACGTTGAGTTATTTGCTGATTTAAATGGAGAGCTATTTGGCTTTCCATTTTTTACATGCGATTTCCGACTGTTTTTGATAAAAAACGAATAGATTTCTGGTTTTACGCTGGAACCAGAGTGATTTCAAAACTATAATCTGCGCTAGCGTAATATTTACATATTATTACGTTATCCCTCTTTTTATTTCAAACCAGGTTTTTGATTATGGCTGACACAGCACATCAGTGCACAATTGTAGGTATCGCTGGAGCTTCTGCTTCGGGTAAAAGTCTTATTGCAAGTACACTTTACCGCGAATTAAGAGCGCAAGTAGGTGATCATAATATCGGGGTGATACCAGAAGATTGTTATTATCGTGACCAAAGTGATTTAACGATGGAAGAACGATATAAGGTCAATTATGACCACCCAAATTCGATGGATCACGCACTTTTATATCAGCATTTGTGTGAACTAAAAGCAGGAAAAACCATCGAACTCCCTCAATACGACTACGTTGCTCACACTCGCAAAACAGAATCCATTCCTTTTCAACCTAAAAAAGTTATTATCATTGAAGGCATCTTGTTATTAACAGATAAACGCCTGCGTGAAGAGATGGATTTCTCTATCTTTGTTGATACGCCATTAGATATTTGCTTAATGCGTAGAATTAAACGTGATGTGAATGAACGTGGACGTAGCTTAGACTCAGTCATTGAACAATATAATAAAACCGTTCGTCCTATGTTCTTCCAGTTTATTGAACCTTCTAAACAATATGCCGATATTATTGTACCTAGAGGGGGTAAAAACCGCGTTGCGATTGATATTCTGAAAGCAAAAATTGGGCAGTTCTGCGAATAATAGGTTCATTTGTGGGCAGCTTTCATGCATGATGAAACTGCCTGTTTAACTTGAAGAAGGAAATAAAATGCGATTATGCGACCGTGATATTATTCAGTGGCTGGATGAAGGTAAATTAGTCATTGAACCCCGCCCGCCCGTCGAGCGAATTAACGGCGCAACAGCAGATGTTTGCTTAGGAAATCAATTTCGTGTTTTCCAAGGTCATACTGCTGCTTATATTGATTTGAGTGGCCCTAAGGCTGAAGTGAACGCTGCGCTAGAACGTGTAATGAGTGATGAAATTGTGTTACCTGAAGGTGAAGCATTTTTCTTACATCCGGGTGAATTAGCGTTAGCGGTGACACTTGAGTCAGTCACTTTGCCTGATAATGTTGTTGGATGGTTAGATGGACGCTCATCATTAGCCCGTTTAGGTTTAATGGTACATGTTACCGCACATCGTATTGATCCCGGCTGGCATGGACAAATCGTATTAGAATTTTTTAATTCAGGTAAACTTCCTCTCGCATTAAGACCAGGTATGGTTATTGGTGCATTAAGCTTTGAACCTATGTCTGGTTCTGCTGATAGACCTTATAATCGTCGTCAAGATGCAAAATATAAAAATCAACAAGGTGCTGTTGGTAGTCGGATTAGTGAAGATTAACTATCTTTATAATCATCATTATCATGTTCACTAAGCGGGTAATTATATGAAAAGGTTTTTGACAACACTGGCTATCTTGCTTGTGGTTATTTTGGCAGGCTTAACAGCGTTAGTTTTACTCATTAACCCGAATGATTTCCGTGGATACCTTGTTGAAAGGGTCGAAAAACAAAGCGGTTATAAACTCACATTACAAGATGATATGCGTTGGCATGTGTGGCCAAAGTTAAGCATTATCAGTGGTAAAATGTCATTGACAGCACCAGGTGCTGAAATGCCTTTTATTACTGCCGATAATATGCGTCTTGATGTTGAGTTATTACCGCTACTTTCTCATCAACTTGAAGTAAAAGAAGTCATGCTTAAAGGTGCCGTAGTTCGCCAAACACCTGAAAGTAAAGCTATTCCTAAAATATCACCGCCTTCTACTCCTCGAGATATTTCTCACCCAGTTGTCGAACCTAGAGCCAATAATTGGCAGTTGAATATCGCCAAAGTAAAAATTTCAGACAGCTTAATTATTTGGCAAATGAAAGACGGTGAGCAACTTAATTTACGTGATATTGATTTATCGTTGAAAACAGACGAGAAAAAACAAGTTAGTCTTGAAATGAGCACGAAAGTGAATCGTGACCGTCGTGAGATCACGCTAAATGTTGCTGCTGATGTGGATATGAACAGCTATCCTTACCAAGTTACGGGTAAGATCACACAGTTAGATTACGCTTTATCAGGAGTCGAGATCCCTGAAAATGGAATTGTAGGAAGTTTAACTTCAGATTTTACGATCCAAAATGAGGGCATAAGAAAAGTTTCACTTGAGAACTTAAATCTCACAGCTAATGATAGTCAATTGCAAGGTAATATCAGTGCAGAATTTGCAGATGCTACTCGCTATCAAGTTGATTTAAAAAGTGAAATGCTAAATTTAAATACTTTATTGCCAGAATTAGCAACAGCTAACGTATCAGAAAATGCGTTATTAGTGCCAACGACTGATAATCATATACCTCCTTCATTTTCATTATTTAGTACAGCCCATGCGGCACCCGCACCGAATGCCACCATTATGGCAAAACCGGTTATTACTTCAGTTACCATTGAAAATAAAGAATATGATCTAACGAGTTGGGGTGATATTGAGTTTACACTGAAATTAGCCCTGAATAAGCTTCTCTATAAAGATTTAGAGATTAATAATTTTAAACTTGATGCATTAAATAACCCTAATTCACTGAATATTCAAACCTTAACAGGGCAAATCCTTCAAGGTGATTTTTCACTGCCAACGGTTATCTCAACAAGCATTGTGCCAGCGCATATCAGCATGGATATCACAATGAACAATATTCCATTAGAGCCACTATTGCGTGTCTTTAATCAACCTGAAAATTTCAGTGGATTAATTTCAGCAAAAGGGAATTTAGAAGGAACGGGATATAACCGAAAAGCTTTTTATCGTTATTGGCAAGGTACACTTAATACCTCTGTTACCCAATTTAAAATGCAGGGATTTAATGTACCACAGGTTATTCAGCAATCAGTCGCTCAAGCGACGGATAAAGTGATTTACCCTGAAGATATTGAAAGTTATACCCAAGCAGATAATGTGATTGCCCAATTTAAGTTAGCGCCAAAAGGAAAAGTAACCGTTAATTCACTTGATGCTCAAGCAGAGGCTTATCAAATTAAAGGGCAGGGCAAAGTGGATCTTCAACGCCATGATCTTGATGTGATGTTACTTGTTAATATCAAAAAAGGTTGGGGTAAAGAAAATGAATTTATCCGTCAATTGGCTAAAATTGAAATTCCATTAAGACTCTATGGTGATTGGAATGCTATTCAATATGAACTTAATATTGAAAAATTATTGCGCGATCAATTACAGCAAAAAGCCAAGCAAGCTATCGATAATTGGCTAAATAAACAAGATGCCGAAAGCCCTGAAGTAAAAGCACTTAATCAGCTATTGAAGAAAATCTAGTTTCACGATTTTTAACTTCATCACATTCTTAATAAAAGCACACTATTTTGATAATTGTGTGCTTTTTGCTTTATATCTATCATTTAATTTATGTTTTGAATGAAAAGTAAGCATTCGTGCTATGTATATGTAAAAAAATAGTCGTTTTTTTTGATATATGTCATACACTGCAACGTTGCCTTTGGGCAGAGTGTGTCAATCGCACTAAACGCAAAAATGATGATAAAAATAAAAAACTTCATTTTATAAATGACTATTTTAGACAGGATAAATAAATGATCGAAATTCTTATCGGCGCCTTCGTTGCCGTAGGTGTTGGACGTTATATCGTAAAAGGCTATTCAGCAACAGGTGTCTTAATGACGGGTGGTCTGTTATTACTGATCATCAGCGTAATTATGGGAAGGGCTGTTTTACCTGCGAGTGCGACTGCAACAGGCTATGGCTTAATTGATATTGTCGAGTATGTGAAAAATCTACTAATGAGCCGTGGTGGCGATTTAGGTATGATGATCATGATACTTTGTGGTTTCGCTGCTTATATGACGCACATTGGCGCTAATGATGTTGTTGTAAAATTAGCATCACGCCCACTGAAAATGATTAACTCACCTTATCTGCTGATGGTTGCGGCTTACATTGTTGCATGTTTGATGTCACTGGCTGTTTCATCAGCAACAGGTTTAGGTGTGTTATTAATGGCAACGCTGTTCCCTGTTATGGTGAATATGGGAATTAGCCGCGGAGCTGCTGCTGCAATCTGTGCGTCTCCAGCTTCTATTATCTTAGCGCCAACATCAGGTGATGTTATTTTAGCTGCTGAAGCATCTCAAATGCCGCTGATTGATTTCGCATTTAAAACCACATTGCCTATCTCTATTGCTGCAATTATGGGTATGTGTATCGCTCACTTCTTCTGGCAGCGTTATCTTGACCGTAAAGAGCATATCGAAACAGAAATGTTAGACGTGAATGAGATCAAAACTCACGCACCAAGTTTCTATGCAATTTTGCCTTTCACGCCAATTATCGGTGTTCTCGTTTTTGATGGTAAATGGTTACCAGAACTTCATATTGTTGCCATTATTATTATCTGTATGATTTTAGCGGCTGTTATCGAATTTATTCGTAGTTTCAGTGCAAAACAAGTTTTTGAAGGCTTAGAAGTGGCTTACCGTGGTATGGCAGATGCATTTGCACAAGTTGTGATGTTATTAGTCGCTGCTGGGGTATTCGCTCAAGGTTTAACAACCGTTGGCTTTATCAATGCGCTAATTGAAGGTGCTCAGTCATTAGGCTCAGGTGCCATTGTGATGATGATTGCACTGGTATTAATTACCATGTTAGCGGCAATGACCACAGGCTCTGGTAATGCGCCATTCTATGCATTCGTTGAGTTAATTCCTCGTTTAGCAAGCAATATGGGTGTTAACCCAGCTTATTTAACCATCCCAATGTTACAAGCTTCAAACCTAGGTCGTACATTATCACCAGTTTCTGGTGTTGTCGTTGCCGTATCGGGTATGGCAAAAATTTCACCTTTTGAAGTGATGAAGCGTGTTTCTGTACCCGTATTAGTAGGGCTGGTTATTGTTATTGTTGCAACTGAAATTCTTGTACCAAGTACATTAGGTTAATTATTAACTCATTGAATTAATAATAAATTATTATTTTAAATTTTATTGGCGGGCTTTGTGTGAAAACAAAGCTCGTTTTTTATGGTACATAAAATGCAGATAAAAAATATCCGCCTTAAAGGCGGATATTTTGCTATTTTGACAGGGATTACGCTTCGTCAACGTTTTCTTCGTCTTCTGGTGTAGGTTCAACAATTCGAACTTTATTAATTCGATGGTTGTTCACTTCTAACGGCTCAAATTCAATGCCATCAATAAGGATCTTCTCACCAACAGTTGGAACACGTTGTAAATGCTCCATTAATAAGCCTGCTAAGGTTTCATACTCACGTTTTTCATCCAGTTTGATTGGAATATAAAGCACTAAGTCTTCAAGTGGTGTAAAACCGTTTACAGTCCATGAACCGTCTTCGTTTTGAACCAAATCATGACGTGAATCGTTTTCTTCAGAACTGACAGGTAAGTTACCTGCAATAGTTTCCATAACGTCAGTCAGCGTCACGATCCCTTCTACTGAACCAAATTCATCTACAACAAAAGCGAAGTGAGTGTGAGCACTGCGGAACTGTTCTAACGCTTGCAGTAAAGATAAACCTTCAGGGAAAATCAAAGGTTGAGTGACCAATAAACGTAAGTTTAGAGGTTCATTACGCAACTGTTGATTCAGTAGTTGAATAACATTAACAACACCGACAGGTTCATCACCAGATTGTTCATCTGTGATCACTAGGCGAGAGTGAGGATCCTTTTCCAATAATTGGCGAATATCATCTTGTGTTGCATTTAAGTCTACGTATTCAACATCATGGCGAGACGTCATGATACTGTTAACATTACGTTGGCTTAAACCAAGCACACGTACAATCATTTGGCGTTCTTGAGGATCAAACACTTCTTCTGAACTGGAGACTAAATCAGATGTGTGAGGATCTAATTCAGAAGATTCAGGTTTACCATTAATAATACGTAGAACCGCTTCTGCTGTACGTTCACGCAAAGAGCGAGAAGCCGATAAGAAACGGCGACGGTTAAATTGTGCAAGCTGATTAAAGACTTCTATCATGATAGAGAAGCCAATCGCTGCATATAGGTAACCTTTTGGAATGGCGTAGCCAAAGCCTTCGGCAACTAATGCAAAACCAATCATCAGCAAGAAGCTTAAACACAAGATAACAATAGTTGGGTGGTTATTGACGAAATTTGTTAGAGGCTTACTTGCAAGGATCATCAAGAACATTGCAATAGTAACAGCCGCAATCATAACACCTAAATGATCAACCATACCCACAGCGGTTATCACTGAGTCAAGCGAGAATACCGCATCCAGCACGATAATTTGTGCAACGACAGACCAAAAGCTGGTCGTTTTGCGTTGTTTCCCTTCGTTGTGATCTTTACCTTCTAGCCGTTCATTAAGCTCCATTGTGGCTTTGAACAGCAAGAATATCCCTCCGAGAAGCATGATCAAGTCTCTTGCACTGAAAGGATGATCAAACAGTGTAATAAGAGGTTTTGTCAGAGTGATAAGCCAAGAGAGACTAAATAACAACACAATTCGCATAACAAGGGCACACAATAAGCCTGTTATACGTGCTTTATCTCTTAGTTTTGCTGGGAGTTTATCTGCCAGAATAGCAATGAAAACAAGGTTATCAATACCAAGTACGATTTCGAGAACAATTAAGGTGGAGAGTCCTACCCAGATTGTCGGATCTAAGATCCATTCCATACAGTTTGTTTTACCTTCTATAAAGACGGCATATGCCGACTTGAGAATAATGAGCAATTTGAAGGAATTTTTCAATAAATTATTATCAGTAACAGGGGAATAATTTCATTTTGTCTAAAAGATTGTGATACCAATTACATCAATAACTACCACCAAGTGAGAGAGTGAGTTACTATGTGATCAGGTTAACAAATTGTCAGTACATTGATACTGGCAGGTTTATTTTCAGACGGGAGTTATTTTCATGTCCAAACAGCAAATCGGCGTGGTTGGTATGGCAGTTATGGGACGTAACCTTGCGCTAAATATTGAAAGCCGTGGTTATTCTGTATCTATTTACAACCGCTCAAGCGATAAAACCAACGAAGTTATCGCTGAAAATCCAGGTAAAAAACTGGTTCCGAATTATTCTATTGAAGAGTTTGTTGATTCGTTAGAAAAACCGCGCCGTATTTTATTAATGGTAAAAGCGGGTGAAGCAACGGATAAAACAATTGCTGCATTGACACCGCATTTAGATAAAGGCGATATCCTTATCGATGGCGGAAATACTTTCTTTAAAGATACTATTCGTCGTAACCGTGAATTATCAGCGCAAGGCTTTAACTTCATCGGTACAGGTGTTTCTGGTGGTGAAGAAGGTGCATTAAAAGGCCCTTCAATCATGCCTGGCGGACAAAAAGAGGCTTACGAATTAGTTGCTCCTATCCTTGAAAAAATTGCGGCTGTTGCTGAAGGTGAACCTTGTGTAACTTATATCGGTGCTGATGGTGCGGGTCACTATGTGAAAATGGTTCATAACGGTATCGAATATGGCGATATGCAGCTGATTGCAGAGGCGTATTCAGTATTAAAACACTCACTAGGCCTAACTAATGAAGAATTAGCAGAAACCTTCACCGAGTGGAATAAAGGTGAATTAAGCAGCTATCTAATTGAAATTACAGCTGATATCTTCCGTAAAAAAGATGACGAAGGTAAATATCTTGTAGATGTTATTCTTGATGAAGCGGCAAATAAAGGTACAGGTAAATGGACTAGCCAAAGTTCTTTAGACTTAGGTGTGCCAGTTACTCTTATCACTGAGTCTGTATTTGCTCGTTATATCTCTTCATTAAAAGATCAACGCGTTGCTGCATCTAAAGTATTATCAGGCCCAACACCTAAAGCATTCTCAGGTGATAAAAAAGCCTTTATTGAAAATGTTCGCCGTGCACTGTATTTAGGTAAAATTGTCTCTTATGCTCAAGGCTTCCAGCAACTGAAAGCAGCATCAGACGAATATAACTGGGATTTAAACTACGGTGAAATCGCGAAGATTTTCCGTGCGGGTTGTATCATCCGTGCTCAATTCCTGCAAAAAATTACAGATGCCTATAACGAAGATGCAAGTATTGCAAATCTGCTGTTAGCACCATACTTTAAACAAATCGCTGACGATTACCAACAAGCTCTGCGTGATGTTGTTTGTTATGGCGTACAAGCAGGTATTCCTACTCCAACATTCTCTGCGGCTATTTCTTACTACGATAGCTATCGTGCAGAAGTGTTACCAGCAAACTTAATCCAAGCTCAACGTGACTACTTTGGTGCGCATACTTATAAACGTACTGATAAAGATGGCGTATTCCATACCGAGTGGATGGAATAAATAAGATTAAATATTCGGTTATTTTAATCGAAATATAACAAATAAAAGGTGCTCAAATAGAGCACCTTTTTTATAGAAGTGACCCACCCTAAATAAGGTCGAGATTTTTCCAATCTATTGCTCAGAGCCTTTCACATAATGAGGTTCTTCATTTACATTATCAGAGACTAAATTATCATTAGCAAAGTCTTCTCTGGATATTTTGCCACTAAAAATATCATTCATTCTCTCTTTGTCTAATGCATTTTCCCAACGAGCGACAACAATGCAAGCACAAGCATTACCGACAATATTGGTCAATGCACGGCATTCTGACATAAAGCGATCTATACCTAAGATAAGCGCCATACCTGCGACTGGAACACTAGGTACAACCGATAGCGTTGCTGCTAAGGTAATAAAGCCCGCGCCAGTGACACCCGCTGCACCTTTTGAGCTGATCATGGCAACAAACAGTAACGTAATTTGTTCTGTTAACGACAAATCAACGCCTGTTGCTTGAGCGATAAATAAAGCTGCCATAGTCATATAGATATTGGTGCCATCTAAATTAAAGGAATAACCTGTAGGAATAACTAAACCCACGACAGATTTTTTACAGCCCAGTTGCTCCATTTTACTCATTAATGTGGGGAGTGCAGCTTCAGATGAAGAGGTACCTAATACTAACCATAACTCGTCTTTAATGTATTTAATTAAAGAGAGAATGGAGAAGCCGTTATATTTGGCAACAGCACCTAATACCACGAGAACAAAAAGTAATGCAGTAAGATAAAAAGTAATCACTAACAACATTAAATTGCCAATAGAAGAAATACCATATTTACCTATGGTAAAAGCCATGGCACCAAAGGCACCAATAGGTGCTAACTTCATTAGCATACCAACCATCTTAAAGACGGGGTCGCAAAGATGCTGTAAGAATTTTAATACAGGTTCACCCTGTGAGCCTATTGATGCTAATGCTAGACCAAAAATCACAGAAACAAACAATACTTGCAAGATATTACCGTTAACTAATGGGCTAACGATAGTATCTGGGATGATATTCATTAGAAAACTAACAAGAGAAGAGCTGTGTGCTTGTGTGACATACATTTCTACTCGACTACTATCTAATGATTCAGGAGAGATATTTAAGCCATCACCAGGGCGAATAATATTAGCGGTTATTAATCCAATAACCAGCGCAATAGTTGAAAAGGTTAAGAAGTAAATCATTGATTTACCCGCTACTTTTCCTACTGTTTTCATATTGTTCATGCCAGCAATACCGGTGACGACGGTTAAGAAAATCACAGGTGCAATAATCATTTTGACGATTTTGATAAAACCATCACCTAGCGGTTTGAAGGATTCACCCACATCAGGATAAAAATGACCAAGCAAAATACCTAGAATGATAGCGATAATCACTTGGACATATAACACACGATAAAAGGGGAGCTTGCGGGATGAAATCTGCATAAAATTTCCCTGTAACTGAAAGATATTGACTAAATAAAAAAGAAATTATGATGTAAATTATTATTTACATTTATTTTGTTGTGACAGGTAACTTAAAGGTATGAGTAAATCAGGTCAATAAAATAAAGTTGATTTTATCAAATATTGTGCTCTTCATCTAAAAAATTAGATTTAATTTCAATTTATTACTATTTATGGAATTTATTTTTCTTAAATCAATAAGTTAATGAAATTATGGTTTGTTTTAATTTATTGTATTTATTTAATGATATGTATATTTGGCTTTATTTTTTGGTGAATAAAATAGTTTAAATGTAAAACAACATGAAAGGGAAGTGGTGAGAAAAGAAATGTGAGGCAATGGTTTGTTTTTATTGAATTATTTTGAAAATAAAAGAGCGCATAAGCGCTCTTTTATGGATTGTAGAAAATGATTTTTATTTTACTGGGATCTTAATTGAGTTATCAGACTCAATGTTAATAGGAGCTAATGGAGCATCTTCAACAAATTCGCTTGATGCTCTACCACTAAAGACATCATTCATTCTTTCTTTATCTAAGGCATTTTCCCAGCGAGCAACAACAATACAGGCACAAGCATTACCAACAAGATTGGTCAATGCGCGACACTCTGACATAAAGCGGTCAATCCCTAGAATTAATGCCATACCTGCAACGGGAACACTAGGTACAACGGATAAGGTTGCCGCTAAAGTAATAAAGCCAGCGCCAGTAACACCCGCAGCACCTTTTGAACTTATCATTGCGACTAAGAGTAGAGTGATTTGTTCTGTTAATGAAAGCTCAATACCTGTGGCTTGTGCAATAAATAGAGCAGCCATGGTCATATAGATGTTAGTACCATCTAAGTTAAAGGAGTAACCCGTTGGAATAACTAAGCCGACGACTGATTTTTTACAGCCTACATTTTCCATTTTACGCATTAAGCTAGGTAAAGCTGCTTCTGAAGAAGAAGTACCTAATACTAACCAAAGTTCATCTTTAATATATTTAATTAAAGAGAGAATAGAGAAGCCATTATATTTTGCAACAGCGCCTAACACGACAAGAACAAACAATAATGAAGTAATGTAGAAAGTCAGAACAAGCAATACTAAGTTACTGATTGATGAAATACCGTATTTTCCAATGGTAAAGGCCATGGCACCAAAAGCGCCGATAGGTGCTAATTTCATTAGCATACCGACCATTTTGAATACTGGCTCTGAGAAGTTTTGTAAGAACTTAAGAACTGGCTCGCCACGAGCCCCTATAGAGGCTAATGCGATACCAAAGACCACAGAAACAAACAGTACTTGCAGAATATTGCCGTTAACTAATGGGCTGACAACAGTATCAGGGATGATATTCATTAAGAAACCAACAATAGAAGAATCATGGGCTTTTGCGACATAACTTTCTACTTTGCTCGCATCTAATGAAGCAGGAGAGATATTTAAACCATCACCTGGGCGAATAACATTTGCAACGATTAACCCAATAATTAATGCAATCGTAGAGAAAGTCAGGAAGTAAGCCATGGATTTACCCGCAACTGTACCTACCGCTTTCATATTATTCATACCTGCAATACCCGTTACTACTGTTAAGAAGATAACAGGTGCGATGATCATTTTTACAATTTTGATAAATCCATCACCAAGTGGTTTAAAGGATTCACCCAAATCAGGGTAAAAATGCCCGAGCAAGATACCAAGTAAGATGGCAACGATAACTTGCACATAAAGCACTTTATAAAGCGGTTGTTTTTTAGTTGAAGTTTGCATGAAGATTTCCCTGCACCTATTGGTACATTGTTTATATATTTATTTGTATGTTAGAAAATAACTGAGTTGTAAATAGAATTTTACATTATTGTATTTTTATTGATGCTAACTTAAATGTACTACTAAATCAGGTCAATAAAATAAAATCTATTTAGTTAATTATTGAGTGCTGAATCGAAAAAAATAATTTAAATTTTCTGCTTGGTACATTTTATAGTGTTATAGCTAAGGTAATGTGGAATTTATGGGGGTTATTCTGACTTTTTGATTATTTTTGGTGTTAAGTGCTACTTGCGCTTTGGATTAGATTATCTAATATTACTTTTAAGTGTGTAAATATATACATACAGCAAGAATTGTTATCATACTAACAATTACCCTTGGCTAAATTTATCTCTAGGGTAATTGTTAAATATAAGTTAGCTGTTTTTATTATTCGTTTTCTTCATCACGAATAAAAGAGATTAATTCAGGTTGTGCAATGCGTTTGTAATCTTGCGTATTCAGAATAATAGAACGCTCTAATGTGCCCGCATTAAAAGCTAGCTCATCAAAGCGTTCAAAAAGCAAAGGGTCAGCGACAAGCTTCAATGCAGGATGAAAACTAAAAGGGGGAATTGCACCAAATACGCATTGAGTAAGATCATCCACTTCTTTAGGGCTTGCCAGCGATGCTCTTGTTCCACCAATTTGGTGAGCGAGTTTTGACAGATCAGCCTGTTTATCGGCGGGTAATATTGCAAGAACATGTTGTTTAACGCCGTTACCTTTTATATGGCAAACAAGTCCTTTTGCTCCCTGTCCTAATTGTGTTCCTCTGATTTTTGCAACTTCTTCAGAACGACCTGCGGTAGGGTGTTCCATAACACGGTAAGTAGCGTGGTTTTTATCTAATAAAGCAGTAAGTTGCTCAAAAATAGTCAAAGACATCAATGACTCCTGAATTTAATAAGTTATTTCTTTGATGTCATTATACGACTTTAAAAAAAATATTCTGCTGTGATGTTCACGGCTGGTTTTGATTATTTTGATAAGCTTTTCAAATTATTTTGTTACAAATGATAATATGTTAATAGTATTATCCTATTGAATTAATAGGGTATTTGGGCTTCTTTATTTAATTACCTGTAATAAAATGATAAACAAATTGATATTTATTCATTATTTTGATGATGATCAATTTAAGAACAAAAAGAATAGAACATATTAAAACGTAGATTTAATTACTAAAAAGGAAGTCAATAATGGCAGTTTCAACATTCTATATCCCTTCTGTAAATAAAATTGGTGCTGGTTGCCTTGCTGATGCTGTAAATTCAATGAAAGACTTCGGTTTTCATAAAGCGTTGATCGTCACTGATAGCATTTTAAATCAACTAGGTGTTGTCGATAAAGTAAGCAAGTTACTGACAGAGGCTGGTATTTCTAGCGTTACTTATGATGGTACTGCACCGAACCCTACTGTTGAAAACGTAGAAGCGGGTTTAGCTCTGCTGAAAGAACATCAATGTGACTGTGTGATTTCTTTAGGTGGTGGTTCACCACATGATTGTGCTAAAGGTATCGCGTTAGTGGCTTCTAATGGTGGAAAAATTGCAGATTATGAAGGTGTTGACCGTTCAGCTAAACCGCAATTACCACTGATTTCAATTAATACCACAGCAGGTACAGCATCAGAAATGACACGTTTTTGTATCATCACAGATACTGCGCGTCATATCAAAATGGCTATCGTTGATAAAAACGTGACACCAATCTTATCTGTAAATGATTCAGAGTTAATGATTGGTATGCCAAAAGGTTTGACCGCTGCAACAGGTATGGATGCATTAACTCATGCTGTTGAAGCGTATGTTTCAATTGCTGCAAATCCAATCACTGATGCGTGTGCATTAAAAGCAGTTGCTATGATCAGCGAATCTTTACGTAAAGTTGTTGATAATGGTGGTGATGCAACAGCGCGTGAAAACATGGCTTATGCTCAATTCTTAGCAGGTATGGCATTTAATAACGCTTCTTTAGGTTATGTACATGCTATGGCTCACCAATTAGGTGGTTTCTATAACTTACCTCATGGTGTGTGTAATGCGGTTTTATTACCACATGTTCAAGCTTATAACATTCAAGCAGCAGCAGGTCGTTTAAAAGATATCGCACAAGCTATGGGTGTTGATGTTTCTGCAATGAGCGATGAGCAAGGCGCGAAAGCGTGTATCGAAGAAATTCGTAAAATGGCTAAAGATGTTGGTATTCCAGCTGGTCTGAAAGAATTAGGCGTGAAAGAAGAAGATTTCAAAACATTAGCTGAAAATGCGCTGAAAGACGCTTGTGCAATCACTAACCCAGTTCAGGGTTCTGAAAGTGATGTTATCGAGTTATTCCGCCAAGCAATGTAATGCTTAGAAAATAAAAAGCTAATTAAGCTATTACTTTTTATTTTTTTTAAAAATGAAGCCGATACTTTATTTTGTATCGGCTTTTTTCATCTTTATTAAGGTGATATCAATTACTCTGCTTTTTTATGACGTTCTTGTAGGCAACCGATAACATCAGTGAGTGATAATGATTGGTCTTGCAGTAATACCATTAAGTGATAGAGCAAGTCTGAGGCTTCATTTTTTAGCTCTTCTCTGTCATTAACAGTTGCGGCCAGCGCTGTTTCTACACCTTCTTCGCCCACTTTTTGCGCTATTCGTTTTGTACCACTGGCATAAAGGCGGGCAGTATAAGAGCTATCTGGTGAGGCATTTTTACGTTCACGTAATAAATTTTCAAGCTCGTAGAGGAATCCCCACTGGCTTTGTGCAGGCGCAAAGCAACTCTCAGTGCCATTATGGCAAGTTGGGCCAATCGGATTGGCTAAAATAAGTAAAGTATCGTTATCACAGTCAGGATAAATATTGACTAATTTGAGAAAGTTGCCTGAGGTTTCACCTTTTGTCCATAAACGCTGTTTAGTGCGTGAATAGAAGGTAACATTCCCACTTTCTAGAGTGACATTTAATGCTTCTTTGTTCATGTAACCTAGCATTAATACATCACCTGAAATGGCATTTTGGATAACCACAGGCATGAGATTATCGACTTTTTTCCAATCTAGTTGCGCTAATGTTTCACTATTCATTATATTCTTACCTTAACGTCATTCTTTGCAAGATACTGTTTTAATTCGTTGATATTAATTATTTGTTTATGAAAAACAGAGGCTGCAAGAGCGCCATCAACATTGGCTAATTTAAATGCATCAAGAAAGTGTGACATTTCACCCGCACCGCCAGAGGCAATAAGAGGAACATCTGCAACTTGGCGTATTTGAGCTAATTGTTTCAAGTCATAACCTTGTCTGACACCATCTTGATTCATCATATTTAAAACAATTTCACCTGCACCTAATCGCTGAACTTCACGTACCCAATCAAGGGTTTTCCAGTGTGTTTGCTGAGTACGTTTTTCATCACCTGTGAATTGATAAACTAAATATTCACCTGTTTTTTCATCAAACCAAGTGTCAATACCCACAACAACACATTGCACACCATAACGTTCAGCAAGACGCGAAATAAGAGAGGGATCTGAAAGTGCAGGTGAATTAATTGATATTTTATCTGCACCAAAAGAGAGAATTTTCCCAGCATCTTCAATAGAGCGAATACCACCAGCAACACAAAATGGAATATCAATCACTTCAGCAACGCGTGACACCCAGCTTTTATCAACCACACGGCCATCAGAAGAGGCGGTAATATCGTAAAATACCAGTTCATCAGCGCCTTCTTTGGCATAGCGTTCAGCAAGAGGGACAATATCACCAATGATTTCATGATTACGAAATTGAACACCTTTAACGACTTGCCCATCACGAACATCAAGACAAGGAATTATGCGTTTTGCCAACATGATATCGCCTCTTTTAATGTAAATTTGCCTTCTAATAATGCTCTACCAACAATAATACCGGCAACACCAGATGCTGGAAGATCTGCGATATCTTGTAAATCACCAATACCGCCCGAAGCTTGGAATAAAATATCAGGGAAACGCTGGCTAATTTCTTTATACAGTTCAACGTTAGAACCTGCTAATGTGCCATCACGAGAAATGTCGGTACACAACACATGCTTTAAACCCACACTTTGATAAAGCTTGATGATATCTTCAAGAGTATAGGGGGAGTTCTCTTGCCACCCACTGACAGCTACCCACTTTTTGCCTTGTTTATCAATGCGAACATCAAGGGCTAACACAATGGCATCTGCACCATAGCGCTCAAACCATGTTTTCACCATTTCAGGCTGACTGACTGCGGTAGAGCCAATAACAACACGGCTTGCACCTGCTTCTAATAGTGATTTCACATCATCTTCAGTGCGAATACCTCCACCCACTTGTACAGGCACATTGACACAAGCAACAAGCTTTTTTAACAGTGGAATTTGGCGAGCAGACGGATCTTTTGCACCCGTTAAATCCACTAGGTGAAGTAGCTTTGCGCCATCTTTTTCATATTGTTGGTAGCGTGTCAGCGGATTATCATCATAATCACGCTGTTTTGCATAATCACCCTGATGAAGACGAACCACTTTCCCATCAATTAAATCTAATGCTGGAATAATCATAACGGGTTACATCTCCAAAAAATTCTTGATAAGTTGAGCGCCCGCGTTCCCTGAACGTTCTGGGTGAAATTGCACTCCATAAAAATTATCTTTTTGAATTGCGCTACTAAAGCGAGAGCCGTATTCAGTTTCCGCAATCGTCGATTCATTGAGCGCTAGAGCGTAGCTATGAACAAAATAGAACCAAGCATTGTCATCAAGTGAACGAAAAAGAGGGTGCCCCGGTTTTGCTAATACTTGGTTCCAACCCATATGGGGTAATGGTAAACCCGCTGTATCAAGCTTATCTATGGTGCCATCAACTAAACCTAATAAAGGAATATCTTTACCTTCTTCGCTTAGTGAAGCCAATATTTGCATACCTAAACAAATCCCTAAAACAGGTTGTGTTAAGGCTTTAATTAAAGGAATTAACTCACGAGCTTTGAGTTGTTCCATTGCCGCTCTAGCTGTTCCTACGCCGGGTAAAAACAGTTTATCCGCAGATAACACCACGTTTTTTTCATAGGACACTATTGGATCATAACCGAGTCGCTTAACGGCGTAAGCGACAGAGGCTAAATTGGCACAACCCGTATCAAGAATAACCACTTTCATCACAGAACACCTTTTGAACTTGGTAACGTATTTCCTTCAACACGAATAGCTTGGCGCAATGTACGACCAAAGACTTTAAATAAGCTTTCAGCTTTGTGGTGATCGTTTTTACCTTTCGATTTCAGGTGCAACGTGCAACCCATGGTGTAAGAGAGGGAACGGAAAAAGTGTTCAATCATCTCTGTACTTAAATCACCGACGCGTTGATATTTAAATTCGGCTTTGTACTCAAGGTGTGGACGACCAGAAATATCTAACGCACAACTTGCAAGGCACTCATCCATTGGTAATGTAAAACCAAAGCGAGCAATACCTCGCTTATCACCTAATGCTTCACGTAATGCTTCACCCAAAGCAAGACCGGTATCTTCCACTGTGTGGTGATCATCAATAACTAAATCACCTTTTACATTGATATTCATGCGAAAACCGCCGTGTGTGGCAATTTGATCAAGCATGTGATCAAAGAAACCAACACCAGTGCTGATCTGACTATCACCTTCGCGATCTAGCCAGATATCAATGGCGATTTGTGTCTCTTTTGTTTTTCGCTCAACGTGAGCGTAGCGATCTTTTTTCGTCAGTTGTTCTGTAATGCCCGCCCAATTGAGTTTATCGGCATTATAAAGCATGCCTTTGATACCCATATTTTCAGCTAGCTGAATATCAGTTTGTCTATCACCAATGACATAACTGTTATCTTTATCTAGTGCGCCATCAACTAAATACTGAGTAACAAGTCCTGTTTCTGGTTTGCGACAAGGGCAGTTGTCTTCAGGTTTATGAGGACAAATTAAAACATCATCAAATGAGATCCCTTGTGATGAAAAAATCTGCATCATTAAATTATGAGGAGGATCGAAATCTGCTTGAGGAAAACTTTCTGTGCCTAATCCATCCTGATTTGTGATCATAATGAGTTTATAACCTGCTTTTTGTAGCGCAGTTAGTGCGGGGATCACGCCGTTTTCAAAGGCAAGTTTATCGAGTCTATCAACTTGGTAATCTGTGGGTGGTTCCGTGATTAAAGTACCATCACGGTCGATAAAAAGAATTTTTTGGCTCATGGTTGAGATCCCTCAGTTGCGATTTTTTGTTGTTATCGTTTTTAATGTTTTATACGTTTGCAGTTTGAATATTTTTTATGGCATTAATCACGCTATCACATTCTTCTGCTGTACCGATAGAAATACGCAAACAGCCATTAAGCCCATATTGACGCTGTTGATCGCGTAAAATAATCCCTTGTTCCCATAAAGTACGGAAAACCAGATTAGCATCAGTGAATTTCACTAAAATATAGTTGGTTTCACTGTTATAAACCTGTTCTACATTAGGCAATTTTTTTAACCTATCAGATAAAATGCTTCTGTTACGTGTAATTTCTGCCACTCGCTTTTTCATTATCTCAATACTTGCTTCTGTTAATGCTTGCGCAGCAATATCGGCAACAGGTGTTGAAAGTGGGTACGGTGCGATCACCTTTAGTAATAATTCAATGACCGGCGGGTTGGCAAGCGTAAAGCCACAACGAAGCCCTGCTAAAGCAAAAGCTTTCGATAAGGTTCGCAAAATAACTAAATTCGGATAATCTTCAAGCCATGAAACAATTGACGCTTGTGGGCAAAATTCAATATAAGCTTCATCGACTGCAACAATCGCTTTGTCTTTCGCCAACGCTAATACATCCCGAATAAGAGAAGGATTAACAATATTTCCAGTTGGATTATTTGGGCTGCATAGGTAGATAAGTTTTACATTATCAAGCTGTGACGCTATTGCTTTAACATCAGGGCTCCAATCAGCAAGTGTAGGGACAACACGCTGCTCTATACCAAAGGTTTCAGCACTAACGCTATACATACCGTAAGTAGGAGGGCAATAAAGTACAGCATCTTTATCTGGCTCACAAAAAGCGCGAATAAGTAGTTCAATCGCTTCATCTGCACCACGGCTAACTAAGACTTGATTCGCATTCACACCTACGTATGCAGCATAACGATTGATCACATTAACAGGCTGGCATTCAGGGTAACGATTTAAGTTTTTTTCATTAAAAGTAAAGTCAGGCGCGATAGGGTATTCATTGGCATTTAACCACACAGAACCATTTCCGCCTAAGCGTCGAGCAGATTGATAAGGTGTTAATTCTCGTACATTTTTTCTTGC
The DNA here is from genome assembly GCF_047921555.1 of Proteus sp. LHD240705. NCBI lineage: Bacteria > Pseudomonadati > Pseudomonadota > Gammaproteobacteria > Enterobacterales > Morganellaceae > Proteus > Proteus sp. LHD240705. The sequence continues at coordinate 226,381 of NZ_JBLRMI010000003.1, forward strand.
AAGTGTATTGATATCAAATTCAGTTTTCATCACTCTTTTTCCCCTGAGCTAAAGCGTTAACGCGAAGTGTGACAGCATTTTTGTGTGCGGTGAGTTGTTCTGCTTGCGCTAATATTTCAATAGTCTGTGCTAAATCAGATAAACCTTGTGCTGTGAGTTTCTGTACTGTCATACGTTTCATAAAATCAGCTAAGCCTAAGCTTGAGTAGGTTGCTGTATAGCCATAAGTCGGTAGAACGTGATTAGTACCAGAAGCATAATCTCCCGCAGATTCAGGCGACCAAGCACCAAGAAAAACAGATCCAGCGCTGGTAATGCTATCAACACGACTATCAGCATCATTAGTTTGAATAATTAAGTGTTCTGGACCATAGCTGTTACTAATTTCAATACACTGGTCGAGATCACGAGTAATAATGACGCGGCTTTCTGCAAGTGCTTGTTTAGCGATTTCAGCGCGGCTTAATAGCGCCAGTTGTGTTTCTGTTTCAGCAATAACGGCTTTAGCGAGTGTTTCATCAGGTGTTAATAATACAACTTGTGAATCAGGGCCGTGTTCAGCTTGTGAAAGTAAGTCAGCGGCAATAAATGCAGGATTGGCATCCGCATCAGCAATCACTAATACTTCAGAAGGGCCTGCTGGCATATCGATTGCAGCACCTTGTAGTGATTGACTTGCTTGGCGTTTGGCTTCAGTGACATAGGCATTACCAGGGCCAAAAATTTTATCAACCTTAGGAATAGATTCAGTACCAAATGCCATAGCTGCAATCGCCTGTGCACCACCTACTTGGAAAATTTCATCAATACCAATTTGTTGAGCAATATATAAAATTTCATCAGCAATAGGGGGCGGCGAGCAAAGAATAACTTTGCGACAACCCGCAATACGGGCGGGAATACCTAACATCATTACTGTTGAGAGTAATGGTGCCGAACCTCCCGGAATATAAAGCCCTACCGCATCAATGGGTCTGCTTACTTGTTGGCAAAATACACCCGGCTGAGTTTCCACGTTGATAGTGTTAGGAATTTGAGCCTCATGAAAGCGACGAATATTATTCATCGCCTGTGCTATTGCCTGTTTTATTTTGCTATCAAGTCTTGATGAGGCTGCATCAATTTGCGATTTTGACACCAAAACACTTTCCGGCGCTGCCTTATCGAATTTTTGGCTGAGTGCTTTAAGTGCTTTATCTCCATCATTGCGTACCTGTGAAATGATGCTAGCAACTTGTTCTGTAATTGAACCTGATGCAGAAATAGCAGGGCGAGTTAATAGCACTTGTTGCTGTTCTTTAGTGCATTTATTCCAGTAATTTAATGTATTAAAACCCGTTTTCATCATTTCACCTTATTCCATCATTTTTTCAATTGGTAAAACAAGAATTGAACTTGCACCTAATGCTTTAAGTTTTTCCATTGTTTCCCAGAATAGGGTTTCGCTACTAACCATGTGCATTGCAACGCGATTTTGGTCACCTGCCAGAGGTAAAATAGTCGGTCTTTCAGCTCCCGGAAGTAATGCAATGACATCTTCAAGACAATCACTTGGTGCGTGTAACATAATGTATTTTGATTCTCGAGCTTGAATAACGCCTTGAATACGCGTTAATAAGCGGTCGATAAGTGCTTGTTTATCGGTTTCCATGTCACCATCGCGTTGGATCAAACAGGCTTTTGAGCGATAAATCACTTCGACTTCTTTTAAACCGTTGGCTTCTAATGTTGCACCAGTAGAAACTAAGTCGCAGATAGAGTCAGCAAGACCTGCACGAGGGGCGACTTCAACAGAGCCATTTAATAAACAGGATTTAAACTTGATGCCTTTTTGGTCTAAATAGCGTTTGAGCAGATTTGGATAGGAGGTCGCGATACGAGTATTATTTAAGCATTCCACACCTTGATAATCGAAATCAACAGGGGTTGCGAGAGATAAGCGACAGCCACCGAAATCAAGACGACGTAGTGTCAGATAATTTGGGTTTTCACCTTGTGAACGACGCTTTAATAGCTCTTCTTCTAAAACGTTTTCACCAATGATCCCTAAATCAACAACGCCATCCATTACCAATCCTGGAATATCGTCATCTCTAACACGCAAAATATCGATTGGCATATTTTCAGCGTAAGCAATCAGGCGCTGTTGATTTAAGTTAATTTTGATGCCACAACGTGCTAAAAGAGCACGAGAATCATCGCTTAAACGTCCTGATTTTTGCATTGCGATCCTTAATCTTGCTTTATCTAACATATTATTACCCTATCATTGTCCATATTTTTGTTATGAAAATTAGCTATAAAAAAACCCCGGAAGTTGCCTTCCGGGGTTTTAGTTGTTATCTGCATTCAGACCACCGGAAGCGTTTCTTAAACGTCTTCCAGCACTCATCGCCTGAAAGACTAGTCAGGGTGATGGTGATGATGGTGGTTTAGTTGAATGCTATACATAATTATTTTCCTAGCTAATAACACTATTTGTTATTTAATAATGCCCGTTACTGTTAATCTGTATTTAGTAACCAATATTTAGTAACCAATATTGAGTAACCTGCATTTAGAATTTGTCTGCCTTTCAACCTACATGATTTACAAAGCAGAAAGCAACCTATTTTTTAATAATAATTTAATTATTTTGTAACCTTTTGTTTTTAATGTAATTTTAATATTTCTCTTATTTACTTAATGGAACAAGTAGGCGAGTATATAGGGAGATGCTAAACGTTCACGAAATATAAGTAGTATTTATAAGTAATGGCGAAACTAAAATTTTATAGCATACTTTGACTAAGCCATTTAAGTAGGGGAGCAAAATGAAACGAATAACCATCGTAGGATTAGGTTGGTTAGGTTTACCACTTGCCGTTGCGTTGCGTGATGCAGGCTATCAAGTTAAAGGGACTAAAACCACTGAAGATGGTGTAGAAGCAGCAAGAATGAGTGGCATTGACTGCTGTTTAGTGAATTTAACACCCGCAATTGAATGTGATAGAGATGATTTTGATTACTTAATGGAAACTGACGTTCTCATTATCACGTTACCACCCAGTGCTGCTGGTGGAGGTTATGATTATGTTGAAGCCATTCAGACGCTGGTGGATAGCGCAATGTCTCGCCATGTTACGAGAGTCATTTACATTAGCTCTACTTCTGTATATGGCAATCAAACAGGTAATATCACGGAAGAAATGGATATTCGACCAGAAACACAATCAGCAAAAATGTTAGCAGAAGTTGAGAACTGGCTACACCGTTTACCGTTGACTACAGTTGATATTCTTCGATTAGCAGGATTAGTCGGGCCGGGTCGTCATGCAGGACGTTTTTTATCAGGTAAAAAACAGGTAAAAGGCGCTCATCAATGCGTTAACTTAGTCCACTTAGACGATGTGATTTTTGCAGTCGAACAACTTCTTGCGCAGAATGAAGGTGGTCATTTATATAATTTATGTGCTCCAATTCACCCTAAAAAGAAAGAATTTTACTCAAGAGTGTCGAATCAACTCGATCTTATTCCGCCAGAATTTGTTGAAGAAGAGAAGCCTTTAATACGAGAAATTGATGGTCAGGAGATCTGTCGAGATCTTGGATTTCATTACCATTATCCAGATCCCGACAAAATGCCAATGAATTAACTTAATTTACAGGCAATAACACGATATCACGGAAAATAGGTCTTTCACTTAATTGTGCAAACCAGCGCTCAATGTGAGGGAAGTTAGGTCTATCTTTGCAAACTTCAAGCCACGGGTAGACCAATGGTGCGATCGCCATATCGGCAAGAGAGAATGCATCTCCTGCGAAATAAGTTGTTTTTGCAAGTTGGTCGTCAGCTATTTTGATTAATTTATTCAGCTTCTCTTTCAACGCGTTAACAATCTCAGGATTTTGCTGCTCTTTAGGCGTGCGAACAATCATGATCATCATTTGTTGAATGGGAGAAAATAAGCTGCCATTTGACCAATCCATCCATTTTTCTACATTTGCTCGTTGTTTCGGATCAATGGGATAGAGGGTATTATTTTCATATTTTGTACATAAATAACGAATAATGGTATTAGACTCCCATAAAGCAAAGTCATCATCTTGTAAGGTTGGAATAGAAGCGTTGGGATTCATCGCTAAATAATTTGCTTCATTGAGTCCACCAAAAGGGCCACCAACGTCGATTTGTTCATAAGGAACATTTAATTCTTTTAAGCACCAAAGAACTTTTTTAACGTTAGATGAGTTTTTTCTACCCCAGACTTTTAACATAAAGGTCTCCTAAACCACGATAAGTAATAAAATTTCCCTCTATAGGGCGCTAAATATGAATATAAGATAAATCTCTATATATCAATGTTGGCGTCTTATTCCAGAAAGCCATATAGTAGGAAAGCTTTAACAAATTGATATAAAAGGGTGATCGGTAATGAAAAAAAATATTCCATCTGTTCTGGGTAAGGTTACCGCGGGAATGGGTTTACTGCTAATTATTTCTAGTCCTTCATTTGCAGTAAATAATCCGGTACCTCCTCAAATAGAGGCAAAATCTTATGTATTAATGGATTACAACAGCGGAAAAATTCTGGCATCAGAGAAACCTGATGAGCGTTTAGATCCTGCTAGCCTGACAAAAATTATGAGTAGCTACGTTGTTGGGCAAGCTATCAAAGAAGGTCGTATGTCTCCTGACGATATGGTTATTGTTGGGCGTAATGCGTGGGCAACGGGAAATCCGGTATTGAAGGGATCATCATTGATGTTCTTGAAACCGGGTGATCAGGTCAAAGTGATTGATTTAAACCGCGGTATGGTTATTCAATCTGGTAATGATGCCAGTATTGCATTAGCAGAACATGTTGCGGGTAGTCAGGAAACCTTTGTTGATTTAATGAATTCTTATGCTAAGAATCTCGGTTTAAAAAATACACACTTTAAAACCGTTCATGGGTTAGATTCTGATGGACAATATACAACCGCACAAGATATGGCATTACTGACAGCAGCCATGATCCGCGATGTTCCTTCTGAGTATGAAATTCATAAAGAAAAAGAATTTACATTCAACAATATTCGTCAGCCAAACCGTAACCGTTTATTGTGGAATAAAAATATGAATGTCGATGGTGTGAAAACGGGTCACACTAATGGAGCAGGGTACAATCTTGTTTCTTCGGCAACTGAAGGTGATATGCGCTTAATTGCTGTTGTTTTAGGAACACCATCAGATAAAGTGCGTTTTGCTGAAAGTGAAAAATTATTAGGCTGGGGTTTCCGCTTTTTTGAAACGGTAACACCTGTAAAAGCAGATACACCACTGACAACTCAAAAAGTGTGGTATGGCGATAAAGGTGAAGTAGCATTAGGGGTTGCTAACGATGCTTCAATTACCATTCCTAAAGGTGAATTGAAAAATCTGAAAGCCTCTTTTACTTTAACTAATCCTGTATTAGAAGCGCCGTTAACGCAAAATCAGGTTGTAGGTACAGTTAACTTTTTATTAAATGATGAAGTGATTGAACAACGCCCATTAGTTGTAAAAGAAGCGGTTGAGGAAGGCGGTTTCTTTAGTCGTATTTGGGATTTTGTTGTTAAAACAGTATCTGGTTGGTTTAATGCTATTTTTGGTTAATTCACCAATAATGGATCTATCAAAGCGTTACTGAGTTTTTCACCCAAAAAGAAAGACTAGCTGTTATTTTTATATAAATAATCCGTAATTTTTTAACGATTACGGATTTTTTTATACTCAATAAAATAGAGAGATATCCTATTTTAGAACTTAAATAAGCCCATCTATTTTGCCTTGATTATCAACATTAACAGCGATAGCAGCAGGTGTTTTCGGTAATCCGGGCATCGTTGTGATAGAGCCTGTTAAGGCGACAACAAAGCCTGCGCCAGCAGAAACATACACTTCACGAACGTTTATTGTAAAGTCAGTCGGTCGGCCTAATAACGAGGGATCATCTGAGAGTGAATATTGAGTTTTTGCCATGCAAACAGGGAAATGAGCAAACCCCATACTTTCTATCTTTTCTAACATCTTACGAGCATGTTGGCTATAAGTCACACTACCTGCACCATAAACTTCTTTGGCAACAATCTCGATTTTTTGACTAAGTGAAGCATCATCAGGATAAATTAATTGAAATTGGCTCTGTTCATTTTCAAGCGTATCAATCACTTGCTTAGCCAATTCAATACCACCTTCGCCGCCTTTTTCCCACACTTTGGTAATTGCGAAGCGACAATCTCTATCTTGGCAAAATTGTTCGATAAACTGGTGCTCTGCAATACTATCAGTGACATACGCATTAAGAGAGACAATCACGGGTAAGCCATATTTTTTAAGGTTTTCAATGTGTTTTTCAAGATTTACAATGCCTTTTTCTAGGGCGGCTAAATCTTCATTATTCCACTCGCCTTTACCTAAGCCACCGTTATATTTTAGCGCTTTGGTGGTTACAACAATAACGGCACAATCAGGGCGTAATCCACTGACCCGACATTTTATATCAAAGAATTTTTCAGCACCTAAGTCAGCACCAAAACCAGCTTCTGTCACAGTAATATCAGCAAGTTGAAGAGCAAGTTTTGTCGCTCTTACGCTATTACATCCATGAGCAATATTAGCAAAAGGACCTCCATGAATAATGGCAGGAGTATTTTCGAGTGTTTGTACTAAATTAGGATTAATAGCATCTTTTAATAAACTCGCCATTGCTCCGACGGCTTGTAGATCGTTTGCTGTAACAGGATCACCATTATAAGAATAAGCAACAATGATGCGAGAAAGTCGCTGTTTTAAATCATCAATATCCAAAGCTAAACATAGGATAGACATAATTTCAGAAGCAACAGTAATAACAAAGTTCTCTTCTCTTGTGATACCGTCTTTTTCGCCACCTAATCCCACAACAATATTACGTAAAGCACGATCGTTCATATCCATACAACGTTTAAACACGATTTTTTTAGGATCGATATTTAAAGGATTACCTTGATAAATCGAATTATCAAGCATGGCTGCAAGTAAGTTATTGGCAGAGGTAATAGCATGAAAATCGCCAGTAAAATGAAGGTTGAGATCTTCCATCGGAACGACTTGTGAATAACCACCACCAGTTGCTCCACCTTTAATGCCAAAACAAGGGCCTAAAGAGGGTTCACGCAATGCAATAATGGCATTTTTCCCAATATGATTAAGTGCTTGCCCTAATCCAACAGTCACCGTTGTTTTACCTTCACCAGCCGGTGTTGGGTTTATTGCTGTCACTAAAACTAACTTTCCGGGCTTTTTTGTCGCAATTTTTGACCAAATGTTGTGGCTAAATTTGGCTTTGTACTTGCCATAAAACTCGATATCGTCTTGATCAATATTTAAATTTTTAGCAATGTCCTGAATAGGTAAGAGGTGTGCTTCTTGGGAGATTTGAATATCTGATTTCATTTTAATTCTCTTTTTATCCCGTTAATGATGTCTCTAGTGATCTTTATTTATCAACTCTAGACAATAATCTAAATATGGCCAATAGATTGATTAATTTGTAGTTATTTACTTTAGATAACGCGTTCATCGTCACGTCATTTAAATAATTTTTGAGGTTAGCGCCTATTTTTTCAAAAAAACTATTTTAACTAAGGATGACAATTTAATCTCATACAAAAAAGAGGATATTAAAAAAAGAAGAGTCTCAAGATTGAGGTTAATAAACAAAAAAGGCGCTGATATCAGCGCCTTATCTATCATAAATATCTGTATTTCAGACTTTCAGATTTAGTCACAAGAAATTTTAATGGCTAATCCACCTTGAGAGGTTTCACGATATTTAGCATTAATGTCTTTCCCTGTTTCGTACATTGTCTCAATGACTTTATCTAAACAAATACGAGGATCGCTAACACGACGTAAAGCCATACGAGATGAGTTTACAGCTTGTACGGCTGCGATAGCATTACGTTCAATACAAGGAACTTGTACTTGTCCTGCCACTGGGTCGCAAGTAAGCCCTAAGTTATGCTCCATCGCAATTTCTGCTGCGATACAAACTTGTTCTGGGCTACCGCCTAAGAGTTCAGTCAATGCACCTGCTGCCATTGAACAAGCAACACCGACTTCACCTTGGCAACCGACTTCAGCACCCGAGATAGATGCATTCATTTTGTAAAGTGAACCAATAACACCAGCAACTAAGAAAAAGCGAGTGTAAGAGTTTTCATTTACAGGGCGAATAAATTTATCATAGTAAGATAATACTGCTGGGATAATGCCGCAGGCACCGTTTGTTGGTGCTGTGACAACACGTCCACCAGCCGCATTTTCTTCATTCACGGCAAGGGCAAACATATTAATCCAGTCAACAACAGTCATTGGATCTGTTGTCGTTTTATCTTCTGTGACTAACATACGGCGTAATGCAGAAGCACGGCGAGGTACACGTAATGGCCCTGGTAATAAGCCTTCGGTATTTACACCGCGCTCAATACCTGACTTCATTACTTCCCAAACAGCCGCAAAATGAGCCGAAATTTCTTCTTTGCTACGTAATGCTAATTCGTTTTGCATCACTAATGCTGATAAAGAAAGGCCTGTTTCTTTGCAATGGCGACGTAAATCAGCCGCATATTGATAAGGATAAGGAACTTGAACTGCATTTTCTTCAGGTTGGCCAAAATGTTCTTCATCAACAATAAAACCGCCACCAGTAGAATAATAGGTTTTTTTCAATAAAACCTGCTCACCGTTATAAGCGGTAATGGTCATGCCATTTTCATGAAGGGGTAGATTGTTTTTATGAAAATTCATACCGCCTTCAACAGGAAAATCGACTTCTTTTATGCCATTTGCCAGCATTAAGCGACCAGTTGTTTCTACTTGTTTAATAAACGGGGCGATAGAATCAATATCGACAGTATCAGGTAAATTTCCTGCGAGTCCCATAATAATAGCAATATCCGTTGCGTGACCTTTACCTGTTAAAGATAAAGAGCCATAAACATCAACGATAACGCGGGAAACAGAAGAGAGGAGATTTTTTTCTGCAAGTAAATCAACGAATTCTTTACCTGCTTTCATTGGACCTACAGTGTGTGAGCTTGAAGGGCCGATACCGATTTTAAAAATATCAAAGACGCTAACCATAATATTCGCCTCCCTAATTAATTTAAAGGCGCAACTGTGTGATTATTAGAGTGAGAAGTGTCAGTTTTGAAGTCTAAAGCTGTAATGGCTACTTTCTTTTATGAAAGTAGCCATCAGGTGCTTTATTAGCCCATGAATGAACTAATTAAGCTATAGAAAACTGCTGAGATTGCGATAAGACCCATAATTACAACGAATGCGTTGCTGATATGGCCTTGGTATTTCTTCATCGCTGGTACTTTACGGATTGCATACATAGGCATCAGGAACAGTAACATTGCGATAATTGGGCCACCTAATGTTTCAATCATACCTAAGATGCTTGGGTTTAATGTTGCAACAATCCAAGTTGTAACCAGCATAAACAGTGCAGTGATTTTGTTTAAACGATCTTTTTCGATTGTTTTACCTTTTTCACGCAGTGATTTGATGATTAAACCGTTGAAACCTTCACGAGCACCTAAGTAGTGACCTAAGAAAGATTTAGTGATCGCAACGAAAGCAATAAATGGAGCAATATAAGCGATAACAGGTGCTTCAAAATGGTTAGCAAGGTAAGACAGAATACTGATGTTCTGTGCTTTTGCTTCTGCTAAGTTTTCTGGTGTTAAGCTAAATACACAGCTAAACACGAAGAACATTACAGTGATAACCATCATGATGTGCGCATAAGCTAAAATGCGTGAACATTTTTTCTCAGCGTTTTCGCCGTATTCTTCACGTTTTGCAACAGCAAACGCAGAGATGATTGGAGAGTGGTTAAAAGAGAACACCATTACAGGGATAGCTAACCATAGGGTTACTAATAGGCCTTGACCCATACCTGATGTTGTTGCGTGATCAAAAGAGAGAGTATCAAGGATCGCACCATTCCACTCTGGGATCAGATACAGTGCTAAGACCATCAGGACAGCAACAAATGGGAACACTAAAACGCTCATTGCTTTAACGATAGCTTGTTCACCAAAGCGAATAATCGACATGATACCGACAATCAGTACCAACGATAAAATTGCGCGAGGTGGTGCAGACATGTGCATTTGGTTCACAATAAAGCTTTCTACTGTATTGGTGATAGCAACACTATAAACCAATAGAATAGGATAAATTGCGAAGAAATAGAGCAGGGTGATTAATTTACCTGCTGTTTTACCAAAGTGTTCTTCAACAACTTCAGTGATATCTTCACCTGGATTTTTACCTGATAACACAAAGCGGCACATACCACGGTGTGCAAAGAAGGTCATTGGGAATGCAAGTACTAACATGATCAACAGAGGAATTAAACCACCAATCCCTGCGTTGATAGGTAAAAATAGAACGCCAGCACCGATAGCCGTACCGTATAAACCTAACATCCATACTGTATCTGACTTACGCCATGTTTTGTAATCACCTTGGGTGTTACCCGACGCGATAGAACCAACTTTGGTTGTATCCATAATACTCTCCGAAATAACGCGGTAAAAAAAATAATGAATAAAAATAAGAGCGCGATTGTATTTCTTTTTAGAAATAATCACGGCATAAATTTAATTATGAATAAATGAGTGCATTGAGTACCTGGTGTTATCTCAATATCTTCAATTACCACATACAAAATCTTTAAATTTCAAAAGAATTAGACTCTTCCAAAATTTGAAAAAATATTCAATAAGTTTATATCCAGACTTAAGAGGTGCAGAATATAGTGTTTTTCAGGATAAACTACCGTGATCACCATCTCAAATGCTAAATATAACTGAAAAACCTGAAAATGTAACATTTTTTATATTTTGTGTTTTTCGAGGCGGTTTTTAAAACATTTTGAAATAACTTTCCAATTTTAAAGGAAATACAAAATAAAGCTAAATACTTAAATATTCATATGTTAATGATTATTTTTAGGTATTTTTATTAACTAGAAAATAAATGATTAAAATCAACTAGGTTATTTTTGTTTACAATTAAAACATTACATTAACCACATATCTAATTGAAATATAATGATAAATTATTTTCTCTAATTAATGTTTAAAACTAGACAAAAGAATATAGAAACAATGCAATATGATTATTTATTAATGAATTTCTTTTATTTTATGAAATGTATATAGCTATATTTCATTTATAAGTAGAATATTGTTTATAAATACGACAATGAATTTGTTAATAAATGAGTTTGGTAGGTTGTTATATAACGAATATAAAAGTTTCATTTTGATTAAAATAACAACATATTTATTTTTTTGGACAAATACTATAATAGTAGAGAATATTTTTATTTATATATTAATATATTGAAGGGCGGTCTCACTTAAGTTAAATATAAAAAAGACCACAATAAATGTGGTCTTTTTCGGTATAAGAAAGGTTATGCCTTTGTCCAACCTTTGCGAATAGGATAAGCAAAACAGAGCTGATAGAGCTGTTGTACCCATTTTTGGAGTATATTTCCACCTTTAGACCAGAAGATCTGGCAAAGGCCACAAGAAAGTAGAGCAACGATAAAAGCTCCAATCATATCGATTGGCCAATGTACGCCAAGATAGATACGCGCCCAAGCAATCGCAAGTCCTAAACCGAGCATAATATAGCCAATACGTTTGCTGTTATGCCAAAAGAGATAAGCTAAAGCAATGGTGAAAACAAACGTACCATGGTTACTTGGGAATGATGGTGTTGCATCGTGATCAAGAAAGTTGTAGCCAATGTTAGCTGCAAAAGGGCGTTCATGAGGAGCAATAGCACCAATCACCCAAGAGATAGAAAGTGCGATACCTAAAGAGATAGCCGCTTTACATACCAATGTTCTTTGCTGGCTAAGATATTTTTCATTACCCCATAACCAATAGAACACTAAAGATAACGGAAAAAGATAGACAAGGTACTTAGCAATAATTATCGCCGTACCGATTTCTAAAGGAGATGCCGCAGGTGTTGCATTCATCATTGAAAATACGGCTAAATTGAATTGTTCCAGCAAAGTAGGCTCCATACATGTCGTACTGATAAGCGATGTTTATGATGCATAATACGCAAGTTTTTAAGGGTAAATGAGGGAGTAATAGGGGTAAAGTGTTTTTTTCTTATTTAATTGTGCTTTTTTAAAAGATTTGCCAGTTTTATACAAAACTGAGCTAAAGCACTCTTAAAAAGAGTATTGCGCTTATGTTATTGCTCCTACATCGTTCTTTTTCTTATCTTCAACGAGGTATAACTTTATGTGGTTCCAGAAAAATATAGTCCTTAGTGCAAGGTCTAGAGGATTTCACTTAATTACACAAGCATTGATTCAAGAATTACCAGAACTAAGACAATATAAAATCGGAATTGCTCATTTTTTTATTCAACATACATCGGCCTCATTAACGATTAATGAAAATGCGGATCCAACAGTACGAAGTGACTTTGAAAACTTCTTTAATCAAAACGTAAAAGAGAACGAAGATTACTATCTTCACACTTATGAAGGCAGTGATGATATGCCCGCGCATATTAAAAGTAGCTTACTTGGACAAAGTGTCATGGTTCCTATTAGTCAAGGTGAGCTGAATTTAGGGACTTGGCAGGGGATTTATCTCGGTGAACATCGTAATCACGGTGGTAATCGTCGTATTATTGTGACATTGCAAGGTGAGTGTTACTAAATTTCAAGCAATAAAAAACCCGACAGCTATTTCACCAAAAGGGTTGAAACTATCGGGCTCCTCAATATTTGGGGACATCAAAGAAAAGCAGTGGCACTAATTCAGACTACGGGTTAGAAAGAAAGTTCGCTGACTAATGAAAAAAAATAGAATTTTTTTTTGGAAAGAGTGAGATGATAGAGAAAAGATGGATGATACAAAAAGAGAAAGCGCTAAAACATATTGATAAATAAACTGTTTTAGCGCTTTTAAATTAGTTGTAGATGCCTAAATTTTCTTTAGCATAAGCTTCAAAATCTGTGCAACCACCAATGTGTTTCTCATCAATAAAAATTTGTGGCACAGTTTCCACAGGTTTACCGACAGTTTTAGATAAATCAGCTTTTGTAATTCCTTCAGCTTGAATATCTACATAGCGGAAATCAAAATCGTCACGTTTTTCAGACAAAGTTTCAGCCAGTTGTTTCGCACGAACACAATATGGGCAACCTGGGCGACCAAAAATGACAACAAACATACGACACTCCTTATTGAGGAAATAAAATTCAGGCATAATAGTTTCTATTGGTTGTTACTATGCCCTTTTATTAGGCTAAACAAAAACAGTTATTGCCTTTTAGTGTGATAAATTATACCAATTTGCCGAATAATGAGATAGGACTGCAACACAGCATTTAGCGGAGAAATGATGGAAAAGCCTTCAAATCGAGATATGAAATCACTGTCAGATATGCCAAAACCCATTATCATCATTGAAATAATTGGGATTATTCTATTGGTGGTTGCTTATCTTTATATCAACCAATATATGACCTCTCCGCAGTGGCTAGGAACATATACAGGACAGTTAACGTTGGTTGTTTTAGGGGTTATCTGCATGATCCCGCCAGCTATCCATATTGTATGGCGTGCTATTTATCGATTAACTTTTTTAGGGATTGACCATAAATCCCTAAATAATAAAAAGAAAAAAGAGAATAACGAAGAATAGCTATCTGTTTTTCCTCAAAATATCTTAGAAACTAAGAAAATCCAATGTGTAAATTGGCTTAATTTTCTTAGTTTTTCTATTTATTAGTGCCTTCAAGATAGAAAAAGTGGCAAAATAGCGCCAATGCCAAAAGGCACTCTTTTTTTTGCGCGTAAAGGTTATTTGAATGAACGCTGTTGTGACTACCGATCTGGATCAGCTAAAGTCTTGGCTTGATGAACTACAGATTGCTTATTATGAATGTGACTCTTGTCAGGCGTTACATTTACCGCATCTTCAATATATCAGTGGCATTTTTGATGCTAAAATTGATATTCTTGAGGATGTACTTGTATTTACCGCTATCGCTGAGCTAAAACCGTCAGCAATAGTGCCTTTAATGGCAAATCTAAGCCAAATTAATGCAAGCTCTTTATTTATTAAAACATTTCTAGAAATTAGTGATGAGAACTTACCAAAATTAGTTTTCTGCCAATCATTCCCAGTTGCTGCGGGTATCTCACTTAATCAATTTGACCTATTCTTACAAAAAGCAGAAGAGCAATCTGCTGAAGTCGTCAGCGAAATTTTTAATAACGGTTTCTTGTATGGCGAAAAGCAAGAAAGTGAAAACGAAGAAGATGAGGAAGAAGATGTTGAGATAAACAGCGCATCAACTGACTCCTCCTATACTGTACATTAATATTAATCTCCATAACGGTTACAAAATCTTATGCAATGCGCACGATTTAGTGCGGGTGAATGTCATTCTTGTGAGTGGCTTTCTCTTGCTTATCCTGAACAAATCAAGAAAAAACAGCACAGCCTATTAGCATTACTTCCAGAAGATTATGCTTTTGATAAATTAGCGCCAGTTGAAAGCCAACAGGCGCAATTTCGTAATAAAGCAAAAATGGTCGTCAGCGGGAGTGTCGAAAGACCCGTCTTAGGTTTAAAAACTAAAGATGGTGTTGCTGTCGATTTATGCGAATGTCCACTGTACCCAGTTTCTTTTGCCTCCGTGTTTCCTGTTCTAAAAACATTTATTGCAAAAGCAGGGTTAGTTCCTTACGACATCGAACGTCGCCGCGGTGAACTCAAGTTTATTTTATTAACTGAGAGTCGAAGTAATAGCACCATGATGTTGCGCTTTGTTTTGCGCTCAGAAAAAAAACTAGAACAACTTCGCAAAGCACTTCCTTGGTTACAAGCGCAATTGCCTCAATTAGCCGTTATCTCCGTGAATATTCAACCTATCCATATGGCTATTTTGGAAGGCGAGCAAGAAATTATTCTGACTGAAAAAACGTTCTTGGATGAATCATTTAACCAAATTCCATTGCATATTCGTCCAAGAGGCTTTTTTCAAACTAATCCAGAAGTTGCCTCATCACTTTATGCTACTGCTGGGTGTTGGGTAAGAGAATTAAATATCACGCATCTGTGGGATATGTTTTGTGGATCTGGGGGGTTTGGGTTGCATTGTGCGGATAAATCAACCCAATTAACAGGTATTGAAATTAGTCCAGAAGCTATTGAATGTGCGCGTTTATCAGCTCAGGAATTAGGGCTAGAACATGTTGAATTCCAAGCGTTAGATTCAACGGGCTATGCATTAGCAAAAGAGTCTGTTCCTGAATTAGTACTTGTGAATCCACCTAGGAGAGGTATTGGTGAGGCGTTATGCGGTTATCTAAATAAAATGAAACCTCACTTTATTCTTTACTCAAGTTGTAATGCTCAAACCATGGCAAAAGATATTCAGCAACTTTCTCACTATCAGATAGATAGAGTGCAATTATTTGATATGTTTCCTCATACTTCTCACTATGAAGTGCTTACGTTATTGGTATTACAAGACAACTAAGATATTTATTACAAAATAGTGATTGAGTGTTAGTATAAATAAGCATTTAACGCTCGATGGATAACATCGGGCGTTTTCTTTTTTATTAGATAGGCATTCTATTTTATGCAGAACTTAAAAGCGTTGTTATTAGTGATGGTGTTATTGGGGCCTTTGGGGATCGATCTCTATTTACCGACGATACCTGCGATTGCTCAAGATTTAGGAAGTAGTGTCTCTCTTATTCAATCAACTATCGCTTTATTTATTTTTGTCCTAGGTGTAGGGCAGCTTATATCAGGGCCTTTAGTGGATAAGTTTGGCCGTAAACCAATCGCTATCGCGGGGATACTTATCTATATTGTGGGTTCTGTTATTGCAACGATTTCGACAGACTCAACGCTTTTTATTATCTCACGATTATTACAAGCTTCAGCTGTGTGCTGTACTTCTGTTGTCGCTTTTACCTGTGTTCGTGACTGTTTTAATGGTAATGAAGCTGCCCGCGTTTTTGGTTTTTTAAATGGTACGTTAAATATTATCCCTGCATTGGCACCATTATTAGGTGGATTATTGGCAGAATATTGGGGATGGCGTGCTCCTTTCGGATTTTTAATTTTCTACTCCATACTTGTTTTAATTCTAATTGCGCGTTTTTTACCAGAAACAAAGCCTGAAAATACTGCTCAATCAAAACAAAAATTAGGTAAAACATACCTTGAGATTTTATGCAGTAAACGCTTTTTGACTTTTGCTTTAGTGAATGCGGGCACAATGGGGATGGCATTAACCTATGTGTCATTTGCCCCAATTGTATTGATGAAAGATGCAAAATTATCAGCACTGATTTTTTCTATTGTTTTTGGTGTAAATGGTTTTTGGATCATGTTTGTCAGTTTTTATGCGAACCGCGTTATTCACCGTGTCGGCAGACCTATTTGTTTGATCTTAGGGAGCGGATTAATGGGATTAGGCTGTGTGAGCTTATTAGGTGGCTTGTTGTTTATTCCTGCCGAAATGCAAAATCATTGGTTGATCTATATGCTTCCTGTAGCAAGTGCATGTGCTGGTCTTGCTTTTATTATGGGACCCGCGACAAGTTATGCGCTTGAGCCTTATTCAAAAACGGCAGGTATTGCCTCTGCATTAGTGGGTTTTATTCAAATGGCAGGTGGTGCCGTCTTTGGTTTAACGGCATTGGCTTCACCAGTACAACCTAAATTAGCGTTAGCTATTGTGATGTTACTCGGTAGTTTATTAGCGTTGAATGCTTATCGAGTAAGCCACAAAGAAGCGTTAATGGAAAAACAGGCTACACAAGAATAGAACAAGTATTTGTTGTTTATTCTGACATAAAAAACACCCCAAAGTTGGTGTCCAACTTTTGGGGTGCAGTTCATAACCTGCTGGGGTGTTTTTATATCGACAGTTCGGCTTACGCGTTTTTAATTACGATGTTCAAACTCTAAGGCTTTTTTCTCAATTAATCTCATTAAAAGTGTCAGTATTCCGTTGATACACAGATAAATAATACCTGCGGCAACAAAAACCATCACATCATAACTTTGACCAAAGACTTGTCGGCTATAACCTGTTAACTCAAGTAAGGTGATAGTACTGGCAAGTGAGGTACTTTTGAATATTAAGACTACTTCGTTTGAATACGATGAAAGCGCACGCTTAAATGCGTAAGGTAATATCACTCTTGCTGTTTGTACTGGTGACATTCCTAGCGCTTGGCAAGATTGCCATTGTCCTGACGGAATAGCTCTTACAGCACCATAGAAAAGTAAGGTTGAATAAGCCGCACTATTTAATGCTAATGTGACCATTGCACAAAACCATGGTGTTGATAATAACTCCCAAATCAACGGGAAGTTTTTCAACGCAGGAAATTGCCCAGGACCATAATAGATTAAGAAGAACTGCACCAATAATGGCGTACCAGTAAATAAGGTAATATAAGCTTTTACAATCGGGGTAATGATGGGAGTTTTTAATGCCAAGATAAAGGTCATTAATACCGATAAAGTAAATGCTACCAATAAAGCCACAAAAGTTAATGAAAGGCTTGTTGGTAATCCCGGTAAAATATCAACAATATAATCCCACATTATGAGGCACTCCGTTCAAATCGAGTCGTTCTCATTTCTAGCCATTTCAGGATATATTGACTGACTAATGTAATTGCTAAATAAATCAGAGCAACAATGCTATACCAAGTAAAAGGCTCTTGAGTTCTATTGGCGATACTTTGTGTTTGTAGCATTAAATCATTGACGCTGATTAATGAGACTAACGCGGTGTCTTTTAATAGAACTAACCACTGATTACCTAAACCTGGTAAAGCATGACGCCACATTTGAGGCATAATAAAACGTAAGAAAATAGTAATACGCCCCATGCCTAATGCTTGACCCGCTTCCCATTGTCCTGTTGGTACAGCTTTTAATGCGCCACGTAAAGTTTGTGAAGCATAAGAAGCATAAAGAAGTGAAAGGGCGATAACACCGCAATAGAAAGGTAAAGATTCAGTATCACCAAAATCAATTTGCAAGGTGAATGAACCTAATTCAATACCATCCATTAGCATCATGACACCTTGCAAGGTACCATAATAGACAAAAAGAACCACCAGCATTTCTGGTAGTCCTCTAATTAGTGTTACCCAGCATGTTCCTAAGAAAGCAAAGGCTTTCCATCTCGCGGATTCCCAAGCTGTAAACAGCATGGCAAGAACTAATCCGATAATAAGAGCAGAAATAGCAAGTGAGACCGTTGTGACGGCCGCACCTGCTAGAGTTGTTATTTCATTCATCTATTAAGCTATTGTTGTTATTGAAATATCGTTATTCAAACCATTTTTTATAAATGACATCATAGGTGCCATCAGCTTTTACTTCAGCTAATGCTTTATTTAATTTATCTTGTAAATCAGCATTGCCTTTTCTTACTGCGATTGCAAGACCAGTACCAAAATAGTTAGGATCTGCAACTTTGTCACCTACAATACCTAATTCAGGATTCTTTTTCAGCCATTCATTAACAACAGCTGTGTCACCAAAGATAGCTTCGATACGACCATTTTTCAGATCTAATACTGCATTTTGGTAACTGTCATAAGGAACCGTTTTCATCTCTTTGTGTTGTTCATTGATGAATTTCTGATGGGTTGTCCCATTCTGCACACCAATTTGCTTGCCTTTTAGGCTTGCAACATCAGAGATTTTACCTGTTACTGTGATAAATACTGCTGAGTTATCATAGTAAGAATCAGTGAAATCAACTTGTTTTTGACGCTCTGGCGTAATATCAATGCCTGCCATTAATGCTTCAAAACGACGGAATTTCAGACTAGGAATTAAACTATCAAATGACTGATTGGTAAAGGTACAATCAGCATTAATTTTTGCACACATTGCATTCGCTAAATCAACGTCAAATCCCACAATTTGATTATTCGCATCAATCATTTCAAATGGAGGATACGTTGCTTCCGTTGCAAAACGAATTGTCTCTTTCTCAGCCGCAGTTGCAGAAAGTGTAATACTGGTCAGAAGTGCTGCAAATAATATTTTTTTCATTGTCTGATCCTGATTTAGTGTGACAAGTAATTAGCAAAAGCTTCCGTTTGTGGAGCAGTGAAACGATAGTTATCACCTTGCTCTATAATACGGCCGTTTTCCATATATACAACTTTGCTCGCGGCTTTGCGTGCGATTTCAACTTCGTGGGTCACAATCACTTGTGTAATACCCGTTTCAGAAAGCTCTTTAATTATATCAACAACTTGAGCGGTAATTTCAGGATCTAATGCTGCCGTTGGCTCATCAAATAAGAGAACTTGAGGCTCCATCATTAATGCTCTAGCAATAGCAACACGCTGTTGCTGTCCCCCTGATAAATGCAGTGGGAAGCGTTCTGCGTATTCACTTAAACGTAAACGTTCAAGTAATTTCATTGCTTTTTCTTTGGCCTGTGGTTTTGATAAACCTAATACACGGCAAGGTGCCTCAATTAAATTATCAAGAACCGTTAAATGTGGCCATAAATTGTATTGTTGAAATACCATGCCCACATTTTGACGTAATGAACGAATTGCCTTTGCGTTGGGTTGTTGGCTAAAGTCAAAATGTAGACCCGCAATTTCTAATTCGCCTGAACGTGGCATTTCTAATAAATTAAGAACTCTCATTAGTGAGCTCTTACCTGCACCACTTGGTCCTAATAGAACCATTGTTTCACCAGCAGAGCATTCTAGATTAATATCATAGAGTGCTTGGTGCGAACCGTAGAAACAATTTATGTTTTTTAATTGAATACTCATGCGTTTTTTCTGAATAGTCATTAACTGGTTCAAATAATAAAACGGTAAGAATAATTATGCAACTAAAACTGCATAATAAAGTGGTTTTTTTACGTAAAAATGGGTAATTCGGCTATTTTTTTTCACTGTTAGGTGAATTTTTATCCAGTTTGTAAGCGTTAGTACTTATTGTTTTAGCCATACCTTTGAAAATAAATAAGTGTGCTGGCATCATGGCAAACCAATAAAGTAATCCACTAAATCCTGCGGGATGCCACCAAGCACGAACATCTATTGAACGAAGATTACCACTGTCGTGGATCGTAAAAGAGAGTCTGCCTAAACCGGGTGCTTTCATTCCAAATAACAGTGTGAGCTGTTTTTCAGGCTCAAGTTTGATCACTCGCCAGCCGTCAATCATATCGCCAAGCTCTAATGTTTCTCTTGATGGGCGCCCATAATTGACTTTATTTCCAGCGATATCATCCATAATGGCGCGTGTTTTCCATAGCGCATTACCATAGAAATAGCCTTGTTCTCCGCCAATTTGTTGCACTGTATGCCAAAGGGATGCCGCGCTTGCAGGTGTGGATACTGTGCAGCCTGCATTTTTAGGGTAATAACCATAACCGGGTTTCCAGCGACTACGGACAGCCGAAGAGTAACCCCAATCTTGGTTATCTAAAGCCGCTTCTTCATCAGCGAGTGTTTCTTTTACCGCATCATCAAATTTAATTAGAGATTGAGGAATAAGTTTACGTAATGGCGCATCGTTGGCAGGGAGATCATATTTAAGCCCTTGGATCAGTTCCTTGGCAATAGAGGTGGGCACAGACGTTATCATACTGATAAACCCTGCCGAAATTAAACTAGCTGGCATCGGAATAGGGATTAGCATCCGCTTTTTACCTGAAATTTTAATGAAGCGCTCAAAAAGGGTTTGATAGCTGATGTATTCAGGGCCACCAGCATCAAAAATTCGGTGCTGATGTGTAGGGTGATGAATAATTTCCGTTAAATAGTGAATTAAGTTTTTTAAGGCAATAGGGGAGGATTTTGAACGAACCCAGCGAGGTGGCGTAAGAATAGGAAGGTTATAAACCATATCACGCATAATTTCAAAGGCAGCAGAACCCGGTCCTACAATCATTGAGGTACGGATTTCTGTTACAGGAATAGTGCTGGTTCTTAAAACTTCACCTGTAAGTTTTCGTGCAATAAGATGAGGTGAATATTGCTGATCTTCATGTTGTAAGGCACTTAGAAAGATAATTTGTTGAACGTTTGAGCCTTCAAGTGCTTCAACAACATTTATGGCAGCTTGACGCTCTAGTTCAACTAGATTATGCGCATCTCCCATACTATGAACAAGATAATAGACAATATCGGTATCTTGCATCACCTTTTTAAGTGTTTCAGGATTGTGGAGATCGACAAAAATACAGCGTGTATTTTCCCAACCTTGAGACATCATCCAGTCAATTCTACGGGCACCTGCCGTGACTTGATGACCTTGTTTTATCAGAGCTGGAATAAGATTTTGACCAATATGTCCACTGGCACCAAGTACTAATACACGTTGTTGATTCATTGTTAATCCATTGTAAAAAGAGAACGTTATCGTTCTATTGTTACTGATTTTTCTATGAAGTAAAGAACGCCATCAAGATTGGTGTGATTAAACTTAACACGAATCCATGCACAATAGCTGCGGGAACGATGGCAACACCACCACTGCGTTGTAAAACAGGTAAGGTGAAGTCCATTGATGTTGAACCACAAATCCCTAATGCTGTATTTCTATAACGATTAACAATAATAGGAATAAGCATGATTGCCGCTAATTCTCGCATTAAGTCATTAAAGAAAGCGGTACTCCCGATAACGGGACCAAATGCATCTGTTAAGACAATGCCTGATAAAGAATACCAGCCATAACCTGATGCTATTGCTAATCCCATTTTCAAAGGTAATCCCAGTAAATAAGCGGCTAAAGCTCCACCTGCAAGGGCGCTAACGCCCATTACTACCGCGACTGTTGTACCTCGACGGTTAATTAAAATTTGTTTTGGGCTCATTCCGCTATTACGCAATTGTAACCCTACTAACCAAAGTAAGAAGATAAGCGCGCCTTGGCTGGCATGAGAGGCGTAATGAAAAATTGACCAGCCAGTTAATCCCACAAAAAAACCCACAACGACAACACCGCATAGTTGCAGTGATTCGAGCACCATTTTGATGCGTGATGGAGGCTTGGATTGCTTATGAGCAGGCACATGCCAAGGATCTTTTTTATCGAGTAACCATAAGAACACTAAGTTTGCGCCAAAGGTACATAAAAAGAAAACACTGGCATAAGCAAGAATGGAGACTAAGTTTTCACCAATATTATCTAGCATGGCTAAACTAACGCCCATTAGAAATAGGATAACGTAAACCATCGCGCTAAGTAGGCGGTTTGCTAGATGAAGCAATGGGCGGTTTAACTTAATCAAATATCCTACAAAAAGTGGAAGTAGGATAATCAATAACCCTGACAGCATTTCTATTCCTTACTGAGTGTGCTCAAATTATAAAATAAACTAATAACGTGAATTGGATTATAACATTTACTTATGATGTTGTGGATACAGAAATTAAGATAAGTCTAAAATATTTATTAAGGGTAATGAGCCTACCACGTTTAGGTGTAAGAGGCTTTAATTGTTTGAAATGCGAACGATTTGGGTATATATCGAATAGTTGAGTAAATTTTATTACGGCGCGCTTTAACTGTGATATTAATGAAAACATCCATTAAGTGAAATTATTAGCTGATTAAGCATAAAATTAAGATAGAAAGCATAAAATAAAACCAGAGCTTAGTCATAACTTGCGAGGGAATTTATGTATTTAGAAAGAGTGGAAATAGTTGGATTCCGTGGACTTAATCGTCTCTCATTACCTCTTGATATGAATACAGTCTTAGTGGGTGAAAATGCGTGGGGTAAAAGCTCATTACTTGATGCATTAACACTCAGTTTAGGTATTGAAACCTATCAATATGCATTTACACCTGAAGATTTCCATCGTTTGCCGAATGAACCTGAAGAAAATGGCAAAAAAAGCCTACAAATTATTTTAACGTTTACCGAATCTCGCCCAGGACGTCATCGTTCTTATCGTTTCCATAAAATAGCGCCTGTATGGGTTGAAAATGGTGACGATCTTAAACATATCTATTATCGCATCAGTGCTGAACTGGATGAGCAGAAAAATGTAAAAACATTCCGCTATTTTCTTGATAAAGAAGGAAAGCAAATTCGCTTACCTAATGGACAAACTCAAGAAATCATTGCAGAGATTGTTAGGCTTTATCCTGTTCTCCGCTTACAAGATGCGCGTTTTGTACGTGATCTTGCCTCTGACGTTATCGATTCTCACAACAGCCCTCATCGAGAAGCGTTTAATAACAAAATGAGCGAGTTAACCAAAGCGTTAGTCAAAAATCCTGACGAGTTATCAGATGAGGATTTACGTGAAGGCCTTGATGCAATGCAACAACTGTTAGGGCACTATTTTGCAGATCACGGTTCGTTGCTGTTCAAATCTCACTCTCGCCATAGCAAAGTCAACGAGCCTCATGTACGCGGCTGGCATGCGTTAGAAAATATCAATAAAGTGTTGGCAAAACCCAATCAGAGAAGTATTCGATTAATTATCTTGGGGATGTTTTCTTCTATTTTACAGTCTCGTGGTAGTGTTGCGCTGGATCCGTATGCAAGACCTATCGTGATTGTTGAAAACCCAGAAACGCGTTTACATCCTATTATGCTTTCGGTGGCTTGGGGATTACTCAATCTTTTCTCATTACAACGGATCACAACCACAAACTCAGGTGAACTGCTTTCACTAGCACCGTTGCAGAGCGTTTGCCGTTTAGTGCGTGATACCGATAAAGTTGCTGCTTACCGTGTTGGAGGTCAGCAACTACATTCTGATGAAGAGCGGCGTATCTCATTTCATATTCGTTATAACCGACCTTCTGCGTTATTTGCGCGTTGTTGGTTATTGGTAGAAGGTGAAACAGAGATTTGGTTAATGAACGAATTGGCAAGGCAATGTAATTATTTCTTTGAAGCGGAAGGAATAAAAGTCATTGAGTTTGCTCAATGTGGGCTTAAGCCATTATTAAAGTACGCAACTTATATGGGGATAGAATGGCATACCTTAGTGGATGGTGATGAAGCAGGTAAGAAATATGCCGCTACCGTTAAGGATTTTGCGTTAAAAAGCAATGATGCAGAGCGTGATAGATTAACGAAGCTTCCTGCGTTAGATATGGAACACTTTTTATACAAAGAAGGCTTTCGCAATGTATATCATGATGTCGCAGGTGTGCCAGATAATGAAAAATGGCCAACTCGACGCGTGATCATTAAAGCAATTCAACGTTCATCCAAGCCTGATCTCGCACTAATGGTGGCTAATAATGCGGCTCAACGTGGAGTAGACTCCATCCCTTCAATACTGAAAAGTATGTTTTCTCGTGTTGCATGGCTTGCCCGAGGCAAAGCGAATTAATTAAGTTCGCCAATAAGTGAATTATTGCGTAATTACTGATCTTAATATTGAGTTGTGGCATTAAGTTGCAACTCAATCTCACGGCTTTTATTTAGTCTTATTGTATTAGAAGGATATTTTATGGCTTTTTTATCTTTAAAAAAGCAAGGGAAAGTGATCACCCTTATTTTGATTATTGTGGCAATTGCGATGTATTTTTTCTGGCCGAGAGAAAATACACCCACCTATCAAACTCAAACAATTACACGCGGTGATCTGGCAAAAGAAGTGACCGCAACAGGTAAGCTTGATGCTGTGCGTAAAGTTGATGTCGGTGCGCAGGTTAGTGGTCAGCTACAAACTTTATATGTAAAAGAAGGGGATGTTGTTAAAAAAGGTGATTTATTGGCGATTATTGATCCTAAAAAAGCGCAAAATGACGTCATTGAATCTCAAGAAACAAACAATGAATTAAAAGCCAACCTTCAACAAGCACAGGCTGAATTGCGCTTGGCACAATTGACATATCAACGACAATTAAAGTTGATTGCTACCCATGTGATTGCACAAGAAGAGCTTGATCGCACTAAAACCGATGTTGAAGTGAAAAAAGCACGCATCATCACTTATGAAGCGCAAATTAAAAAGAACCAAGCGACTTTAGATACAGCAAAAACAAATCTGCAATATACGCGTATTACGGCACCTATGGATGGTGTTGTCACGTTTATTAAAACCCTTGAAGGTCAAACGGTGATTGCAGCGCAAGAAGCGCCGACTATTTTAACTTTAGCTGACTTAGACACAATGCTAGTAAAAGCAGAAGTATCAGAGGCAGATGTTATCTATTTAAAACCTGATCTCATCGCCTCTTTTACCGTTCTAGGTGCGCCAGATAAAGCCTTTAGCGGTAAGTTAAAAGATGTTTTACCCACACCTGAAAAAATTAATGATGCCATTTTTTACTATGCACGTTTCGAAGTGCCTAATGACCAACACTTATTACGTTTACAAATGACGGCACAAGTTAAAATTCTTATTGAAAATAAGAAAGATGTGCTTCTCGTCCCGCTTTCTGTGTTAGGTGATGATGCTGGAATTAATGAATATTATGTTGATGTATTGGTTAATGGTCAGCCAGAAAGACGCACAGTAAAAATAGGAATGCGTACTGATGTTTATGCAGAAGTTCTCAGCGGATTGAAAGAAAACGATGAGGTTATTCTGGGTGAAACTTCAGGAGAAGCATGATGCCTGCATTATTAGAGCTCAATGAGGTTAGCCGTTTATATACGAATGGTGAAGAAGAAACCGTTGTTCTCAATAAAATTTCATTAACGATTAATGCCGGAGAAATGGTGGCGATTATTGGCGCTTCTGGCTCCGGTAAATCGACTTTAATGAATATTTTAGGTTGCTTAGATAAACCAAGTAGCGGTGAATACAAAGTTGCAGGTCAAAGTGTTGCGAAAATGGAAGGCGATCAACTTGCTGCATTACGCCGTGAGCATTTTGGTTTTATCTTCCAACGCTACCATTTAATGTCGCATTTAAATGCAGAACAGAATGTTGAAATTCCTGCAATTTATGCAGATAAAAATGCCACTCAAAGAAAAGAAAGGGCTCGTGAATTATTAACGCGCTTAGGATTAGGTGATCGCGTTGATTATCGCCCTAATCAACTCTCTGGCGGTCAGCAACAGCGTGTAAGTATCGCTAGAGCATTAATGAATGGTGGGGAAGTCATTCTTGCCGATGAGCCGACAGGAGCATTGGATAGCCATTCTGGTAAAGAGGTGATGTCCATTCTTAAGCAATTAAATGAACAAGGGCATACGGTTATTATCGTAACCCATGATCCGTTAATTGCGGCACAGGCTGAGCGAATTATAGAAATAAAAGATGGTAAGATTATTAATGATAATTACCATCAAATAACAGCAAATAAAGTTAAAAAAGAGACAACCTCTGTTTTAGCTTCTTCTTATTTAGGGCAAATATTTGGGCGTTTCACACAAGCATTAGATATGGCTTGGCGTGCAATGGTTGTGAATAAAGTACGCACTTTGCTAACGATGCTCGGCATTATTATTGGTATCGCCTCTGTCGTCACTATTATTGTGATTGGCGATGCAGCTAAAAGCATGGTGCTGGCAGATATAAAAGCTATTGGCTCTAATACTATTGATATCTATCCTGGGAAAGATTTCGGCAGTGATTCGCCTGAAGATAGGCAATCATTAACTATCCAAGATGTCTACGCACTAAAGCAACAATCCTACATACAAGCGGTGACACCACAGGTGCAATTTAGTACGCGATTACGTCGTGGAAATCAAGACTCACCTGCCACTGTTGCGGGTGTCAGTGATGATTATTTTTCTGTCTATGCCATGAAATTCGCTCAAGGACATTCATTTACACCTGATATGATCCAACGGCAAGCTCAAGTTGTAGTGATTGATCAAAATACATTACGCCGATTTTTTCCTACTAAAAAAGAGGTGATTGGTGAGCAAATTATTATCCGTAATATTCCCTCTACGATTATAGGGGTGGTTGCTGAACAAAAATCGAATTTTGGTGATAATAAGTCATTACGAGTATGGGTACCTTACAGCACATTAAATAGCCGAATTTTAAATCGGGCTTACCTTGATAACATCACAGTAAGGGCGAAAGAGGGCTATGATGCGAGTGTGGCAGAGCAGCAAATACTTCGCCTATTAACGATTAGACATGGTAAGAAAGATATTTTCACCTATAACATCGACAGCTTGTTGAAAGCCGCTGAAAAAACCACACAGACAATGCAACTGTTTCTGACATTAGTTGCTGTTATTTCGTTGGTGGTTGGTGGTATTGGTGTAATGAATATTATGTTGGTTTCCGTAACTGAGAGAACACGAGAAATAGGAATTAGAATGGCGGTTGGTGCCAGAGCGAGTGATGTGATGCAGCAATTTCTTATCGAATCTGTTTTAGTTTGTTTAGTGGGTGGATTATTAGGGATTGGTCTTTCATTTGGTATCGCAATGATTGCCAGTGTGATGTTGCCTGATTGGCATTTTGTTTTCCAGCCTATTGCCTTAGTCAGTGCGTTTATCTGTTCAACTGCTATTGGAATTATTTTCGGATTTTTACCTGCAAGAAGTGCAGCAAAAATGAATCCAATAGATGCTCTCGCGAGAGAATAACGCAAGCCATAAGATAAAAGCCCTTAATAGAAAGGGCTTTTATTTGAATGAATTAGGCATTCTTTTAAATTAAAAGTATCGAACTGCATTGTGTAAAAGGTATTTTTATTGGGTTTATCTATACTGTCAATTATCCTCTATTCAATAATAGGAATGATAAGGTCAGCATGATCACCTTTAGGTCCTTTTATCGTGCTATAATTAACTTTCTGTCCCGCTTTAAGTGTGCGGTAGCCTTCCATTCTAATTGTTGAATAGTGGGCAAAAATATCTTCGCCACCATTTGCCGGGGTAATAAAACCAAAACCCTTAGCATTATTGAACCACTTTACTGTACCTGTCTCCATACTTAGCTTCTCTCATATACTTGTATTTATTTGTTTAACATCACTTTCAGTATATTTACTGAGCTGTTCATAAAACATACTCTATTTTATTGTTTAAGTCGTCAAGAGGTGAAGGGGATAGAAAGTGTTTCAATGAGGCGAAATTTTGATGTAGCTAACGCTTTGTTATTTTTTGGATGTAAAAAGAGGGAATAAAAAAGCGTTGATAGGCAGACTTTCCTGTGAGATGGTAAACTAAATGTCATAATTGAAAGTGACGTTTAACAAAACTATGAGTAATGCAAAACAATGGGTCAGTTTGATTTTTTAACAGAAACCACGTTAAGGGATGATGTTCATCAGCTAAATGAGCCACCAGCAATGTATAAGGTGATCTTGAATAATGATGATTACACCCCCATGGATTTTGTTGTAGAAGTGCTTACGATGTATTTTTTCCTTAGCGAGGAAAAAGCAACGCAAATTATGTTGGACGTTCATCATAAAGGAAAAGGAGTTTGTGGGGTTTATAGTGCGGATATTGCCGAAACAAAAGTGGCTCAAGTTAATCTGTATGCAAGAGAAAACGAATACCCACTTTTGTGCACTCTTGAACAGGCATAATCCGGTTAGTTTTTTAAGGAGGAGGTGCTTATGCTTAATCACGAATTAGAGCTGAGTCTTAATGTTGCATTCGCGAAAGCCCGTGATAACAGACACGAATTTATGACTGTAGAGCACCTGTTGTTGGCGCTATTAAGTAATAAATCGGCACGCGAAGCATTGGAAGCTTGTAAAGTCGATCTAGTAGTCTTACGCGAAGAACTTGAAGTCTTTATTCGTAAAACGACCCCAATTCTGCCTGAAAATGTGGACAGAGAAACACAGCCAACGCTGAGTTTTCAGCGTGTATTACAGCGCGCTGTTTTTCATGTTCAATCATCAGGCAAAAATGAAGTCTCTGGCGCTAATGTGCTGGTGGCTATTTTTAGTGAACAAGAGTCTCACGCAGCTTACTTATTACGTAAACACGACGTTAGTCGCCTTGATGTCGTTAACTTTATTTCTCATGGCATTTCAAAAGAAGATCAACAAAACGAAGATCTTTCTGACATGAATGATATGAACGCACAATCTCAACAAGAGATGCCTCAAGGTGACGATCATATGGATAATTTTACCACTAACCTTAATCAGTTAGCGCGCCAAGGTAAAATTGATCCCCTAATTGGGCGCCAAGCTGAATTAGAAAGAACAATCCAAGTGTTATGCCGCCGTCGCAAGAATAACCCATTATTAGTGGGCGAATCGGGTGTCGGTAAAACAGCTATCGCAGAAGGGCTTGCATGGCGTATTGAGCAAGATGATGTACCTGATGTGATGAAAGGTTACACGATTTACTCACTCGATATTGGTTCGCTATTAGCGGGAACAAAATATCGTGGCGATTTCGAAAAACGGTTTAAAGCATTACTGAAAACCCTAGAAAAAGATGAAAAAAGCATCTTATTCATTGATGAGATCCACACCATTATTGGTGCAGGAGCAGCATCGGGGGGACAAGTTGATGCGGCAAATTTAATTAAGCCTTTACTGTCAGGTGGTCGAATTCGCGTTATAGGCTCTACGACTTATCAGGAATTTAGCAATATCTTTGAAAAAGACAGAGCACTTGCGCGTCGTTTCCAAAAAATTGATGTGACTGAGCCATCTCCAGATGAGACGGTTTTGATCATTAAAGGATTGCGCCAGAAATACGAAGCGCACCATGATGTACGTTATACCAATAAAGCGATTCAGGCCGCGGTGGACTTATCGGTTAAATACATCACCGATAGACATCTACCTGATAAAGCTATTGATGTCATCGACGAAGCAGGTGCAAAAACACGTTTAGTTGCACCAAGCAAACGTAAGAAAACCATTAATGTCTCTGATATTGAGTCGGTCGTGGCTAAAATTGCACGAATTCCTGAAAAAACAGTTTCTAGCAGTGATAAATCAATGCTGAAAAATCTCGATAACCAATTAAAAATGTTGGTATTCGGTCAGGATCAAGCAATTCATGCCTTATCTGAATCGATTAAGATGAGCCGTGCAGGATTAAGCCAAGATAATAAACCCGTGGGGTCGTTCTTATTTGCTGGTCCTACGGGGGTAGGTAAAACGGAAGTCACTGTACAGTTAGCAAACGCATTAAATGTAAAACTGTTACGTTTTGATATGTCGGAATATATGGAAAGACATACGGTCAGTCGTTTAATTGGTGCTCCTCCTGGTTATGTTGGTTTTGATCAAGGTGGATTATTAACAGACGCTGTCATTAAAAACCCATATTCTGTTGTGTTACTTGATGAAATTGAGAAAGCACACCCTGATGTATTCAATATCCTGTTACAGGTAATGGATAACGGTACATTAACTGATAACAATGGACGTAAAGCAGATTTTCGTAATGTTATTTTAGTGATGACAACCAATGCGGGTGTACGTGAAACTCAACGTAAATCGATTGGGTTTACAGAGCAAGATAACAGTACTGATGCGATGGTTGAAATCAAAAAAGCCTTCTCACCAGAGTTCCGTAACCGTTTAGATAGTATTATTTGGTTTAATGCATTATCACCAGAAATTATCTCTATGGTGGTGGATAAATTTATTGTCGAACTGCAAGTGCAGTTAGATGATAAAGGGGTATCTCTAGAAGTTAGCCAAGAAGCACGTCAATGGTTATGTGATAAAGGTTATGACAGAGCGATGGGCGCAAGGCCAATGGCGCGTGTTATTCAAGAAAACTTGAAAAAACCATTAGCTAACGAGATTTTATTTGGTTCTCTTGTTAATGGTGGTTCAGTTTCTGTAACACTAGATAAGCTGGCAAGCAAATTGAATTATGAGTTTGTTAGCCAAGAAAAACTAGCCAAGAATGAAGATACCGTTATCTAAGGATAGCGGTTAATCTCAACTATAAAAGCATACACCACAGGTGAGCATCAATAAATGCCTTGCCTGTGGTGTTTTTTTCACCCGTTATATGACAATAGCGGGAGAGAACAGATTGGGATCAACGGCTACGGAAGATGATACGGCCTTTGCTCAGGTCATATGGGGTCAGCTCAACGGTAACCTTGTCGCCTGTCAGGATACGAATATAGTTTTTACGCATTTTTCCTGAGATATGAGCGGTAACGACGTGTCCGTTTTCTAATTCAACGCGGAACATCGTGTTTGGCAGAGTATCCAGTACAGTGCCTTGCATTTCAATGTTGTCTTCTTTGGCCATCTAATCCTCTAAGTTTTAATAACCATATTTTTTAAACGGCAAGATAATGCCGAAAATATTGTCCTATGTAAAGGAATGTTATTGGATAGCAATGGTGTTCACCTTGCTATTGCACTTAACATCCTTACCGCAACTTGCGTTTTACTTTGCTAAAGTAAAAGTAATAACAGAAGTCGTAATTCTTTATTTTGTGGTATTTGTAGCAATAAAATAACAGCACCCAAACCACATAATGGGTGTGTAAGATAAAATTTTTGTATAAACCTTTTTTGCATAAATAACAGAATGGCATTCTCGATTCTGTCTTAAATAAGAAGGGCTTTACAAAAACAAGCAGTGATTATAATTCCAACGATTGCTGATACCAACACTTTTTATCAATAATCACTTTTTTCCAACGAGATAACGCAACTAAATAATGTTCACGAGAGATCTCAGTGGCACCTAACGAGGCAGTATGAGAGTTTAGCACCTGACAATCAAATAGTTGACCCCCATAACGAAGAAAATGGTTATAAAAAGCAATAAAGGCACATTTAGAGGCGTTATCTCTACGGCTAAACATAGATTCGCCACAAAAAACGGCACCCATGTTTACACCATATAATCCTCCAACGAGTTCATCACCTTCCCAAACCTCAACAGAGTGAGCTTCACCTTGTTGATGAAGCCCTTCATAACCTGTTTTTATATCAGGGCCTATCCACGTACCTTCTTCACGTACAGAACAAGCCTCAATAACTGAAGCAAAGGCATGATTTAACGTGATTTTATAAGGCTGGTGCCGAATAAATTTACGTAAACTGCGCCCAATATGCAAATCACCAGCTGGTAAAACGGCCCTTGGATCAGGTGACCACCAAAGTGGTTCTTCATAAGGAAAGTACCAAGGGAAAATACCCGATTGATACGCAACACGTAATCGTGAAAGGGAGATTTCTCCCCCTATCGCTAATAAACCATTAGGCTCTTTTAAAGCTAAGTGAGGCTCTGGAAAATCTAAATCATTATCATCCAATTGAAACAACGGCATATTATGCCTCGTGCGTTGGTGTTAATAGAGCCTGTCTTTGATGAAATTTAGCATAATGTCCTTGTTGTTGTAACAATGAAGCATGAGTGCCTGTTTCAACGATTTTTCCGCCATCCATAACGCAGATTTTATCCATTTTATCTAAACCGTGAAGTCTGTGTGTGATCATTAATACAGCTTTACCTTGGCAATGCTGATGCAAGAGTACAAGGATTTGCTGTTCTGTATCGGCATCAAGGCCTTCTGTTGGCTCATCAAGCAATACAAGAGGTGCATTATGGAGTAGGGCTCTTGCAAGTCCTAAACGTCGCTGTTCGCCACCAGAGAGCTGTCTACCACCATCACCCATCCATGCATTTAAGCCTTCCTCATTTTCAAGTAGTTGCCCAAGACCAACTTGCTGAAGAACATGTTTAATCTCTTCATCTGTTGCATCTTCTTTAGCCATTGTTAAGTTTTCTCTTAATGTATGACTAAAAACATGAACACGTTGAGGAACAACTGACATCATTGAACGTAATGTCGCTTCATCATAATCAGCAATAGGCAGATTATTTAAACTGATAGTGCCGTGAGTCGGATCAAAAGCTCGATTGATCAACTGCAATAGCGTCGATTTACCACACCCTGTTTTTCCTAGTAATGCAATGTGTTGTCCAGCTTCAATCGTTAAATCAACATGATTGATCACTTGCATTGGTTGGGCTGGATAAGTAAAGCAAATATTGTGCATTGTAAGTGTGGCGCGATTATTTTTTTCTCCCCCTTTTTCAGGGAAAGTGACATCGGGTTTTTGCTCAATTAAATGAGAAATTCGTGTTGCTGATGTCATCACTTGACCTAAATGCTGGAAAGCGACAGTAACAGGCGCTAAAGATTCAAATGCTGCCAATGCACAGAACGTAAATAAGGCAATTAACGCTTCTGGCATAAAGCTATTGTCGATACCATCAGCCGCCAGCCATAAAATTAATGTTGCTGTTAGGCCTGATGCGAGGATCATCAATGATTGCGATAAACCAGTTAAATTTGCTTGTTGTGCTTGTCTATGTAGCCATTTAGCTTCAAGTTGCGCCAGATTTTGTCTAAAACGAGGTAATGCGCCAAAAACAGTTAGCTCGGCTTGTCCTTGCAACATGCTAGTTAATACTGTGCGGTATTGACCTCGTAAATCGGTGAGATCACGACCAATAGGTTTACCCGCGTAGTAGAATACGAAAGGCAAAACAATCAGCAAGGTAAGCATAATGCCACCTAGCGTATTGGCTAAACGTGCATCGATTAAACCAAGGCCAAACATAATTGTCATAATGACAACAAAAGCGGCAATGATAGGGGAAATAACGCGAATATAAAGATGATCGAGCGTTTCAACATCAGCAACTAAGCGGTTTAGTAACTCACCTTGACGAAAACGTGCAATTCCACCTGGCGAAAGAGGGAGGATCTTTTTAAAGGTGAATACACGTAGGTGCGATAATACGCGAAACGTTGCGTCATGGCTGACAAGCCTTTCAAAATAACGACCCGCAGTACGAAAAATTGCAGCACCTCGAACACCCGCTGCGGGTAGCATATAGTTAAAGCTATAAATACCCGCAAATCCCGCAAGAGATGTACCTGCTAAAAACCAGCCCGATAGTGTTAAAAGACCAATACTCGCCAGTAACGTCAGAATTGCAAGGATAATCCCCAGCAATAACATAAACCAGTGACGTCGATAGAGCGCAAGAAAAGGAAGCAATACTCTCATGATTAAAGTTCCTCTTTACGATGAGCAAGAAGGCGAGCAAAAGTGCCGTTCTGTTGGCTTAATGATGCATAAGTGCCAGTTTCAATAATCTGACCTTTTTCCATCACCCAAATTTGGTCGTAACCCAATGTTTCTTCAAGTAGATGGGTAATAAGCAAGGTTGTTTGATTTAATGAAGCGTTATTAAGCGCATGCATGACACGTTGTTCACTATGAGAATCAAGGCTTGCTGCGGGTTCATCTAATAACAAAAATTGACAAGGCGACAATAAAGCACGAGCAACAGCAATACGCTGAGCCTGACCAACAGAAAGGCGTGCAGCACTATCGCCAATAATCGTATTTAAGCCGTCAGGTAACTCATTAATAAAATCGCTGACATACGCTTTTTCAATGGCAAGATTGATTTGTTCATTGCTGGCATTAGGATTACTTAAGCGAATATTATCTAGCAAGGTTTGTTCTGGTAAATTAGGATTTTGACCAACCCAGCTTAAACATTGACGCCATGCTTCAGGTGAGAGTTGCGTCAATTCAACGCCATTAACTTTTAATGAGCCACGATAAGGTAAAAAGCCGAGTAGCGCATTTAATAGCGAGCTTTTGCCTGCACCACTTAGGCCCACAATCGCAATTCGTTGATTAGGGTTAATGGTAAAGTTTAATGGACCTGCGAGTTTAACACCTTGATGAGATAGAATTTCTAGTTCATGAGCTGTAATCTCAATACTTTCTGTTGTGTCGATGCGCTCATTACCTGTGAATTGTGGCTTTTCACCATCGGCTTCTAAAAATTCAACCAGAGATTCTGCGGCGCCAATGGCTTGTGCTTTGGCATGATAGTAAGTTCCTAAATCACGCAAAGGTTGAAAAAATTCAGGGGCTAAGATCAGCGCCAAAAAGCCTGAGAATAGTGTGACACCTAAGCCATAACTACCGAAACTAAGTTCACCTAAGTAAGAAAAACCAAAGTAAACAGCCACAACAGCGATAGAAACAGCGGTAAAGAATTCCAATACGCCTGACGAAAGAAATGCCATTCTTAGCACTTCCATTGTACGTTTGCGGAAATCTTCTGTTGCTTCGGTGATTTGTTTAACTTCTGCATTACCACGGTTAAATAACCGTAATGTATCTAGCCCTCTTAATCTATCTAGGAAGTTACCACTTAAACGACCTAATGCGAGGAAGTTTCTGCGGTTAGCATCTGCTGCACCTAATCCAACTAATGCCATAAATAGCGGGATCAGTGGGGCGGTGAAAAATAGAATCAAGGCAGCAGCCCAGTTAACAGGGAAAATGGTGATAAGGATAAGAATAGGCACAATAGTAGAAAGATACATTTGCGGAATATAACGCGCATAGTAATCTTGCATATCTTCTATTTGCTCTAGAATAATTGTTGCCCAACTCCCTGCGGGTTTGCCTTTAACCCAAACAGGACCTAGCTCTTCAAGTTTATCAAGCACAATTTTACGAATTTGTTGCCTGACTGCCATACCACATCGATAACCTACACGCTCTCTTATCGCCATCACTACAGCGCGTAAGATAAAAATACCAATAAGGGTGAGAAAGGTAGGTATATGTATATCACGACTCAGACTGTCCATGATAAATGCTTGAAGTAAAACAGCTAATAACCATGCTTGTGCAATAATTAATAAACCGCTTACAACACCTAAGATCATTGATAGCCGTAGCCATCGGCGGGCTGGAGCACTTTGCTGTTTCAGCCATCGAACCAATTCACTTTGTTTAGTTTTATCCATAAGAAAAGATTCAAATTTGCAGGTGAGATACACAGTATCAGAAAGGCCAAGGGTAAGTAGTTATACGCTTTGGCAACCAGGCTAGTATGTTACATGGTAAAAGGCGCTACTGAAATAGCGCCTTGAAAGGAAGTGATGATTTTAGTTGGATTTTAGTGCGTCTAAGTAACGTTCTGCATCTAAAGCAGCCATACAGCCTGTACCTGCGGAGGTAATTGCTTGACGATAAATGTGATCCATTACGTCACCTGCTGCAAAAACACCCTCGATAGAGGTTTGTGTTGCATTACCTTGAGTACCTGATTGTACTTTGATGTAACCATTGTCTAATTCTAATTGACCATCAAAAATAGCGGTATTAGGGCTATGTCCAATAGCAATAAAGACACCCATAACCTCTAATTCTTCGGTTTTATCGCTCTTAGTATCTTTTAAGCGAACTTTAGTTACACCCATATCATCGCCAAGAACTTCGTCTAAGGTGCGATCAGTATGCAAAATAATATTGCCACTGTTGACTTTGTCCATTAAACGGTTAATTAAGATTTTTTCAGAACGGAAAGAATCACGGCGGTGGATCAGATGAACTTCTGATGCGATATTCGCTAAATAAAGAGCTTCTTCCACAGCGGTATTTCCGCCACCGACAACAGCGACTTTCTGGTTACGATAGAAAAATCCGTCACACGTTGCACAAGCCGAAACGCCTCGGCCTTTAAAAGATTCTTCTGAAGGTAAACCGATATAACGTGCAGAAGCACCTGTTGCGATAATTAATGCATCACAAGTGTATTCTTGTTCATCACCAAATAGGCGGAATGGACGGTTTTTCAGATCGACTTTATTAATATGGTCAGAGATAATCTCTGTATTAAATTTTTCAGCGTGCTGAAACATGCGGTCCATTAATCCAGGACCTGTTAACCCTTCTGGGTCACCGGGCCAGTTTTCGACTTCTGTTGTCGTTGTCAGCTGACCGCCTTTTTCAACACCCGTAATCAGTACTGGTTCTAAGTTTGCTCTTGCAGCATAAACGGCGGCGGTATAACCCGCAGGGCCTGAACCTAAAATAATAAGTTTGCTATGTTTGATGGTGCTCATGTATACCTCATCTCTGATTAGGCGTGATGCGAATTGAGGGATTGTAGGAGAAATAAGACGTTAAAAAAAGCCAATGACGAGAAATAGACATAATATTTTAGCTATTTTAGCAATAGTTAATACTAATATAGTTTAATAATTATAGAGTTATATTGGGCTAACATCATCGAATTAACCTGAAACATTTTGCTTTACAATTGATGTTTATCTTGCGTATATAGAGAATAACATAGCGCCTTGTTCTGATTTTTACTCATTTGCTTTGACAATCCGCTGTACATTTGCGAAAACATGATTGTTAAAGATAATTATCCTCGGATGTTGTACGTATTATTTTTTAGACAGACAGGGCATAGGATAGTTACTTTGTGATATTTGCTAATGAGTATTTGGATAAAATAGAACTTTTATCTGGCATTAAAAGAAAATAGATTGGTAGTTTGCTCTGACCGTTTGATACCGAAGTTTCGACAGTGATGCTGAAGGTGTACAGGTATGGGTATAGGAAAATAAAGTAAGAGAAAAAGAGAAAGAGAGTATAGAGATGATTGATAATAAAAAACGTCCGGGTAAAGATCTTGATAGAATAGACCGGAATATTCTAAATGAGCTTCAAAAAGATGGTCGTATTTCAAACGTTGAGCTATCTAAACGTGTAGGTTTATCACCAACGCCTTGTTTAGAGCGTGTACGTCGTTTAGAACGCCAAGGATTTATTTCTGGTTATACTGCACTGTTAAACCCACATTACTTAGATGCATCATTACTAGTATTCGTGGAAATCACATTAAACCGTGGTGCACCAGATGTTTTTGAACAATTCAATATGGCTGTTCAAAAACTTGAAGAAATCCAAGAATGCCATTTAGTTTCTGGTGATTTTGACTATCTGTTGAAAACTCGTGTACCTGATATGTCCGCTTACCGTAAATTACTCGGTGAAACACTGTTACGTCTTCCAGGCGTTAATGACACACGTACATACGTGGTTATGGAAGAAGTTAAACAAAGTAACCGTCTTGTAATTAAAACTCGCTAAGCCAACTTAATAGGTTGGTGCAAAGCAGGAAAAAGTTAGGTACACTCCTGTCTATGCATACAGTTTCAACGCTGGGATATCTCAGCGTTGTTCCGTTTTAATTCACCCTAAGTTAAACCTGGAGAGCCCTCTTTGAGCCAGGAATATACAGAAGATAAAAATATTCGTTTAACAAAGATAAGCAACCGTCGCCGTATTTGGGAGGCTATTCTCATCCTCATCGGCATTGGCGCTGTCTTTTTAATGGTTTCATTACTTAGCTTTCATCCCTCTGATCCTAGCTGGTCACAAACCACTTGGAATGAGCCTATTCAAAATTTAGGCGGTAGTATTGGAGCATGGTTAGCTGATATTCTATTTTCTGCATTTGGTTTACTTGCCTATGCAATTCCTGTCGTCGTGGTTTTTGGGTGCTGGAATTCTCTACGCTACCAACAAAATCGTGAATACACTGACTTCTTTTCCCTTGCACTACGCACGATTGGTGCTTTGGCTCTGATCTTTACCTCTTGTGCATTGGCTGATCTTAATTTTGATGATATCTATAATTTCAGCTCTGGTGGTGTTATTGGAAGTTTGTTTAGCAAAGCCCTATTACCGTGGTTTAATGTTTTAGGTGCTACTCTTGCTCTGTTATCTGTTTGGGCTATTGGCTTTACACTGTTTACCGGCTGGTCTTGGTTAACAATCACAGAAAAGATTGGTGCCGTTATTTTGGGAAGTGTTGGTTTTATTACCAATAGAGGCCAAAATGAAGCTGATTACGAGGATGAAGAAGAGGAAGATGATACTCAAGACGTTGTTACAGAATTAGCTGATAATTTAAATCAAAAAGAAAATCAGCAATCTGAATTAGCAACAGAAGAGAGTGATGATATTTTATTTTCTGCGCCTTCAGCACTTGAGCTAGCTCGTCAGCAAGAGATAGACACATTACAAGTTAAAGCAGAACAAGAAGATGATTTGCCATCTTTCTCTGCAACAAATGACATAGCAGATGGACATGCGCAAACATTGACGCAAGCTGATCCTCTTGTGCCAGCAACGGTTTCACAACCAACTCATACAGAGGAAGAGCCAGAACATTACCGTTTTGATATTCCAGAAGCATTTTTGAAAAAAGAAGCTCAATCAGAAGTCAATGCGCCTTCAAGTTCAGTTTACTCAATACCAGAAAAGAATATACCTTCTGTGATGCCGTTTGATAATGAACCTATGGCACAGCCATCGTCCGTATCAACAGATAGTGTAATGCCTGCCAGAGCTGAACCTACATTCTCGTTAGCACCTGATACAGACCCTTTAACGCAAGCAGCTACAGTGGCAGCAGGTGTGGCAGCAACGAGTGCTCTTGTTAGTCATGGCTCTCAAGTTAAACAAGGATTAGGCCCTGAATTACCACGCCCAAATCCAGTGCGATTGCCAACACGCCGTGAGCTTTATGGCATTCATATACCTTCACAACGCGAAGCTGAATTGCGTCGTCGTGAGGAAGCCGTTCAATCTGAATCTGAAGATGAGTTAGCTGATATTCAAGAACAAGCGAATTTCGAACAAGAGTTGCGTCAGCAATTCCTCGAACAGCAACGCGAACGTTATGGTGAGAACGATAGTGTTGATCCTGAAGCTATTATTGGAGCCCATCAGCCAAATATTACAACACCATTACCTTCATTTGATCATCAACAAGATGATTATCGTGATGAACCAACGGTTACCGCGAATACGTTCTCTTCCACAGAAGAGAATAACAGCGATATTGATGAAGATGAGCAATATCAGCAACAATTAGCAGCACAATTTAAGCAACAATTGCAGGATCGTTATGGTGATGATGTTTCGTTAGATGATAACGAAGATGAGGTTTTACCTCAAATATCAACATCAGCACCTTCATTGCAAGCAACAACGGGTTATCAACCTCATATTCAACATTCATTCGCTTCACAATCAGCGCAACCGACTCAAACTATTGAGAAAAAAGTTGAATACCCAGCCAGCAATGCATTTCTACAAATTTCGCCTCGTGATGAAGAAGAGGAAGAATACAGCCCTAAAATTGAGTTAGAAAGAGAGCTCACAGCATTAGAGGCGTTCTCGCCAATTGATGATCTATTGGATGAAGATCCGATAGAGCCAGTGTTTACACCGATTGTTTCAGAACCTGTTACGCCACAAGCTGTACCTCAATCACGTATTGAGCCTCAGCCTAATATGGCTCAGCATTTTGCACAGCAACAGCAACAGCAACAGCAACAGCAACAGCAACAGCAACAGCAACAGCAACAGCAACAGCAACAGCAACAGCAACAGCAACAGCAAGAATCGTTAATTCACCCATTCTTGATGCGTAATGATAGACCATTGCTGAAGCCAACAACGCCAATGCCTTCTCTGGATCTACTAACAAC
Source organism: Proteus sp. LHD240705 (assembly GCF_047921555.1). Lineage (NCBI taxonomy): Bacteria > Pseudomonadati > Pseudomonadota > Gammaproteobacteria > Enterobacterales > Morganellaceae > Proteus > Proteus sp. LHD240705. The sequence goes on from NZ_JBLRMI010000003.1 coordinate 266,719, forward strand.
GCCACCAGTAGAAGATGAACCTGTTGATATGTTTGAGCTTGAGCGTATTGGTAAACTTATTGAAGCTCGTCTTAATGATTACCGTGTTAAAGCCAAGGTGGTTGGCATTTCACCAGGGCCTGTTATCACTCGTTTTGAACTTGAACTTGCACCAGGTGTAAAAGCTGCGCGTATATCAAATTTATCACGCGACTTAGCTCGTTCATTGTCTGCTATTGCAGTACGTATTGTTGAAGTTATTCCGGGCAAACCTTATGTAGGGCTGGAATTACCTAACAAAAAACGTCAAACCGTCTATATGCGTGAGTTGTTAGATAGCGATGCATTTCGTGATAGCCGTTCTCCATTGACTGTTGTTTTAGGTAAAGATATCGGTGGTCAGCCAGTTGTTGCTAATCTGGCTAAAATGCCTCACTTACTTGTTGCTGGTACAACAGGTTCAGGTAAATCTGTCGGTGTGAATGCGATGATCATCAGCATTCTCTATAAAGCGAAACCAGAAGATGTTCGCTTTATTATGATTGACCCTAAAATGCTTGAGCTTTCGGTTTATGAAGGTATTCCACATCTTCTAACAGAAGTCGTTACCGATATGAAAGATGCCGCAAGTGCTCTGCGTTGGAGTGTGGCTGAAATGGAACGCCGTTATAAACTGATGTCGGCATTGGGTGTGCGTAATCTTGCAGGTTATAACGAAAGAATTAAAGAAGCAGAAGCGATGGGACGGCCAATTCCAGATCCATTCTGGAAACCAACAGACAGTATGGCAACAGAAATGCCAACGTTGGAAAAAGAGCCTTATATCGTGGTTGTTGTTGATGAATTTGCTGATTTAATGATGACAGCAGGTAAGAAAGTCGAAGAGCTGATTGCACGTTTAGCACAAAAAGCGCGTGCTGCGGGTATTCACCTTGTGCTTGCAACGCAAAGACCTTCCGTTGATATCATTACTGGGTTAATTAAAGCCAATATTCCTAGCCGCATTGCGTTTACTGTATCGAGTAAAATCGACTCTCGAACTATCTTAGACCAAGGTGGTGCAGAATCATTACTAGGTATGGGGGATATGCTTTATGCACCTAATGGTTTTGTACCTGAGCGTGTTCACGGTGCTTTTGTGAGTGATGATGAAGTTCATGCAGTCGCAACCGACTGGAAAGCACGCGGTCGTCCTCAGTATATTGAAGCTATTACTAAATGCAGTGAAGAAGGTGAAGGTAATAGTGGTGGTGGATATGACGATGGCGAAGAGCTTGATCCGTTATTTGACCAAGCTGTAGAATTTGTGGTTGAAAAACAACGTGTTTCTATTTCTGGAGTGCAACGTCAATTTAGAATTGGCTATAATCGTGCAGCAAGAATTGTGGAACAAATGGAAATGCAAGGTATTGTCAGTGCGCCAAATCACAACAATACACGTGATGTCCTTTCGCCACCACCTTCAGATATGTAATATCTTGAAAACACAGTTATCAGCTAATGAGATAGCATGATAATCTGCACAACATCATCAATAATTTATGCGCCGACATTATGTCGGCGTTATCTCATGCCGAGGCTTGTAGAATGAAAAAAGTATTATTTACAGTGTGTGCGATGACATTATTTAGTAGCCAAGCCGCTTGGGCTGATGCACGTCAGGATTTGCAACAACGATTAAATAAAGTAAATAGTTTTCAAGCAAACTTTAGTCAAACCGTGACCAGCAATGAAGGCTCACTTATCCAAAAAGGGGAAGGCAGTTTAAAAGTACAACGCCCTGATTTGTTTAATTGGCACATGACAGCACCGGATGAGAGCACATTGATCTCTGATGGTAAAACATTGTGGTTTTACAATCCTTTTGTCGAGCAAGTTACAGCAACTTGGTTGGAAAGTGCTACAACCAATACGCCTTTTATGCTGATCGCCCGTAATGACAGTAAAGAGTGGCAAAACTATGACGTGAAACAGTCTGGTGATCGTTTTGAGTTAACACCTAAAGTAGAAAATAACTTAAAACATTTTACGATAACTGTATTACCTAACGGACAAATTCAGCAATTTGCAGCTACAGAACAAGACGGTCAAGTAAGCAATTATCAATTGACTGCACAGACTGCCGCACCAATCGATGCATCCGCGTTTCGCTTTACTCCTCCAGCGGGTGTGACTGTGGATGACCAACGTCAGTGAGGATATTTTGAGTAATTTATCACTCGATTTTTCACGCAATGAGTTCCAACCTTTAGCCGCAAGAATGCGACCTGAAACGTTGGAACAATATATCGGACAAACTCATTTACTTGCCGAAGGTAAACCATTACCTCGAGCGATTAAAGCAGGTCAATTGCATTCCATGATCTTATGGGGACCTCCTGGTACGGGTAAAACTACCCTTGCTGAGATCATTGGTCGCTATGCACAAGCTGATATAGAACGATTATCTGCGGTGACATCGGGTATTAAAGAAATTAGAGAATCTATTGAAATTGCGCGCCAAAATCGCAATGCAGGGCGTAGAACGATCCTGTTCGTTGATGAAGTTCATCGTTTTAATAAGAGCCAACAAGATGCCTTTTTGCCTCATATTGAAGACGGTACAATCACTTTTATTGGCGCAACAACAGAAAATCCCTCTTTTGAATTAAATTCAGCATTGCTATCCAGAGCAAGAGTTTATTTATTACGTTCATTAACCGAAGCTGATATTGAGCAAGTGCTACAACAAGCGCTGGACGATCCTGAACGGGGTTTAGGCGGACGTAATATTATTCTGCCAGATGATACACGCAAAATGATTGCACAATTGGTTAATGGTGATGCGCGCCGTTCATTAAATTTGCTTGAAATGATGGCGGATATCGCTGAAGTTGATAATCAAGGAAAACGAGTATTAACACCAGCATTACTGACAGAAATCAGTGGTGAACGAAGTGCTCGTTTTGATAATAAAGGTGATCGCTTTTACGATCTTATTTCTGCATTACATAAATCAGTCAGGGGATCAGCGCCTGATGCTGCTCTTTATTGGTATGCAAGGATCATAACAGCCGGCGGTGATCCGCTTTATGTTGCTCGTCGCTTATTGGCGATTGCGTCAGAAGATGTGGGAAACGCCGATCCTCGTGCTATGCAAGTGGCAATAGCTGCATGGGATTGTTTCACGCGTGTTGGTCCCGCCGAAGGTGAGCGCGCTATTGCTCAAGCAATTGTATATCTGGCTTGTGCTCCCAAAAGTAATGCTGTTTACACTGCATTTAAAGCAGCCATTGCTGACGCTAAAAGTAAACCTGATTATGATGTACCTGAGCATTTGCGTAATGCACCAACAAAATTAATGAAAGAAATGGGGCTTGGTGCTGAATATCGGTACGCTCATGACGAGCCTAATGCTTATGCTGCTGGTGAGGTCTATTTTCCTAAAGAAATGGCTGATACACAGTACTATTACCCAGTGAAAAGAGGGTTAGAGATCAAGCTTGCAGAGAAATTAGACTGGCTTACTCAACAAGATCAAAATAGTACGACAAAACGCTATCGCAAAATGTAAAGATGCGGTAAGGTTATTCAATTATCATTAATTTCTTAACTATGCCTTGTCTCAGATATCTTTTTTATAAGATAGGAGAGAAGGTTTTTATTAATCTATCAATAAGCACAGGATAAGCATGCTCGATCCAAATCTACTGCGTAATGAGCTAGACGCGGTCGCCGAAAAACTGGCTCGCAGGGGATTCATCCTCAATGTGGAAAAAATTCGTCAACAAGAAGAACGCCGTAAGGTGTTACAGGTTGAAACTGAATCCCTGCAAGCAGAACGTAATTCCCGATCGAAGTCCATTGGTGCGGCAAAAGCGCGTGGTGAAGATATTGAGCCACTTCGTCAAGAAGTTAACCTGTTAGGTGAAAAACTTGAAGCTGCAAAAGCCGAACTTGAAGTGCTTCAAGCGGAAATTCGTGATTACGTTTTAACTATCCCAAATATGCCAGATGATGCTGTTCCAAATGGCAAAGATGACAGCGAAAACGTTGAAGTTTCTCGTTGGGGCACACCAAAAACTTATGATTTTGAATTAAAAGATCATGTGACTTTAGGTGAGCTAACAGATGGTTTAGATTTTGCTTCTGCGGTAAAAATTACCGGTTCACGTTTTGTTGTGATGAAAGGTCAAGTTGCACGTTTACATCGTGCTATTACACAATTTATGTTGGATCTGCACACAGAAGAGCACGGCTACCAAGAAATGTATGTTCCTTACTTGGTTAACCACGCAACTCTGTACGGTACAGGTCAGTTACCTAAATTTAGTGAAGACTTATTCCACACTAAACCGTTAGAAGAAGAAGCAGAAAGCCAATACGCACTTATTCCAACAGCGGAAGTGCCTGTGACAAATATGGTAAGAGACGTCATTCTTGAAGAAGACGACTTGCCATTGAAAATGACAGCTCACACACCATGCTTCCGTTCAGAAGCAGGTTCTTATGGTCGTGATACTCGTGGTTTAATTCGTATGCACCAATTTGATAAAGTTGAGCTAGTTCAAATCGCTCATCCTGAAAAATCAATGGAAGCATTAGAAGAGCTGACTGGTCATGCTGAAAAAGTACTGCAATTACTGAATCTACCTTACCGTAAAGTGGTACTTTGCACTGGCGATATGGGCTTTGGTTCACGTAAAACTTACGACTTAGAAGTTTGGGTACCAGCTCAAAATACTTACCGTGAAATCTCTTCATGTTCAAATATGTGGGATTTCCAAGCACGTCGTATGCAAGCTCGCTTCCGTTCTAAAGGTGATAAGAAGATCCAGTTAGTTCACACTTTAAATGGTTCGGGCTTAGCAGTAGGTCGTACTTTAGTCGCAATTATGGAAAACTATCAAATGGCTGATGGCCGTATTGAAATTCCAGAAGTGTTACGCCCATACATGAAAGGTTTAGAATATATCGGTTAATTATTATCTAATTAATTGAGTATTAATAATTTAACCCCCTGCTTAGGCCGGGGGTTTTTTATTAACTGTAGTAAATATTTAACGCTATTTATTTGTTTTTTATAAGTCATTAAATCCACAATATTTTATTTCATCAGAGTTAAATCTCAATAAAGAGCGTATCAAAAATAATTTAATTCTAAGGTATGTCTTTTTTGTTTATCTCTTTTTCATTCCTTGCTTGACAATTTCTCATATTGACATTAACTTGGATTTCTAGATGTTTAGCCGTCTAGATTTCTATTTAATAGGTGAGTTGATTAAAATGATAACACTAAAAAATGTCAGCAAAATTTATCAGCGAGGGAAAAAGCAAACTATTGCTGTTGATGATATTAATTTGAATATTGAGCAGGGAGATATCTTTGGCATCATTGGTTATAGCGGTGCTGGGAAAAGTAGCTTAATTCGTTTATTGAATCGCTTAGAGCCTGTAACAAAAGGAGAAGTGATTGTTGGTAAATACAACATTACTACCAGTAGTGAACGTGAGATCCGTAAAATCCGCCACTCAATTGGTATGATCTTTCAACATTTCAATTTGCTATGGTCACGCACCGTTAGAGAGAATATTGAATTCCCACTTGAAATTTCAGGGTTAGATAAGAAGCAACGTTTTCAGCGTGCGAGTGAATTAATGAAGTTAGTTGGGCTTGCTGATAAAGCTGATGAATATCCATCAACATTAAGTGGTGGGCAAAAACAACGTGTTGGTATTGCTAGAGCGCTGGCAAATAATCCTGATGTTTTATTATGTGATGAAGCAACATCTGCATTAGATCCAAAAACAACACAAACAATTTTAGCACTACTCGCTGAAATTAATCAAAAAATGAATATTACGATTGTGTTGATCACGCATGAAATGCAAGTTGTAAAAGCGATATGCAATAAAGTAGCCGTTATTGAGCAAGGAAAAATAATTGAACAAGGCGAAGTAGTAAAAATATTTAACCAACCAAAACATAAAGTGACACAACAGTTTTTATCACAATCAGTACATGTAACAGATAACAGTGATGATATTGAGAATATAAAGCAGCAAAGCACAGTAATAAAACTGTTACTGCAAGAGGGTAAAAAATATGACTATTTACTTTATGATTTAATTTCTAAATTTAATGAACCAGTTAATTTAATAAAGGGCAGTTTTTCACAAGAAAACGGGTTTATTTATTTACAGCTAAATAATAAATCGGATGAAATCATCCAATATCTTGAGAATAATAAATTTGATATAGCGGTCGTGTGATATGGATGAAATACAAAGTTGGTTTAATAGCTATTTACCTCATTTAAAACTCAATGTACTCGGTGAAGAAACATTAAATACATTATATATGACACTGGTTTCTGGTGCATTATCCTGCTTATTAGGGATCTTAATTGGCGTGGCATTATTTTTAACAGCAAAAGAGGGTTATAAAGAGCAACTTTCTATTTATCGAATACTCTCATTTATTGTAAATATTTTTAGAGCCGTTCCTTTTATTATTTTAATTATTTTATTGTTCCCTTTTACTAAATTAATTGTGGGAACCATATTAGGTGTTAATGCAGCGTTACCTGCATTAGTGATTTCAGCAGCAGCCTTTTATGCCAGACTAGTTGAATTAGCATTACGTGAAGTAGACAAAGGTGTTATTGAGGCAAGTCTTTCAATGGGCGCTAATTTGCCTACGTTAATATTTAAAGTGTTATTACCAGAATCATCACCTGCACTTATTTCTGGCTTAACTGTCACGTTGATTTCTTTAGTGGGTGGAACCGCAGTTGCAGGCGCAATTGGGGCGGGTGGACTAGGTAACTTAGCTTATTTAGAAGGATTCCAACGCAGTCATCTTGATGTGGTTTGGGCTGCGACTTTAGTGATTTTATTTATTGTATTATGCATTCAGTTATTAGGAGATAGTGTTGTAAGAAATATAGATAAACGCTAATTAAAGAATTAATTCAATTAAAAATCAAATTTAAAAAAATAAGGTTACAATAATGAAACTAACAGTATTTAAAAAACTGGGATCACTGCTACTTATTAGTCTAGTGCTCTCTGCTTGCAAACCATCAGATGAAAAATCAGAGAATAAATTAATTATCGGCGCATCAAGTACACCTCATGCAGAAATTTTAGAATTTGTTAAACCGCAATTAGCAAAAGAAGGGCTAGAGTTAGATATTCGAATTTTTAATGATTATATTATTCCCAATCAAGCATTAGCCGAAAAAGAATTAGATGCTAATTTTTTCCAACATGTACCTTATTTAAATAAAACACTAGCAGATCACCCTGATTGGAAATTAATTTCTGCGGGAGCTGTACATATGCATCCATATCGTTTTTTCTCGCAAAAATATAAAAGTCTGCAAGATTTACCTAACGGTGCAAAAATGATTAGTAGTAATAACTTGGCACAACATGGACATATATTAAAACTATTCCAAGATGAGGGCTTAATTAAATTACGTGATGGCATCGATCCTGATGACTCCACAATTGATGATATTGTAGAAAATCCTCGTAATATTAAATTCTTATTCACCTATGATGGCCCATTGCTGCCACAAATTTATAAAAACGGTGAAGCAGATGTCGCTTCTATTGATGGGCACTTTGCCATTAATGCTGGGCTAGATTTAAGCAAAGAAGTAATTTATACAGAGCCTGCGGCTAACAGTAAGTTTGCCAATGTGGTTGTTATAAGAGAAGAAGATAAAAACGATCCGCGTATTGCTAAATTAATGGCACAACTAAAAGCGCCTGAAACCAAAAAATTTATTTTGGATACCTTTAAAGGCGAAGCAGTTCCTGTTCCATAATTAGTTTATTTTTAAATTAATGTATCAAAGAGTGGTGTAAGAGATTATGCCACTTTTTTGTTTTTTATAAGAGGGATTATAAAAAGGTTTTTAATAAAGAAATGACTATTTAACAAAAATATAACGCAATCCGCCATTGGTTAAACCGATCACGGCAGATCCTATTTATGCTGTTAAATTAGACCTATCACTCGAATTTACCCCCGTTATTTTATGACGTTTCTATTTAATTAGAACCCTACAAAAGAGCATATTCTATGATAGTTTCTAAACAGCAGTTACATCAATTAATAAAAAATAAATTACATCATGCAGGATTGAGTGAGTCTCATGCTGATACGGTGGCTGATGTCTTAGTCCATGCTGATGCCAAAGGTATTCATTCTCATGGTGCTGTTCGTGTAGAGTATTATGCAGAGCGGATCAGTAAAGGTGGTACAAATACGGCTCCTGATTTTACTTATACTGAAACGGGACCATGTAGCGCTGTATTTGATGGAGATAATGGAGCTGGGCATGTTGCAGCGAAAGACGCAATGGAACGCGCAATTAAAATGGCACAAGAGAAGGGAGTTGCAGTTGTTGGTGTAAGACGAATTGGTCATAGTGGTGCGCTATCTTACTTTGTTGAACAAGCATCGCAAGCAGGCATGGTAGGTATTTCGTTGTGCCAGTCTGATCCTATGGTTGTTCCTTTTGGCGGCTCAGAAGTCTATTACGGCACTAATCCTATCGCTTTTTCAGCTCCTGGAGTAGGTGATAAACATATTACATTTGATATGGCGACAACCGTACAGGCATGGGGCAAGGTACTCGATGCGCGTTCACGGCATGTCGATATTCCCGATACTTGGGCAGTCGATGAAAGTGGTAAACCTACGACTGATCCCTTCGCAGTAAAAGGCTTATTGCCTATTGCTGGGCCTAAAGGCTATGGCTTAATGATGATGGTTGATGTGTTGTCCGGTATCTTGCTTGGACTTCCTTTTGGTAAACATGTCAGTTCGATGTATCACGATTTAACTCAGGGGCGAGAGCTAGGGCAATTACATATTGTTATTAATCCTGCTTTCTTTACTGATACCTCATTATTTAGAGAACATATCTCACAGGCTATGGGGGAGTTAAATGCAATTAAGCCAGCTCCTCATGTGGAGAAAGTGCTTTATCCTGGTGAGAATAGTCAAATAGAAGAACAAAGAAGTGAAAAAGAAGGTATTGATATTGTTGATGAAATTTATAATTATTTAATATCTGATGCACTTTATAATAAATCTTATGATAATAAAAACCCGTTTGCGGGTTAATGATGTAAGCTATGTATTCTAGATAATAAAAAGCAGTAGGATTTACGGTCTACTGCTTTTTTATTTAAGTAAGCTAATGCTAAGAATTAACTGACTAATTTACCAATATTGGATTCAGCGGTTTTATTAAGAGAAATCGTTCCATTTCCACCATTTCCACCATTATTTCCTTGGTTGCCTACATTATGGTGATAAAAAACGTCACGATAAGAGCCATACATCGCAGTGTAAGAAAGAGGAATAGTAATTAATAACCCTAAACCAAATGGAATAATACTCACTACCAGAATAAATAGCAGTAAAATAAAGAAGAAGAATCCACCCGCTAAATTTATTTTTACTGCCGAAAGGCTCGCTTTAACAGCAGGGAGCGCTTTATAACCGTTTACTAATACCAACGCAGGGACAAACCAATATGCAGCAGTACTAATTGTACCAAAAATAGCAATAATAATGATAAATAGAGTAAAACCTGATGTGTTATCTGCCATCATTTCAGCAATAATTTCTTCAGAATAATCACTAGAAGCTGCATAGATAACGTCCATCATGGCTGCACCAGAGATAATAACTGCGAGAATAATCCCAAACAGCAAAATAAGGAAACTGATGCCGTAAGCGCCCATTATACTTAGATAGCGTTTGTTATAAAAACCAAAGAATAGATTATCAACGTCCATCCGTCGGGTTTCATATTGCTGATGGGCAATGGCAATAAGGCCTGTAGCTAATACAGTAGTAATAAAAGGTGATATGATTGGACCTATTAGCGGAATAAATCCAAGAATGGTCGATATAATAAGACTAACGATAAAGTAGATAATAATAACGCCTACCCACATCCAAAAACGTTCTTTTATTAAATCCCATCCCAGTCCTAACCAACGTACTCCGCCTGAGGCACCTCGTGCTTGAGGAATAGGCGTAAATACCTCTTGAGGCTCTGTTAGCGATGAATTATTGTCTTGTTCCATTTCCTGTACCTTAATCCCAATATCTTTAGTTTATAAATATAAGATTTCTATAATATCTTTTTGTTTTGTTATTAATCAACTGTATTCAACTTAATATAGGTTAAGGATAATCTTAGAATGTATATTTTTACTTGTGAGGACAGACATTCTTTAATTAATACAAAATGATTTAAATAATTTAAGTTAACTTCATCTCATTAAAAAATAACTTTATTTGTTTTGAATATTTTTAATTATATAAAAACAAAAGAGCAGCGCTTTAATGCGCTGCTTCTTAAATTAATCTTAAGTAGAAAAGCTTAGTAGATCACTTTATGGCCATAAGATTCAAGAATTGATTTTACATTTTCCATCGTCTCTTTTGACGGTGGATGAATGCCATCTAGCTTGTATTCTTCTCCTAAAGCTACCCATTTATGTTTGCCGAGTTCGTGGTAAGGAAGAAGTTCTACTTTTTCGATATTTTTCATATCTTTAATAAATTCGCCTAAACGATGAGCAGAATCATCATCATCAGACCAACCCGGTACAACTACATAACGAACCCATGTTTTTTGGCCTCGTTTTGCTAAATAACGTGCGAATTCAAGTGTACGCTGGTTTGATACACCAACGAGCTTTTGGTGGATCTCATCATTGACTTGTTTTAGGTCGAGCATCACTAAGTCAGTGGCATCCATTAATTCATCAATAACGGGATCATAACGACGAACAAAGCCATTAGTATCTAGGCAGGTATGGATATTTTCTTTCTGACAAGCACGAAACCAATCACGTACAAACTCTGCTTGCAAAATTGCTTCGCCACCTGAAGCAGTAACACCGCCGCCAGAAGCATTCATAAAATGACGATAGGTAACCGCCTCTTTCATTAGTTCATCAACTGTGACGATTTGCCCACCATGAGTATCCCATGTGTCACGGTTGTGACAATAGAGGCATCTCATTAGGCATCCTTGAAAGAAAACAATGAAACGTATTCCGGGACCGTCAACAGTACCGCAGGATTCAAATGAGTGGATACGACCAAGTACGGACATAACAGGGTTACTCCAAAACTGTCTAATAAAAAGGCCCCAAAGTAGGGGCCTTTATTCTAAGCGATTTTATCTACTTTCTCAGTAAATAAATGCATATAGTTATCTTTATTACATTGTTTGTGTAAATGTACGGGTGATAACGTCTTGCTGTTGCTCTTTAGTCAGTGAGTTAAAGCGAACTGCATAACCAGAAACACGGATAGTTAACTGAGGATATTTCTCAGGATCTTCCATTGCTTCTAACAGCATTTCACGGTTCATCACGTTGACGTTCAGGTGTTGACCACCTTCGATGCCCGCTTCGTGGTGGAAGTAACCATCCATCAGACCCGCAAGGTTTGCTTTACGAACATCATCATCTTTACCTAATGCATTAGGTACGATTGAGAAGGTGTAAGAAATACCATCTTTCGCATAAGCAAATGGCAGTTTCGCAACAGAAGTCAGAGAAGCTACCGCACCTTTTTGGTCACGACCGTGCATTGGGTTAGCACCTGGTCCGAATGGTGCACCTGCACGACGACCATCTGGGGTATTACCTGTTTTCTTACCGTAAACAACGTTTGAAGTGATAGTCAGGATTGACTGTGTAGGTACCGCATTACGGTATGTACGCAGTTTCTGAATTTTCTTCATGAAACGTTCAACTAAGTCACAAGCGATGTCATCTACACGAGAATCGTTGTTACCAAATTGTGGGTATTCGCCATCAATTTTAAAGTCAACTGCTAAGCCGTTTTCATCACGGATTGGAGAAACTTTTGCATATTTGATTGCAGACAGTGAGTCAGCAGCAACAGACAGACCTGCGATACCACATGCCATTGTACGATATACGTCACGATCATGAAGTGCCATCAGAGCTGCTTCATAGCTGTATTTATCGTGCATGTAGTGGATAACGTTCAGCGCAGTTACGTACTGAGTTGCTAACCAATCCATAAAGTGATCCATTTTGTTCATCACAGTATCGAAGTCTAATACTTCGTCCATGATTGGAGCATGTTTTGGACCTACTTGGATTTTCAGTTTTTCGTCAACACCACCATTGATGGTATACAGTAAGGTTTTCGCTAAGTTCGCACGAGCACCGAAGAACTGCATTTGTTTACCAACAACCATTGGGCTAACACAACATGCGATTGCATAGTCATCGCTGTCGAAGTCAGGACGCATTAAGTCATCATTTTCGTACTGGATTGAAGAAGTATCGATTGAGACTTTAGCTGCATATTTTTTGAAGTTGATAGGCAGTTGTTCTGACCACAGGATGGTCATGTTTGGTTCTGGTGATGGACCCATTGTGTACAGGGTATTTAAGAAACGGAAAGTATTCTTAGTTACCAGAGTACGGCCATCTAAACCCATACCTGCTAAAGATTCTGTTGCCCAGATTGGGTCACCAGAGAACAGTTCATCATATTCAGGAGTACGTAAGAAACGAACCATACGTAATTTCATGACTAAGTGGTCAATTAATTCCTGAGCTTGTTCTTCTGTCAGTAAGCCAGCTTCAATATCACGTTGGATGTAGATATCTAAGAAAGTAGATACACGACCAAATGACATTGCAGCACCGTTTTGAGATTTAACAGCGGCTAAGTAACCGAAGTAAGTCCATTGTACTGCTTCTTTTGCGTTTTGCGCTGGGCGAGAAATATCGTAACCGTATTTCGCAGCCATTTCTTGGATTTGACCTAAAGCAGCGTGCTGCTCTGCGATTTCTTCACGCAGTTGGATAGTCATTTCCAGATCTTCGCCTTTTTCCATTCTTTCTTGTAAAGAGGTGAATTGGGCAAATTTATCTTTACGCAGGAACTCAATACCATACAGTGCAACACGACGGTAGTCACCGATGATACGGCCACGACCATATGCATCTGGTAAACCTGTTAAGATACCAGATTTACGGCATTTCATGATGTCTGGAGTATAAACATCGAAAACGCCTTGGTTGTGAGTTTTACGGTAATCAGTAAAGATTTTTTTCAGTTCTGGGTCCAGCTCACGGTTGTAAGCGTGGCAAGAACTTTCAACCATACGGATACCACCGAATGGGATGATCGCACGTTTCAGAGGTGCATCAGTCTGTAAACCTACGATTTGTTCTAAATCTTTAGAGATATAACCTGCATCGTGAGATGTGATAGTTGAAGCAACAGAAGTATCAAAATCAACCGGCGCATGCGTGCGGTTTTCGATTTTGATGCCTTCCATAACTTGTTCCCAAAGTGTATCAGTTGCTTTAGTGGAACCTGCTAGGAAAGATTCGTCGCCTTCATATGGAGTATAGTTTTTTTGGATAAAGTCACGAACGTTAACATTGTTCTGCCATTCACCTTCAGAAAAACCTTTCCATGCTTCAGCAAATTTTTCATTTAAATCAGACATGATACTTCTACCTTTTTACAATGGAACTTAAGAAATCAGTCATACCTGCGTGGATTAATGTTTATCGCCACGCAGATGCATTAACCAGTATACCAAACCGACTAGGACTGCTCCGCCAATAATGTTACCGATAGTGACAGGTAATAAATTGTCAGCGAGGAAATTCGAAACTGTTAAATCCGAAAATTGTTCGGGTGATGCACCTACTTTAGTCCAGAATTCTGCGGGTGCAAAATTCTTAATAACAATACCTAAAGGGATAAGGAACATGTTAGCGATACTGTGCTCAAAACCACTAGCAACGAACATACCGATAGGTAAAATTAATGCAAAGAGTTTATCAATTAGTGTGCGACCTGCATAGCTCATCCAAACTGCAAGACAAACCATTAAGTTAGCTAAAATACCTAAACAAACTGCTTCAATAAAAGTGTGTTCAACTTTATGTTGTGCTGTTTGTAAGACATTAAGCCCCCAAAGCCCATTCGCTGCCATATGCTGACCTGCGAACCACATTAAGGCGACAAAAAAGAGTGCGCCAACAAAGTTACCAAGATAGACATTTATCCAGTTTGCAAACATTTTGCCCCAAGATATACGTCCAGTTGCTTTAGGAATAATAGTAAGAACAGTAGAGGTGAATAAGTCAGCGCCACAAACGACGACGAGCATTAACCCCAGAGAGAAGCAGATCCCACCGACTAATTTAGCCAGCCCAAATGGAACAGATGCGGTACCTGTAGTAGCAGTAATATAAAAAACAAAAGCAATTGATATAAACATACCCGCGGTAAATGCAGATAAGTAAGTCGTTGGAATATGTTTATTTGCTTTATAACAACATGCATCATCGGCAACTTTTGCCATATCTGCAGGTGATAATAAATTAAAAGGGCTGTCAGCTTTCATACTAACACTCTCTTATATGTTGGAATAATTATAGCACGCAATAATAGTAGCAAAGGGGCTTACTTCTAAAATTGATATGGATCATGGTCGCTCATTAGAATCCCGTTTTTAGTGCGTAAAAACCCGCTATTTTGGCTATAACTATTTGATTAATAAAATGAAAAAATTTTTTAAAAATTATCAAAAAATTTTAGACTAGCTGGATAAATAAAGTAGAAAGTAAATATAAAGTATTATTTAAACCCCGCATGTTAAGAATTAAAAATTAAATTTAACGCCTTATTTACTTTTGTCATAAATATAAACATTACTTTATTTGTGGTTAATCTTTAATGATTACTCCAGACATATACCCATTATAAAAATAAGGTTTTTTAATTTTTGAGATCTGGTTAAACAAATAGCAATTTAAACTATATTTAAGTAATATTCTTGGTGTAAAAGTTCAATATGTATTTATAGTGTCATATTAAATGCCTTAAATCGTCACTTTTGCCATATTTTGACAATTTTGTCAGATGGCAAATTTGTCAACATGACAAATCTGTCAATATTTTATTTTTAGCAAAATAAAACACTCTACTTTTCAATAGAGTGTTTCAATTTAAATACGCGCTTATTATTCAGTTAAAGTTAATTATTATTTAATAAATAACCTTAAACAAAATAGCCTTATTTAGTCGATTGACGTTTTGCTTTCTGTAATTTCTCATAGGCAGCAAGTAATGACTGATGAACAGGTAAATTAGCTAAATCAGGATCAATAGTTTGTAATCCGTAAAATGCTTGTTTGCCTTGTATTGCATTTAAGGCTGCTTGTAATGTTTTTTCGCCATACATACGAGAAAATGCGTACATATATTGTTCTGGTTCACGCTCAGTCTCTTGTTGTAATAATAAGAGATTGTGTAAACAGCGATAATAGTTTTGACGCTCTGGCGTAAATAAAGAAGCATTAAAGTCTTGAGTCCATTCAACCCAAACGAGCGCTTGATCAAGATCGCCACCCGCAAGCGCTAACATTGATTTTAATTCACCTACACGCAAATGGCTCCAACCATTATCTTTGCCCGGAGCAATACCAATCATCTCTCTGATACGTGTAAAGTCATCTAAACCATCTTCATCAAATTGACCAATAAGAGAAAGATACTCTTCTTTAGTGCCTTCGCTCGTTGGTAGAGAAAGAATGGTGTCACGCCAATGTACACCCATAATGTTATTGGCTAATTGTAAATCCTCAGCAGGATAAATATCAGATAAGCCCGGTACTAAAATACGACAAGCGTAAACACCTAGGTGTGAGTAGTCCATGATATAGACTTCTGCATCGCACTGCTGGCAAAGTGACATTAAGGTATGGAACTCTTCTTCTGTCGTACCACTGAAGTTCCAGTCAACAAATGCGTAATCGGCATCTTTCTTAAATAGATCCCAACTAATTAAACCACTTGAATCAATAAAGTGTGTTTCAAGGTTAGTATGATCACCAACTTCTTCATCATCAAAGCTTGGCGGATTAAAGACATCGAGATCTTTAAGGCTACGGCCTTGCAATAATTCAGTGACAGTACGCTCTAAAGCCACACCAAAATCAGGGTGAGCACCAAAAGAGGCAAAACAGGTACCATTTTGTGGGTTGAATAATACGACACAAATAACAGGGAATTGACCGCCTAAAGAGGCATCAAAACTAAAGATTGGGAAACCTTCTTGCTCTAATGTTTCAATCGCTTCAATAACAGCAGGGTAGCGAGCTAAAACTTCTTTAGGAATTTCAGGTAAGCTAATTCTCTCAGTGATAATGCGATTTTTTACATAACGTTCAAAAACTTCAGAAAGCCCTTGAACTCGTGCTTCATTCTTTGTATTTCCCGCTGACATGCCATTAGAAGCATATAAATTAGCAATAATGTTTACAGGAATATAAACAGGTTTTTCATCAGATTGACGTATAAATGGCAGAGCACAGATTCCGCGATCATGATTACTTGATTGTAAATCAACTAACTCACTACCACATAACTCACCTTCTGGATCATAAAATTCGCGTAAACGCGCATCTAATAAGCCAGCGGGAACAGAATCATCTTCTGTTAGTGGGAACCATTTTTCACTTGGATAATGAACAAATTCACCTTCTGCAATATCAGCACCTAACCAGAAATCAGAGAAGAAATAATTGGTTGAAAGACGTTCAAAGTATTCGCCTAGAGCAGAGGCTAATGCCGCCTTTTTGCTGGCACCTTTACCGTTAGTAAAACATAAAGGGCAATCTTTATCGCGAATATGCACAGACCAAACGTTTGGTACAGGGTTTAACCATGAAGCTTCTTCAATGTTAAATCCTAAGTCGGTTAATTTTTGCTGAAAGCTAGCGATAGAATCTTCCAGTGCGGCATCTTTGCCAGGAATAAATGTTTGTGACATGGCAGGTTTCATCAATATTTTGCTGGTGATAGTTAGGGGGCACATGATACTGAAATCCCCTGTAATGCACTAACGATTTCTTATGTCGAAAAATAACCAACTATATAGAAGCCTCATTATTTATTTGATATATGAGTTTTTTTAATAAATTCGTTTGATTTATCACGGAATTGATAATTAAAAATCATCATAATTAGATTTATTTATTAATTCATAAGGGATCGAAAAAAATGATGAAGAAAACATTGCTTGCCAGTTTGTTAGCTGTAATCAGTGGTTCTGTTTTCGCTTTGCCTAATGTCACTATTCTTGCAACAGGTGGAACGATTGCAGGCGGCGGTGATTCAGCAACACAGTCTAGCTATACGGCAGGTAAATTAGGCATTGATGTGTTGATCAATGCAGTGCCTGAAGCGAAGCAAGTGGCTAATTTAAAAGGTGAGCAAGTCGTTAATATCGGTTCTCAAGATATGAATGACCAAGTTTGGTTAAAACTCGCTAAAAAAATTAATGAAGATTGCGGTAAAACCGACGGGTTCGTGATAACACATGGTACTGATACCATGGAGGAAACAGCTTATTTTCTTGATTTAACAACTGCTTGTAAAAAACCTGTTGTAATGGTAGGTGCAATGCGTCCTGCTACGGCATTAGGCGCTGAAGGCCCTTTAAACTTATTTAATGCGGTTGTGATTGCCAGTGATAAAGCCTCTGAAAATCGTGGTGTGTTAGTCACTATGAATAACGCGGTGATTAGTGGTAAAGACGTTGTTAAAATGAATACTACTGAAGTACAAGCATTCCAGCCTGTTAACGCAGGTGCTCAAGGTTATGTGCATAACGGTAAGGTTCATTATTATACTGCGGCATTACCTCGTGCAGATAAAGCCGCATTTGATGTGAGCAAACTAACCGAATTGCCAAAAGTTGGTATTGTTTATAACTACTCCAATGCGTCTGATTTACCAGCAAAAGCCTTTATTGATAATGGCTACAAAGGTATTGTTAGTGCAGGTGTGGGTAACGGTAACTTATATACTGATATTTTTAATACCTTAGCTGATGGCGCGAAAAAAGGTGTTGCAGTGGTTCGTGCAAGCCGTGTGCCAGTAGGATTTACCACCCAAAATGGTGAAGTGGATGATGCAAAATATGGCTTTATTGCGTCAGAGCGCTTAAATCCACAAAAAGCGAGAGTGTTATTACAGTTATCACTGACTGAAACTCAAGATCCTGCAAAAATTCAAGAAAACTTTGAAAAGTATTAAGTTAAACAAGTCTAAATAATAACAAGGCCTCATTCGTGAGGCTTTGTTATATTAAAAATCACATCATATTCATTGATTCTTTTTAGCGCTAGATACCACAACTTTCGCTGTAAAAAACGCCACAAACGGCGTAAAAGCAAACACAATAAACAGCCAATGTGCAGCATTTTGCGCGCCAAGAATACCTCCTGGATCTGTTAACCCTGCCATATTAACCACAGTCCCTGAAATAGATGCACCGACAGCTGTTGAAAACAATTGAATAGTGGTAATGGATGTTGCCGCTTTTTGAGCTTCTTGTCCCTGAGAAACGTGTAAAACACGGGTTAAATAATGAGGCCATGCCATACCAATTCCGGCACCTGTAAAAAAGAGAGCGATACAAATAATGATAATCTGCCCATAAGGTACGGTTAAAACATTAGAGATAAATAAACCGAGGATCACAATGGCTGAAAAATTAATCATTGGGCCAAAACGCATTAACCGCTGTGCAGTAGATTGTTTACTTGATGAAGACACAATGGCAGAGAAAGACCAACCCGCACCAACCAATGCCGCTAAATAACCTGAAAGTAGTGGGGTAACATTATGGATAATTTGCAAGAAATAGGGCACAAAGACTTCTGTTTGTACACTAATCCCTAATAAAGCCATTGTGAGATATATGGGTGCTAACGGTGCAGAAAAAGAAAATGTCCCTCTAGGAAATAAGCCATCATTTGATTTTTTATCAATATTGACTAACAGGAGAATAAAGATAAAAGCAAATATAAAGGATAAGGCGTTATATAAAATAACGTTATAAAGACTACCAATAGAAATAGATAATACAGCAAGCATTAATAAAATAAGCTGCTGATAAGGTAATGGGGTTTTCGCGACGATATTATCAGCATTATTTTCGGTAGGAAGAATAGTAAATAATAAAATAGCGTAAGGAATACCTACAAATAAAATAGACCAAAATGCACCGCGCCAAACATCATATTCAGCAAATATTCCACCTAGCGCAGGGCCTAATAGTGTTGATATTCCCCACATGCTAGACATTAATGCCATGGCTCTAGACCAAAGTGGTTGAGGAAACATGACCCGAACTAAAGAGTAAGCAAGAGCCAGCAACATTCCTCCGCCAGCTCCTTGAATAAATCGCCCTAAAAGTAATATCTGCATTGAGGGTGCTGTCGCACAAATAACAGAACCTGCTAAAAAGCAAATTGTGGCAAAAAGATAACTATTGCGGGGTGCAAGTACGCTCAGTAATCGAGAAGTTAATGCAGAAGAGAGAATTGAAGCCAGAATAAAAACAGTGGTGTTCCATGCATATAAATTAAGCCCACCAATATCACGTACAATTGAAGGTAGCGTTGTGATCGTAATATAGACATTAATTGCATGTAATGCGACACCTCCTGCCAAAGCGAGCGATTTTAGACTATTTTTTCCATGAAGAAGCATTCCCCAGCTCGCTTCTTCTTTTTTATTTACACTCCCCGACATAAAACACTCCTAACCATTATTTTTATGCTCTGCATATTATGCGTTAGTTCACAATAATCATTGCGCCAATTTAACGGGAATGATACAACCGATAAAGGTCATTTTGTAAAAACATATTCAGATAGGGTGAATTTGAATGAGTCAGGTATATAACTTTAGTGCAGGTCCGGCTATGTTACCGGCAGAAGTCCTTCGTCGTGCAGAATTAGAATTATGCAACTGGCATGAACTTGGGCGTTCGGTTATGGAAATTAGCCACCGCAGTAAAGAGTTTCTTGAGGTTGCTCATCAGGCAGAACAAGATCTTCGCGATCTTCTCAATGTGCCAGAAAACTATAAAATTCTTTTTTGCCACGGTGGTGCTCGTGGCCATTTTGCTGCTTTACCTCTCAATTTATTAGGCGATAAAGCAAGCGCTGATTATATTGATGGTGGTTATTGGGCTAAAAGTGCAGCCGAAGAAGCTGAAAAATATTGTTCGCCGAATATCATTAAAATTAAAACAGAAATTGATGGCAAAATTGGCGTTAAGCCAATGAAAGAGTGGCAATTAAGTGCTGATGCTGCTTATGTGCATTATTGCCCAAATGAAACCATTGATGGTATTGCCATTCATGAAGAGCCAGATTTTGATGACAGCAAAATTGTTATTGCTGACTATTCATCTTCTATTTTATCTCAACCGATAGATGTTAGCCGTTTTGGTGTTATCTACGCGGGTGCACAAAAGAATATTGGTCCTGCGGGTTTAACGATTGTCATTATTCGTGAAGATCTATTAGGTAAAGCGCGTAAAGAAACGCCTTCCGTGTTTGATTACACTGTGCTTGCTGAAAATGATTCCATGTTTAATACACCACCTACCTTTGCTTGGTATTTATCAGGTATGGTCTTTAAATGGCTGAAAGAGCAAGGTGGTTTGCAAGAGATGGCAAAACGTAACTATGAAAAAGCAGCGCTTATTTATAGTGCAATTGATAATAGTGATTTCTATATCAATCGTGTTGCCACAGAGAATCGTTCACTAATGAATGTACCTTTCCAAATGTCTTCTCCTGAGTTGGATTCTGTATTCCTAAAAGAGGCAGAAGCGCAAGGTTTAGTCGCATTAAAAGGTCACCGTGTATCAGGTGGTATGCGTGCTTCAATTTATAACGCAATGCCATTGGAAGGTGTTCAAGCATTAGTTGACTTTATGGCTGATTTTGAACGTCGCCATGCGTAAGAAATAAAATTTAGAATAAGAAAATCTGCTTAACATACAGGTTTTCTTATTCATTCAATATTCAAGATGTTAATAATTAAAATTGAATTACTTAGTGCAGAATTAATAAATAAAAATATAAGTATCTAAATAATTTTATATTTAATTAAATAACATCCCTCTTAATTTATTTGTCTATTGGAGTTTTTACCTGTTTATGGAATCGTTAACATTACAACCTATCGCTCATATCGAAGGTGTTATTAATTTACCAGGATCAAAAAGTGTCTCTAACCGTGCGTTGTTATTAGCGGCTTTAGCTAAAGGTAAAACTCGTCTAACCAACTTATTAGATAGTGATGATATTCGTCATATGCTTAATGCATTAAAAGCGTTAGGTGTGCAATATCAATTATCAAATAACAATACGGTATGTGATATTGAAGGGCTCGAGGGAAAGTTTAAAACAAATTCGCCATTAGAGCTCTTTTTAGGTAATGCAGGTACAGCAATGCGCCCATTAGCGGCTGCATTAAGTCTTGGTGAGCACGATATTATTCTTACGGGTGAACCTCGTATGAAAGAGCGTCCAATTGGGCATTTAGTTGACGCTTTACGCCAAGGTGGCGCAAAAATTGACTACCTTGAACAGACAGATTATCCGCCAATTCGCTTATGTGGTGGTTTTTTAGGTGGTAATGTTGAGGTTGATGGGCGTGTTTCTAGCCAATTTTTGACTGCATTATTAATGACGGCACCTTTAGCTGAGCAAGATACTATTATCACTATTAAAGGCGAATTAGTATCAAAACCTTACATTGATATTACCTTAGCATTAATTAATACCTTTGGTGGGAAAATTGAAAATCAAGACTACCAACGCTTTGTTATAAAAGGTGGGCAGCAATATCAATCACCAGAAAAGTACCTTGTAGAAGGTGATGCTTCATCTGCTTCTTACTTTTTAGCCGCTGCTGCCATTAAAGGTGGCACTGTACGAGTTACAGGTATAGGTAAAAATAGCTTACAAGGGGATATCCATTTTGCTTCTGTGCTTGAAAAAATGGGCGCAAAAGTACGCTGGGGTGATGACTATATAGAGTGTGAGCGTGGAACGTTAAAAGGCATTGATATGGATATGAATACTATCCCTGATGCAGCAATGACCATTGCTACCACGGCACTTTTTGCTGAAGGTGAGACTGTTATCCGTAATATCTATAACTGGCGTGTAAAAGAAACTGACCGATTAGCGGCAATGGCAGCAGAGTTACAAAAAGTAGGTGCGATAGTTGAAGAAGGGCACGACTACTTAAAAGTAACGCCACCAAAACAGTTAATCACTGCGGATATCGAAACTTATAATGATCACCGCATTGCGATGTGTTTTTCGCTGGTGGCACTTTCAGATACGCCAATTACTATTCTTGATCCAGGATGTACTGCAAAAACCTTCCCTGATTATTTTGAGAAATTAGAAACACTTTCTCAACGTAATAATTAATGTGAAAATCATTAATTAAAATGAGTCAAAATTAAATCAATTAAATCGGTAGTATTGGACTTTTTAAAGAACAATACTGCCGATTTTTTATTGTGATTAGATTAATTTTTCTAAAAAATACACTATCTCGAAAAAATAATATTAAATAAGACCCTTTAGTGCTTATCTGCTTGTTTCTTCCTATACATTGTATGCGTATAATGTCGCGCATATATTAATACTGTTTTTCTCTGTTTGAATACAATGCCTATTATATCAATGTAATAAGAGCAACAAATACAGAAATGCAGTGCCCACGAAAAGGAGAAACTCATGGCGGTTATCGTCCCTGTTATAACTGTTGATGGGCCTAGCGGAGCAGGTAAAGGAACATTATGCCAAGCATTAGCGAAAGCGTTTGGCTGGCATTTACTCGATTCTGGCGCTATTTATCGTGTATTGGCATTAGCGGCTTTACATCACCATGTTGATATCACCTCAGAAGATGCTTTAGTTCCCCTGGCTGCAAATTTAGATGTACGTTTTATTCCTAATGAGAATGGCTTAAGTGTCATTCTTGAAGGTGAAGATGTTTCAACTGAAATTCGAACAGAAACAGTTGGGAATACGGCATCACAAGCTGCGACTTTTCCTCGTGTAAGAGAAGCATTACTGCGTCGTCAACGCGCATTTCGTACAGCGCCGGGCTTAATTGCAGATGGTCGAGATATGGGCACAATTGTTTTTCCTGATGCTCAAGTAAAAATATTTCTAGAAGCGAGTGCAGAAGAGCGCGCGCGTCGTCGCATGTTACAGTTGCAGGAAAAGGGCTTTAATGTTAACTTTGAGCGCCTTTTATCCGAGATAAAAGAACGCGATTACCGTGACCGGAATCGCGCTGTTGCGCCACTTGTTGCGGCGAAAGATGCATTAATTCTCGATTCTACAAGCTTGTCTATTGACGAAGTCATTGAAAAATCGTTGACTTATGCTAAAAAAAATCTGCAATTATCAGCGTAATTAATTTTTATTTCGTTTATACTAGGTAATTATCAAAATCGGGTTGACGTGTTAATGAAAACACAACAATGCCCGATGACCTTGTCACAAAGGATGTAACGAGGTATGTGAAACAACCCCATTCGGCCGGATGCTAAATGGACGTTAATTAAATTTACTTGAAGATCATTAACATGACAGAATCTTTTGCTCAACTCTTTGAAGAATCCCTAAAAACAATCGAAACTCGTCCTGGCGCTATCGTTCGCGGCGTTGTAGTTGCTATCGATAAAGACGTTGTTCTGGTTGATGCAGGTCTGAAATCAGAATCTGCTATTCCTGTAGAACAATTCAAAAACGCTCAAGGCGAATTAGAAATCCAAGTGGGCGACGAAATTGATGTTGCTCTGGACGCGGTTGAAGATGGCTTCGGTGAAACCGTTCTGTCTCGTGAGAAAGCTAAACGTCACGAAGCGTGGCTGATGCTGGAAAAAGCTTACGAAGAAAACGAAACTGTTGTTGGTATCATCAACGGTAAAGTTAAAGGTGGTTTCACTGTTGAACTGAACGGCATTCGTGCGTTCTTACCAGGTTCACTGGTAGACGTTCGCCCAGTTCGCGATACAACTCATCTGGAAAACAAAGAGCTTGAGTTCAAAGTCATCAAATTAGACCAAAAACGTAACAACGTTGTTGTGTCTCGTCGTGCGGTTATCGAATCTGAAAACAGCGCAGAACGCGATCAGTTATTAGAAAACCTGCAAGAAGGCATGGAAGTTAAAGGTATCGTTAAGAACCTTACTGACTACGGTGCATTCGTTGATCTGGGCGGTGTTGACGGCTTACTGCACATCACTGACATGGCTTGGAAACGTGTTAAACACCCAAGCGAAATTGTCAATGTTGGCGACGAAATCACTGTTAAAGTCCTGAAATTCGACCGTGAACGTACTCGCGTATCATTAGGTCTGAAACAACTGGGCGAAGATCCATGGGTAGCTATCGCTAAACGTTATCCAGAAGGTACTAAACTGACTGGTCGTGTAACTAACCTGACTGATTACGGTTGCTTCGTAGAAATCGAAGAAGGCGTTGAAGGTCTGGTACACGTTTCTGAAATGGATTGGACTAACAAAAACATTCACCCATCTAAAGTTGTTAACGTTGGTGATGTTGTTGAAGTTATGGTTCTTGACATCGATGAAGAACGTCGTCGTATTTCACTGGGTCTGAAACAGTGCAAATCTAACCCATGGCAGCAGTTCGCAGAAACTCACAACAAGAACGACCGTGTTGAAGGTAAAATCAAGTCTATCACTGACTTCGGTATCTTCATCGGTTTAGACGGCGGTATTGATGGTCTGGTTCATTTATCTGACATTTCTTGGAATGTTGCAGGTGAAGAAGCAGTTCGTGAATACAAAAAAGGCGACGAAATCGCTGCTGTAGTTCTGCAAGTTGATGCTGAACGTGAACGTATCTCACTGGGCGTTAAACAATTATCAGAAGATCCATTCAATAATTACCTGTCTGCTCACAAAAAAGGTGCTATTGTTTCTGGTAAAGTAACTGCTGTTGACGCTAAAGGCGCAACTGTAGAATTAGCTGACGGTGTTGAAGGTTACCTGCGTGCTTCAGAAGCTTCACGTGACCGCGTTGAAGATGCAACTCTGGTTCTGAATGTTGGCGAAGCTGTAGAAGCTAAATACACTGGCGTTGACCGTAAAAACCGCGTTATCAACTTATCTGTTCGTGCTAAGGACGAAGCAGACGAGAAAGACGCTATCGCTTCTGTAAACAACAAAGAAGAAGTTGGTTTTTCAAACAACGCTATGGCTGAAGCTTTCAAAGCAGCTAAAGGCGAATAATTTAAGTTATTAACGGAAGGCAACGTTAATCGTTGCCTATTTATCGGTAGTTTAGGGAGGTAATATGACCAAGTCTGAGTTAATCGAGAGACTTGCAGGCCTACAATCTCATCTTTCGGCTAAGACGGTTGAAGAAGCTGTAAAAGAAATGCTTGATCATATGGCTGATACTTTAGCTGATGGTGAGCGTATCGAAGTCCGCGGATTCGGCAGTTTTTCTCTACACTACCGTGCGCCGCGTACGGGTCGTAACCCGAAGACTGGTGATAAAGTAGATCTGGAAGGTAAATACGT
This sequence comes from Proteus sp. LHD240705, assembly GCF_047921555.1. Classification (NCBI taxonomy): domain Bacteria; kingdom Pseudomonadati; phylum Pseudomonadota; class Gammaproteobacteria; order Enterobacterales; family Morganellaceae; genus Proteus; species Proteus sp. LHD240705. The sequence goes on from NZ_JBLRMI010000003.1 coordinate 292,185, forward strand.
TCCACACTTTAAGCCAGGTAAAGAGTTACGTGACCGTGTAAACATTTATACGGAATAATAACTCCTGTCGAAATGGCACGATGTTAGTTAACTTTCTCAAAAACGGTGCTTAGGTGCCGTTTTTTTATTACCAATTATTATGACTTTTAGCGTATTTTTCTGCTCTCTAATCTTCTTCAATCTCTGATCTTGAATTGATTGATTTGCTCTATTTACTTTATCCCACTAGTACCTACCTTTCTTACTTCTTCTTTACTACTGTATTCTGCTTTAGTTGTAATTTCTCTATTTAATTACCTGTATCACTTAGTTGTTTTGCTTTTTACGAGTTTCTTCTCAAAATTCATTGTATGCAACAAGAGATCTTTTTCTTTTTATAAAGCATCGCTAAAAAATGACCTAAACGTCTTTCTTTAACTGAATGGTAATATCATGATATTTAAAGAATGATTGAAGGTAAGGATGCTGAAAATGATTTTATTGAATCGAATGATAAATTTTTTTGAGTTAAGGGTGGTATCAATAAAACAGAGGTGCTTTCATTCAACCTATTTTCAAAAACTCTATTTCACAAAGTTAACTTTAGATAATATTGCTTTAGCAATGATATTAGGTTGCTTACCGTTATTAGCTCAACATACACTTTTTAGCCAAACTATTTATTCTATTATTATTCTAGTTGCTCTATTTCTATTATTTGTTCCTTTTTGCTCATTCCGATTTTTAGCAATATTTCTGTTTTTCTGGGTTTATTCAAATATGGCTGCGTCATCGTTAATGACGAGAACGGAACAGTTTGCTGATAATATGGCAACATTTGAAACCAAAGTTATGGGATATCGCCAATTAGCAGATGGTAATATTATTATCAAAATACCTATTACGAAAAAAACGCTCTTTTCATCATCTGTTTACGCTAACGTGTATTGGCGAAATCCGCCTAAAAATATAGCGGTAGGGCAATATTGGAAGTTTAAGATTCAATTCAGAGCTGTACATAGCTATTTAAATGAAGGTGGGTTTGATAGCCAAAAATATGCCGTTTCTATGAAAGAAACTCTAACGGGTAAAGTGATGACGGCTAAGTTTATCCGAGATGATATATCACTGCGTATTCAGCTTATTCAGACCATCTCAGCTTATTGGCAAACAGCAAAAAATAAAGGTGAAATAATTGCTTTAGTCTTAGGTGATAAGCGATATATCGAACCTGAAAAAAAAGATCTCTATATGAAAACAGGAGTTGCACATTTAATTGTGATATCGGGTTTACATATAGGTTTAGCTGCCTTTGCTGGTTGGGTTATTGCAAGAGGTATTCAATTTCTTTTTCCTATTAGATGGATTAATCCACAATTTCCATTAGTTATAGCTTGGCTATGTGGTGTTTTCTATGCCGCGTTATCGGGTTGGGGAATACCAGCAACAAGAGCTGTTATTGGATTAACCGTTTGGGTGATTTTGCATTGGGGGAGCCGATTATTTTTACCGTGGCAATGGGCACTTTGGAGTGCTGCACTCATTCTTATTGTTGAACCTCTTTCTATACTTTCAGCCAGTTTTTGGCTCTCATTTTCTGCTATATTCGCCATTATTTTTTGGTATTGGATGTACCCATTAAAAGCTAAATATAATTATCAAAAACGGTGGTTTATTTTAAGATTAGTACATTTACAATTTGGTTTATTAATTATTTTATTACCATTTCAATTATATTTATTTAGTGGTGCTAATTTTTTTAGTTTTATTGTTAATTTATGGGCGGTTCCTGTTATTTCTTTTATTACTGTACCATTAATAATGCTTGGATTATTGACATTTTTTCTCTCATTTTTTCAACCGATAATTTGGCATTGGGTTGATCTTTCAATAAACCTTGCTTTTTGGTGTGCTCCATTATTTTTACCATTTTGGCAAGATAGTGGCGCTATCCCCTTATTATTAGGATTTTTGGGAATTGGTATTATTTTAGTCATCAAAATGTCATGGTGGTATCATCATTTTATTTGTATTGTGGCTATTGCTACTATTTTATATTGTGAATTCGCCGCTTCTTCACGCTATCAATGGCGAATGTCTATGCTAGATGTTGGGCATGGTTTAGCGATTATTATTGAAAAAGAAGGAGAGGCAATTATTTATGACACTGGAATACGTTGGAAAAGTGGTGGTTCAATTGCAAAAAGTGTCATTATTCCTTATTTAAAAAGCCATCGACTTAAACCCGTTGCATTGATAATTAGTCATGATCATCTTGATCATACGGGTGGTATTAAAGATTTAATAAAAGCTTATCCTAACTTAAGCATTCGTAGTAGTTTTGACGATCCTTCGCATTTACCTTGCTTAAGCAATAAATCATGGCAGTGGAAAGAGCTTCAATTTGATGCATTATGGCCACTGAATAAATCACTTTCTCCGAAGAATAATCAATCCTGTGTAATTAATGTCAGCGATGGTAAACACAATATTCTTTTGACTGGAGATATAGAGAAAGAAGCTGAAGCTCAATTGGTAAGAGTAAAAAAAGAACAACTGAAAGCAGATGTTTTACAAGTCCCTCATCATGGTAGTCAAACATCATCCACATTGATGTTTATTCAAGCTGTATCACCAAAAATTGCACTTGTTTCTGCTGCTCGTTATAGCCCTTGGCGTTTACCTTCTGATAAAGTACATCATCGCTATAAAAAAGAAGCTATTAATTGGCTAACAACCTCTATTAGTGGGCAAGTTTCTATCGAGTTTAATCAAGATAATATTGATGTATTTACCTATAGACGAGATATTTTACCTCGTTGGTATCATCAGTGGTTTGGTATTTTGACGTTTCCCGAGTAGAATGTCCGGCTAATTATTAAAAGTTTGGTAATATATATGAATGATATAGATCTATCAACGTGGCAAACATTCCGCCGCCTATGGCCAATGATCCGACTTTTCAAAGCGGGTTTAATCACTGCTGCAATTGCATTAATTATCAATGCGGGCGTGGATGCATTTATGATTTCTTTATTAAAACCGCTTCTTGATGAAGGTTTTGGTAAAGCGAGTAATGACGTATTAAAATGGATGCCTTTTGCCGTTATTGGACTGATAGTTCTGCGTGGTATATCTAACTTTATTTCAAGTTACTGTCTTTCTTGGGTATCAGGAAAAGTGGTAATGAATATGCGTCGCCGACTGTTTTCCCATATTATGGGAATGCCGGTGAGCTTTTTCGATCAGCAATCAACAGGGACTTTACTCTCCCGTATCACATATGATTCAGAACAAGTTGCCTCTTCATCATCAGGTGCATTAATTACTGTTGTACGTGAAGGTGCCTATATCATCGGGCTATTCTGTTTGATGTTTTACTATAGCTGGCAATTGTCTCTGATCCTTATCGTTATCGCGCCTATTGTTGCTTTTGTTATTCGTTTAGTATCGACTCGCTTTAGAACGATCAGCAAACGAATTCAAAATAGCATGGGGCAAGTGACAACTAGTGCAGAACAAATGCTAAAAGGGCATAAAGAAGTTCTGATTTTCAATGGTCAAGAAGTTGAAAATAAACGCTTTAACCATGTGAGCAATCATATTCGCCGTCAAGGTATGCGTATGGTTGTTGCGTCGTCAATTTCAGATCCTATTATTCAATTGATTGCTTCTTTCGCATTAGCATTTGTCCTATATGCAGCAAGTTTCCCTGAAATTATGGATACATTAACAGCTGGTACAATAACGGTTGTTTTCTCCTCAATGGTTGCATTAATGCGTCCATTGAAATCGCTGACTAATGTGAATGCTCAATTTCAGCGTGGTATGGCTGCTTGTCAGACGCTATTTGCTATCCTCGATATGGAGCAAGAAAAAGACACAGGTAAATTAGAGCTGAAGAAACCGACTGGTGATATTGAGTTTCGCAATGTCACTTTCCAATATGTGACGAAAGATACACCAGCTTTAAAAAATATGTCATTTACTATTCCAGCTGGGAAAACTGTTGCATTAGTTGGACGCTCAGGTTCGGGTAAATCTACGATTGCAAACCTGATCACACGTTTTTATGACATTAATGAAGGTGAGATATTGATTAATGGTCATGATATTCGTGAATACACATTGAAATCTTTGCGTAATCAAGTGGCTCTGGTTTCTCAAAATGTGCATCTTTTTAATGAAACTGTAGCAAACAATATTGTCTATGCTTGTGAAGATCAGTATACCCGTGAAGATATTGAAAAAGCGGCGAAAATGGCACATGCGATGGATTTTATCCAAAAAATGGATAAAGGCTTAGATACTGAAATTGGTGAAAATGGTGTGCTACTTTCAGGCGGACAACGTCAGCGTATTGCAATTGCAAGAGCGTTATTGCGAGATTCACCAATTCTTATTCTTGATGAGGCAACATCAGCACTAGATACAGAATCAGAGCGTGCTATCCAGTCAGCACTTGATGAACTACAGAAGAATAGAACTTCTTTAGTGATTGCTCACCGTTTATCAACGATTGAGAAAGCGGATGAAATATTAGTTATTGAAGACGGTGAAATTATTGAACGCGGCGCACACCTTGATTTGATTGAGAAAAAAGGTATTTATGCTCAACTTCATAGGATGCAATTTGGCAAATGATTGAACGGATTTGGTCTGGTAAATCTTGGTTTTATATCCTATTGCTTCCATTCTCATGGTTGTATGGTGCGATCACACTGTTAAGGCGTTTTGCATATCAAAAAGGGTGGTTAGCATCATGGAAAGCCCCTGTTCCTGTTGTGGTTGTTGGCAACTTAACTGCAGGTGGGAATGGTAAAACACCTGTTGTGATATGGCTTGTTGAGCAATTAATACAGCAGGGATTTAAACCAGGTGTTGTGTCTCGTGGTTACGGCGGGAAATCAGACCATTATCCATTACTTTTGACATCCGATACATCACCTTCTATGGCAGGTGATGAACCTGTATTGATTCATCATCGAACAGGTGCTCCCGTTGCGGTTGCACCTAATCGACGAGATGCAGTAAAAGCGTTATTAGCTCAATATGAGCTTGATGTGATCATCACTGATGATGGTTTACAACATTATGCATTACAGCGTGATTATGAAATTGTTGTTATTGATGGTCAACGTCGGTTTGGCAATGGTTGGTGGTTACCAGCAGGGCCTATGCGGGAGCGTGCGGGGCGCTTAAATTCAGTAGATGCAATTATCGTTAATGGCGGAGTAAGCCAAGGTAACGAGATAAGCATGGTGCTGGAAGGTGATATTGCTGTTAATCTTAAAACGGGAGAAAAGAAACCTGTTCAGCAAATTAAAAAGGCTGTTGCTATTGCTGGAATTGGTCATCCACCTCGATTCTTTAACTCTTTACATGAAAAAGGGATAGAGTTAATCACAACAAAAGCATTTAGTGATCATAGTGATTATAGCGCTCAAGAATTACAGGATCTAACGCCAGATTTAGAACCCCTTATTATGACAGAAAAAGATGCCGTTAAATGTCAGCATTTTGCGCAAGATAATTGGTGGTATTTACCCGTTAGCGCTGAATTAAATAGTCAATCTGTGCTAAAACAAGTCAGTAATTTAATTTACGGCTCGAAAAAAACTTGTATCTGATCTGAAACAATGATATTTATAGTGGGAATCAGGATAGCGTTACATAAAAGATTACCTACCTACAGTTGCATATCGCTTTTGTCGTAGTTCAATTTAACTCGCAATTACCCTATCTACTCAAAAGCCTTGTGTGGAGAGTTTGTGGATCTTGAATGTAGGGTTAATATTTTGTGCAGTGAATAGCGTTGGCTTTTGTGCACTATGAATAATAAAAACCATTTTTGATGGTGACTAGTTATCTCTATATTCGGTTATCTTTTTTATCAGTGCTCAATAAATATCAATATGTCATCTTTTTGTCATATTGATACTGTAAATATTTATTGTGCTTTAAGATATTTATTAAGCTTAGCTATCACGATTTTGAACATTTATATTGAATAATAAAATGCACTACTTAAATTAATGTGTTCAGAATTTAATTGGGGTTTTATATAAGAAGACTTAATAAAAAGTAGGATGCATTTGTATAGGAAAATAAAACTATACAAAGAACAAAAGGAGTTTATCTATCATGACATTACAATTAAGAATGGGTCGCGTAAAATGGTTTGACAATAACAAGGGTTATGGTCTTATTGTTGCAAGAGACATTGAACAAGAAGTTTATGTCAATAAAAAAGCGATTGCCAATACAAAAAATAAAGCATTAACAGAAGGTCAAGACGTTGAGTTTTCTGTTATCAGAACTGCAGCAGGTTTAGAAGCCGCTGATGTTATTGGATTTTAAATAAGGTTTAGCCTTGTTAAAGTTGTAGATAAAACGGTAGTTTAACATTGAGATTAAATTATCGTTTATGCCTATTTTTAGGTAGGTAGGCGGAAATAGTTTACCACCAAGCTGAATAAGTAATATAAAAGAGTTATTTCGTTAATTAGAATGCAATAAAGATAATAAAAAGGTTAAATTATTATCAATAAAAGCTGAATGTAATTCTTTATTAATGATGTTGCAGACTCAACGATAAAAAGCCACACTAATGTGGCTTTTTTGTTGCTTATAGTAAAAGAGAAAATAATAAATTTATTAATAACTAAAATAATTTTCGAATTATCACTAAACGAGAGGTTTTGAGTATTAACGCTGATCCTTCCTTATGATATCCTTTTGCCATATAAAATGATTAACCCTTGAGAGGGACAAAATGGATCACCGCTTACTTGAAATTATTGCTTGCCCAGTTTGCCACGGCAAACTTATCTTTGATAAAGAAAACTCAGAGCTTATCTGCAAAATTGATCATTTAGCTTATCCTGTTCGTGACAATATCCCCGTTCTTCTGGAGAATGAAGCAAGAGAATTATCACTAGAAGAGGAAAAGTAACTTCATGTTCACGGTCATTATCCCAGGTCGATATGCATCGACCCGTTTACCGGGTAAACCCCTCGCGGATATTCATGGCAAACCTATGATTGTTCGCGTGATGGAACAGGCTATGCGCTCTGGTGCAAACCGCGTCATTGTTGCAACCGATAACTTAGATGTTGTTGCAGCAGTTGAAAAAGCGGGCGGGGAAGCGTGTATGACTCGCGAAGATCACCATTCAGGTACAGAACGTTTAGCAGAAGTCATTGAAAAATATCAATTTGCAGATGATGAAATAATCGTTAACGTACAAGGTGATGAGCCTCTTATTCCACCCGCTATTATTACCCAAGTTGCTGAAAACTTAGCAAATTGTGGTGCAGGAATGGCAACATTAGCGGTGCCTATTGTTGACTCAAAAGAAGCTTTTAATCCTAACGCGGTGAAAGTCGTGATGGATGCAAAAGGTTTTGCACTTTATTTCTCTCGTGCAACCATTCCTTGGGAAAGAGACCGTTTTAATTTATCACATGATGAAATTGGTGAGCATTATCTTCGCCATATTGGCATCTATGCTTACCGTGCGGGCTTTATACGTCGATATATTACTTGGGAACCAAGCCCATTAGAATCTATTGAAATGTTAGAGCAACTGCGTGTGCTGTGGTATGGCGAAAAAATCCATGTTGCAAAAGCATTAGAAGTTCCTGGTGTGGGTGTAGATACACAAGATGATCTTGTCGCAGCAAGAGCGGCATATCGAGCGCTTAACCAAGAATTTTAGTCTTTGAGCGACAACAAATAATATCAACGGCACTTAATTTTAATTAAGTGCCGTTTTTGTCTCAGTCAGCAAAGATATTTTTAATTATTAGCTTTCTTCTTTATCAGATTGATGATCTTCATTTCCAGGAATAGTGGCGGGTTGTCCAGCCGGTTTTATTGATTGCCACATCGATCCTAAAAACTCATACCATGCACGTTCACTGTGCTGAAAATAAGTGGCGGAGGGAAAATATTTCTCCCAAGGATGTAATGGTGAAGTGATAGCCAATTGGTTAGCTGGCGCAACGATAGGGTTCATGCTTCGTGCTAAAAAGAAACGTTCAGCGCGTGCTAAATGGTTGGCAGACGTCACAAGCAAAAATGGTTTCTTTCCAATTAATTTATCAACTTCATAGGCTTCTTCTTCTGTATCTTTCGGTGTTGATAGTGCGATAGTTTTATCCGCAGGTACACCTAAAGATTGTGCCACCTGAGCCGCTACCTCTGCACTACTTATCTGATTAACACCTGCTCCCCCTGTAAAAATCAGTGTCGAATTGGGATTGCGGTAATAAAGTCTTACACCTTCAGCAACACGAAACAAACTATTGTTAAGAAGATTAGAACTTGGTGCCCATTCTGGGTTATAAGTAAATCCACCACCTAAAACAACAATGTAGTTCACATCTTGTTGCGAATTTTCTCGTAATTCATAACGAGCTTGATACTCTTTTTCACTTGGCATTAATAGTGTATCGGCAACAGGTTGTATGCCTAGAATAGTTAACAGAACAAGCGCAACAGTGAGTAGGCTTTTTCCGGTTTTTTGCCAACGTGTAAACCAAAGTAGTGCTAATGCAAAAAAGGCGATTAATAAGAGCAAAGGCAAGGGCATCAGAAAGCCTGCAACATATTTTTTGAGCAAAAACAGCATAAATCATCCTAGATTGAGTGAAATACATGCAATTGATAGCGAAAGTTTAGTGAAAACTAGGGGAATTCCAAGACGTTGTGTCAAAATAGCTAACACAACAACGATTCACTAAGTTTTCATCAATAGAAATAAAGAACCGTTTAATTATTTATAAAACGATAAACGTTTGAACGTTAATTTTTTCATTAATAAGCGTTATATTTGTACTGCGCTTTGCGAATAGTCTGATTCATGACTTATTTCTTTAGAGAAAACAGTCAGTATCATAGAACACTGGTAAAATTGCCGTCTTTATTTATGTACAGTGTCTCATATTTTTGAATTTATCAGAACGCAGAGAGCGCAAGTAGTAAGTTGTTATCATGAGGCGTTTTAATGTCAGATCGTAATTTTGACGATATTGCAGATAAATTCTCCCGCAATATCTATGGCACAACAAAGGGTAAAATACGTCAAGCGGTGATTTGGGAAGATTTACAACAATTATTGACCCTTTTACCTAACCGAAGTTTGCGTATTTTAGATGCAGGTGGAGGTGAAGGTTATTTCTCTCGTCAGCTTGCTAAATTAGGACACCAAATTATCTTATGTGATTTATCACAAGAGATGCTTAATCGCGCACAAGAAGCTGCGATTGAAGAGGGTGTCATCGAGAACATGATGTTTATTTGTTGTGCGGCTCAAGAGATTAAAGAGCATATAGATGAAGGGGTTGACTTAATTCTATTTCATGCAGTATTGGAATGGATCACGGATCAGAAAGACGCAGTAAATGTTCTTACCGATATGTTGCTACCTAATGGTATCTTATCGCTAATGTTTTACAATGCGAATGGTATTGTCATGAGAAATGCGATTTTAGGGAATTTTCATCTGGCAAATCCTGAGATCCCACGTAGAAGAAAAAAATCGCTATCACCTCAAAATCCATTACAACCAGAAGATGTTTATCAATGGTTAGATGAGTTTTCGATGACAATATTGGGAAAAACGGGTGTTCGTGTTTTCCATGATTATTTGCAAAGTCGTCAGTTACAAAATAAAGATTTTCCATCGTTGCTTGCATTAGAGCAACGATATTGTCGGCAAGAGCCCTATATCAGTCTGGGGCGTTACATTCATGTCATGGCACAAAAGCGTGTAAATTAAGGATGTACTATGAGTGATTTTACCCAGACCGTTCCTGAGTTAGTGTCTTGGGCGAGAAAAAATGATTTCTCAATCTCACTGCCACCAGAAAGATTAGCTTTTTTGATGGCTGTCGCTGTATTAAACAGCGAGCGCCTTGATGGCGAAATCAGTGAAGGGGAGTTAATTGATGCCTTTAGGGAAGTGTGTAAAGGCTTCGAACAACCAGCAGAATCAATACAAGTTCGCGCGAATAATGCCATTAATGACATGGTAAAGCAGCGGCTTTTTAACCGTTTTACCAGTGAATTGGTAGAAGGTAATGCAATATACCGTTTAACCCCGTTGGGTATTGGAATTAGTGATTACTATATTCGCCAACGCGAATTTTCATCATTGCGCTTATCTATGCAACTTTCTATTGTGGCGGGTGAGCTTGATTCAGCGGCAAGCTCTGCTGAAGACGGCGGTGATGAATATCATTGGCATCGTAATGTTTTCGCGCCTCTAAAATATTCAGTGGCGGAAATTTTCGATAGCATTGATTTATCTCAGCGAATTATGGATGAGCAGCAAAATACAGTAAAAGAAGATATTGCTGCGTTATTAAACCAAGATTGGCAAGCGGCTATTTCAAGCTGTGAACAGCTGTTATCTGAAACATCTGGTACATTAAGAGAGCTACAAGATACGCTTGAAGCAGCTGGCGACAAACTTCAAGCCAATCTCTTACGTATTCAGGAAGCAAACATGAATACGGGCCATGTTGAGCAAATAGATACATTAGTATTTGAACTTCAAAGTAAGTTAGACCGCATTATTAGTTGGGGTCAGCAATCTATTGATTTATGGATTGGATACGACAGACATGTCCATAAATTTATTCGTACAGCGATTGATATGGATAAAAATCGTATTTTCTCTCGCCGTTTACGTCAATCCGTACAAACCTATTTCGACAACCCGTGGGCATTAACTTACGCTAATGCTGATCGGTTGTTTGATATGCGTGATGAAGAACTGGTTCTACGTGATGAAGAAGTCACGGGTGAGTTACCCGAAGAGCTTGAATATCAAATGTTCAGTGAAGTGAACGAACAGATAGCGCAATGGGTAGAGCAAGAGCTTGCTTCTTACAAATTAGAACAAAGAGCATTAGATCTCAGTTCAGTGTTAGTTGAATATCTTAATCGTTATCCGCAACAGAAACATTTCGATGTTGCACGTATTGTCATTGATCAAGCAGTACGATTAGGTGTAGCGAAAGCTGAGCTCGCAGGATTACCTGCAAAATGGTCAGAAATTAACGAATATGGAGCTAAGGTACAAGCGCATGTCATCGATACATACTGAACAATTTATGCCAGCAAAACTGGCGCAGGCATTAGCGAACTCACTTTTTCCTGAACTGGATAGCCAGTTACGTGCAGGTCGACATATCGGTATAGACTCTCTGGATAATCATGCTTTTTTGATGGATTTTCAAGATGAGTTATCAGACTTTTATGCGCGTTATAACGTCGAATTAATCCGAGCGCCAGAAGGATTCTTCTATTTGCGACCGCGTTCAACCACACTTATTCCACGCTCTGTTCTCTCTGAAATGGATATGCTGGTGGGGAAAATTCTTTGTTATCTTTACCTTAGCCCTGAGCGGTTAGCCAATCAGGGAATATTCACCGTTCAAGAGCTGTTCGATGAATTAAGAACATTAGCAGATGAAACCAAACTTTTACGTTTAGTGAATCAACGCTCAACAGGTTCTGATCTTGATTTGCAAAAATTACAAGAAAAAATAAGAACCTCGTTAAATCGTTTACGTCGTTTAGGCATGATTTCATTCTTATTAAATGATATGCAGCGTTTCTCGATCACAGAATCTGTTTTCCGTTTTGGTGCAGATGTGCGTAGTGGTGATAATCCGCTTGAGGCTCAAATGCGCATGATCCGTGGTGGTGAAGCAATGGCGCTTGAAGATAGCTCAGAAACACTTAACGACGATGAAGAAAATGAAGATGAGCAATTACAATCCAGTGAAGATGATGCGGAGGGAGAAAATAAATGATTGAACGGGGAAAATTTCGCTCATTAACACTTATCAACTGGAATGGGTTCTTTGCTCGTACTTTTGATTTAGATGAGTTGGTGACTACGTTATCAGGTGGTAATGGTGCGGGTAAATCAACCACTATGGCTGCATTTATCACAGCTATGATCCCTGATCTTACTTTGCTTCATTTCCGTAATACCACAGAAGCAGGATCGACAAGTGGATCTCGTGATAAAGGGTTATACGGGAAATTGCGCCCTGGTGTGTGTTATGCCGTATTAGATGTGATCAACTCGCGTCACTTACGTGCTGTGGTCGGTGTTCGCTTACAGCAAATTGCAGGACGTGATAAGAAAGTTGATATCAAACCCTTTATGATCCAAGGGCTGCCAATGGCAGAAAATCCAACAGAAATTTTAACGCAAGCTGTTGCAGATCGCCAAGCCCGTGTTTTACCGCTTAATGAATTAAAAGAAAAAGTTGAAGCCATTGATGGGGTTGTTTTTAGACAATTTAACTCTATCACTGATTTCCACGCGGTGATGTTTGATTTAGGGGTTATTCCTAAACGTTTACGCTCAGCAAGTGATCGTGCCAAATTCTATCGTTTAATTGAAGCCTCATTGTATGGCGGTATTTCAAGTGCGATTACACGCTCTTTACGTGATTATTTACTACCTGAGAATAGTGGTGTAAGAAAAGCTTTCCAAGATATGGAAGGCGCATTACGTGAAAACCGAATGACGCTTGAAGCTATTCGAGTCACTCAATCTGATCGTGACTTATTTAAGCATTTAATTACAGAAGCGACATCTTATGTTGCAGCTGACTATATGCGCCATGCTAACGAACGACGTGTTCATCTTGATGAAGCTTTAGAAGTACGTCGTGAATTATGGAGTCAGCGTAAATCCATTAATAACGAAGCGTATCGTTTTGTTGAAATGGGGAAAGAGCTAGAAGAGCAACAAGCGTTATCTTCTGATCTTGAAGCCGATTATCAAGCGGCAAGCGACCGACTAAACTTAGTGCAAAATGCGGTTCGCCAACAAGAAAAAATTGACCGCTATGTTGCTGATGTCGAAGAAATCACTTTTCGCTTAGAAGAACAAAGTGAAGTTGTTGAAGAAGCAGCTTCTAAGAAAGAAGAGCTTGAAGCGAGGGTGGAGTCTGCTGAAGAAGAAGTTGATGAACTGAAAAATCAGTTGGCAGATTATCAACAAGCATTAGACGTACAACAGACGCGTGCTATTCAATATCGTCAAGCTGTACAAGCGTTAGAGCGCGCTAAAGCACAGTGTGATATTGCGGATTTAGACGAGAAAAATGCTGAACAATGGGCTGAACGTATTCAAGCCAAAATTCAAAACATTACGCATTCATTACTCTCTATGGAACAGAAACTCAATGTTTCTGAAGCGGCTAAAACGCAATTTGATCAAGCCTATAAACTGGTAAGTTCAATTGTAGGTGAGGTTGAACGTCAAAATGCATGGGATGCGGCAAAAACAGCATTACGTGAATGGTCTTCTCATCGACATCAAGCGGATAGGGTTCATCCTATTCGCATGCAGTTGGCAGAATTAGAGCAACGCCTGCATCAACGAAATAGTGCAGAGCGCCAGCTTGAAGAGTTTAACAAACATCATGGCAAGTCGATGGAGCCTGATGATTTGTTAATTCTTCAAGATGAGTTAGAAGCCAAAATTGAAGAGCTTAGCGATTATGTTAATGAGTCTGGCGAACACCGCATGCAAATGCGCCAAGAGCTGGATCAACTTAAACAACAAATTGAAAAGCTGAAAAAACAAGCACCCGCATGGCTTGCTGCACAAGATGCGTTAACACAATTATGTGAACAGACTCGTCAATCTTTTGAAACGGGTCATCAAGTAACAGAATATATGCAACAGTTACTTGAGAAAGAGCGAGAAGCAACCGTATTACGTGATGAAACTGCAACTCGTAAACAGCAGATTGAAGCACAAATTGAACGTTTAAGTCAGCCAAGTGGTGCAGAAGACGGACGTTTAATTACATTAGCGGAACGTTTTAATGGTGTTTTATTATCAGAAATTTATGATGATATTACGTTAGACGATGCGCCTTATTTCTCTGCATTATATGGCCCTGCACGTCACGCAATTGTTGTGCAAGATCTCTCGTTGATTCAGGAACAATTAGAAACATTAGAAGATTGCCCTGAAGATCTCTATTTTATCGAAGGTGACCCACAATCTTTCGATGATAGTGTATTTAATGCTCAAGAGATGGATAAAGCGGTTCTTATCAAAAGTACTGATAGACAATGGCGTTATTCTCGCTACCCTGAAATTCCGCTTTTTGGTCGTGCTGCGCGTGAAAATCAATTAGAAATTTTATCGCGTCAGCGTGATGAACTTTCTGAGCTTTACGCAACACAAGCTTTTGATGTACAGAAGATCCAACGTGCCCACCATGCCTTTAGTCAGTTTGTGGGACAACATATTTCTGTGGCATTTGAGGCTGATCCGGAAGAGAATATTCGCCAGCTTAATCAACGACGTAACGAGCTAGAAAGAGCGTTAGCGCAATACGAAGAGAGTACTCAACAACAGCGTCAACATTATGCACGTACTAAAGAATCGCTGAATCTTCTTAATAAACTTATTCCTCAAGTTAATATCTTGATGGATGAAACTCTGATTGATCGTGTTGAAGAGTTACGCGAAGAGCTGTATGCCGCTGAAGAGTCAATGCGTTACTTACAGCGTCACGAAAAAGCATTAGCAGCATTAGAGCCTATCGCTTCAATCTTGCAAAGTGATCCACAAGCGCATGAACAATTAGCGCAAGATTACGAGCAAGCAAAAGCAGAGCAACAACGTTATCAGCAACAAGCTTTCTTACTGGTGGAAGTGGTACAGCGTCGCCCACACTTTAGTTATAGTGATGCCGTTGAGATTGTCAGTGAAAATAGTGATCTTAACGAGAAGCTACGTCACCGTTTAGAGATGGCAGAAACAGAACGTGCTACGGCAAGAGAACTTTATCGTCAGCAACAAGCTCAATGTGCTCAATTTAATCAAGTGCTTGCCTCATTAAAAAGCTCTTTTGACACTAAATCTGAATTGCTCAGAGAGCTTGAGCAAGAGATGAGTGATACGGGTATCCAGATTGATGTTGGTGCTGAAACAAGAGCAAAAGAGCTACGTGACCAGCGCTATTCTGCGGTAAGTGCAAACCGTACTCGTATTAGTCAACTTGAGCGTGATATCGCATTGAGTGAAGCAGAGCGAGATAATCTCACCAAGAAAATTCGTAAACTTGAGCGTGATTACGTTCAAATTCGTGAGCATGTTGTGAGTGCAAAAGCGGGTTGGTGCGCGGTTATGCGATTAGTGAAAGAAAATGGTATGGAGCGTCGCTTACATCGACGAGATTTTGCTTATCTTTCTGCTGATGAGCTACGTTCAATGTCGGATAAAGCGTTAGGTGCTTTACGCCAAGCGGTTGCTGATAATGAATATTTACGTGATGCGTTACGTCGCTCAGAAGATGCGAAATACCCAGATCGTAAAGTTCAGTTCTTTATTGCGGTATACCAGCATTTAAGGGAACGTATTCGTCAAGACATCATTAAAACTGATGATCCGGTTGATGCAATTGAACAGATGGAAATCGAACTTGCTCGCTTAACTGAAGAGTTAACTAGTCGTGAGCAAAAATTAGCGATTAGTTCACGAAGTGTCGCGAATATTATTCGTAAAACTATTCAGCGTGAGCAAAATCGTATCCGGATGTTAAACCAAGGTTTACAAGCAGTTTCATTTGGTCAGGTGCGAGGTGTCCGACTCAACGTCAATATTCGTGAAAGTCATCAAGTGTTATTGGATGTGTTATCTGAAGAAGATAACCAGTATCAAGATCTATTTAAAAACCAAAACCTTACTTTCTCTGAAGCAATGGCGAAGCTTTATCAGCGTTTAAACCCTCAAGTGGACATTGGTCAACGTATGCCACAAACCGTGGGTGAAGAGCTGTTAGATTACCGTAATTACCTTGAAATGGATGTTGAAGTTAATCGTGGACCAGAAGGTTGGTTAAAAGCAGAAAGTGGTGCTTTATCAACAGGTGAAGCGATTGGTACGGGGATGTCAATTCTGGTTATGGTGGTACAAAGCTGGGAAGAAGAATCGCGACGTTTAAGAGGAAAAGATATCTCTCCTTGTCGTTTACTCTTCCTCGATGAAGCTGCGCGTTTAGATGCGAAATCTATTGCAACGTTATTTGAGCTTTGCGACCGTCTTGATATGCAGTTAATTATTGCGGCACCAGAAAATATCAGCCCAGAAAAAGGAACAACCTATAAATTAGTGCGTAAAGTGTTCAACGGCACTGAACATGTACATGTTGTTGGCTTAAAAGGTTTTGGTCAACAGGCTGAAAAAGATAAAATCGGATCATCAAATGTTGCTGAAATAACAGAATAATTTTATCCCATTATTAGCCTCAAAAGGGCAAGAATAAAGGCGCTGCGGGCTTATGCTTATAGCGCCTTCTTTTTTCAAAGTGTTACATAGATCAAAAAATGAAAGCAAATTAACAAAAAAATGAAATTTTAAGTGGTATAACGTGCGCCATATCTCATTTAAATGTAATAATGATGTTTATGATTGTTCCCGTATGTGATTAATATAAAAATTTAAAGGAAAAAGAATGCGTAAAGTCACGTTAGCTTTTAGTGCAATTGCTTTAGCGTTAAGCTTAAACGGCGCAGCAATGGCAAAAGTACATCTACCAGAAGTTGTTAGCCCAGGTGTTACTGTTGCACAACTTGCACAACAACAACCAATTCATTGGGTTTCTGTTGCTGATATTGAAAAAAGCCTTGCAGGTCAAGCGCCGATGGCGGTTGGTTTTGATATTGATGACACCGTTCTGTTCTCAAGCCCTGGTTTCTACCGTGGTAAACTAGAATACTCTCCAAACGATTTCAGCTACCTGAAAAACCCAGAATTCTGGAACAAAATGAATAATGAGTGGGATAAATTCAGTATGCCTAAACAAGTCGGTATCGATCTTGTTCAGATGCACCTAAAACGTGGGGATACTGTTTATTTCATTACTGGTCGTACTCAAACTAAAACTGAGACTGTGACCAAATATGTACAAGAAGGCTTAAACATTCCTGCTGATAAAATGCAGCCGGTTATTTTTGCTGGTGACCAACCTGGCGCAAATAACAAAGTAAGCTGGATGCGTGATCATAAACTGAAAATTTACTACGGTGATGCTGATGCTGATATCGCAGCAGCAGATGAACTGAATATCCGTGGTATTCGTATTCTGCGTGCGGCTAACTCTTCTTACCAACCACTGCCAAAAGCAGGCCAGTTTGGTGAAGAAGTTGTTATCAATTCAGAGTATTAATCTTTACCCTTTGTTTACCTTTATTTGTAAGGCGTAGGAAACTGCGCCTTTTTCTATTTTAAAATACCTTCCATTTAAATAATCTTATTTATCTATTCACAATTCTTTATTATTTCCTGAATGCTTATTTTCAATATGTCTATTTTTTGTTCTTTTATTGTATCTTTAATTTAAATTATATATTTGAATATAAAAGTAGCTAGATAGTCTTTTTTTGATTAAATAAAACCAAATTTCTATCAGGGGCTTACAAAACTTTAAAAATATTAGTTTATTCCTATAAAACTCTTTGCCTAGCTCATCTAATATTCTAGGATACCAAAATAATAATAAGGAATGAGGGTAGAGGATTTATGGCGCATCAACCAATTAAAAGAGCAATCGCATATTCAGTTGTTATAGGTACACTCCTTTCTGGTCATTATGCAATAGCCACAGAAACAGAGTCGGTGACTTTATCTACACCCGAAACAGAAAACGCAACATTGGTTCCTGTCACTAGTGAAGTTATGCCAGCACCTGCAATTGTAGTTATGAAGGTTCCACAATTGACTGAGTTAGCAGTAAGAACAAAACTACAATCATGGAGCTCAACGGGATATAAACCGTTATATTTAAATCAGTTAGTGAAAGTTTACCAAGCAAGTGATTTAGCATTAATCTGGCAAGATGAAAAAACAGTACAGCAATTACAGCAACAAATTGCTGAAGTGGCGATGTCGGGAACCCAACCTCAATTTGGGCAATGGTTAATACAACTAGAGTCGCCTGAATTAACAAAAGAAGCACGCGACCTTATTTTATCAGATGCTTTTTTAGGCTATATCAGTTTTGTTGAGCAAGTAAATAAATCAGGTATATCTTTACTGTATCGAGATGTGATGCAAACATTACCATCACCAACTGATAAGTCAGTCGTGGAATTACAGCAAAATATTCAAAATAACACCTTAGGTAGCTTTGTTATTTCTTATGCACCGTCTCATCCTTATTACGCCTTAATGAAAGAGGAAGTGCGAAAGCAGTTACATAGTTCAGTTGTTTGGCCAGAAATGAAAGGAACAACATCATTAAAGCCAAATCAATCATCACAAGAAGTTGTACCGCTGAGACAGATTTTACGTAATTTAAAATTAATTCCTGAGTTGGCAGCGAATGAGCAGGAAATTGTGACAACCGTTTATGATGCGCCTTTAGTTGCGGCTGTTAAATTATTTCAAACTGCTCATGGATTAGAGCCGGATGGTGTTATTGGGCGACAAACGCGAGTGTGGTTAAATATAACACCAGCACAGCGCGCTAGCATTATGGCATTAAATATTCAACGTCTTCGCCTGACGCCAGCCATTGGTGATACTGGAATTTGGGTTAATATTCCTGATTTCTCGCTCTATTTTTATGCCAATAACGAGCTTATTCTCGACTCAAAAGTCATTGTCGGTCGCCCAGATAGAAAAACACCGATTATGAGTAGTGCACTAAATAATGTTGTGGTTAACCCACCTTGGAATGTGCCAACAAGCATGACTCGTAAAGATATTGTGCCTAGAGGTAAAGCAGATCCTAGTTACTTTAGTCGTAAGGGATATACCATTTATTCAGGGTGGGGAAATGATGCTTATCCTATTAACCCTTACGATATTGATTGGCAAAATATGAGTGCTAATAACTTCCCTTACCGAATTTGGCAGGCTCCGGGACCAACAAACTCATTAGGCCGTTATAAATTTAATATGCCAAATTCAGATGCGATATATCTGCACGACACACCAAATCATTCACTGTTTTCAAAAAATATGAGAGCAATCAGTTCAGGCTGTATTCGTGTTAATAAAGCCTCTGAACTTGCTTCAATTTTATTGGGCGATGCGGGATGGAAACAAGATAGAATTGATGCGGCACTAAAACGTGGTTCAACACAATATGCGCCAATTCCTGAACGTATTCCGGTTTATTTATATTATCAAACAGCATGGGTGGCTCAGGAAAATGCACCTCAATATCGTGCAGATATTTATGGTTATGACAAAGCCACGACTAATGCACAACCTTATTTAGAGAATATTAAGAAATACTTGTGATATAAATAAATATAAATTGAATAAAGGGTAGCTAATTTGGCTATCCTTTATTTCTATATAAATCAATAAGATGAAATTATTCTCTTATGATTATTAATAGGGTAATTAAAAATATAATAAATTATAAAATATTTTTAAAATTTCCATTAAAAATAGAATGATAAAAATGAAATTTAGTATAAATAACTAAACTTATAAAATTACTAATGGCATTAAATTGAAATGAAGTGTTATTTACAATACTATACAAACTGTAAGAAACAATTCGAGAAAAATATTGTCATAATAAAGGTTCTTCTTCCTGAAATAATTTTTTGAGTGCATATACTATGGATATTATTGATTCACATCGCCGTAAATGGCTGGGGTTTGGTATGGCCGCAGTGGGGTTAGGGTTATTACCTTCTCATGCATTTGCTTCACTAGCGACACCTCGTCCAAAAATCCTTCGCTTTAATAATTTAAATACAGGTGAAACTATTAAAGCCGAGTTTTTTGATGGAAAACGTTATAATAAACATGAGCTTGCTAAACTAAATCATCTCTTTAGAGATTACCGTCAAAACAAAATAAAAACGATAGATCCTGCACTGTTTGACCAAATCTACTTATTGCAAGTAATGCTTAATAACAATAAACCCGTTGAGCTTATTTCAGGTTATCGTTCTTTAGTGACAAATAATAATCTACGTCATAGTAGTAGCGGAGTGGCAAAGAAGAGCTATCACACGCGTGGTCAAGCAATGGATTTTCGTTTAGTCGGCACTGATCTTTCTAAAGTGCGTCAAGTTGCATTAAGAATGAAAGCAGGTGGTGTAGGCTATTATCCAAAAAGTAATTTTGTGCATATTGATACAGGGCCTGTCCGCTCATGGTAATCTATTGAGAATTAGATAATAAAGAGTGGAGTGATTCATGATGTATCACATTGTACCTGTGACAAACTATATGCAAAATTGCACCCTTATTTGGTGTGATGAAACGAAGGAAGCAGCAATTGTTGATCCCGGTGGTGATGTTGAAACGTTAATTGCAGAAATAGAAGAACGCCAATTAACATTGACCAAAGTATTATTAACACACGGACACTTTGATCATATTGCAGGCACCTCACAAATTGTTGAGCACTTCAATGTCCCTGTTTACGGTCCTCATAAAGATGATAATTTCTTATTAGAGGAATTAGAACAACAGTGCCGTATGTTTAATTTCCCTTGCGGAAAATCATTTACACCAGATAGTTGGTTAAATGAAGGTGATACCGTCACGATAGGTAAAACAATTTCGTTATCTGTCTTACATTGCCCTGGTCATACTCCAGGACATGTTATTTTTGTTAATCATCAGAATAAACTTATCTCTATGGGAGATGTGTTATTCAAAGAAAGCATTGGTCGTACTGATTTCCCTCGTGGAAACCATGCCGATCTTATTGCTTCAATCAAAAATAAAGTATTACCTTTAGGTGATGATTATCTGTTTATTCCGGGACATGGTCCTATGTCTAATTTAGGGCATGAACGCCAATATAATCCTTTTTTACAAGATGAAATGCCAATCTGGTAATACTGATAATATCCATTAATTAACGAAAAGCTCTTTATTATAAAGGGCTTTTTTTATGAATAAAAAAGTGTGGTTTATCTTTCTTTTATATCAATAAAAAAGCCATGTTATTTAATAACATGGCTTTTATCTTAATTACACTTTAGAAGGCAATTAGAGTACAGCAACAATGGCTTCGCACAGTGGAACCATATTCTCAAGGGTTAAACCTGCAACGTTAATACGGCCTGAACCCACGATATAAATACCATATTCAGCACGTAAACGCTCAACTTGCTCTTTATTTAAACCACTAAATGAGAACATCCCATTTTGGTCAATAATAAAGCTAAAGTCTTGCTTGGCGCCTTTTTCTTGTAGCGTTGTTACTAACAATTGACGCATACGCTGAATACGTTCACGCATGGTTGTGAGTTCTTCAATCCACTCTTCTTTTAACTCTGGATTAGAAAGAATCGTCGTTACCACTGAAGCGCCGTGTGCTGGTGGGTTAGAGTAGTTTGCACGAATAATGGCTTTTGCTTGGCTAAAGGCTTTTTCCGCAGTCTCACTGTCTTTTGTGACAATAGTACATGCGCCTACACGCTCATTATAAAGGCCGAAATTTTTAGAGTACGAACTTGCGACAATAAGCTCAGGATTTTTTTCTGTAAAGAGGCGTAAGCCTTGGGCATCCTCTTCAAGACCACGCGCAAAACCTTGGTATGCAAAGTCAAAGACAGGTAGCCAGCCTTTTTCTGCTGATAAGGCTGCGAGTTGGCGCCATTGTTCTTCTGTTGGATCAATACCGCTTGGGTTATGACAGCATCCGTGGAATAACACTACGTCGCCAGCCTGTGCATTTGCAAGGCTTGCCAGCATGCCTTCAAAATCTAACCCGCGATTTTCTGCATCATAATAATCATAATTACAGATCTCAAGACCTGCAGTTTGGAAAATATTATTATGGTTAGGCCAAGTTGGATTACTGATCCAGACACGTTTTGCTGTTGTTTGCTGAGCAATGAAATCAGCGGCGATACGTAAAGCGCCAGTACCACCCGGTGCTTGAGCTGTGCGTGCGCGCTTTTCAGAGATAATAGGATGTTGTTCACCAAACAGAAGTGCTTGGGTCACATTGCCAAATTCAGGGATACCGCTAATAGGAAGGTAGTTTTTAGTGGTTTCGTTTTCTAACAGGTATTTTTCTGCTTTCTTAACAGTGGTTAAAACAGGAGTTTTGCCTGTCTCATCCTTGTAAACACCAATTCCTAAATTAATTTTGTTTTCACGAGGATCAGAACGGAAACTATCAGCTAAACCCAGAATAGGATCGGCTGGTGCAGCAATGATTTTCTCAAACATAGTGTAATTGTTCCCTAAGCTCAAAACGAAGCCGAAATATGAGTATCAAGAGTAACGCTATGAGGCCTTTTTGCCAACTGTTTGTAGTGAAATTAACAAGAAGTTGTGAACTAAGTGAGAATAAATAGCAAATCAAGATGTAAATAAGTGAATATCCTGTGATTACATTAACATATAAAAATTATCACTAAAAACACCTAATTGTTTAGTATGATAAACTTTTTGATAATTTGAAAAATAAAGAAAAGGGGGGATATTTTTAAGCGAATAAATGGCGTGTTGTGATGGTTAAATTGTATAAATAAAAAAGCAACACCGAAGTGTTGCTTTTCAAATCAATTAACTTGACTGTTTAATTACCTATAAGCGGTAATTAGAACTGATAAGTCAGACCTAAACCAACTACGTTGTCGTCGTTGATGCCCAGTTTGTTATCAGATTTCAGCAGGTTGATTTTATAGTCAACAACTGCAGTCATGTTTTTGTTAAATTTGTAGAAAGAACCTACAGAGATATATTTAACTAAATCTTCATCACCAACATAAGCAATACCAGTGTCTGTTGTTTGGTTCAGATTTTTACCTTTAGATTGAACATAACCTAAAGATGGTTTCAGACCTAAGTCAGCAAAGTCATACTGTGCAGTTAACTCGATGTTTTGAGTTTTGTTAGCAATGCCTTTATTGAAGCTAGTCATGTTACGGGTTTCACCGTACATAGCTGCTAAGTAAACATTGTTAGCTGCAAATTTAGCACCAACGTTCCATGCTTCTGCACGAGAACCTTTAGCAGTGCTGTTATCTTGTTGCCAAGAAGTACGAGCAGAGCTTGAATAACCACCACCCAGAGTTACGCCCCAGCCTAAATTATAAGCTGTAGAGAAACCAAAGCCGTCACCATTAGCTTTTTTACCATCACGTTTGTTGATAGTATTTTCGTTGTTTTTACCTTGATATTGCAGAGCAAAGTTCAGGCCATCAACATAACCAAACATATCAGTGTTACGATAAGTTAAAACACCGGTAGTACGGCTAGTCATGTAAACGTCAGTTTGTGCCATGGAGTCGCCGCCCCATAAAGGCAGAACGTCTGTCCATGCGTTGGTGTCGTAAATTACACCGTAGTTACGACCGTAGTCCAGTGAACCGTAATCTGCAAATTTAAAACCAGCGTAAGCAAAACGAGCACGTGAATCAGTATCACCTTCAGTATTGCTTGTGCGGATTTCATATTCGAAACGACCAAAACCAACTAAATCTTTATTGATTTGAGTTTCGCCTTTGAAGCCGATACGTGCACGAGATGCATCACCGTCTTCACCTGAATCTTTATCAGCGAAGTAATGACGAACGTCAACTTTACCGTAGATGTCTACTTTGTTGCCGTCTTTGTTATACATTTCAGCTGCGTTTGCTGCACCAGCAAACATTAAAGCTGGGATTACCACTGCAAGAAGATTGCGCTTCATCATTATTATTACCCTCATTGGTGTTATTCAGACACCTTTGCCACTGCCAGAAATAGTTTCTTAATTTTTATGGAACTATTTATGAGAGTTAAGTGTCGTCTGTGTCGGGAGACAGTGTTCCATTGGTAAAAAATTTTATCTACCCCCAATTTGCTACAAAAACGAAAAAAGTGTAACAAATTGTAACTATGTATTTCAAAGTGTGTATTTCGGGGAACTTTTGAATCAAATAACAGCCATGCATAAAAAAAGCCAACCTTGTGGTTGGCTTCTTCACTTAAGTTAAACTTGTGCAATAAAACAGCAGTGCAAATTTTTAGCTGAATACTAATTAATCACTAAATTAGAAATCAGCATTTCTTGGTGTACGAGGGAATGGAATAACTTCACGAACGTTTGCGACACCCGTCACATAAGCAACTAAACGTTCAAAGCCTAAACCAAATCCTGAGTGAGGTACGGTGCCATAACGACGCAGGTCGCGATACCACCAGTAGTCTTCTTTGCTCATTCCCATTTCGTCTAAACGTTTATCAAACATATCTAAACGCTCTTCACGTTGAGAACCACCGATGATTTCACCAATTCCTGGCGCTAACACGTCCATTGCTGCAACTGTTTTACCATCTTCATTCATACGCATATAGAATGCTTTGATATCTTTCGGATAGTTTTTCACAACAACAGGTGCTTTAAAGTGTTTCTCTGCAAGATAGCGCTCATGCTCAGAAGAGAGATCAACACCCCAGTAAACTGGGTTTTCAAATTTCTCACCACAGTTTTCAAGCACAGTGACCGCATCGGTATAGTCAATTTGAGCAAAATCAGAGGTAATAAAGTTCTCTAAGCGTGTGATAGCGTCTTTATCGACACGTTGTGCAAAGAACTCCATATCATCTTTACGCTCTGCTAATACAGCCGCAAAGGTGTATTTCAGCATTTTTTCAGCAAGGGCTGCAATATCGTTAAGATCAGCAAATGCTACTTCAGGCTCTACCATCCAGAATTCAGCGAGGTGACGACTGGTATTTGAGTTTTCAGCACGGAATGTTGGGCCGAAGGTGTACACTTTGCTTAATGCAGAGGCGTAAGTTTCACCATTTAGCTGACCAGAAACCGTTAAAAACGCTTCACGGCCAAAAAAGTCTTCACTGAAATCGACTTCGCCTTTATCTGTGCGTGGCAGGTTGTTCATATCTAATGTAGAGACGCGGAACATTTCACCTGCACCTTCTGTATCTGCCGCCGTAATCAGTGGCGTAGAAACCCAGAAGAAGCCTTGTTCATCGAAGAAACGATGTAGTGCTTGTGCTAATGTGTGACGAACACGAGCAACCGCACCAATTAAGTTAGTACGAGGACGAAGGTGAGCAACTTCACGTAGGTACTCAATACTATGACGTTTGGCGGCCATCGGATAAGTTTCCGGATCATCGACCATTCCTACCACAACAACATGAGTGGCTTGAATTTCAAAGTTCTGTCCCTGGCCCGGAGATTCAACAATTTTACCGGTGACTTCCACAGAACAGCCTGTGGTTAAGTGCAGCACTTCATCTTGATAATTCGGTAAATTATTATTAATGATGGCCTGTACTGGATTAAAGCAGGAACCGTCATAGACGGTAAGGAATGAGATACCAGCTTTTGAATCTCTTCTTGTACGTACCCAACCGCGAACGGTGACGTCTTCGCCAACCGCGATACGGCCTTGCAGTACGTCGACTACAGGCGCAACGATCATAAATAAATCTCTCTTCGTTTAATTAAAATAATTGTTTGGTTAATTCACTCTGCCCCTGTCGGACAGTTTTTCTATGTTACTTGCAATAGCGCAGGAAACAAGTAGGAAATTTTAGTTTAAAGAGTCAATAAAGAAGAGAAAAGCTTTTGTATAAAATAAATTGATAAAAATAGGTGAAATATTGATAAAGGCAGGTGTTATGACAAAAGAAAGGGCAATTATTACCCTTTCTTTTATTAATGAAGATTTTTAGCTAATTAACAGGCCTGTTTAACAAGAGGAACGTCAAAGGCTTTGCGTAGCTTGTCAACAAAGTCATTATCGTCACAAATTGTTTTACCTGGGCTATCTGATAATTTAGCCACTGGCTTACCATTACACTCCACCAGCTTAATCACAATATTAAGAGGCGTTATTTCAGGTATGTTACAAGTGAGTCGAGTACCAATACCAAAGATTAGACGAATACGCTTATGGAAATGCTTATAAAGTACGAGTGCTTTTTGAAAATCGAGGCTATCAGAAAAGACTAATACTTTATTCATGGGATCAATGCCCAATTTTTCATAATGCGCGATCGCTTTTTCACCCCATTCAATCGGATCGCCTGAGTCATGACGTAAACCTTGGTAGCTTTCTGCAAAGGCTTTATCAAAATCACGCAAAAACGCATCCATTGTAATGCAATCTGTTAATGCAATACCTAATTGATCTGGATATTCATCTAACCAAGATTGCAAGGCTGCACGTTGGCTATTTGCTAGTTCAGGGCTAATCTGCTGATGAGCTTGAAACCACTCGTGAGCTTGTGTTCCCACAGGAGCTAAATGCATACGCTCAGCTAAATGATAGTTACTTGTACCAATAAGATAAGGGAAATGATTTTTCAGCTCATCCACAATCGCACACTGCACATCATAAGAGAAACGGCGGCGAGTACCAAAATCCATTAATTTAAAATCAGCTAAGTCAATCTGTTGTTCAGCCGCATCACGGTAGAAGATGTCAATTAATTTACGTAGTTGATTAACTGCATCATCAGGCGTGATTTGAGGAGAACGAGCACGATGTACAATTTCACTCACTAAAGCCAACAAAGGAACTTCCCATAGAATAACTTCGCGCCAAGGCCCCGTTATTCTTATCGACAGTTGGTTTTCAGGTATTGTTGAAATTTGGACTTGTTCTGGTTTAAAGCGAAAATGCTTAAACCATTGCAGATAGTCATTTTTGAAAAAGGGGAGGCTCTGAAGATAGTCAAATTCTTCATTCGTTAATGACAAGTCTGCCATCATATTAACTTGATGGCGTAAGGTTGTTGCATATTCACCTAGACGTTCATCACTCCGACAGCGGAACTCAGCAACGACAGGAATATCACTATAATGGTGGTAAACCGCTTGTTGCATGTGGAGCTTATATGCATCGGTATCCAACAGTGATGTAATAATCGGTGTAGCGTCTAAAATCATAGCGCGTCAAGCATCCTCACGGAGCGTTTTTATGTCTGCTAAATCGTTAAGGTTGGAGAGTATACCCGAATATGACGACAAAGCGTCACTATTCAACAATATTTCTCTGCGACATAAAAACAAGCTGTAAAACTTAGATGAGTTTACCACGTTAAACATAATTTGGGAGTATATTAGCATCATTTACCAAATAAATTGATTACATGTATTAATAAACTATTAACATTCTGTTGACTTTTAATGGTTTCAATTGAATATTCGACTGGCTAAACAGATTTTTGACGAGTAAGCTTTGGCAATATAACCGTTAAATAGTCGTGTTAACTAAAAGGTTTTTTCTATGACACAACAAAGAATCGCGAAATTTCGCAAAGATTATCGTGCCCCTGACTACACAATCACCGATTTACATCTTGATTTTATCTTAGACAAAGAAAACACCCAGGTTACAGCGATAAGCCAATGTAAACGCCTAAACTCAGATGCGACAGCATTAGTGTTAGATGGTGAAGATTTAACATTAAAATCAATCGCAGTGAATGATGTTGCTTGGACACACTATAAAGAAGAAAACGGCAAACTCATCATTGAACAACTGCCCGAACAATTTACATTAAAAATTGTTAATGAGATTAACCCATCAGCTAATACCGCATTGGAAGGGTTGTATGTTTCTGGTGATGCATTATGTACACAGTGTGAAGCTGAAGGCTTCCGCCATATTACTTACTATTTAGATAGACCTGATGTATTAGCTCGTTACACCACAACAATCACGGCAGACAAAAAACAGTATCCTTATTTGTTGTCCAATGGTAACCGTATTGCACAAGGTGAACTGGATGATGGTCGTCATTGGGTAACATGGGAAGATCCACATCCAAAACCAAGTTATTTATTTGCTGTGGTAGCGGGTGATTTTGATGTGTTACGAGATACTTTTATCACCAAAAGCGGTCGTGAAGTTGCTTTAGAGCTTTTTGTTGATAAAGGTAATTTAGATCGTGCAGATTGGGCAATGACATCATTGAAAAATGCGATGGCATGGGATCAAGCTCGCTTTAATTTAGAATATGATCTCGACATCTATATGATAGTTGCTGTTGATTTCTTTAATATGGGGGCAATGGAGAATAAAGGGCTGAATGTCTTTAACTCTAAATATGTGCTAGCGAAAAGTGAAACGGCAACTGACAAAGATTACTTAGGTATTGAGTCTGTTATTGGGCATGAATATTTCCATAACTGGACAGGTAACCGTATTACTTGCCGTGATTGGTTCCAGTTAAGCTTGAAAGAAGGTTTAACCGTTTTCCGTGATCAAGAATTTAGCTCTGACTTAGGCTCTCGTTCTGTTAATCGTATCAATAATGTACGCGTGATGCGTACCGCTCAGTTTGCAGAAGATGCAAGCCCAATGGCGCACCCAATTCGTCCTGATAGTGTGATCGAAATGAACAACTTCTATACTTTAACAGTATATGAAAAAGGTTCAGAAGTGATCCGAATGATCCACACTTTATTAGGCGAAGAGCAATTCCAAGCTGGCATGCAGATGTATATTCATCGTCACGATGGCAGTGCTGCAACTTGCGACGATTTTATTCAAGCAATGGAAGATGCTTCTAATGTTGATCTTACTTTATTCCGTCGTTGGTATAGCCAATCAGGTACACCACAACTGACAGTTCGTGATAGTTATAATGCTAATAAAAAGCAATACACTTTAACTGTTAGTCAAATGACGCCACCGACAGCCGATCAAACTGAAAAGCAGCCATTACATATTCCATTAGATATTGAATTATATGATACCAAAGGCGATGTGATCCCACTGCGTTCACAAGGTCAAACTATTTCTAATGTATTGAATGTGGTACGTGAAGAGCAGCAGTTTGTCTTTGACGATGTGCCAGAAAAACCAATCCCATCTTTATTACGTGAGTTCTCTGCGCCTGTAAAACTTGATTATCCATTTACGGATGAGCAACTCTCTTTCTTAATGAAATATGCACGTAATGCATTTTCACGTTGGGATGCTGCTCAAGCATTATTGGGTCGCTATATAAAAGAAAACGTGGCTCGAGTTCAAAAGGGTGAAATCTGCATTCTGCCTGAAATGGTGGTTGATGCTTTCCGTGCAGTATTACTTGATAAAGATATCGATCCTGCATTAGCTGCACTTATTCTGACATTACCAACAGATGTCGAAGCGGGTGAATCATTTAGTATTATTGATCCAGTTGCTATCCATAAAGCGCTTGGTTTTATTCGTAAAACATTAGCAACTGAAATGGCAGATGAGTTCTCTGCTGTTTATCATTCAATGCATATCGGTGCTTATCGTGTTAATCATGATGATATTGCAAAACGTGATTTACGTAATGTGTGTCTAGCTTATTTAGCAGTTGAAAATGAGCAAACAGGTAATCAACTTGTCGACGCGCAATATCACAACAGTGACAATATGACGGATGCACTTGCCGCATTGAATGCAGCAGTGATGGCACAGTTACCTTGTAAAGATGCATTGCTACAAGAGTTCGATGACAGATGGCATCAAGATGGTTTAGTGATGGACAAATGGTTTAGTTTACAAGCCATGAGCCCAGAAAAAGGGGTGTTACAGAAAGTACGTAGTCTGTTATCTCATCGCTCATTTACACTTGCAAACCCTAATCGTACTCGGGCGTTAATTGGTGCATTTGTGAATAATAACCCTGTGGCATTCCATGCTGAAGATGGCTCTGGTTATTTATTATTGACAGAAATTCTGACTGACTTAAATAGTCGCAACCCACAAGTTGCTTCACGCCTTATTGAGCCGTTTATTCGTTTAAAACGTTATGATGCAACTCGCCAAGATAAAATGCGTGCTGAGTTATTAAAACTGAAAGCGCTTGAGAATTTGTCTGGCGATTTATATGAGAAAATCACCAAAGCATTAGCTGATTAATATCATGTCTTATATCACTTTATGAGTGAAGAAATAGTATAAAATCAGCAAGATAATCAGATCCCCAGCATAGTCTGGGGATTTTTTATGGCGAATTGTGAAATTGAAACGTTTACTTTTCATGCTTTTATCTATATGATGCTCGACGCTTAAATTGTCGTAGACATATCATTCCTAATACCCGATATTCTCAATGGAGATCGTATGTATTATTCCTTAGTAAGGAAGGCATTGTTTCGGCTAGATCCTGAACGTGCCCATGATTTTACCTTCCGTCAGTTAAAACGTTTATCTCATTCCCCATTTCAATTTCTTATTCAGCAGTCACTTCCTTCTAAACCTGTTTCCTGTATGGGACTCTCATTTAAAAATCCACTTGGTCTTGCCGCCGGTCTTGATAAAAACGGTGATTGTATAGATGCACTGGGTGCAATGGGATTTGGTTTTATTGAAGTTGGCACGGTGACACCACGTCCTCAAGTGGGAAATGATAAACCTCGTTTATTCCGCTTAGTGGAAGCCGAAGGCTTAATTAACCGTATGGGATTTAATAATCTCGGTGTTGATAACCTAATTGAAAATGTAAAACAATCCCGTTATGGCGGTGTACTGGGCATTAATATCGGTAAAAATAAAGATACCCCAGTAGAGCAAGGTAAAGATGACTATCTGATTTGTATGGAAAAAGTCTATGCTCATGCTGGTTATATCGCAATTAATATCTCATCACCAAATACCCCAGGTTTGCGTACATTACAATATGGTGAAGCATTAGACGATCTGCTATCAGCAATTAAAAATAAACAATTAGAGTTGCAAGGAAAATATCAAAAATATGTTCCTGTTGCAGTTAAAATTGCGCCTGATTTAACACATGAAGAATTAATTCAAGTTGCAGATAGCTTAGTGCGTCATCATATTGATGGTGTTATTGCGACAAATACCACATTAGATAAATCATTAGTGAGTGGATTAAATCATTGTAATGAAGCGGGTGGATTAAGTGGTCGTCCGGTACAATCAAAAAGTACACAAATAATCCGTCAATTAAATGAAGAATTAAAAGGTGCATTACCTATTATTGGTGTAGGTGGAATTGATTCACTAACGGCAGCTAGAGAAAAAATGGATGCTGGTGCTTCTCTAATTCAAGTCTATTCAGGATTCATTTATCAAGGTCCTGCACTTATCAAATCTATAATTAATCATATCTAAATACATTTAATAATGAGTTAGGGGCTTTTCTTCTGCCCCTAACTCGTTTATATTGCCCCTAGTTGGTTATTTTTTATTAAATTGCACTGATTGTGCTTAATTAATAGTAAAATGAATCCTGTTTTTGTTAGGTGATATTAAATATTTTATTTAGGTCATTTAATTTTGATTGTTTATCAGAGTATAAAACAGGGAATGAATCGAAGGGGGATTAATTAGTGATAATAAAACCCGATGATCGCTGGCGTTGGTATTTTGATGTTGAGCAACAAAAATTAATGCTTGATTTAGCAAATGGTATGGTTTTTCGTTCCCGCTTTCCAAGCAAAATGTTGAGTGAGAGTGCTCGACAATCAGCATCTTTTACCGTCGATGATGCAGCTCTTTATTATGGATACGATGAGCAAATTCGACAAATAGATATGCCATCAGAATCAAGAGCTGAATTAGCTTTAAATGCATTAATAGCCCATCGCTTTTTAAAGCCACTGATGCCTAAGAGTTGGTATTTTGAAGTTAACAATAATCAAATCAACCCTTATTTATCTCAAGTGGTAGAAGCCTCATTAAAAGAAGAAGGCGAAACCGCTCTTTTTTTAGTGACTGAAGTGGGGGCTCAAGCTTGTTTATGTTTATTAGCTCAACCTCAGTTAACATTATTTGATAGAACTCTTAATTTTTGTGACCCAATAAAAATTATGAATGATAGGTTAAGCAATTACCATAAAGAGTCAGAGTCAGGATCATTTTTGTACGAGAAAGTTATTTAACAAAAAGAGTAAAAAGGACTTACTCTTTTTATCGTCACTCATTATTTATAACATTCTAAAAACAAATTCACCCCAAATAATACTCCCTAAAATCAAATCTTCATTACTCTCTTTCTGTAATCTTTTTCTAAAAAATAAAATGAGTTTATTGATAATTCATTATTGAGTTCTTAATAAGATAATTCTTATTAAATAAACTGTTTTATTTAAAATAAAAAAGAAGGTAAGGGAAAATTATCTTCTTTATGTCAAATGTGAGCTATAGATCAGGAGGTTTATAACACTCGTATCAAAAAACAGAATAGTCAAATAATGGTGTGTTGGTCATATTAGATCACTATCGTCATTGTATGATTGAATATAAAAAGGAATTTATATGAGTGAACGTGTCAAACCGATCGAGGTCATGAAGCGTAATATTTGCCCTGTATGTGCAAAAATAGATTGCATCTTTTTAACAAAAGATAAGCATTGTAAAGAGATGATGGATGCTTTCAGGGAAGGTGATATAACCAAAGCGATAAAAATTTATTCTCAGCGTTATCTACAGTATGCGGGGATGATGAGTGGTAGTTTAAAGAAAGCGGTTGGATCATATGATTCTATTGTTCAAATGTTAACTTCGGCACCTAAGCAGTAAATCAGTATTTCTGCTGAGTTAAATACAGCAATAACATCTGCTCAATCTACGTTAATCCCAGGAAAGAGTATCAATAAAGCTAATTTAGCCCCAGTGGCTATTTTTACTTCAGTGGTAACAACGACAAATGCAACGGTTGCATCAGAAACGTTGGGGGCTATTTTAGGTCGTGCATTAGGTTTAGGTGCAGGCCTCATGCTGTATTCTCCTCCAGTTGGAGTAGGGAGTGATAGATACCCTTCGATGATTTATCAAGAATTTCCCCAAAATAAAGAAACTGCGCTTACTGCGGCAGGTCAGAGATTAAATATTCCTAAAGAAGCGCAATTAAGAGATATTGCAAAGCAAAAAGGGATAATTAATACCTCGGCTACTGTTATTGAACAGGCAGTTAATGGAACAAAACAAATTGAGTTAGTGAAAACGAATGTACCAGTTAAAACTCGAGTAGTTGAAGCGAGAAAAACTGTTGAGAAAGGTATTTTTGCTTATACTTTACCAAATGAGAAACAAGAAAGAATTGTTCAGATTGGTAGTGCGGAGATCTTAACGGGTACTGAATTACCTCAGCCAGAAAGACATAGATATCTACTTGGTAAGGTATATGATATTCCTAGGTTTAATAACTTACCTTTAGATGCCCCCACTTTTTTTACAGAAAGTGAGAAAGAACAGTCTTCGCTGAAAGAGCCTATAATTTTGGTGTTTCCATGGGAATTGGGAATAAAACCAATTTATTTATCGACAGGGAAAAAAGATAAACCCCGCCAAGGCGTAAAAGAGCGTGGTCATAGTTATCATCCAGCACCAAAAACTGAAGATATTAAAGGATTGGGTATCCTTAAGCCTGTCTAAGGTAAAACACCTAAACAAGGTGGAGCAGGCAAACGTAATCGCTGGAAAGGTGATAAAGGGCGAAGGATCTATGAGTGGGATTCACAGCATGGTGAGCTGGAAGGATATCGCGCTAGTGATGGACAGCATATTGGGGCATTTGATCCAAAAACGGGTAATCAGTTAAAACCAGCAGATCCTAAACGCAATATCAAAAAATTTCTATAAGGTAGATAAGATTATGGGATTGAAATTACATACTCAGTGGTTTGATAAAAAAACAGAAGAAATTATAGGCGAGGAATACTCAAAAGATTTTGGTGATGATGATTTTTTGATTGATGAAACAATTGATCCGAAAGATGAAAATATCATTAATAATGGGGTTTTTGATTTACATGAAGATTGGGTTAAAGCTATTCAAAAGCATGTTACACATAAAATTGAATTGAATAAGTATATTTACCAAATTTCTTTCGATTACCGTGATAAATGGTAATGAACAAGCGCATATAATATTCACTTACATCATTTTGAAAGTCTCTTAACGGAGACTTTTTTTTGCACTGGAGATATCATAGAAAAATCAGTTGGTTAATAAACTAACTTGCTTATTCCCAATAAATTTTTTTCATTACCTTTGTACTTAATAAGGTGATGCAGTTCTGGAAAATCATAATACTGCCAATGCAATGGTATCGAGGGTGCATCAATAAACTCAGTTATATATGATTGGGGTAAAATTAATCAATTTAATATTTACTGATAACGATATATATCATACATAACTGTGTTTATATTGAGTTCTTTATTTCATTTTTTTGTTTATATCTATTTGATTTTTATTATCTTTAAGTGAAAGTTTCACATTACCTTTAGGAATGCAACTACAGGCTAAAATCTTACCTGAGCGTTTAATTGCTCCGGCTTTTAATGCATTAACATCGCCTTCATCTAATTGGATAACACAAGAGCCACAAAGGCCAGCTCGGCAACTATAAGGAATAGCATAACCATTATTTTCAAGCTGTTCTAACAGGACTTCTTGGTTATTACCCTCAAAAATTTCACCGTTAAATTCAATGCTGACAGTTTGCTCTTGTGCGTGTTCAACAATAGGTGTTGATTGTGTTTCAACAGGTGCCGTTACAAGATATTGTTTCGCTTCTTTATAAGCTAATACCTCAACAGTATCTCCCACACGAATTATGCCAGTTTGACGAATGATGACATTTTGACCAAAATCGACATCACCTGTTTCATCGCTACGGAATGTTTGCAGTGTTGCGAGTG
This sequence comes from Proteus sp. LHD240705, assembly GCF_047921555.1. Lineage (NCBI taxonomy): Bacteria > Pseudomonadati > Pseudomonadota > Gammaproteobacteria > Enterobacterales > Morganellaceae > Proteus > Proteus sp. LHD240705. Next base: position 326,773 of record NZ_JBLRMI010000003.1, read on the forward strand.
GTTCTGTGTTAGGATGTTTAACACCTTTATCTATACTTATAGTGGTCATGATGCAACGGCTACAAGGTTTCATCAGGTCCATCACAACAGAGCCAACACGAATAGTCTGCCAAGTATCTTCTTCAAAAGGCTTTGCACCTGTTATGAGGATATTACCTCGAAATTGCTCAATATTAATTGAAGCGGGGCAACGCTGTTGTAAGTATTGAAATGAGGCTTCATTAATTAATAAGTAAGGGTAACCATCAGCGAAAGAAACAGCGGTTTCTGGATTCTTTTTCACTCGGCGTGTCGATTTTTCGCCAGTCCAACGAAGTTGAACATCCATTTTTAAATAACGACTGAACCACTGATTTATTTCATCTGGAGCCACATACGCGGTAAAATGGTTGCCCCAAACTTCTGTCGGTTGCAATGTGGTTTCAAAATCTTGATAGGTGATAGCAATGCCTTCACCATCAGGAGCTTGAATATAAATACCATTTGCCATGACAGTGGGAATAAAACACAGCAAAACGGGAAATTTTCGTGCCGTGATAAAAGTCCCTTCAGGGGTGGTTATCATAAAATCGCGATCAAACGTGAATCCGCTCTCACGAGCAAATGCATGAGAAAGTCGAATTCCCTTCATTGATTTAACTGGGTGTATATAAAGGCGTGAAACGTTGATCATCAGTGCTCCCAAAAAGACATTATTATTTTTTATAGCCAGTAACTTTATGACAACGTAATACAATTAGCTATAATGCCCAACAATTTTATTTTAGGTGGTAACAATATTATGCGCTCTCTGTTTGCCAGCACAGGCCGAGGTCTGGAAGAACTATTAAAATCTGAACTTGAACACTTAGGTGCTCAGGCTTGCCAGATAACACAAGGCGGTGTTTATTTCCGTGCTGATGATAAAACCATGTATCAGTCTTTACTTTGGAGCCGTTTAGCGTCGCGTATTATGTTGCCGTTAAATGAATTCAATGTTTATAGTGATCTAGACTTATATCTTGGTGTGCAGGCAATTGATTGGAGTGAGATTTTTACTGTTGATCAGACTTTTGCTATTCATTTTAATGGCACGAATGACATTATTCGTAATAGCCAATATGGCGCATTAAAAGCGAAAGATGCCATCGTTGACTCATTCCAACGTAAAATAGGGCAACGTCCAGATGTCGCTAAACAATCTCCTGATATCCGCTTAACTATCCATCTTCATAAAGAAAAAGCCTCGCTATCTTTAGACTTAAGTGGCGATGGTTTACATCAACGTGGTTATCGTGATTTAACAGGTCAAGCGCCTTTAAAAGAAAATTTAGCTGCTGCAATTATTATGCGTTCAGGTTGGAAAACTGACACACCATTAATCGATCCAATGTGTGGCTCTGGTACATTATTAATTGAAGCAGCTATGATGGCGACTGATTGTGCGCCAGCATTAAATCGTGTGCATTGGGGATTCCGTCATTGGTTAGGCCACGATGAAGCGCTATGGAAAGAAGTGACTCATGAAGCTTTTGCCCGTTTCCGTGAAGGCAAAAAGAATACAACAGCGCGTTTTTATGGCTTTGATGTTGATAAACGTGTGTTGGATATGGCGAGAGCCAATGCCCGCAGAGCGGATGTGGCTGAACTGATTACATTTGCTCACGGTGATGCAGCTAAACTGACAAACCCTGTTTCAACAGAAATAAAAGGGACAATTATCAGCAATCCACCTTATGGTGAGCGTTTAGAAAGTGAGCCTGCATTAATTGCACTGCATAGCCAATTAGGAAGAGCGATAAAAGCACACTTCCCAGGTTGGAGATTGTCACTATTTAGTGCATCACCTGAACTGTTAAGTTGCATTCAATTGCGTGCTGAACGAGAGTTCAAAGCAAAAAATGGTCCTCTTGATTGTGTACAAAAGAACTATTTACTTTCTGATACACCATCCACGATTAACACTGGACTTGCGGAAGATTTTGCAAACCGTTTACGTAAAAATGAGAAAAAACTCGCGAAATGGGCAAAACAACAGCAAATTGAATGTTATCGCTTATACGATGCTGATTTACCTGAATATAATGTTGCTGTAGACCGTTACGGCGATAAAGTGGTTATTCAAGAGTATGCACCACCTAAAACAGTTAATGAACACAAAGCCCGCCAGCGTTTATTTGATGTAATTAGCGCAACAATGGAAGTACTGGCATTACGTTCTGATCAACTGATTTTAAAAACACGCCAACGCCAAAAAGGTAAGCAGCAGTATGAAAAAATGGCCGAAAAAGGTGATTTCTTCTTAGTTGACGAGTTTGGTGCAAAATTCTGGGTAAATCTAACCGATTACCTCGATACAGGATTGTTCTTAGATCACCGTATTGCACGAAAAATGCTGGGTGAAATGAGTAATGGAAAAGACTTCTTAAATCTTTTTGCTTATACCGGTACGGCTTCTGTTCATGCAGGAATTGGTGGTGCAAAAAGCACAACAACTGTTGATATGTCCCGTACTTATCTTGAATGGGCTGAGAAAAACTTCCAAGCGAATGGCTTATCAGGTAGACAACACCGTTTAATGCAAGCAGATTGCATTCAATGGTTAATGCAGAGCAACGAACAATTTGATGTGATCTTTATCGATCCGCCTACGTTTTCTAACTCAAAACGAATGGAAAATACCTTTGATGTACAGCGTGATCACATTGAACTAATGAAACATTTAAAACGTTTGTTGAGAAAAGGCGGAACAATTATGTTCTCAAATAATAAACGTGGATTCAAAATGGAACATGACGAGTTAGCAAAAATTGGGTTGTGTGCAAAAGAGATAACACAGAAAACATTATCACAAGACTTTGCACGTAACCGTCAAATTCACAATTGCTGGCTGTTAACTCATGCTGGTGAGGAATAATTTACAATGCCGTTAATTAGTTTGACTGGGGCTTACTTATCTTTCAGTGATGCCCCACTATTAGATAGCACCGATTTATTTATTGAAGAAAATGAACGCGTTTGTTTAGTTGGGCGCAATGGTGCGGGTAAATCAACACTATTAAGAGTGTTATCTAAAGAGCAACCTTTAGATGATGGTCAAGTTGTTTATGAGCAAGATCTTGTAACTGCTCGCTTACAGCAAGATCCCCCAAGAGATATTGAAGGCACTATTTTTGACTTTGTTGCAGAAGGCGTTGAAGAAGATGCTAAATATCTAACGGATTATCACCATATTTCTAAACTGATTGAGACAGATCCTTCTGATAAAAATCTCAATAAAATGGCAGAGCTACAAGAAGTACTTGATAGTCGTAACTTGTGGTTGCTTGATAGCCGAATTGCAGAAGTACTAGAAAAACTCGGTTTAGAGGGTGAAGCAGAGCTTTCTTCTTTATCAGGTGGTTGGTTAAGAAAAGCAGCATTAGGGCGCGCACTAGTCAGCGCACCAAGAGTACTATTTTTAGATGAACCAACAAACCACCTTGATATTGAAACGATCCTTTGGCTTGAGAAATTCTTAAAAGATTTCCAAGGAAGTATCGTGTTTATTTCCCATGACCGTTCATTTATCCGTAATATGGCAACGCGTATTATCGATCTTGATCGTGGAAAACTTTCTTCATGGCCGGGAAATTACGATAAGTATCTTGAAAGCAAAGAAGAAGCATTGCGTGTTGAAGAGCAACAAAACGCAGAGTTTGATCGCAAATTAGCGCAAGAAGAAGCGTGGATACGCCAAGGCATTAAAGCACGACGCACTCGTAACGAAGGTCGTGTAAGAGCATTAAAAGCACTGCGTGTTGAGCGTAGCGAACGCCGTGAAGTGTTAGGCAGTGCTCGTATGCAGGTCGAAGAAGCAACTCGCTCTGGTAAAATTGTATTTGAACTTGAAGATGTTAATTACAGCATTGGAATGCGTAAGTTAGTTCGTGACTTTTCTGCCAAAGTACAACGTGGTGATAAAATTGCGCTGGTGGGGCCAAATGGTTGCGGTAAAACCACTTTATTGAAACTCATGTTAGGCGATTTAAAAGCAGACAGCGGACGAGTTCATTGTGGTACTAAGCTTGAAGTCGCTTACTTTGATCAGCACCGTGCGACACTTGATCCTGATAAAACAGTCATGGATAACCTTGCAGAAGGTAAGCAAGAGGTGATGGTAAATGGCCGTCCTCGCCATGTACTTGGTTATTTGCAAGATTTCTTATTCCCACCTAAACGTGCGATGACTCCTGTTCGCGCACTTTCAGGGGGTGAGAGAAACCGTCTATTATTAGCACGTTTATTCTTAAAACCTAGTAATTTACTTATTCTCGATGAGCCAACCAATGATCTCGATGTTGAAACATTGGAATTACTAGAAGAGCTCGTTGATGCTTACCAAGGCACTGTTTTACTGGTTAGCCATGACCGTGAATTTGTTGATAATAGTGTTACTGAGTGTTGGATCTTTGAAGGTGATGGTGTTATTAACAGCTACGTTGGTGGATATTACGATGCTCAGCAACAACGAGCACAGTCGGTTTCACTAAAGAGTGAGACAAATAAATCACGCAACGCACCAGAAAAAGCTGAAAAAGAAGCAAAAGTAAAAGATAGCTCTAAAAAGAACACTCGTACTAATAAGTTAAGTTATCATTTGACACGAGAGCTTGAGCAACTTCCCGCTAAATTAGAAAGCTTAGAAACGCAGTTAAGTGAATTACAAGAAGAAGTAAGTGGGGCGGATTTCTTTACTCGTCCTCATGAAGAGACAGAAAAAGTCTTAAAGGCGCTTGCTGACAAAGAACAAGAGCTTGAAACGGCTTTTGACAGATGGCAAGAGCTAGAATTGATGCAAAACGGCGAATAGCCAACCGAAAACGGGGCATCACGCCCCGTTTTACTTTCTGGATTAAATATTCTTTTATTGATTATTCTAAATAAGAGGTGTCGCTGTGTGCTCTGGTCAACAACATCGTCATGAACATAAACATGAGCAAATATTATGTCCTCAGTGCGATCTGGTGGTCAGTGTTCCTGAATTAGTACAAGGAACAAAAGCAACATGTCCTCGCTGCCATACTGTGCTAACTGCACGTTGGCGCCAACCTTTTTATCAACCTGTTGCGTTAGCAATCAGCGCATTGTTTATGCTGTTAATGGCGAGCCAATTTACTTTTGTTAGTATGGAAGTGGCAGGTATTGCTAATAATGTCACACTGATGCAAATTCCAACGGTGATGTTTAGTGAAAACTACGTTGAACTAGGTGCCTTTTTCCTATTGTTTGTGCAGATTGTGCCCGCTTTTTGCATGATCGCAATCTTGCTTCTTTGCACACCCGTTAAATTACCAAGAAAGCTACAAATTTGGTTATCGCGTATTTTATTTCAACTAAAATCGTGGTGTATGGCAGAAATTTTTCTTGCAGGAATTTTAGTTAGCTTTGTAAAATTAATGGCTTATGGTGATATTGGGCTGGGGTTGAGTTTCCCACCTTATGTGCTTTATTGCTTATTTCAAATTCGTGCTTTCCAATGTCTTGATAGGCATACTTTATGGGAAAAATTAGAGCCTCGTCCTGCTTATCCTGACATAGAATCGGGTAAGCCGGGATTAAAACAAGGTGTAAGATTATGTCGTTCATGTACGGCAATTTTACCTGCCGACCAATATGAATGTAGTCGTTGTGAAGTCAAAGGACATGCAAGAAGGCCGAAAAGCTTGCAATGGACAGTATCACTGTTGATTACTTCGTTGATCCTCTATATCCCCGCGAATTTATTGCCGATTATGGTGACTGAGTCATTGGGTAATAACCTTTATTCAACCATTATGGCAGGGGTTATTTTGCTCTGGGAAGATGGTTCTTATCCTGTTGCAATGGTGATATTTATTGCCAGTATTATGGTGCCAAGTTTAAAAATGGTAGCAATAGCTTGGTTGTGTTGGGATGCACACAAATCTAATGGGAAAAGAGATCCTGCTAGAATGCATTTTCTCTACGAAGTTGTTGAATATGTAGGGCGTTGGTCGATGATTGACGTCTTTGTAATTGCTGTTTTAGCTTCATTAGTCAGAATGGGACGTCTGATGAGCATCTATCCTGATTTTGGTGTGGTGCTATTTGCATTGGTTGTAGTGCTAACTATGTTCTCTGCAATGATGTTTGATCCTCGGTTGACGTGGGATAAGTGTACAACCGATGATGATAAACCCACGATTAAGGAGCCTAAGGGTGACTGAAAAGAATGAAACTGCTTTAACTGAAGCAAAAATTAACAAACTAAAAAGCTGGTCTCCAGTTTGGATCATACCACTTGTCACCTTACTGATAGGTGCATGGATACTTTATTATCATTTCAGCCATCAGGGTCCAGAAGTTACATTAATTACCTATAATGCAGATGGCATTGAAGCAGGTAAAACCAAAATTAAAAGCCGCAGTGTGGATATCGGTTTAGTTGAAAGTGTCACACTCGATAGCAATTTTAGTCGCGTTATCATCACAGCGCGCCTTGATACTGGCATGAAAGAGTTATTACGTGCAGATACCGCATTCTGGGTTGTAAGACCGCAAATAGGTAAAGAGGGTGTAACGGGTTTAGGCACCTTGCTTTCAGGCGCATATATTGAGCTACAACCGGGATTAACGGGTAAAGAAGAAGATGAGTTTAACCTTCTTGATTCACCGCCACTCGCTTCGCCTGATGCAAAAGGTATTCGCATTAATTTAGTGAGTGAAAAAGCAGGTCAATTAAATGCAGGCGACCCAGTTTTATTTAGAGGTTACCAAGTTGGTTCAGTTGAAACCAGTGAATTCAATATTGATACAAGAGATATGCATTATCAACTCTTTATCAAAGCACCTTATGACAAAATGGTGACATCTAATGTGAGATTCTGGAAAGATTCAGGTATCGCCTTTGATATGTCTTCATCGGGTGTTCGTGTTGAAATGGCATCACTTTCCACATTGTTTAGTGGTGGCGTTAGTTTTGATGTTCCAAACGGATGGTTACCAGGCGATCAAATTGCACCTAAAACAGAATTTAAACTTTACGATAATGAGAAGAGCATTCAAAACTCGCTATATACTGATTATCGCAGTTACATTATGTTTTTCTCTGATTCTGTAAGGGGATTACAGGCGGGGGCACCTGTTGAATTCCGTGGAATTCGCATGGGTACTGTTGTTCAAGTACCTTATTACACTAAAGGCATGCAACAATCACTGGATAAAGATTTTCGTATTCCAGTGCTAATTCATGTTGAACCAGAGCGTTTTGCTAATGATGTTGGTGAAAGTTTTGACTTCGTCAAAGAGATCACTTCAGCCTCTAATAATGGGCTAAGAGCTTCTTTAAAATCGGGAAATCTTTTAACTGGTGCGCTTTATATTGACCTTGATTTCTACCCTGATGCAACAAAATGGGAAGGCCCTCAAGAAGTTGCTGGTTTCCAACAAATACCGACTACAAGTTCAGGTTTAGCGCAAATTCAGCAAAAAGTCATGACATCTCTTGATAAGATCAACAATCTTCCTGTTGAGCCAATGCTTAAAGAGATGACGGCAACGTTAGCTGAAAGCCAAAAAGCAGTTGCTGAAGCGAAAGAGACACTAAAAGCATTGAATGCCATGATTGGTAGTGATGAATTTAGAAATCTTCCTAATGATATTCAACAGTCATTGAAAGAGATTAATCGCAGTATGCAAGGCTTCCAACCGGGCTCTCCTGCATACGGAAAAATGATTGATAATATGCAGCAGCTTGATCAGGTTTTAAGAGAGATGCAGCCTTTATTGAAAACATTGAACAATAAGAGCAACGCATTAATTTTTGAAGCGAAGGAAGGTAAAGATCCAGAACCGAAGAGGGCTGAAAAATAATGAAATACATCATTGGGGTATTTGTATTGATGCTAACGGCATGTTCAAGTCAGATTGATAAAACGTATTATCAGTTGCCCGATGTTTATCAAGGTGGCGTGTCAGAACAAGTCTCGACAACACAGTCAGCCAAGAAGCCCCAAATTTGGGTTCAGCCGATCCGTTTGTCTAATATGCTAGTTAATGCAGGAATTGTTTATCAAACGACGGATATTAACTATACCGTGGCTAATCAACATTTATGGATTAATCCACTTGATCAGCAATTACAACAGAACCTTATTTCAGGTTTAACAAAAGCATTGCCGGATACAGTTGTTGCTAATCAACCGGTTGAAGATAATCTTGCGAAATTAACCGTTACCGTTAATTACTTCCAAGGCCGTTATGATGGGCAAGTGATTATTTCAGGTGACTGGATCTACGCTGAAAATAATAAGGTTATTAATCAGCCATTTTCTTTAGTTTTAACACAAACGGAAGATGGTTATCCTGCTTTAGTGCGTACATTAGGGCAGGGATGGGAGCAAGTTGTTTCTGAGATAGCGAAAGCAATTCAAGCTCAATACTAACTGATTTAGCATTATGTTTATTTAAACCCAATATTCTTTTAAATTGTATTTAAGTTGAATATTGGGTTTTTGTTTATATCTAAAAGAGAAAAGATGAAGAATAGTTAAGCTTGGCGTATTGCATAGCATTTTTTTTAGAAGATATGTAACTTGTATTTGAAGAGTTTGAATTAATAGAAGTATGTAAGAGGTATTAATAGCTTATTTTACCTCCAATGATGGCTAATTCCTTAATAAAGCAAAGGTAATTAAAAAGAGTTTTCTACGAAAAAATAAAAATAGAGCAAAAAGTTATATTTATAAACTAAGTCTTATATTGATATAAACATAAAAACAAACATTATTATATCTTATTTAATTTATTGATTTTCTAAGATAAAAATAAAGAAAATTGTTTTTAATTAATAATACCCATTAAATATCAATTAGTTATGTTTTTGTTTGGGTATAACCCATTAAAAGAATTAGATAATATTTAAATTAAATCATTAAATAAAATAAATAATAACATTTGGTATTACATTTTTAGCTGGCTCAACATCACAAATATGACATTTGTATTAACTTCTTTACTTGCTTAAATGCGCAATAAAGCGTATCAATTTATAGTGGTTGTTGAAAAAACAATCATTATCTTTCCGCTTAAACTTAGAACGTGAGGGTTGTCTAGATATGAAAAGACAGAAACGAGATCGTTTAGCAAGAGCATTATCGAAAGGTTATCAAGCTGGTATGCAAGGTCGTTCAAAAGAACTTTGCCCTTATTTCGCCATTGATGCGCGTTCACATTGGCTTGGAGGCTGGCGACAGGCGATGGAAGATCGCCCTAGTCTGGTAAAATAAATAACCCGTCGTAGTGAAATATGTCATGGCTAATTTTGAGTCCTATTGAATATTATCACTAAGATTTTACCGACAATCAAAACGAGGGTTATTTATATATATTCCTATGTACATATTGAGCATAGGACAATTTGAGTATAAATAACAAACAATCAATTTGGATATAAAAAAGGCTTACATTTTTGTAAGCCTTTTTACGTTATATTGTCATTATTTTTTTATTCTGATCTATAAGAATTTCTACGTAAACGAAACCCATAAATAGTAAGAAAAATAGCAAGTATTGTATTAACAGAATTATAGAGCCAATCAATTTTTTCTGAAGTAAACCAAGGTATAGAAAATGTAAATATCAGAAATATGCCACAATAAAACATAAAGTCTGCATTTTTTTAGATACTTTTCCTTTATTAATCACTTATTTTCCTTAAATTATTTTTATGACGATTAATTTAACTTAAAGATTTCCTTTTGATTTTTTAAATAACTTATATAAATTTGGACTATATAAACATAATGAGGTTATAGAAAAACCTAAGATCCATTTTATATTGAATTGATTAGCATACATACAAATAAATATAATCAATAAAACTGTGATCTTATAGCCAATTGCTTTGCAAAGAAAAAAGATAAGATCAATCAGAAAGCTCAACAGTTCTACTATTGCGCTTATAATCATATCCATACGATTATTTCTTGACGTAATCTACTTATACTAAGTGGATATAAATTTTAAGTTTAGTATTTGTTTGGAATAAAAAAAGTTCACTTAAATTAAATTTATCTTTATATATAAATTTTATTTATTAATATAATGACACTATACATCGATTAATTTATGATAGCGACTTTTATTTACAAGGAAGATTTCAATGAAAAAACCAATATCATTATGGATAATATTAATTGTTTTTATTTTCTTTACTTTAGGGCAATTAATATCTTCATTTACTAGTGTTTCTACTTTAGTGGGCATATCTATAAAAGATAGCGAAAATTTAAATTTAATAGCTTATCTTTCTATATTGTGGAGTTTGATACAAACTTTTACTCTCCCAACTTTATATGTTATTACTCTTTTTGTTATCTTTATGAATAAAGAAATAGCATCGATGATGCTAAAAATATTCTGGAGTATATCAATGCTTCCTATCACTATTGCAATAGTCGTAGGTATGCAAAATACATTGGATAATACAAGTGGTAGTAATCAAGCAGAAAATTCAGGTGAAGTATTAGGGATCTTATTTTTAGTAGGATTACTTGTTTATCTTACATACAGCTTATTTTTCTCTCTTAAAATTAAACAATATTTTCAGTATCTAAAAGATAAACAATCGACAGCATGTATTGATAAAAACTGAGTTGAATATGATCTGTTTTTTATAAAAAAATAAATACGTTGTTAGCATAGATAAAAAAATACCGTGTACTTTATGTTACACGGTATTTCTATAATAGATTCGGGTTGTTATCTATCTTAGAATGCAGTTGTATCTTTAAATAAGCCAACTTTTAAGTCTTTTGCTTCATAAATCAGCTTACCATCAACATACACTTCACCATCGGCAATACCCATGATCAGTTTACGATTGATAACACGTTTGAAATCAATTTTATAGGTAACTTTCTTTGCTGTTGGTAATATTTGCCCAGTGAATTTAACTTCACCAACACCAAGCGCACGGCCTTTACCTTCACCACCAAGCCAGCCAAGATAGAAGCCAACAAGTTGCCACATGGCATCTAGGCCTAAGCAACCTGGCATAACAGGATCATTCACGAAGTGGCAATCAAAGAACCATAAATCTGGCTTGATATCGAATTCTGCTTCGATAAAGCCTTTATTATGGGTGCCGCCATCTTCTGTCATTTTAATGATGCGATCCATCATTAGCATATTACCAGATGGCAGTGGTGGGCCATCTTGGCCAAATAATTCACCACGGCCTGAAGCAATGAGGTCTTCTTTAGAATAAGATTCGCGTTTATCAACCATTGTCTATATAGCCTTTATCAAGTGTAAGACAACAGAATAGCTTACACTTGTACGCTGAACAACTCCGATCACTTGAAACAGAATTATCTGAATAGACGTAAGAACCAAGGTAATTTAGGTCTATCCTGATTATTTGCAAGTGTTATACGATCATGAATAACAGCTAACAAGTGTGAGTCTGATTGTTCTGGTTCACATTGCTCTTCATAATATGGCTGACGCGTCAGTAACGTTATCGCTTCCGCTACATGAGTGACAGGCCAAATATGAAATTTTTCTTCTTTTACCGCTTGTTGCACATTTTCGTTGAGTACAAGATGGCGAATATTGGCAAGAGGAATAATTACGCCTTGTGCACCAGTTAGCCCTCTTTGTTGGCAGATATCAAAGAAGCCTTCGATTTTCTGGTTTACGCCGCCAATCGGTTGGACTTGACCAAATTGATCAACGGCACCTGTAACAGCAATTTGTTGATCAATAGGTTGTTGTGCCAGAGTGCTAATAAAAGCACATAATTCAGCCAGAGAGGCGCTATCACCATCCACCTCACCATATGATTGTTCAAAAACAATCGAGGTGCTAAATGGCTGTGGTTGGTCTAAACGTAATTCTGAGTTTAAGTAAGCTTGCATAATCATCATTCCTTTAGCATGAAGATTGCCACCAAGCTCAGCTTTTCGCTCAACATCTGTAAACTCACCATCACCTATATGTGCAACGCAGGTAATGCGAGTCGGTTCTCCGATTAAATCAGGATATCCAGGGTAATCCAAGACAGAAAGTCCATTGATTTGACCAACAGCTTCACCTTCTGTTTGTATCATTACTTGGTCTTGTAAAATCTCATCACGACTACGTTCTAATAAATAACTGTGTCGCCATAGGCGATTTTCTTCTGCTTTTTTCAATGCATCAGCATTTAGAGAAGGACCATGATTAAAACGAATTGCATAACGAAGCTGGCGTAAGATCCATTCTAAATCTAGGCTCAGCATTAGCTGATCTTCATGTTGTCTTGCTGCTTGTGTTAGCAAGACTTCCCAAGCATCCGCAGATAGAGAAGGGAGGCTATATTTTTGGCACAATGAATTTACAAAGCCACACCATTGAGAAAGAGCGGTTTCGTCTTCTAAATACATATCGTATTCATATTCACCATATAAAGCTGTGCTACTTAGCTCAGGCTCCATAAATTCAAGCTCTTCAAGGCTTAATCTATCACCGACTAAAATAACCCGTAAATTGAGAGGCATGCTTTCAATAGGCAAAGGCAGGGATTGATTGTCATTCCAAACAAGCCATTCAAAACGCTGCTCTTCAACCATTTTTTTAAGGCGGAACCACATTAGTGGTTGTGCAAGTAAAGATTTTATAGAGAGGACTAAAATGCCTCCATTTACTTTATGCAATAAACCTGGGCTGAGGGTAACTTCGTCTTTATGGCAATAGAATGAACCAAAGAGTTGTTCTGGCTCTATCCATTGGCAACAAGTAATAGATTCTGATGATGAAAATGCACCTTGTACATTTTCTTGCCAATCGATTTTATTGGTTTCTGCTTGATAACTGCCAACAACAGGATCAGTTTTGATCCCTGATTGCGTTAATGTGTCTGTCAGCATATCAAAGTAAGCAGTAGAATCATCCGCTTTTAACAGCATAAACTGCCCTGAATCTGCATTGTTTAACCATTGCAGGCTTTCATACAGGCGAGGTTGAACCTCACGAAGTAGAGATGCAGGTAATTGAGATGCTGTTTGAAAGAAAGTTTGGTAGGAGGCGTAATCAGGACGTAACGCCTGCCATTCTAATTCGTTGTTTTTCAAGGTTACCGTTTTTATTATTGATTAGTGAAAAGAGATAATTAGATATCGTATAAGTCGATACCTATCCTGCAATAAGACGGTTCTTTAACTGTCATCAACTGCATAGGCAGGGAATATGTACCGCTACGACCTTATAATGACGGGTTAATAATTGGTCATTAAGGTTTTATGATAGCGACGCTCGATTCTATCATAACGTGCTCAGAAAACTATCCCTTATCAAGGCTTGTTATTAATTGATAAGAAAGATTATCTAAAATAACTTTGCCTATAAAATAGTCAAAAAATTTCGGTTCAGTGGCAGTATTTTTGTAAAATTGTTGATATGCTACTATATAGTTACGTTGTCACGGGGATTTGTATGAAATATCAACAATTAGAGAACCTAGAATGTGGCTGGAAGTGGGCCTATCTAGTAAAAAAACACCGTGAAGGTGAATTAATTACCCGTTATATAGAAAAAAGTGCCGCTGATGAAGTTGTCGAGCAATTGTTGCTTCTTGAATCACAACCATTAAAAGTTTTAGAGTGGATAGATTTGCATATGAATCCTGATTTATCTAATAGGATGAAGCAAACGATTAGAGCTCGCAGAAAACGTTATTTTAATGCTGAGCATCAGCATACGCGCAAGAAATCAATCGATTTAACGTTTAAAGTTTGGCAACGCTTATCTGCATTGTCACAACGAAGAGGGATCACATTATCAGAAACGATCGTGCAATTAATTGAAGACGCTGAACGAAAAGAACAATATGCATTAAAAGTGCATAGTTTAAAAGATGGACTCATTGAGTTATTAGAACGCGATAAAGAAAAATAAGTTACATTATTCTTAGCTTACTGGCTTCGACAATTTATTTGTTTTTATTGTGATATTTCATACTGGCCTGAAAACGTTCTTGTCTTTATATTTTGATCTAATTTTATCTCCATAAAAGAAAAACCCTGCCAATGGCAGGGTTTTGAATTCATCAACAGTAGATTATTCTACTATCTGAATTATTTACCAGCAGGAACAACAACTTCAGTTGTACCTTGGATTTCGATCTCAACACGACGGTCTGGCGCTAAGCAATCGATCAGAGCTGAACGAGCTTTAACGTTGTCACATGTGTTGCCAGTAACTGGGTTTTCTTTACCACGACCTTCTGCAGAGATGCTGTTTGCAGGGATACCTTTAGAAACCAGGTAATCAACTACAGATTGAGCACGTTTTTCTGACAGAGGCAGGTTGTAGTTTTGTGAACCGATACGGTCAGTGTAACCGATAACTACTACACGACCTTGAGTTGGGTCGATGTTAGCCAGTTCAGCGTACAGACCATTCAGAGCTTCTTGACCTTCAGCTTTCAGAGTAGATTTGTTGAAGTTGAACAGAACGTCTGAACGCAGAGTAAAGGTTTTGTTCTCAACAACTGGAGCTGGAGCTACAACTGGTGCTGGAGCTACAACTGGAGCTGGAGTTTCTTGGTTGAAGCGGTAAGCAACACCAACACTCAGCATGCCGTTGTCTGGACGTGCATTCAGAGTACCTTTATCACCGATGTTGTTGATCCATTGATATTCAACACGGGTAGCGATGTTTGGAGTGATCGCGTATTCAGTACCTAATGCGAATACTGGAGAAACGCCAGTATCGTTATTAGAGAAACGTTCTTGAACTGGAGATGCTGAAGTAGCATTTTTAGTTGCAGAAGAATCTGCACGCCATACCATACCACCTAAACGAGTATAAACGTCTAAGTCTTCCATTACTGGATAACTTAATTTAGTGGTTAATTGGATACCTTGAGCACGGAATGCACCGTTGTCATATGAACCTTTATAAGTCATACGACCTAACCAATCGTAACCCAGTTCAAAACCTAAGTATTGGTTGTATTGATAACCAGCAAATGCACCTGCACCTAATTGATCACGGTGAGTGTTACCATTACCGATAGAAGTACCATCGAAATGGTTGCTAGTACCTTGGTATTGAGACCAACCTAATTTACCACCGGTATACCAGGTATTGTCTTTTGGAGCTGCTTGCGCTGCAGTTGCGAAAGCTGCCACTGCCACTGCTAATGCGATAGCTGTCTTTTTCATTTTTACGCCTCGTTATCATCCAAGTTAGGCATTTGGCTTTAAGCCTTATTATTTGCCCTTGGTTAAATTATTGTTAGGAATCCAATGCTTTCATCAAATGATGATCCCGAAAAATGGGATTTAAAGCATAACCTTAACGACATAAAGTCTACAATGAACTTAAAAAGTTACAAGTAATCCTTTAAAATTCGACTTAAAATTTTAAAAAGATCCGTCTTATTCCACAATGGGAAAGATTCTGTATTTTTGTTAAATTTCTTGTAACTATATGATTTAGGTTATAAATACTTTTGACTTATCTTAAATGACACAAGGGTGTTTTGAGTATTAGGAAAACTCTTAAATTTCACTAATGGTAGTGAATTGAATGAATTTTTACGGAATTCAAATGTCGTTTAGATGTATTAGTACTTTCTAAATGGATATTTGAATTAACTTGCTGTCGCATAATAAACCCAAGGGTTTTTCCTTTACTTGCAGCAGATTCTAATCGTTTCATCTCTTCTGACGATATTTCTGGTAACCAACCGAGTACTACACTGTAATTACCACTCATCAGTGCTTTTTCCATTAAATCAACAGTAGTTATCATATTTATATGATTTAACTGGATTATTTTGTTAAGTGGTAATCCTGCGTTTTTTAACCAAGTACGATTTAGTTTTTGTTGTGGGTTTAGCCACAATAACCAACGCGATTCATGACTATACTGTTTCAGTAATGGCAAAAGGATGTGATTAATGACGAGCGGGTTTTGGTAGAGAAGTTCACTCACCATACCTTGTTTATTATTACTATCGTAAGTCGCCACTGTTGAAGGGATAGATAGAGGTAATACCTCATTTGAGATCTCTTGGAGAATGGCGTTCTGTCTTGTCGGAGATGATGTTGAGAGTTTCATATTTACCTCGTTCCATATGTACTGTATGAATATACAGTATCTCTATATTTCGCTTAAATCAAGCTCATTTTTTTGAAAGTTCCTCTCAAATTTTATGTAAATCTCTATTTTTAAGTCGTCAACTATTGGCAATATAAAGGAAATTCTTTATTGTCCTTCTTGTTATGTTTATGCATGTTTTTGAATTCAAATATAAAATTTAATCTTAAAGTATGTGTTGGAGTTTCAATGTTATTTTTACCTGAGCAAAGGAAGGCTCATTTATTATCGCGTATTGCGCAATATGGAGAGTTAACAACAAAGTCTCAATTTGGTGGTGTTAGCTTAATGATTGATGATGTTATGTTTGCTATCACGTCAGATAATGAGTTTTATTTAAAAGGAAGTGGTTTTTTAGAAACTCTTTATAAGGCAACAAAAATGAGTTCCTATACCTATTTGAAAAAAGGAATTCCTATCATATTGCGTTATTACCATATAACGGATTCGCTATGGAAAAATCAGCAGAAATTAGATCAATATATTGATATGTCATATCACTACAGTATTCAAGAATATTTAGGACAACGAAAGAAGCCTTGCAGAATAAAAGACTTACCTAATCTAGGTGTGATATTAGAAAAAAGGTTGAATCAAATTGGCATTAATCAAGTTGAAGAACTGCGTTTAATCGGTGCTAAAGCGTGTTATCTAAAATTAATGCATAGCCACAATTTGAGAAATAGTGAACTTTTACTTTCATTGGCAGGAGCTATCGTTGGGTGCCATCGTTCTGTATTACCTAGTCAACTTAAAATGGAGTTATTAGATTGGTACAACGAATTATCTTTTCAATAAGATAAAAGTAATGACTGTTATTTTCTCTAATGTACTTATGGCAATTAGAGAAAATAACGTCAATATGGGACTAAACTTGGGGTTTAGGTAGGCTGTTTGATTCGCTTTGCTCAATAATTTGGATACAACTAATAATTTGTGGCAGCAAATCCAATAGTAATCGGATTTGAGTGAGTACTAATTGAATGCGAGGATTATCTGCATTAGGTAATAGGTTGATCCTTTCAATTAATTCTACATGAGATTGCTTAAATCCTTCGTCTTGTGGCGTTTTGCGACGTAAAGCAGAATCGATATAACAAACCGTATCATTAAGCAATGTAAGTACATTCTCATCTTCTATTTTTGAACGATGAACGCCAAGTGCAGAAATATAACTGAGTAAAGTGTGATTTAAGCAAAGCAACTGGAAAGCCACTTCTTGGGATGCTTGATAACTTTTTGGCTCTGATGACATGTTTGAGATCAATGATGCTAATTCACCATCACTGCTATGAGCATTTCGACGAGCAATTCGATAACTCAAGCTATTATTTTTTCCTTGGTAATATTGAATAAGGATGGCGTCAAGATAATAGCAGTTATTCGTCATTGTTTTTTGAATAACAACGGGCAGTTGACGGAATTTCCAATCAGGCCAAATAAAGCTAACAGCAAACCATGCTATGGCACAGCCAATTAAGGTATCGATAATACGAGGAAGGGCAACATCATAACCTTCACCAAGCAAATTGAAGCTTAATAAAACCAATAAAGTAATAAATAGTGTGGCATGTGCATATTGTATGGTTCTAAATGCGAAAAAGAGCGTACCCGTTATCACAATTAAAACAAGTTGCCCTTCAATTGAAGGAACAAAATATAAAATAGGGAAGCCAATTAAAATACCAATAATAGTACCACTTACTCGTAAGGTAAGACGTCGGCGAGTGGCATTGTAGTTAGGTTGGCAAACAAACAGACTGGTGAGTAATATCCAATAACCTCTGTCTAATTGGAAGAATTGAATAATGGCATAGCCAATACATAAAACGAGTGACATCCTAACGGCATGTCTAAAAAGCGCCGATTTAGGTGTAAGGTGTTCTTTTATTCTTAGTGCAATATCGCGCCATCCAGTTAAACCATCATCAGAAAGTTGCGTTTCTTCCTTTTGGTCGTGGGATATTTGGTATTGCTCTGTACTAATACTTCGTAAAAGCGCATCAATACCTTGAAGATTTTGCAGTAAATTATTTAAAGGCGTTATTAATTGTGGCTCTGAAGTCGTATTTTTTAAATGATTTAGTGCATTCTCTAAATAATTTATAGCACGTTCTAATGAAGGGTTATGCTGATATTTTTTATGCCAAAGAATAGATTGTGCAACTTGTTCACAAGCTCGTGCCTGCATAGAAAGCAAACGTTGAAAACGAAATAACACATCGCTATGTCGCAATTCATTACTTAATAGTTGGTATTGAACATGCGACGAACTTGCTCGCTCATGAATATCTTGAGCAACAAAATAGTAATGAAGAGTGAAACGGCTACTACGTTGGCCTCTATCACCTTTTAATCGACTTAATAATGTAACTTTAGTTTGGTTCATCGTGTCAATTAATTGGCTATTTGCCATTGCTAAATTATAAAGCGAATGTTGATAGTCATCTTCGATATCAGGATCAAATAATGTCGCTTTAGCTTCGAGGTAAGTGGCAAGTTGTTGGTAGCAACGAGTTAAATTGTCCTGAACTGGGCGAATTGGGAATAATAAGTGACCAACTAATGTTAATGAGTTATACCAAATAGCGCCTAACAGTAGTAAAACGGGTTGTTCATACCATTCAGGGAAAATAGGCATACCGAGCATAGTATAAATTGCGATTAATAAAGCACCAAACGCAATGGTTGCGTACCGTTGGCCTAAAGCGCCTAATAAAATAAATCCCCAAGTAGAAATGGCTAAACCACAAAAGAATAAAATAGGATATGGGTAAAGTAATCCTATTGATGCTGAAGCAAGAAGAAAACAGCATAAAGTGATAACAAGGTTTTTTAAACGGCCAACAAGCCTATCATCTAAGTCAGTTAATGCTGCCGCAACCACTCCTAAAGTTAGCGGAATTGTGTATTTAGGCTCTTGCCCTAAGATCCAAGGAAACAAAGTCGTTCCTGTAAGCGCGATTATTATGCGAATATAATATAAAAAGTGGCTATTATAGATAAATCGGCGGGCGCCATTTAGCAAAGTGAACACAAAAAGCCCTTAAATAAACAAGATGAAGATAATTACCTCTTAGAATATAGGGTTTATCACCGATTAAAAAGAGCTTAACAACAGACTATTTGTTATTTATTGCAGGAATTACGTATGGAACTGAAATCCACCCCGATGGGACAACGTTTAGCACAGCATCCTTATAATAGAGTCAAATTGTTAAATGCTGGTATTGAAGTCAGTGGTGAAAAACATCAGTATTTAATTCCTTTTAACGAATTGATTAATATTTTCTGTAAAAAAGGAATTGTGTGGGGGGAATTAGAATTTTTATTGCCTGAAGATAAAGTTGTTCGATTGCATGGAACAGACTGGGAAGAAACTCAGCAGTTTTATCGTTATCTTTATCAATCATGGCAAAATTGGAGTAAAGAAATGAGCGAAATAAGTGCTCAGGTGCTTGAAAAGCAACTCCATAATATTAATGAAATCACTCAATCAAATAGATGGATAAAAAAGTCTAAGCTTGTTGAGATCCAACAATCTATCAAAGAAAGCTTTTCTGCTATTCCCCTTCCTCTTGAACGCCTTACTCAATTTGATAATTGCCATAGTCTTTATCAGCAATGTTTAGAATGGTTAAAGCAAGGTGACGCACTTATTAATAAAGAAAACTCTGCATGGGTAACTCAAATATTAAATGAGTATGCGGAATTTTTTAATACGATTGAATCATCGCCATTAAATGAATCGCAGTGTCGTGCTGTGATTAATGGTGAAGAAAATATTCTTGTTCTGGCTGGTGCGGGCAGTGGTAAAACATCAGTATTAGTCGCGAGAGCAGGCTGGTTATTACGTCGTCAATTAGCACAGCCAGATCAAATCTTATTACTTGCTTTCGGTCGTAAAGCCGCACAAGAAATGAATGAAAGACTTTCTAGTCGTTTAAATGCCGATATTATGGCAAAAACGTTCCATGCACTGGCATTATCCGTTATTCAACAAGCGACTAAAAAACAACCCAAAATTAGTGAGCTTGAAATAAATAGTGAAAAAAGAAGAGCGCTATTATTAGGTGAGTGGCGAGAGCAGTGCCAACAGAAAAAAGCACAAGCAAAAGGGTGGCGAGAGTGGTTATCTCAGGAGTTAGAGTGGGATATTCCTGATGGTGAGTTTTGGCATGATAAAAAATTAGAAAACCAAGTTGCCGTAAGATTAGAGCGTTGGATTGGTTTATTAAGGATGCAAGGCGGTAGCCAAAAATCTCTGATTGAAAGTGTACAACCCGAATATACAGAAGCCTTTAAAAAGTATTTAAAATTATTATCTCCATTATTAAAAGCTTGGAAAACTGCATTAAAAGAGGAAGATGCGATCGATTTTTCGGGCTTATTACATCAAGCTATCAATCTTATTGAAAAAGGGCGTTTTATTAGTCCTTGGAAACATATTCTCGTTGATGAATTCCAAGATATTTCTCCATTAAGAGCTTCATTATTAACCGCATTAAAACAGCAAAATAAACAAACATCTCTATTTGCAGTAGGAGACGATTGGCAAGCCATTTATCGTTTTAGTGGCGCAGAATTATTATTAACGACTTCTTTCCATCACTCTTTTGGTGAAGGTGCTGAATGTGCATTAGATACGACTTATCGTTTTAATGACACGATAGGAAATGTTGCCAATACGTTTATTCAACAAAATCCAGCTCAATTATCTAAGCCTTTAAATAGTTTAGTGAAAGGTAATAAAAAGTCAGTTGTGCTGTTATCTGATGATCAACTTGAAAATCTATTAAATAAAATGAGTGGTTATGTAGAAGAAAATGAAACTATCCTTTTACTCGCTCGTTATCACTATTTAAAACCAGAATTATTAAAAAAAGCGAAAACACGTTGGCCTAAATTAGATCTACAGTTTATGACTTTTCATGCTTCAAAAGGGCAACAAGCGGATTACGTTATTATTTTAGGTTTACAAGAAGGCAAAGATGCTTTTCCAGCACCAGCAAGAGAATCGATTATTGAATTGGCATTACTGCCTAGTGTTGAAGATTATCCTAATGCAGAGGAGCGACGCTTAATGTATGTCGCTTTAACAAGAGCAAAAAAACAAGTATGGCTATTATTTAATAAACAACAGCCATCTTGTTTTGTTTCAGAACTAAAATCTCAAGGTGTGCCTATACAGCGAAAACCTTAGGATTATTTTAATCTCTCTTTTAAATAACCCTCATAATCTGGAATTTTAATTGTAGATTCTTGTGAAAAGAGAGGTGATGAAATTAAAAAATTCGCAGTTGCACGATTTGTTGCAACTGGGATGTTCCAAACTGTAGCTAAGCGTAGAAGAGCTTTAACATCGGGATCGTGCGGAACAGCATTTAATGGGTCCCAAAAGAAAATCATAATATCAATTTTCTTTTCAGCGATCATTGCACCTATTTGTTGGTCGCCACCCATAGGACCACTTAGCATTTGAGTAACAGTAAGGCCAGTGTGGTGATTAATTAAATTACCGGTAGTTCCTGTTGCAAATAACTTGTGTAGAGACAGTTGTTCACGATTATTTTCAACCCATTCCAGTAATGAGCTTTTACAGTGATCATGGGCAACAAGCGCGATATTTTTTTCTTTTAAGAGCGTGCGGTCAATTTGTTCCATTTGATACCTTTAAAAATAAATATAGTAATTATTCCAGTTTTCAAAATACCTTTTTTTTATCTTAGAAGCTATGAACAGATCAAGATACTATGATGTATCATAATATTTTCAATCTTCATGATGAACGGAGTAGATAAATGGTGGATTCAGACATTTATGACATTTTAAGAAGCGTTAAAACCATTGCGCTTGTTGGTGCGAGTAATAAAGAAGATCGCCCAAGCTATAAAGTCATGAAATTCCTATTAGAACAAGGCTATGATGTTATTCCTGTCAATCCAGGTATGTCAGGGCAGACCTTATTGGGGCAACCATGCTATGCCTCATTAAAAGATATTCCTGTTGCTGTTGATATGGTTGATGTTTTTCGTCAATCTGACGTAGCATTAGAAATTGCGCAAGAAGCCATTGAAATTAATGCCAAAGTATTATGGTTACAGATTGGTGTTATTAATGAAGATGCTAAAAATTTAGCCGAAGATGCAGGGTTACGTGTGGTAATGGATCGTTGTCCTAAAAAAGAAATTGAAGCACATGGTCTTCCTTGGTAATACGCTAAAATAAAATCGCCGAAAACAAATTCGGCGATTATCATTTCATTCAGATTACTGGTTATGTAGATTAATTGGGTTAATTTCTTAATCGTGGTGCCTGTAATTGGCTACGAATTGACTGTGATAACTCATCTAATGAGTCATTATCTAAGTGTTCATCTGAAACTTCATAGGTTATCTGCGCTTCAGCAAGATAAGTATGAACAGGTTGTCCTTCATCATCTTCCATCACAACATGGTACCAAGGTGCTGCTCGCAAGGTCACATTAGATGCAATATCATCCTCATTAGGTTGATCAAGGGAATATTCAGCATCCACATCGACAACAACGCCTAAGTAGCCGAGTAATTTATGTCTAACCTGCTGTCCTATCCCAAATTTGCTGGCGGTCATCATAGTATCACCTCCATATAGCCTTGCTTATTGGTTACATATATGAGGTCACAAAGTGAAATTTCAAGGGTTTGAAAAAATATAATCCTTTGCTTTCATTATGAATAAAAAACCTCACAAAATCAGATTATCTATTGTATAAAGAAAAGACAATAACCTAGACAGAATTTTTATTTGAAGAGGGTTACTAGAAGGGTATATGAAAATCGGTAGAGAATATATTATTCAAGGGCGTGTTCAAGGTGTTGGTTTTCGTTTTTTTACTTATCAGTGGATGAAAAAACAGCCAATAACAGGGTATGTTTGGAATCGTGATGATGGTAGCGTGGGAGTAAAGGCTTTTGCGGAAGAAAATGTATTAAAAGAATTTGAAGATTGGTTAGAAGCTGGTGGTCCAAGAAGTGCCAAAATTACATTTTGGTCAGCGACATCTTGTGAATATGAACCAATGGCAGACTTTTCAATCCGCCATTATGAGTAATATTATTTTAATGATCTTTTATCGAAAGATAATATTAAATACATTTAACGGGTTTTGGTAAACCAGCAAGTTTTGTCGCTTGTTTTGCAGGGCCTTTAGGAAACAAACGATAAAGATAACGGCTATTTCCTTTTTCATCGCCATATTTTTGTGCAAGCGCTTTTACTAACATCCGAATAGCAGGGGAGGTATTAAATTCTAAATAAAACTGGCGAACAAAACGGATAATCTCCCAATGTTGTTCTGTAAGCTCAATTTCCTCTAGTTCAGCTAATGTTGGAACCATATCTTCATTCCACTCATTGCTATTTTTTAAATAACCGTGACTATCTGTCTCGATTTCTTTTCCGTTAAATACAAACATGTGCGTAGCAACCAATCAAAAATAATACCGCTAATTTAGCAAAAATAAGGAAAATACCCAAGTAGAACCCATAAATCGTTGATAAATTAAGCCATTGACTTGTAATGCGTTTAATTTTACGGCAAACAGTACAATAAGGGCTTTACAACATAAGCCTAGGTGTTTATATTGCTCCCCATTGCGGAGGGGTGGCCGAGCGGCTGAAGGCAGCGGTCTTGAAAACCGCCGATGGGAAACCATCCGAGAGTTCGAATCTCTCCTCCTCCGCCATTTCAATGTCTCCTAACATCTCCTGAAGTCTCCTTATTCCAGTAAAATCAAGCAATCCAATCAAATTATTGTCTCCTGAAGTCTCTTGACGTCTCTTGAAAGCTCCATTTTTTTGGGGTACAAATGGGGGAACATTATACCCCCTTAATATTTAATACCCCCAATATGAAACTAACAGTTAAGCAAGTTGATAGCAGTAAGCCAAAAGAAAAGGACTACAAACTATTTGATGGAGGCGGTTTATATCTATTAGTTACAAAATCAGGAAGTAAATATTGGAGATTAAAATACCGTATAGATGGCAAAGAAAAAGTTCTAGCTATCGGTGTCTACCCAACCATAACTCTCGCGGAAGCAAGAAAGAAAAGGGATGACGCAAAACGGCAGTTATCTGATGGCGTTGATCCTAACAAGATAAAGAAAGATAAGAAAAGGGATTCAAAGTTTGATGGAAGCAATACATTTAAAAGCATTGCTCTAGAGTGGTATGAGGGAAGAAAAGACCGGTGGTCTGAAGGTTATCGTGATGACATGATGGAAGCATTTGAAAATGATGTTTTCCCATATATTGGAGATCGCCCAATAGCAGAGATTAAACCTCTCGAATTGCTTGAAGTGCTTTCGATAATGGAGAAACGTGGTGTTACCGAGAAATTAAAGAAGGTGAGGCAACGTTGTGGTGAGGTCTGGAAATACGCCATTATCACTGGACGAGCTGAATACAATCCTGCTCCTGACTTAGCTAGCGCATTTATTCCGCATCAGCGAGAAAATTACCCGTACTTATTAGCTGATGAGTTGCCAGAGTTTTTATCTTCAGTAGATAAATATCAAGGAAGTCAGATCGTAAGAACTGCCTTAAACATCTTAATGCTCACTGGTTTAAGACCGGGAGAGTTACGAAAATCAGAATGGTCATTTATCGACTTTGAAAGCAAGACATGGAAACTACCAGAAAAAATCATGAAGATGGGTAGAGTACATGTTGTGCCAATGTCAGATCAGGTAATTTCTTTACTACGTCAAATACAGCCAATAAGTGGCGATTATCAGTATATTTTCCCTAGTAGAACTAACCATAAGAAACACCTGTCCGAAATGGCGATAAATACAATGATTGGTAGAATGGGCTATAGAGGCAGAGCTACTGGTCACGGCTTTAGACACACCATGAGCACAATATTGCATGAGAAAGGATTTAATACAGCGTGGATAGAGTTACAACTTGCTCATGTTGATAAAAACTCTATCCGTGGCACTTATAACCATGCGCTGTATTTGGAGGGGAGAAGGGAAATGATGCAGTGGTATGCTGATTATATAGACGAGCTGAGAAGTAAAAAGAAATAAAACTCAATTGATGGTATTATCAGGGCAACGAGCATTATTGATTCGTTGCTCTATCCATTCATCTACTTCACTTTCAATAAAACGAACTGAGCGAGATCCTATTTTTACCTGCTTTGGAAACTCTCCTTTATCTATTAATTTGTAAGTCCATGACTTGCTGTATCCTGTTCTATCTAAAACTTCATCCAAGCGTAATAGTTTATATTCCATCTTTCTATTCCTTTTGTAATTTCGTAATACTATCCATTCTTCCGTTTATATTGCTCATGATCATCACCACAATCTTTACTGCAATATGCACTATTAGGTGCAACCGTTTCTTCGTGACACCAAATACACATTCCGTTATGAGATTTAATTGCTGGTTTACGATTTGATAATGATGTTTGAATATGTAATTCGTTTATTTCATTTGCTGAGTCAATAATATCCATAATTATGCTTGTCCTGTTTCAATTAAATAAGTACACATAATGCTATTAGCTCTGCAAGTTCAGTAAATGTCATAATTCATCTATATTAATTTAATGCTTCCTTCTACTTGGTTGCCATATACATCCCAATCACCATATTTCTCTCGTGCAAATAATTCGAGTCGAGGAACATCTCCGTATAATTCTTCTAACCTATAATGTATTTCTTTTGGCTTTTCGCTATGCTCACCAAGACATGAATAAATAACTTGCCTAACACTTGCAGACTTACGAGGTAATCCATTACCTCTTGTGGCTATTAAACACATTTCAATATTTTGACGAGTGTAATTACCGCAATTAATCTTCGTCTCATTGTTTAATATTTCCATAAAGTCAAAGAAATCCTCTGGCGGTTTTTTATTTATTCTATCTCCTGCATTTTTATTTAATTTAACCCACGCAAACCCGAACATATTTTTAACTTTAAAATCCCACGCTTCTGCTAATTTAATTGCTTCGAGTGCAAAGTTTCCTGTGTACCACATAAACAGTACGGCATTTTTAGAGTAGTGTTTTTCTATTGGTAATCGGGAGAGGGAATATAAATCGGTGGTGTTGTAATGATTATCTGCTGCGCCATTTGAAACTTTGTTATTGTAAGACCAAGGTGGATCACACAATATCAAGTCATATTTTTTCATTCTCCGCATCCTTAATCATCAGAAATACTTCCATAGCGGCGCGTAGTGGGTTTGATTTATAGTTCGATGTGAAGCTGTTTGAAATATCACTTGCACACCACCAAGTTGACTCTCTACCATCTGACATATCTGCCATTAACGATATCAAGTTTTCAATAATAATCGGCATTGCGTCAGGCGGGTTGTTGCATGGGTCGAATGAGCCAACCTTACGAGGTGATCTAATAATTATTGCACTTTCACAACCAGAAACAGCGGAGCGACGATAATCTGTTGAACCGAATGGAAATGGAGTGGCGCCAATTAAGTCAGCTACCTTTTTATTAATCTCGAAATCAGATAGTTCGGTGTATTTATTCATTGATCAACTCCCAATATTCGCAAACTCCTTTCCTGATAATTCCACCTGCTTCTAAATGACCAATTACACAACTAACCTGACTTTTAGAGTATTCAGGACTACATAAGTAATATAATTCAGCATTTGTCAATTTGTTGTATTTTAGAAGATTAATTATTTCCTCTTTTAATTTATTCATCTCTCATCACCTCACCACAAACAACTTCAATATTCCTCACTGACATTAAATATTCAGCACGTTTATTGCATTCCGATTGCGTGTATATATCTTCCGTTACAGGTACAGCAGAACCCTGTATTAGCATGAGTAATACATATCAGATTATTTGCATGGTTATTTAATCTAAAATAAATAGAGGGTAAATATCATCCTTTATTTCTGGGTTTTTAGTGTTAAATCCTATCCAATTATTTAATATTGTGTGAGATACAGTTAAATCTAGTGGTCTTTGCATTCCTGTATGTCTGGCAAATACTACGGGTTCTAAATTATTAATTCGCTCTATTTCATTACAAACTTCAATTATTTCTTGCCAATTATGTTCATCAATACCTTCGCCTGAGTTTATTTTGTTTTTTAAATGTTTTGCCATTTATAATATATTTTTATCCATTTTTAATTTTCACTCCGCTATCTAATAAAGCGATTTCACATGCTGATATTCCACTGTTATATCCGTCAGTAAAATAATCATAATTACCTTTATTCCTTTCTCTTATCGGTAAATTTAGTAATAATGATTCGCGTGATGCTTGCCATACAATAAATAATTGTGCTTTAACGAATGAAATAAGTTTTTCATCGTAGTTATAACCTGAATACTGATTGTTAAACCACGATTCAAATTGCATCCTTGATTTATCCATCACTCCACCTTTTGGGCTGAAAATGTTGGTTCAAACTCACGCTTAACCTCAAATATCCCTAGGTATTCATCGTCAATCCAGAGCATAAATAAGCATGGAAATCTGCTCTCCCATCCGTCACAGTCAGCGTGATAATATTCTGCACATGCTTCAATGCAGGATTCTAGGTCATCATCAGCACTGAAATTATGATCATCTGGTAATTCATATCGGAGGTTATTAGTAATTTGTGATGGAGTTTCGTCTTTACTTCTTGTTGTATAAAATTGAACTATTGCCATTATTCATTCCTCTGCTTGCATCCCTGCGAGTTAAATTAAGCTGTCCGTAGCTTTCATACTGATATCACTTGGTTAAATCACATAAATAGTGTGGCGTGGGTAGGGGTGTCCAATTGGCGCGAATGGAATGTCGTCTTCTTGAAAATCCATCGGTGGTTGACTCTGTGGTGCTTGATGTTGTGCTGGCTTCTGTGGTTGCTGTGGTTGACCCCATCCTTGATTTTGTTGTGGACTCTGCCTACCTGCCTGATTGTTGTTACCTAACATTTGCATTGAACCATTAATATTCACTACAACTTCCGTGCTGTATCTATCTTGTCCATTTTGATCTTGCCATTTACGTGTTTGTAATTGACCTTCGATATAGACTTGTGATCCTTTACGCAGATATTCGCCAGCAATTTCGGCGAGCTTTCCAAATATCACAATTCTATGCCATTCAACACGTTCCTTGGTTTCACCTGATTGTTTATCTTTCCATGAATCGCTGGTGGCTAATGTAATATTAGTGACCGCATCGCCATTTGGGAGGTAACGCATTTCAGGATCTTGACCTAGATGTCCTATCAATAAGACTTTGTTTACACCTTTACTTGCCATTACATCTTCTCCAATTCTGATTTTCTGATGTTATATACTTCCTTTGCTTTTGATTGTTCAGGCGTTTTTCTGAGTAACTTCCATGTTTCACCAAATTCTTTTTTCAAAATATTGAGATCTGTAATAGCCATTGCTGAATTAGTAAAATCTTTCAATATTTGATCTGGTGTTCTCGGTGCTACATTGTGGACTTCTGCATCCGCATCGATTGCCGTTTCTTCAGTTGGTATACAAAATGTTTGGAAAGCTGCGTATTTATATGCAATAGACATGGCTTTATTTGTGGCTTTGTCTCCGCTATCCATTGCTTCACCATAAGTCACAACCGTGTGTTTGCTTCCATCTTCAACAGAAACAAATTCAAACTCTTCACTACGACATAAAATAACAAGCCACCTCTTTGTGTTTGTCTTTCCGTGACGGTACGTTCAATGATCCGTGGAAGAATAAGCAACCCATGCTTAACTAGAGCAGGAGCGAGAGCGTTATATACCGCGTCAATTCCTCTGAACATAAATCCTTGTTGTTGATTTACACTTCCTTTTTTAATGCCCGTTTCAGCCATTTCTCTAGCAACATTACTAATAGCTTTGTATACAGCTGTCATATTAATCCCCTAAATATTGACCTTGACGGCGATCACTTCCGTAGTAATCGACTTCAAATTTATTACTAGGCGTATATGTCCTTTTTGAATCTCGTTGGGCTTGAATATGCTCAGGAAGAGGAGGGTGATTTTTCGATGTGTTCAAGTTCATGTGTAGCAATTCCATTGCTAATCGTTTTTCCCTATCTGGCACACTTGTATTCGGCAATTGACCGTCAATCATTGCAATTGCCTTAGCGAGAGCCTCTTCTCTATTTTTTTCTAACTGTGATGTTAATCGAGGGTATTTTTTTGTTGGGCAGAAATGAGAGATATTGTTCATTGAAAATCTCCCTGAAAGTCCTTCATTGGCAATGACAATCCTTGCCGTCCTAACACTTCCGTTTGATACATAAATTCATCGA
The DNA here is from genome assembly GCF_047921555.1 of Proteus sp. LHD240705. NCBI lineage: Bacteria > Pseudomonadati > Pseudomonadota > Gammaproteobacteria > Enterobacterales > Morganellaceae > Proteus > Proteus sp. LHD240705. Next base: position 356,215 of record NZ_JBLRMI010000003.1, read on the forward strand.
GCTCGCGTTCCTGCGATTCTTTGCACCTCCTGCGCAATTCTTCTAACCATTGTTGATGGTCTGTCACGCAACCCTCCTGAAATACAACTCATTGAGTATCTTTGCAACCACTTCCCCTCGTCCTGAGAGATGAATAGCCGTAGCAAGTGACTTTTCATCATATTGACTGATTATGTAATCAACGACTTCTGAGGGGTCAGGTTGGTAATATTGGGTAAGTTCTCCAAATGATTCGGTTTCAATGTGGACATCGTTGAGATTCTGAAAGGTTATTTCCGTGCCATTATTTCGGTTTCTGCTCGTCATATCGGCATAGGTGTAACGTATGGTTAGTGACATACTTTCCTCCCATAAGCTTTCATTTGTAATTGACTTGCTAATCGCCAAATATTTTTGTTATTTGTAGAGACGGCTATCCTTGCAGCTTGACGAGCAAGTTGTAAAAAAGGTGTAGAGATACTCACCGCCATGCCGTCACGCATAGCGCTGTAATAGTTAGTTTTCATGGTGACCTCGCTAGATGAGCGATAAGGTGGTTATCTGGTGTTGGCGAAGTGAAGGTGTATTAATTTATTTTTAATGATTTGAATTTTATTAGTGTGTTATTTTATTGAGCAATGTGTTTATAGCAGCTTTTTTAAATGATGATTTAATTGAATTTTCTCCAACTAAATTATCTGAGAAGTTACTTAGTAATATAGCTAATTCTGGTGCTTCTTCATGAGCGTATACTTGTGTTTTTACTTCAACATGTGGTGATTTAATTTTATGGTCTAAAGTTAATTTCACATTAATAACGACACTGGTTTCTTGTTTCATCATTTTTATTTCCTTTTAATGAATATAATTAACTACTAAATGTTTTGTTTATATATCTAAATATATGGTGGGTTATTGTTGAGCGAGAGCTTTAGAGTTTTGCTACAACTTCGTCATAATTGACTTCAAAGTCTTCGCAGGTTTCTTTCAAGTTGTTAAAGTTAATTGCGTGATTTAAGGCGCTAACTTCATCCTGAGTTAGTTGTTCATCTCGGTAGTCATTAAATCCAACTGATAACAATTTACCGCCTAATATCTCCGTTCCTGAATTAACAGACGGCTCCTTACCATCTTCATACTCAATTACGAATGTCATCTTTCCCACGTATCACCTCCTAGCCTTTAACATTGCATCTGCCATGCGGTAGTAGAAATTAGCTCTATTAACTAAGTCTTCATCTGGAAAATCATTTGGAAAATAACCAAGATCTTCGCTCTGTGAAGCTAAATCACCCTGCATAGCAGCCATTGCGAACTTGTCGCGTAATGATGCCGAGGTATTAGACCCATCACTCGCGTAATGTGGGGCGTAGTTTTTATCTGTCATACTCCCTCCGTTATTAACTAAACACGATGCTAATCATCAAGCTTGAGTTTTTGAATTAAGTTACTCACCGCGGTATCTACTGCTTCCTGATCGATGGTGTCGAATAGCTTGTTGCGTGCTTCTTCCGCTTTATTAAAGCTTTCCTCATCATCGTCGTCGTAATCTATCCACAATCCAAAATCGACCTCGAAAAGTTTCTCTGGTCAACAATATTGCACCCCGATTTTTGACTCATCGGCGTTATGAGCTTTCTTGATTAGAATCTGACGTCCATGTGACTCAAATTCCTTAAACCATATTTCCATCTCTATCTCCTATCTATTAATCAACTCACCACAGCCCACAGGATGGACTGGGATTAGTTAACTATTCCTGCTTTTAACCACGTCAGGTGAGGTGGTTCCTTACATTCCCCAACGCAAGAAATCTGTGTATAATTCAATCACCCCCAATGCAATGATAGGATTGAATTATGAACGATAAAAAATCGTCAAACACTACGACCAAGACGGTATTTGTTAATGATCATATGCCGTCAAGATTAATTAAATCACCACCTCCGCCACCACCTGCAAAAACAGGGGGTAATGGTAAAAAATAAGGATATATATGAGTCGACAAGATGTAATTACTAGAATTTTATATTCACATTATCTAGAAAAGCTGTACGCAACAGCGACTGGGCGTATAGATAAGATTATTTCAGTGTTAATTCTTATTTTCAGCTCATCAATTATTTTTAACGGAAATCCATTTCTGTTCGGTGTTTTTGTTGTGGTACTTACGGGTACACAGACAGTTTGTCAATTCGGGAAAAAGTCAGGTAGCACAATAAAAAGAGCTAATGATTATCAGCGTTTATACACAAATGAGTCTAAATATACTGATGAAGACTTGCTTTCTCATATGCTAGAAATGGAATCGTCGGACGACTCAATTTGGTCATCCTTAGAAGAAATAGCTGCAGTTAAAACAGAAATAAAACTAGGAGCTTCTGATATTTCAGCGCTAACTAAACTCCCCATAAAACTTAAATTATTACGCTTAATCTGCGGTTAATCTTATTAGCCCATCCGTGGGCTTTATCTCGCCGTAACCCCGAATTCACTGCTCGGCTGTTTTGTTTTAACTCCTGAAAATACTGCTACATTAGGTAAGCAACAGTTATCTACTGATGGTTTGAATTTAGGTTCAATACTTCTAGTTACAGGAATGTGGCTTAGCGATAGTGTCTTTTCAACGCGGTTTAGTTTTTTAGTTTCTAGTTGAAATATTGAGTCTAGTTGCATCTCAATATCTTTAATTGCAATGGCTTCGACTTTCCGTCTGGCATGACGTCTATTTGCAGAGTTACCACGTAAAAAGTCTGGTTTGCGTGATTTCTTCACTTTTATAGTTGCCATAAATCCTCCAAACAGTTGGTTTTAGTGATTGGTGATAATAGTAAAACACCAATCCGAAAACCTTCTGAGAAGGTTGACGCTTTATCAGCGTCGCCGTTCTGATAGCTAATACACAGCTTGCTACCATCGTTGTTAAAGAACATCAACGTGCTGTGTTTCGTTGATGTATTTATATTACAAACGGTAATTTTTAATGTCAATACTTGCGGTAATAAAAATGATGTTTGCGGTAATATTATTGATTTTAAAATCAAATTTTTTCTAAAAAATTTTAGATTGTGATGTAAGTCACTTTTGGAAAGGGCAAAGGGCACCCAAAAGCCCTAGTAGAGAGGGCTCTTGACAAATTTGGAGGCTAAAAGTAGTATTTATTCACGCTTCGCTCTGGTAGGGAAGTACCCCACCACCATATGGGGTCAATGATAAAGCTCAGAATTTTCTGGGCTTTATCATTTTTTATTATGAATGATTTGCGATACATCTCCATTAAGTAATAGGTCAAAACATAAAAATAGTTTTCTTAGCTCTGTTTTTATATTGTCATCTGTATTGACATCATTAAATAAAGGTATTGCTTTATTTTTGATATATTGAGTTAATTCATCTCTTCCGATATTTTTTATATTTTTAATTATTACTGTTAGTTCTTTGAATTTATTGAATTTCTCGGAATTTATCTCGGTAATTGATGAGAATTTTTTTTGTGAGTTTACCTTATCTAAATTTATTGCATTTATGACACTATCAAGCTTGCCATGTCTTATAATGCGATTATTTAATTTTCTTATTTCTTTGGATTTTAGTTCAATCTTATTGAAATTGCATGATTTTATTAATCTTGAAAATGGGACTCTAGTGGTAGAATTTACATCAAGAAGATATTTGATTGCCGTTTTATTCGATATTTCGTTTTTCTCTAAAATGTAGTCGTTCACGTAATGATTTTCGTCTATGTATGTAGATACGTATTTTTTATCTCCAAGCGCAACAACTAGGTTTTTCCCTTGTTTTACAGCTTCTTCTAGCTGATCCAGATCTGCTGGTGTAACTAAAATCGTATCTAGATTTCCTTTTTCACCTTCATTTAAAATAAGATTTTTTATTGCTCTTTGGTATCTTAGTACCTCATAAGGTGAAAGTCCTTCATCAACTAACAAAATATCATCATATATTTTTTTATAATTGTCAGTTTCTACTGATGTATAACTGATTTTTAATTGCTGATCTGTGGTGTATTTTTTTATAACTTCCTGTTCATCCTTTTTAAATTCAATCAAAATTATCCTTTCTGCTGATACCCTGCCGTCTTCGCTTGGTAATTGTGATGAGAAATCGGATAATAGTTTCCGTACATTTCTATCTGAAAGGGAGTAACCCATAAACATTATAGGATTTTTAATCATATTGGATAAAATCTTAGCGCTTATCAATATAGATTTACTATCATAAAGGTCGTAGTCTTGTTTTGTTATAATGATTGAATGAGGGTTATTTACATCACCATGTATTTTATATAATTCACTCCATCCTACCGTGTCATCAAAAAAACCTTCATTACCAATGTATATTTTGGGTATAACAGACTGTTCTTCAAGTAAAAATTCAATGAAAGGGTCATAGTTTGTTGTAATAATCATTTTTGCTTTTTTTAGGAATTTTTTAAATGATTCGAATTCTTCTTTATCTATATCATCTCTTAAATTTAAGGATGAAAATCTTTGACATAAAGAATATTTAAAAGGCGATATCTTTTCGCTAAATACTCTTTTTGCTGTCAAACCCTCAAGCGTTATTACTCCATCATTAAATAAATCATTAAACTTTTCTTCAATAAAAGATGCCGCTTCAGTGTATATTTTGTGATTTAAATCAGTCTCGTTGGGGAAATTATCCTGATACTCTTTTTTTAATTTATTTAAATAATTATAAAAATTATCTGAGTTATCAGTTACCTTATTCCAATATTCCTCTAATAACCCATCCCATTTAGGAAAATTATCAAGGTACCGTTTTGATATGCCAGAGCCAATGAAAACAATAGGATAGTTTTTAAAGTTAAATATAGGTTCTGGCATAAAATACTCCTTAATTTATTTATCCGCCCTAAGATGTTTCGTCAGATCATTAAAACAATGCTCTGCCTGTTTTTTCACAGATATCGATAAACTTGATAGGTTTAACTATAGCTGCGACATAATGAATTGTATCCACTTGAGTTGGTGATAGCGTTATTGGTTTATGTGAGTTGTTGATGCTGGTGAATTGATAGTCACCATCTCTAGTTTTATTAAATATTTTGATCATGTTATGTCCATCAATAGTGCGCACAAACACTTCATCACCTGTTTTTACGGTGGTGTTAGGTTCAACAACAACATATTCACCTGACTGAATGCGAGGCCACATACTATCGCCTTTAACTTTAAGCCCGTATGCATCCACATCATCGCTGTATATTTTTAACCATCCACTATGGGCTTCAATCATATCAACAGCACCATCGACACCTAAAAAAGCCTCACCGCGTACTTGTACCAATCCTGAAGGCATTTCACCAATATATTCAATATCATCATCCATTGATTTGGCTAATGACATTATTTGTTTTGATATGGATGGGCTTATTTCATTTACTGATACTTGTAGTATTTTTGCAAATGTAGCCACTGCTTTAGGATTTAGTGGATTTATCCCATTTAGATAATGGCTTACAGCACTTTGATTGACACCTAGCTTTTCAGCTATGTCCTCTTGGTTTATTCCTAGCTCTTTACGCTTAGCGGAATAAATTGATTTTAGCCTGCTAGCGTCAGCTAACTGCTCTTCTGATAATGGTTTTTTTTTGCTCATGTCGATATTTTATTACCAATAGTTATATTTTAAAAATACCGCGGGTATTGACTTTTTTATTACCGAACATAATAATTTATTGATTCATTCAAAGGAGAAGAATATGAACGAATTAGCTCTAAGAGATTATGTAAAAGAGTATGGTCAAGATAAGACGGCCAAAGCGATAGGGGTTACTCAAGGCGCGATAAGTAAAGCGTTAAGAGATGGAAGAAACATTATTTTATCGCACACAGAGAATGGTATTAAAGCAATCGAAATAAAACCATTCCCAAGAACTAAAAAGTAAACACTACCCGCTCTTTAACAATCGCAGTTTTTGACTGCTACGGAGTCGCTGATAAAGCGACAACTCTTCCCCAATATCAACTCATATGGAATGAGCCACGGATCATTATTGTCCCTTAGTTAACTCATAAGGACTCTAAACAATGGAATGCGCAAATACACGCAAACAATTCAATCAATTTATCTCTAATCACCTAATAGCTTCAGCATTGCAAGCATTGAGAAATAAAACTCAATCTGCTGTGGCTAGAACGTTAGGTGTTCATGATTCAACAATCCTACGTCGAACTGAAAAATATCCTGAAATATGCGAAACGCTTGTCGCATCGGGAATTATTGATTTTGTGATGGAAGGAGAACGAAAAATCTCAGAAGAAGAGTACCGATTTTTGTGGAAACAAATGGGTGAACTTTCTCAAATGAAAATAAAAGAAAACGCCTCGATTGCGGCAACAAACGAGGCGTGTTGTTCAATGGAATTCACCATTTAACGTACAAATATACTGTATTAATATCCAGTTTTTATCACAAGGGGAAACTTCGGTTTCCCTTTTTTGATACAGCTTTGGAATGGAGAAATTATACCATGAGACAAAGAATAAATCATGAATTTAATGGCTGTGATGAGCATAAAAACATCATGAGAAATAGGCTATTACAAGAAATAACTCCACTGGGTTGTCAGCGTTTAAAGGAAGCATTGAAAGACGCAAAATTAAGGAAAGCACATTGGGATAAGTTATTAGGAGAGCGAAAATGAGTATGCTTCTAATGGCAAAAGCCATGCAATTACAGGTGGGGAGTACAGCACAAAAAATGGTGCTACTGAAACTTGCCGATAATGCCAATGATAAAGGCGAGTGCTTTCCTTCTTATGAAACTATTGCACGTCATTGCGAAATTAGCCGTCAAAGTGCGATAAACCACATTAAAAGTTTATGTAAAAAAGGGTTTGTTCGTAAAGTTACGCGAAAAACTGATAAGGGGCATACTTCCAATTTATATATTTTGGATTTGGAGGCTAAATCTCTTGATGAGGGTAGTCAAAATACAGTACCACCTAGTCAAAATTCTGTACCAGAGGTAGTCAAAGAATTTGACCACGGTAGTCAAACGGTTGGACTAGGGGGTAGTCAAAAATTTTTACCCAGAACCAGTCAGTCTTTTAACCAGTCAATTAACCTTAAAAAACTATCGTCTGACGACTCGAAACCTGCAAAGCAGATTTCGGTTAATCGACAAACTAACATTCCTTATCAGGAAATTATGCAAGCCTTCAACGAATCGGCAGGGGATAGATTACCCAATGCCGAATCACTGAATGACAAACGCAAACGAGCAATATCCAAATTCCTGAAAGAGCTTAAAGAGCCCACAGTCGAATCAGCTAAAAATTATTTTGATTATTTTATGGAAACGGCGAGTGCTTGGTATTTCGGCGAAAATAATCGGGGTTGGCGAGCGAATTTTGATTATTTACTCAGACCTGAAACGGTACTCAAAACAAGGGAAGGAGCACTGTGATGAACCAAGTTCCGAATAATTTAATGGCGGAACAAAATGTTATTGGAGGACTCCTGCTTGACCCGCAAAGTGATAATGCGCAATCAATTTTTTCACTGCTAAAACCTGAAGATTTTTATGCCCGACACCATCAAATTATTTATCTCACCCTGCGAGAAATGTATACCCAACGTATGCCAATAGACATCATGACGGTGACGGATTGTCTGGAGTCAAAAGGCCGAATTAATCAATCAGGTGGTTTTGCCTATCTTGCTGAGATGGCAAGAGAAACACCGAGTATTGCTAACATTATGGCTTATGCGAAAAAAATCCGAGAGTGTTCCGCACAGCGTTTTGTTATCGAAAAGACGGTTGAAATTCAAAAACTCATGATGGTGCCAAGTGAGTTAAGTTTTACGGATAAAATTGAACAAGCACAACGCTTGCTTGATGAAGCCACGTCGTTTGGAAAAATGGGGAGAAAAACAGGGCTACGCCGAATTGATGATGTGTTGGATGATGTTTTTACCGATATTTGTGACCGCCAAGATAACCCAGAGAAACATCGAGGATTAAAAACGGGATTTAAAGATTTTGACCGCCTATTAAGCCCAAAACAGATTGTCATCGGTTCTCTGTTCGTGATTGGTGCTCGTCCAAAGATGGGGAAAACAACCGTTCTCACTGAAATGGCAAAAAATGTCTCACAACAAGGTAAGCCTGTATTGTTGTTCAGCATGGAAATGACGGATAAACAGCTTGTTGAACGGACACTAGCCCAACAAACCCAGATTAATTCAGATAAATTTTACCAAAAGTTAGAGGAGTATGAATGGGATAGGCTTTGCAGTGCCATCGGTCGCCTTAAAGATGAGCCCAATATTTGGGTGGATGATACACCCGGCATGTCCTTACAACACATTCGTTCTGAAAGTCGGAGAATTAAGCGCAAAGTCGGTGATATTGGGTTTATTGGTGTCGATTACCTCACTCTGATGCAAGCGGGAAAAGCTGACCGTAATGATATTGCCTATGGTGAAATCACTAAGGGGTTAAAGATATTGGCAAAAGAGCTCAATACGGTGGTTGTGTTGCTTGTACAACTGAATCGGGGATTGGAAAACAGGGCAGATAAACGCCCCGTACCAAGTGATTCAAGAGATACAGGACAAATCGAGCAAGATTGTGATTATTGGTTAGGCATTTATCGTGATGCGGTGTACCACGATAATGCGGATGAAACACTGACCGAGATGATTTTAAGACTCAATCGACACGGTAAAACAGGTACTGTGTATGTTGACCAACAAGGATTGAGTATTACATCGGTTGATCAATATATGGCTGCTTATCGCGCTCAACCGAAACGAGAGCCTAAAAGGTATTGTGAAAAATCGTTTTAATTCGATAGAGGGATTTTAGATATGACAATAAAACAACTACAGAAAAAAATTCATCAACAAAACATTGAGGCTGGATGGTGGGATATCCCAAGGGAAAAAGGAACCTTACTTTGCTTGATCCATTCTGAAATTAGTGAAGCAATGGAGGGGGAGCGTAAAGATCTAATGGATTACCATTTACCACATAGAAAAATGGCAGAAGTTGAACTTGCTGATGCTGTTATTCGTATTTTGGATTATGCGGAAGAGTTCGGTTACGACATCGAAAGCGCTATTACAGAGAAACTCGAATACAACAAACATCGAGTAGATCATCAGCGAGAAAATAGAGTTAAAAAAGGAGGTAAACGATTTTAATTTAGCAATTTCCGAGATGAAACTAGGTGTTTGTATATTTAAAAAATAATGATGGAGAGGTTGTTTAGTGACAGATGATATCTGTCTCCATAAATCCAATCTCAACAGTATTTTCAAAGTGCTCTCCGAAATCGTGACAACAGGTAAACGCTATCGCATCAAAATCACCGAGTGGCGTGATTTAAGAACCATACCCATGAATAAAACATGGCGTATGTGGATGGAAACCACAGGCGAGTGGTTACGTGCACGTGGCGTTGTTATCGATATTAAAAATGGTGTCGGTGAAATCGTTTTATCAAAGCCCATCACTAATGAGGAAACTCATGAATATTTCGTTGGACATTGGCTAGGACGCAATGAAAACGGTGAGCGTGAAAAAACCAGCAAGATGGATAAAGCAAGGATGCTTTACATGATGGAGAAACATGAACAATGGTGCATTGAGAAGGGAATTCCGATCATCATTCCTCGTAACTCTGAATATATGAGTTTGAAAAGAAAGCAAGAAGAATAGGAAATAGTGATGATTATTTCAGTTAATAACATGATCGTTTTTATTTTAGAGTGATAAAAAATAGTAATCAGGAGGCTCATGATGAATTTACGCAATGATGCAAAAGGGCGTGAATGTCAGATTAGAATACCTTCAGTTTGTAATGGTAACTCTGAAACGGTTGTTTTAGCCCATTACAGAATGTCAGGTCTTTGTGGCGTCGGAATAAAATCGCATGACTTATTTGGCGCTTGGGCTTGTAGTGCATGTCACGATGAAGTTGATAGACGAACACGATTTACGGATATGGAGTATGCAAAACAATGTCACCTAGAAGGTGTTTTGAGAACGCAAGCCATATTGATCCAAGAAGGGAAGTTGAACGTGTGAAGGTCTTTAATATCGAACCAGTACCTAAACCAAGGATGACTCAGGCTGATAAATGGAAAAAACGTCCCCCAGTTTTAAAGTATTTTGCGTTTAAGGACGAAGTAAAGTTAAACAAAATCACCCTACCTGAATCACATTACCACATTACATTCATTCTACCCATGCCGAAGAGTTGGAGTAAAACTAAACGCTCCGAAATGAACGGTAAACCCCATCAACAAAAACCGGATAAAGATAATCTCGAAAAAGCATTACTTGATGCTATTTTTGACGATGATTCACGTGTATGGGATGGGCGGGTAACAAAAGTGTGGGGAAAAAGGGGGCAGATAATTATCCAAGAGGTGCGATAGTGAATATTGAGTGGATACGCGAGCGAGTAAGTACAGCGTTGATGAATGTTTGTATTATAGAAAATGGGCCGTTAAGTGCCATGGAGGAACAAGCAATACTTGTAACCGATAGGTTTAAAAGAAACCCAATACGCTATGCGGGTGAAATAAAGTCTCGATACAGACTCCCCTCACATCCACTCAAAATTAAGCAAAAACATGCCAAAGGAAAATCAAAACCATTAATTAATGAAGTTACTTATCGCACTTCATCATGGCGCAGAGGTATTCATCAATTGCCTAACGAAATGCGCTTATGGTTACTCTATTGCTATGGTGATTATCAATATTATCGTGAGCAAATACTCATTGTTCCCTATATTTGGCATGAGTTTCAGCGATTAAATAGTAAAAAAAGGATAACGAAAAAAGTTAAGCAACGACTTCAATCTCTTACCTTACTAGCCATTCAGGCGGTAAAAGCAGAAATTAATCAAACAGCAAAAAAATATACGGATGTTAAGCTCGCTGAATTGTTGGGCGTCAGTGCTGATGCTTGGCGAAAGAGCTATAAACTGTATTGGATTTGTTTATTAGATTGTTGCTATCAATTAGATAGAGATTCGCTATTCAAAATTAGCGCTTTAAGCTGATTAAAAAAGTTGCAAAACTCCGTTTTTTTCTATAAATTAAATGCAATATTTATATAATAGTATAAATGTAAGTATTTCAAACCTCGCTTCGGCGGGGTTTTTTGTTATCTACAATCCCATGTAGGTCAAAGATAAAAAATTTAGGATTTAGGGCTTGAAAAATGCTTGCTCGTTCATATTTATATTTTGGGTAAATAAGATACCGCCCATAATTCATTAAATACTGAAGGAGGAGTTATATGCCTAACATTAAACCTTTTTCATTATTCCCAACATTATCTGACAACTTACTTTCAAATCGTTTTGATCAGATAGATCGCCTGTTTAGTCAGTTAACAGGCAGTAAGCCAATAGCATCACCTGTACAGACTTATAACCTGAAACAGATTGATGATAACCATTATGAGCTGACAGTGAGTGTGCCTGGATATCAAGAAAATGATTTATCGGTTTCATTGAAAGGTAGCCGTTTATTGATTGAAGGGAAAAAAGAAGAAAAATCAGAAGAAGACAATGATAAATGGATCCACCGAGGCATATCTCAAGGGCAATTTACGTTGCAATTTGACCTCGGTAAAAATGTTAAAATAGAAAAAGCCGATTTATCAAGTGGACTTCTGACCATTGCTATTGAGTATGAATTACCTGAAGAAGAAAAACGACAAACAATAGCGATAGAAAATAAAGATAAAAGTTAATTGAGTTAGATAACGTGAATAAGATTAAGGCTACGCATGATGTGTAGCCTTAATTGTTTTCAATACACAATAAAAAAATGCCGATACGCTAGGAGTCATATCGGCATATAAAATAAACGCAAGAAGCAATGTAAGTCATGTCGTACTAATTCGTATCAAACCTGTCAATTTGATACGAATGTAATGATAATTATTCTCACTAAGATATTCAACCCTAAATTAAATAAGGTTACTTTGTAGCCTTTCCGTCTATGCCGACCACAGAATCAATACCCACTTATACCGTTCACACAAGAGCTGTGAGTCGGCACCTTTTAATAGGGTTTCATTCTTGATAGCACACACAAGTGCTTTTATTGCAAAAATAAAGTTTGCTATCTGAATTTTTCTATGGCTTAATGACATCACTGGTTTGGAAGTACAGGCCTATTTATGTTAGTCAGTTTAAAGTTGTTCACCGTTTAGCGTTATCCTCGATACCACTTCATTGCGAATTCCTTCTAATTAATTCCCATAAGTAAAAATAAAAAACAAACCCTCATATGCCTTATGGCAAATTAAATAAATTAAAGGAAATTCTATGTCTAATACAATGACTGGTTCAGTAAAATGGTTTAACGATGATAAAGGTTTTGGTTTCATCACTCCTAAAGATGGAAGTAAAGATGTATTTGTACATTACTCTGCAATTCAGAGTGATGACTTCAAATCTCTGATGGAAGGCCAAGAAGTTTCATTTACCATTGAAAATGGTATGAAAGGTCCAGCAGCAGGCAACGTGGTGGCTCTCTAAAGGCGCTATTACTATTCGCCTCTATTTTAAATGCCCTTGTTGTAGCGGTTCGCAATATAGAACATCACAATTTGATGTTACAGTGAACAATCCACACGGCGCAAAATGTATTTTTTGTAAGACTGTGATGGCTGCTCAAATGAGTTAAGCGTTAAATAGTTGAATATATAGAACCTCGCTTTGGCGGGGTTTTTTTGTTGCTTAAATTTAAATATGATCCCTTTATATTTTAAAACGTACATATTCATTAGTGTGTGGTAAACTTAGGAAAGTAAACATACCTCATTGCTATCAACAGCAAACCTTGCATTTGCAAGTTTTTATCGAAAATAGATGCGGTATCTAAAGGAATGATTTCCTAAGGAGATGCCTATGAATTGGTCTGCGCTATTACACCGAATCCCCGCTTTTTTACGGAATGTAATTATCATTGCTTTATTGCTCTTAGTTGCATTTGTGATAGTTCGTTGGTTCAGGTAAATTCATTCCGCCATTAGCTTAACTGGGAGAGTATTTAGTTTTATTTAAACTAAAAGTCGAGGTTCGATACCTTGATGGCGGTCCAATTAAATATAAAGCTTCTCATCTATTTTTTATTTTAATCTATAGAAAACTTGATATTAGGAGCATAAACTCTTAGGAGTTATTATGACAGGACTAAATCAAACAAAAGTAATTAGTCGAGTTTTACAATGGATTAGTAGTGTTGGCCTGATATTGCTTGCAATTATTTTAATAATTTTTTTAGTTAAAGAAACTATTATCCTTGCTAATTTATTATTTACAGTTAGTGATCCAGTTTCAATTTATTTATTAGTTGATGGACTTATCATTTACTTTCTTTATTTTGAATTTATTGCATTAATTATTAAATATTTTCAGTCGAATTATCACTTTCCATTGCAATATTTTATTTATATTGCAATAACTGCGGTAATTAGGTTAATTGTTGTTGAACATAAAAATCCTCAGTTACTTATTGTTTACTCAGGAACGATACTGCTACTTGTTATTGCATTATATATTTCTAGTGCTGAAAGATTGAAACCTAATTAAAATTATAAAAGTAGTAAAAAAAGCATAATCTTACTAATATGAATACAGTTATGATCTACTATAATCAGATTATATGAATGTTTCATATGAGGTAGTAAGAATGTTTAACTCTGTTACAGATATTCACAAAAATAATTTTGTTGGTAAAAAAATTATTGTAGGGATTAGCACTTGTTTATTAGGGAATAATGTTAGGTTTGATGGTGGTCATAAGCGCTTTCATCTTGCCGTAGATGAACTATCTGATTATTTTGAATATCAATCGGCTTGTCCTGAGATGGCTATTGGTTTACCTACACCAAGGCCCGCACTAAGATTAGTTAAATCAAATTCAGGAGAAATTGCATTAAAATTTAGTAACGGGAGTGAAGGTGATTTAACTGAAAAGATGAATCGGTATTCTGTTGAGTATTTAGAGAAATTTAATCAGTTTAGTGGGTATATTGTTTGTGCAAAATCACCAAGTTGTGGATTAGAGCGTGTTCGTGTATATGATCCTATTGGTAATGGTAATAGGAAGGCTGGGACGGGTATTTTTACAGAAAATCTGAAAAAAATGATGCCTTGGTTACCAATAGAGGAAGATGGACGATTGAATGATCCTCATATAAGAGAAAATTTTGTTATACGTGTATTTGCACTGGATGAGTTGAATGAATTGAGAATGAACGCATTTACTCGTCAGTCTTTAATCGATTTCCATACAAGATATAAACTGCTCTTATTGGCTCATTCACAACCTCTTTATAGAGAGTTAGGTCGCTTTGTTGCTAATAATAAAGAATGGCATTCATTGGAAGCTTTTTTTGATGAATATCGAAATAGATTTATGACATTATTACAGCACCAAGCAACACGACGTAATCATACCAATGTTCTTATGCATGTGCAGGGGTATTTTAAGCGCTATTTAACATCAAATCAGCGACAAGCATTAAGTCAATTGATTTTAGAATACCGTCAAGGAATACAGCCTTTATTAGCACCTTTAACATTAATTAATCATTATCTATCAGAGCATCCTGATAATTATTTGAGTAAACAAAGATATTTTCATCCTTATCCTCAATCCTTAAGATTACGTTATGGATTATAATAAACTTATTGATAGGAGGAAAATATGATACGTTCTTTTGTCACTTTTTTAAGTTCATTTATTCTTACTGGATGCAATGTTATTCCTCCGAGTGACATTAAGCCTGTTAATAATTTTGATCTATCACGTTATCTTGGGCAGTGGTATGAGGTCGCTAGAATAGATAATCGTTTTGAAAAAGGCTTAACGAAAGTTACCGCAAATTATTCATTACGAGATGATGGTGGTGTTAAGGTTATTAATCGAGGTTGGAGTCAAAATAAACATCGCTGGAAAGAAAGTATCGGTAAGGCTTATTTTGTTGATTTATCTAATAAAGGTGCATTAAAAGTATCATTTTTGGGTCCATTCTATGGTGGATATAATATCATCAAATTGGATAAGAATTATCAATATTCTTTGGTTGTAGGACCAGATAAAGATTATTTATGGATATTATCACGTACACCGACCATGCCATCAAATTTGTTGAATGAATATATTCATTTTGCAACATCATATGGATTTGATAGTAACAGGATCATAATATTTTAACAAAAGGTATATAGCTGAATTTAAATACTATCTAATTTGATGGTATTTAATTATAATTTGAAAATGCCTATTCATATTATCCATTATAATAACACTGGTAATGATTATTTACACCTAAGAGCATGGGGATTTATGAGTTAGTGTTATCCAGGCTAGTCGTTTTGTTTTTATTGGTGAATAAAATGTGCACTTTTCTGATTTTTTATTTATATCGTTCTCGATTTGAGTTGTTTGTTTAACTGACTGATTTTTATCATTATTAGTTATTATAATGAAAGTAATTATAAAAAATAAAGAAATAAGAAATAAAATAATATATCGCACTTGATTACTCCGTTTCATAAATATTATTTATTATTTCATGAATAAATTTATAAATATGTACAGTAATAAATAAGAATTACTATATTTTTATAAATCATCTCGAAAATCTCTTAATAATTTCTCTTTATATTAATCATTAATGGGCACTCCGTAGGGGTGTATATGTGTATGGATAAATTAACCAATGTAACCTATGGAACAGCAGGCCTAACGGCCTTTTTTGCCAGTCTCTCTTTATATGAATGGGGATTTGTTATCGGGATGGCGTTCAGTATGGTTCTAGGTTTAGCCACTTATTTTATGACTCGAAGAGAACAGCGAAAACGTACTCAATTATTTGAAGAGCTTGTTCGTCATGTTGACCCACAAAACCCGACCGAAACGTTAAAAAGACTTGCTGAATTAATGGTGAAAGCACCAAAGGATATTTAATGTCTCTCAAACAGAAAATAGCGGCGCTAACAACAGCAGGAGCCACAGCAATCGCATTAGTAGTGATAGCCCATTTTGAAGGTGTGCGTTATGAACCTTATCGTGATGTGGCAGGCGTTTTGACGGTTTGTTATGGGCATACAGGCAAAGACATTATTCAAGGTAAGACATATACACAACAAGAATGTGATGCGTTATTACAAAACGATTTTATTAAGACACAACAGAAAGTCGATGCATTAATCAAAGTACCACTCGATGACTACACCAAAGCCGCTTTATATTCCTTTGCTTTTAATGTAGGAATGACAGCATTTGCTCGCTCAACATTACTCAAGAAATTAAATGCGGATGATAGAGCGGGTGCCTGTGAAGAAATAAAACGTTGGGTATATGCGGGTGGAAAGGTTTGGCGAGGGCTTGTCAGTCGTCGAGAGGCGGAGTCAGCACTATGTCATGGAAACCTTTAATCATCATTATCAGCTTTATCCTTGCATTACTCATTACAGTCGCTGGTGGTATTTATCTCTTAATTGATAACTCATGTACTAAAGACCAAGTTAGTTTAGAAAAGCGCTGTCAGATAGCTCTCTCACATCATAGGTACTAATCATGAAATACGGGAAACTCTATGCCGTCATTGCGATGGTAGGCATCATTGTGGGTAGTTATTGGGTGATTAACTGGCAAGCTAACAGGATTAATTCACTGACAGATACCAATAAAAAACTAACTGTGGCTCTCGAAGAACAGAAGTCTATTAATACTGATTATCAAGCACGCATAATGCGATTAAATCAGTTGGATATTCAATATATACAGGAGTTAGCGAATGCCAAGAATGAAATTAGTCGCTCGCGTGATATTAGTGAGCGTCATCCTGAGCGGGTGTATATCAAAGCCGAGTGCCCAAAAAACAAAACCACTCCCGCCACCCGCTTGGCTTATGCAACCACCGCCCGACCTACTGACACCGCTATCAGAAATTATTGGTTACTCAGAGAGCGAATTGCAGAGTCAGAACAGATGATTAAAGGGTTGCAGGATTACATTAGAGTGGAGTGTGTGAACTAAAAAAAGCCCAGCATGGGTGCATGGGCAAACTAACTAAACACCAATCAGTAAGAGTATAGCGAGGTTGATTTTAGTTAGTATAGCTTAAGTAAGTATATATACCAGATTGATAATTCTGATTAACCTATCTCCTACCTAAATAAAAAACGCAAGATAAAAATAACCCTGTGAGTCTGGGCTCCCACAGGGCTTTCACTAGTATGTGTGAAAACAATAGATTACCAATATCCAGTAAGCCAATCTGTTAATAATCAACGTAAGTTTTTAAAAAACAATCGCCTCGCAATAGCGGGGCTTTTTTATGGAGAAATGCAATGGAAAAGAAATCAGATGCAGTGTCAGTAATGCAGGAATACTTCCCTAACGGAGGTCGAGACTGGGATGCTGTCTGCGAGTTATACGATGCAATTGCCGCAGGGAAAATTCCGAACATTGTGGTTGTAGATAAAAAAGAATAACCCCGACAAGGTTAGATAAATCGTTTATCCATTAAGGAGAGTGATCATATCTTGACTGCTAGGAACAGACTAGAAGTGACCAAAGTAACGTAGTGATACGTGATGATGGTTGCGAATAACTAAATGCAATGTATATAGATCCGCTCATCAGAGTCTTGGAAATAGTTTATAATTATTTTTTTAGATAATGGGGGACGGTATGGCTTTACAAAGAGAGCACAGTTTGAATGGCTTTATTTTTACTCATAACCTAAACAGTTTTGGTGGTAGGTGGGTTCGAGAGTGGTATTTCAAGCCTAAAGATGCTAAGGAGTGGTGCCCATATTATTTGCCTTCCGTGACGGTTAAAAAAAATGATGTTGTAGAGTTTTTAAAAAATACGGAAGAAGCCAAGAATTATTATGATAAATGGTTGCTTTCTGCAAGCGATGTTGAAGCAGCGGAGAAGCGACTACAGCTCGCACAGCAACAAGTTGAAAAGGTCACAGATCCCAATTGGGATTGTAGGGGAAATAACCCGAACAAAGAAAGTAGAATAATTAAAAATGCGATGAGTGAATTATGTAGTGCTAAGGCATCTTTGGAAAACGCTAAAGCGTTGAAGAAAAGGCTAAGTAATCAGTAATGGAATGCCACTTCGCGGCCTTTGTTATGTGAAAGTATAACTACTGACTAGAGTCGCTCTCGAAAAGTGGTATCGTCACCACCTGCCAGTATTTCAACGACGAATAACTAGACGTGGTTACTATGGATGTTCAACTGACCAATGGTTCATGCGAAGGTGCGTGGGCTCAAGTAAAACTAAATGATGAAGGAATGCCTCCATCAACGTACATGGCTGAGTTGCCAGCGGTATGTAATGATGTTCATGTCGACGGAATTATTGAGTCCTTTAATATAGCGCCAGATAAATTTATTTATGAACTGCACGTAACAGTGAGAAGCGGAGAGCCTCCGCACTCCGAGTATCGCTTTCCTGAGAATTAATCATCAAAACAAGAATTCACAATGACTCGCCTAGTGCGGGTTTTTTATTGGGCGAAATATGAAGAAATACACAGTAATCGCAACAAAAAAAGACGGCGCAACCTACGAAGGCATGATGGCAACTAAAGAGCCTTGAATGACTAACGGCTAATCGGTATCGCATCACTCGATGGTTCATGGGTATACATATCACCTGATGAGATTAGTGATATTAAATACGTGCAAGTGGCTGAAGTAGCAGAATAACCAATCACAAAGCCAGTTCGAGTGAGCTGGCTTTTTAATGGGGATGCATGCAACATAGAGTGGGCAGATAGCTACCTGTTGCTTGGATGAATTCGTTCTAAAAGTATATCGATTAACTCTTGCTTGCGGATTCCTTCATTAAATACAAACTTATGACGTATAGGTAAAAATATATCTAACATTCTTCTATATGTTTCTACTGAGGGGGCGTGGGAATTTTTGGTTAGTTCTGTACCTGAAAAGCGACCCATAGTTTTTAACAATCTACCTATTTGCATGTATTCAGACTCATTATTCCCATCAAACCCAGGGAAAGTTAGAGAGTATTCAGGAGAGAAATGAGGCACTGCCTCGCTGACATCTTTCTTATCCTCATCACTAAGTCTTTCATATGTATATGAGAGCATGTCATACATATCAACAGTATCAACGAACAATTTAACTTTAGATGGGGTTTCATCTTCAGTTTCTAGAGACGGGTATTCCCACGACAACGCCCAGTAGTTATCAGTGGAAATAGCCTCTTCAACAAGGTCGGGGTTAAAACTATTTTCTATTCCCATGGCCCTGTAAATTTCACAAAGCATCATTAATTGAAGCTTTTCAGCTTGAGAATATTTCATTTATTGCTCCTATTCATGAACGAAAATCCACTATAGCATTAATTTAATTTATGAAAGGTGATGTATGGCTAAAAGACCAGATTGGGAGGCCATCGAGTCGGCTTACCGAGCTGGCGTGATGTCACTCCGAGAAATAGCTTCACAACATGGCATATCTGAAGGGGCTATACGTAAGAGAGCTAAGAAAGATGATTGGTCGCGAGATCTTAACGCAAAGATAAAATCTCGTGCTGATGATTTGGTTCGCAAAGAAGAAGTACGCAAGCAGGTACGCACAGAAACAACATTATCTGAGCGCGTACTTATTGAGGCTACGGCTGAGGTTATTGCTAATGTTCGTATGGAGCATAGAGGTGATATACGCCGGGCGCGTGAACTGGCTAACGTCTTGTTTGACGAACTGAGTGCAGAGTGCGCAGATGTACCAGCCTTAAGTAAATTGGGCGACCTGATGTTTAATCCTGATGATAACGGACGCGATAAGCTCAATGAAATTTATCACTCAATTATCTCCCTGCCTGAGCGTGTTAAATCAGCAAAAGCACTCAGTGAAACACTTAAGAACTTAATTGGACTTGAGCGTCAGGCATATGGCCTTGATGACGTTCAGCCGAATAAGACGGCTAGCCAACTATCAGATTTAATGGACGACCTATCTAAGGAATAATCATGAAGCCAGAACATCTTGCATTATTAAGAGATAAGCTCTGGCGATTGAACCATCTCTACTGGATAACCAATAAAGAAGGTAAACCAGTTCGATTTAAAATGACGCCTGAGCAACTTGAATACTTCGAAGGAATGCACACGCGAAACATTATCCTTAAAGCACGTCAGCTTGGCTTCACTACTGAGGTCTGCATCATCCAATTAGACGCAGCGCTATTTGAGGCGGCGAAATGTGCATTGATAGCTCACACGCTTAACGATGCTAAGCGACTATTCAGAGAAAAGATAAAGTATGCTTACGAAAAACTACCTGATGAAATTAAAGCGGCAAATCCAGCGAGTAATGATGCGTCTGGTGAGTTGGTGTTTAGCAAAGGCGGGTCACTTTATATCAGTACATCATTTCGTGGTGGTACACTCCGTTATTTGCACGTTTCTGAGTTCGGTAAGATATGTGCTAAGTATCCAGAGAAGGCTCGTGAAATTGTCACTGGTGCATTTGAGGCGGTATCAAGCGATTGTTTCACGACAATTGAAAGTACAGCGGAAGGTAGAGCAGGTTATTTTTATGATTACTGCCAGTCTGCTGAGAAAGCACAAATTCAGGGCAAGACTCTTTCTAACCTAGACTGGAAATTCTTTTTCTTCTCATGGTGGAAGAATTCAGAGTATGCGATTGACCCTGTTGATCAATTACCACAGCGGTTAGTTGATTACTTCGATGAGATATCAAGTAAGCACGGCGTTCAATTAAACGAGCGCCAGAAAGCATGGTATTACGCCAAAGAGAAAACACTTGGCGACGATATGAAGCGGGAATATCCGTCAATACCGTCTGAAGCATTTCAGCAATCTGTTGAAGGTGCTTACTACGCCAAGCAATTCCGCTTCCTGTACGAAAATAAACGCATTGGTACACTTCCTGATAACTCGCATCTACCGGTTCATACGTACTGGGATATCGGCGTGGGTGACTCAACGTCAATTTGGTTTATTCGTGAGGTTGGTGCGGAATTCCATGTCATAGATCATTACTCAAATAGTGGTGAAGGCCTGCGACACTACATGAAAGTGCTGAAAGACAAAGGCTACACATATGCAAGTCACAATGGCCCTCATGATATCGATAACCGTGAGTTTGGTTCTGATGCGAAATCTCGGCGTGAATTAGCGCGTGAAGGGTACGAAATCGACGGACAAATTTACTCAATTCGATTTGACGTAGTGCCGAAACTTTCCATTGATGAAGGCATTGAGGCTGTGCGTGAAATTCTCCCCCACTGTGTTTTTGATGAACATAAATGCAGTGTAGGCATCGCTCATCTTGAGGGGTATCGCAAAGAGTGGGATGACAAACGTGGATGTTGGAAAGATAAACCGCTTCATGATTACACATCTCATGATGCTGATGGATTTAGATATTTTGCAGTGAGTCGAAGAAATACTAAACGGTTGACTAAGAAAATAGAATTTAACTGGAACTAACATGAATACAAACGTTGATTATAAGCATCCAGCTTACAATGAGTTTTTGCCTGAATGGGACATGATTGGCGATTGTGTTGATGGCGAACGAGTTGTTAAAAGCAAGAAAGAGAAATACCTCCCTCATCCGGCAGATAACAAAGATGAAGATGATAAGGGTAATGAGCGTTATAAGCGCTATTTAGCTAGAGCATCCTTTCTGAATGCCACGGGTAGGACACTTAGTGGTTTACTTGGTATTGCTTTCAGTAAGCCAGTAAAGATTAGTGTTAGCGGTAGTGTCGAGTATTTAGAAACTGACATAGACGGTCAAGGCCAGCCACTAACCCAAATGATAAGGGATGCGTTATCGCAAAACTTACAGCGTGGTCGAGCTGGTCTATTAAGTGATTTTAGCGGAGCAGGGATTCAGTCAGAAGCTAATAAGGGACGCCCTTATGTTCGATTGTTCACAGCAAAAGAAATCATCAACTGGCGTGTAACGAATGGGAAAACATCCCTCGTTGTCCTCAAATATCAAGAGCCAGTAGATACAGATGATTTTGAACTGCAAATGCAGAATAACTGGATTGAATTAAGGCTTATTAATGATGTCGCTCATTCTCGTCGTTGGTATGAAGATGGAGACATAAAGGTTACAGATTGGGTTGTATTGAGTGATGCGATTGGCAGTCCATTAAATGAGTTGCCATGGTCATGGATTGGCTCAATGAATAACGATCACACCCCTGATGCCCCTCCTCTTGCAGATATTGCTTACTTAAATATCAAACATTATCAAGCTGAGGCTGATATCGCAGAGTCTGCACACACTGTCGGTCAGCCGATGGTCGCCCTAACCGGCCTTACTGATGATTGGGTTGAAAAGCATATGTCAGATGGGTTTACTGTTGGTTCACGTAAAGGGGTGTTACTGCCACAGGGGGGTGACATGAAGTTTGCACAGCCCGAAGATAGAAATATTCAAATCACTCTAGCTGAACGTAGAGAAAAGCAAATGGCAATGCTAGGCGCTAAGTTAGTTGAACGAGGAACGTCAGCAAGAACAGCTACACAGGCACAGGATGAGGCACAAACAGATAATTCAGTACTGTCATTGTGTGCGGGTAATGTTGAGCAAGCATTTAACCGAGCACTTGATTTTTGTATTCAGTTTGCAGGGGGCGGCGAAGCGTCAATACAGCTGAATAAAGTTTATGATATCGCTAAGTTAGATTCACCAACGATTACAGCGTTATTGGCTGCGTTGCAATCAGGAACTATGCGATTGATTGATTTTGTTAAGTACTTGCAAAGTATCAATATCATTTCTCAAGATGAGAGGGCTGAGGATGTTGTTGATGAATTGGAGTTAACGAGAGGGGCTAATATGTTGGGAGTGTGACTATGCAACCGAGCATCATTCTTGACAACGCATTAATGATACAAGTTATGCTGGAAAGGTTGAAATCATCAACGGCAGATACTCGTGATTTAGTGTTGGATATTCGTGCCACTGTGGCATCTGCGCTGTCTACCTTCTCAGGTAATATTTCCTCTATAAGTAAAGCAAAATCAATCGCGCTTGCATTAAAAAAATCACTAAAGCCAGTTCTCTCTAGTCATTCTGGAAAATTGCTTGATGAAGCCATCAGTGTTGCCATTGTTATGGCAGATGCTGAATATCGAGGTTTTAACTCACTTCTAGAAGGTATTAAACCTGCCAACTATGAGAAAGTGCGTAAAGATGTACAAAACATCCCCATGAACCTGACGGGATGGAGTGGTTCTTTATTCCTAGAAAAGTTTATTGAATCTTGGGCTGATACATCCATTCAACAAGTAGAAAATCAGGCACTGATATCACTATCATCTGGTGGTGATGTGTCTGATCTGCAATCAACGATTAACGGGACGTCAGTTGAACCTCTAATCATCGCATCGTCGGTAGTCGGTAGGATTGCTAGGGGCTTTCAGATGATATCCAGAACCTCTTTACAGCATGCGCACAGTATAGGGGCAATGGATTTCTACAAAGAGAATCCTGATCTGATTAAGTATGAAGAGTTCAGCGCAATACTGGACAATAAAACATCATCAGTATGTAGATCATTATCCGGTAATCGCTATCCACTAGGAGAAGGCCCCAAACCTCCTCTTCATCCTAATTGCCGTAGTCGATTACTTCCAGTTTTAGATGAGAAATACATAAACTTAATTACAACAGATTATGTTGGTAATTCTGAATGGGGTGAAGAGTCTTATTACGAGTGGCTTTATCGCCAGCCAGCGAACAGGCAGGACATTGTATTAGGTAAGACTAGGGCTCAGTTGTTTCGTGATGGTGGATTACCGCCTGATAAATTCGCAAAGTTACAGCTCGATAAATACTTTAAGCCAATAACGCTTAAGGAACTTCAACGGATCATACCTGAAGCTTTTAATAAAGCAGGTATCGACCTCAAATGACCCACTTCGGTGGGTTTTTTATTATTCGCAGTTTGAGACTGCACCATCTAAACCAGAGGTTTTACGATGTTTAAATACCTATTAACAAAAGAAGAATTTGATGCATTAACTGATGATAAAAAGGTTTTGTATAAAGAAGTCGGTGGAAATTACCAACTTCAAATCGAAGGTATGCCAGAAATTCCAGATGTGTCAGGGCTTCAAAAGAAGGTTGATGAATTACTTTCTGAGAAAAAAGCAGAGCAAGAAAAGCGCCGACAAGCCGAAGATGCAGCGAAGAAAGCGGCTGAAGAGCAGGCTCGTAAAAATGGTGATATTGAATCACTAGAAAAAAGTTGGGCTGAAAAGTTAAAGGCGCGTGAAAGTGAGCTATTAGCACAGCTACAGGAAAAAGACGCGAGCCTACACACACTATTGGTTGATAACGTCGCACAAACGTTGGCTACAAAGCTTGCGGGTGATGCTGCGCCGTTAATTATCCCGCACATTAAATCTCGATTATCAGTAGAGGACGGTAAAACGCGAGTAGTTGACGCTAATGGGCATCCTTCAGCATTCACTATTGATGATTTAGAAAAAGAATTTCGTAATAACCAGTTATTTGCTCCGGTAATTATCGGTAGCAAAGCCACCGGAACCGGAGGGGAAGGCGGCAAAGGGAAATCACCAGCCGGAGGCAGTGATAAACCCAAAAGCGCAAATCCATTAGTTGATAGCGCACGTGAAATCATTGCTAATATCCCAGAGGATTAATTTATATGTCTTTACATATTTTTCAAAAACAAGTATCGCTAGCAGCAACAGAATTAGTTGCTCAAGCTGTCCGTCAGTTTAACGAAGCATCTGGCGGCGCTTTAGTTATCGGTGATGGTGATCATATCGGTGACTACATTGAGCAAACATCATGGCAGTTACTTGGCGGGCTGGCTCAGCGACGTAACGCTTATGGCTCAGGCAATCTAACGCCGCAAGAATTGGGGCAAATCCTTGACCGTATGATTAAGGTTGATGGTCGTATTGGTCCTGTATCTGTTACCCCAACGATGATGAAGCGACTAGGTAAAGATGTGTCAGAAGCGGCCGCGGTAGTTGCTGCTCAATCAGCAGAAGCTATGTTGCAAGATTACCTTAATACTGCTGGTGCAGCATTGAAAGCAGCTATTTCTGGTAATACAACGGCAGTTACTGTTGGCGGAGAAACGCCATCATTAAGAGGTTTGAATAAGGCCACACGTCCATTCGGTGATGCTTATTCACGCATTGTCGCTTGGTTAATGGATGGAGCAACGTTCAACGACTTTATGGATGAGACACTAACCAACGCGAATAACCTGTTCCAAATTGGTAACGTCGCCATTAAACAAGATAACCTTGGTCGTCGTTTTGTTATCTCTGATATTCCCGCTTTGTCAGATGCAGACAAACAGCATTCGTTAGGTTTGGTTACTGGCGCCGCAGCGATTCAAACATCGCCATTGATCATGAAGGCTCAGGATGTGTTAGGTCAAGAAAATATTAAGGCACTAATGCAAGGTGAATATGACTTTACTATTGGTCTGCGTGGTTATCAGTGGAGTAAAGATAGTATCAAATCACCCACTAACGCACATATTGAAACGGTAGCTAATTGGAAGCAGATTGCTACTGATATTAAAGATACCGCTGGCGTTATGGTTTCATTTGGCAAGAATACTAGTATTGGTGGGTAATGCGAGGGGCAGTAGCCCCTTATTTATCCATGAGGAGTGATCATGTCTATTGTGATTACGGTTGAGCAAGTTAATGAACAATTAGAGGTGATGGGGTTTGAGGCAACAAGCCTTGTTATAAGCTCTGCCATATCTATTGTGGATACTATTGATACTTGCCTTGATAACGCAGGATATTCAGATGCAGTTGTTACTTTAATTAAGCTGTATTCGGTTATCCTCATATTATCAACTGCTGATGTTAGAAAAATATCCTCTGAACACGCACCTTCTGGCGCTTCTGTTTCATATCAGTATTTTGCTGATGGTAGAAAAACATTGTTAAAAACGCTGTCTTCTCTGGACCCCTTTGGATGTACCGATAGCTTACCTATTGAACGACCTGTTGGTCTTGTTCAGTTTGATGTGGCTCGGGGGTGATATGGGGAAAATCCTGCGACGATTTTGCAAGGGGTGGGCAACCATTTGGAAAATTACAGGTAAAGATGGTTACGGTAAACCCATATTTTCAGAGCCAATTCATATCCGATGTGATTACGGAAGTAGTTTTAAAGATGGTAGAAAAACCATTGGCACTGAAATAATCATTAAGAATGTTATTTGGACTGAGTATAGCGAAGCAACTCAAGAAGACTATATCGCCATTGGCAAACATGAAGATAGAGATCCATTTTTGCATGGTGCTAGTAGGATTAAGTCTATCGATAGAGACCGAGATATTAATGGTGGTCTAGACGATTACACATTAACGACGGCGGTATAACTATGGGGGCAAAAGTAAAAGGAATAGGTAATGCGATATCTAACTTAAACTCTCTGGTTGGAAGTATAGCATCAAAAAAGATAGCTCGAGCCATGCATAGAGCGCTAGATATTGGTGGTAGGCAAGCTGCTATATACACACCCATTGACACTAAAACGCTCATTAACTCACAATTTAGAGATGTAAAAGTAAAAGGCACACTATTTACTGGTCGCGTTGGTTATTCTGCTTCGTATGCTGTTTTCGTTCATGATCCTAATGTTAATCAAAGTTTCCGTAGACCTACCGCTAAGAAAGAATTCCTCCTGAAAGGATTTGAGGAAACGAAACAAATGATTGATAAGGCTGTCGCTGAGGAGTTTAAAATATGACGACCTTTGAGCGACTGAAAAACTATTTTTCTGAATCAGGGTTATCAGATGGTTTCATTCAGCAGGATTATATTTGGAATGAAAAAGAAGGTAATGATTCAGATTCATACATCGTATTTCAGCAACCCAATGGAACTGGGCGTATTGATGATCTAAGTGGTGATGATTTCTTTACCGTTTCACTCATATCTGGCAAGGCGTGGATTGAGTTTATTGTTCAGCGAGCTAACGAAATACTAGAGTATGTAAGGTGTCACTCTAGAAGCCATAACATTGGTTTCATTATCAATACATCTGGTTTTGTTAATCCAATTCAAACGACAGAAGGTAGGTTTATCATTCCGCTTTCTTTCCGTTGTACATCTTAAATTAAACACATCTCAGCAGGTCGCTCATGCGGCCTTTTTTATTTGCAAATAAAGAGGTTATAACATGGCACAATGCCCTGATGATAAAGGCCTAGTGATGGGTAACGCAGGTATTCTGCGCATTGCAAAAGGCTGTCCTGACCAAGTACCAGCACAAGATCAATTCTTACGTTTAGGTGCGCTAACAAGCAAGTCATTCGATTTCGGTATGGAGACAGTAACGTCTAATGCTGATGACACTAAAGGCTTAACTGAATCAATTGTTACTGGCGCTGACTTTACGATTAGTTTTGATGGTGAATTAAAGAAAGCTGGTGTAACCGGCTCTACTTCCGCGTTTGATATTGCTAAAGAAATCCTTGATGAAATCAAAGCAAGTCGCCAACCAACATATTGGGTTCAACTTGATATGAAAGGCGATGGCTCTGATGTTGTTCAGGGCTATATGGCTTTCACATCTTGGTCAATGGAGTTTCCAACAAAAGAAATCTCCACTTATTTAGGTGAACTTAAAGTTGCTAATGCAGAAACGGTTGAATGGCTACAAGAAGAAATCGTTGTTGAAAGTGTCGCAGTAGAACCAGCTACTCTGTCTGTAAAAGTGGGTGAAACTAAGACATTTACTGTCAAATTTACACCAACCGATGCGACTAACAAAAACTATACCGCTGTAAGCGATAAGCCTAACTTTGCAACAGTTACTCAGCTTGTGAATGTAGTCACTGTGCGCGGTGTTGCTGAAGGTACTGCGAATGTTACTGTCACATCCGAAGATGGTAGTAAAACAGCAAAATGCGTGGTCACTGTTACCACTGCTTAATATTACAAAGGGTGCTTTCGAGTGCCCTTGATAATATTCAGGAGGGATTATGACGCCTATTTTAGAAATCGGTGAGATGGTTATCTCTACTGATAAAAAGGATTACTTGTTTAGACCATCGTTCATCAATATGACAAGAATTGGTGAGCCTAAACAGATTGTGATCGCATACGGTCAATTAAATGGCACAGAGGTACAAGAGTTAATTACACGCGCCGTAATGAGTTACAGGGTTATTCCTGAATGGTTAATAAAGGCCATTAGCAAGCCAACATACGGACGCAATATCCTGCAAACTGCAATGATAGTGATGCAGGCGTGCTGTGATGATGATTGTTCGGAAATCATTGGCGAATGGAAATCAGGTAAACGAGGTATCGTCTATAAAAACGGCAAGATGCCAATCGCTGACATTATCGTTATTGCCAGAGAACTATTTACTCACGGAATTATCGGTAAAGCGAAGATCCGCAAACTTCAACGCAATGAAGGAAAAAACGAATTCTCAGATGAGTTCATGGCAATTGACTACATCAGTTCATCTCGTGCGCACTTTGGCATGAATAGAGATGAAGCCGAACAATTAACCATGACTGAATTTCAGATGATGCTCAAAGTTAAATATCCCGATGAGAAAGGCTTCACGAGAGAGGAATACGACAACATCATGAAGCAGGATGATAAACGTAATGATGAGTTAATCAGTGGTAATCGTCGATTAGTGAGTAGGCGATAGGTTTCAATGTGTTGACTGATGATGGGGTTCCTAACTTAGTGTACACGATATATTTCGATGAATTACCTGTGGTTGTTAAGTTATCTTAAAAACTCTAATATACTTAAGATATATTTAGCAATTTAAAAGTATGGAAACTAATTTTTACTAATAAATTGTTTAGCGGTGGCTTTATCGGATGAAATGTTCCGTGTAGAGGCGTCGCATGTCATGAAGAACAATGTGATTGATAATGTTACGGAGCAATTCGTCATAACTCCAAGTATGAACCGTGGTTACAAGTCTGTTTTGAACGAACTGAAGCCTCTAATCTTCAATTTTTAACGCTTCTAGATGAAAAAGAAGTTTTAGGTATAGCCAAGTATTGCTAAGTTAGTGGATTCTAAATGTAACTAGTAACCCTTTGATGATTATGTAGCGAGGACTCATTTGTAAAAAATTCAACCCATTAGAGGGAAGATATCAGAAAAAGTAAGAAAAAAGGTAGTTTAGAAGAAAGAAAACTATGAATAGATATGGGGATTAGCCGAAGAAGGTATTTTTACTTATTTTCAAAAAGGGATAAGTAATCCTTCCTGCTTTTTTCATTATCATCATTTTCATCTATTAAAACGGTATTTACATTACAAATATCTTTGTCCTTATTTATTGTTTTAGCTATTGACCTTAAGTTCTCTATCAATTCCTCATCATTTTTAGACGTAATAAATGTATTATTCATCCCGCTATAAATAGCATGAATAATATCTATTTTTTTTTGTAAACTATTTTTTGTTTTATTATGTTCAATCCTCTCTTTATTGTAACTGGATTCCATGTTTAGAGCTTCTGAAGCTATCTTTCTAAACAATAAAAGTAAGCTTATAACTAGAATTATTAATGTTATTTGTATTTTATAACCAATATATTTGTTTTCATACAAATATTGTATGGCTATTGTTGAATAATAAACCATTATTCCATAAATAGCCGTAATTAATACTTCTATAATAGAACCAACATTCTTCCAATGTAGAATGTTTTTTCTTTTCTTATTGTTATCGCCCATAAAATGCTCTTATTCAGTTATTCTTTTATGTTTGTAATTATCATTGTTAAGGTACGCAGAAAACAATATTGGAGATGTAATTAGGGCGTTGGTATTTAGGTCTATATAATCTTGAAATGGAATGTTTAAAGATGATGGCATTAAAGCCTGAGCTCTAAAACTAACAATTAAATTACGGCCTTTATTTTTTTCAAGAACGGCCTTGAAGCCCGGCACTTGTCCATTGAATTTATTAACCACATCAAATATCTTTTCTTGTTTTACTTTATTGTTCATTTCATACTGAAATATCAGTTTTATTTCAATATGTATAAGTATGCCTTTTAGATGAACTGATAATATGTAAGTTATGTTTTTTTTCTTAAATGTTACTCGATAAATGGTTGCACTTTTATTTGCATCAGTAGAGTCGTTATTATCTACAACAGGTATTTCACTTAATTCACTAATGTCTCTATTTTTATCTAAACTGTTTAGTGCTGATTTTATTTTTTCTAGTATCTGTTCCATATATACCGTAATTTTTTAAAGTAAAAATAATAGCCTATACTACCTTTTTTTTTATATTTTTGCACTAAATAACCTATATCAGATAACAGTCCTCTTTTGGGGGGTATTACCTGGATTCCCCAACTTATTGATATTGCTTGGCTATTCTAAATTAGAATAACGGAGCCACAAAAATTTTGTATTCAAATATTGAGCGGTGAAAATATTTTACCGCTATTTAGCCCATTCTTGGGCTGGGTAGTGGTTAGGTATTAGTCATCAAATGAGTCAATATCAAACACTTTTGAGGTCCTACTGAACGCGGAGCCTCTCGCCACGCTAAAATACTGGAAACAGATCAGGCGTGGGATTTCTTTGAATTGCTCGAAGATACCTATTTTGGATCACGAAAAGATAATAATCTTCCTAATAACTATATTGAAGCATTGGAAAATTTACTAAAAGCAAAAAAAGAAAAGGTAGTTCTTAGACTTGAACGTGATGTTGCAATCGAAACTAAAGCGTGGATTGGGCGCAAGCGTGAAGCAACCTCAATGGCTACCGCATCTAAAGCTGTTCGTGAAAAGAATCGTCTTGCTGAAAAGCTAGGTGAAAGTAAGAAGCATGCAACAGTATTAGCAGTAGAGAAGAAGCTAAACAAAAAATTCAAATGGCAACCATTGAAGAAATAGTGCAAAGCGAATGATGTAGAAATATCTACTGTTCATGATGATAGATATGGAACAGCTAACTCATATCCATCAGGTGCATGGAAGTCCGCTTATGATGTGGATTTAGCTAAATTGTTCTAAACACCCAAGCCAAGGACGGCTTGCTCGTT
The DNA here is from genome assembly GCF_047921555.1 of Proteus sp. LHD240705. Lineage (NCBI taxonomy): Bacteria > Pseudomonadati > Pseudomonadota > Gammaproteobacteria > Enterobacterales > Morganellaceae > Proteus > Proteus sp. LHD240705. The sequence goes on from NZ_JBLRMI010000003.1 coordinate 387,327, forward strand.
TTCTGAGAGTACCAATCCTAATCTTGTCCGAAGATAGCCGAACGATGGGATTTGAGTTGTTTTACAGTAAGTGATACTGTGTTTATATACAGTTAAATTCTCCTCTAAATAGAGATTTATCTCTTATAAAAGATAGTGAGATTCGTCTCAGAGGCACAAACTTTCATTGAAGTTAACCAAATGTTGTTTTAGTATGGCGTCAAGTTGATATTATCAAATTGCTAAATCAGGCAAAAAAAAAGACATGCAACCAATACATAAATCAGATGAACTTTTAGAGTCAATGGAATCGTGGCTATCAAATCAGAATTTTATTACCGAGTTCAGGTTGATGGGTTTACTGAAAGATATTGATAATTATTTTTCTGGTTTAAGAAAGAACTATGCCAAAGCTTTAGCATATAGTTTGGTCAAAGATCTTAAAAAAGCTGAATATTACTTTGAGCTATCTTTGCAAATACCCGATGCCCATTATGCAACAAACTATATGGCAATAGTAAATAATTATGGCTCAATAATAAAAACTAAAGAATTGTCAGAAAGATTTGCTGAAGAGTATGAAAGCATATCTTTTTCAACGCTGGCATTTGAGTCATCTTTATACTGGGCAGACATGGAGCGGGCAGAATATTACATCCAAAAAGCAATTAAACTATCTAATGATGAGGACAGGATGAAGCTAAAAGATGATTTTGAATCTGCCAATCTTGCTTTATCTAGGTTTAAGGAAAAAGCAGGATTTGAAAAAGACGAGGCAAAATTATTATCCAGTATAATAATGAATATACTGGAATATAATAATATTAGAATTAAAGGTATTAGTTACATTTATGAGCAAAATCATGAAGAGAAATTAAATACTTACATCGTTACAGCTCAATGTGAAGACCCATCTAAGATTGCTGACATGAATATGGACTTAGCGTTTAAATTGGCTGAATATGATGAGCTTCTGGATAAAAATTTCAGTGCCATTATACGTGGTTGCTCAACTAATACAGACGGAGGTATTGCTCCGTGTCTATAAATTGTGATGAATTGTTAGCATTCGCTAGAGATTGTGTCGAAAGAGATGATGAAGTTGGATACCGGAATGCAATATCAAGAGCATATTATTCAGCTTATCATTCAGTTTACCCTGTATTAGATAATGGGCCCAAAGATAGCCACCAAGGATTGATAGATTATTTAAAATCTGATGCATGGCGCGGTAATGAGAAGTATGAAAAACAGACTTTAATTGCTATTGCCTATATGCTGAAATCACTTAAAGATAGTCGTATTATTGCAGATTACAGGCTAGAAGCATCAGAGGGTGTATCAAAACACAATGCAGAAGAGTCCGTAGAGTTGGCTTCAAGGGTTCACTCTAAAGTATCTGAAATGGCATCTCTTAAATTATCATCCTTATCTAAATAAACTACAATATTTCCAATAAAGCCTCCTCTGAGGCTTTTTTATTGCCCAAATTTCACCACGCCTCTTAACTGAGGTTTTTTGCTTTAACTATACTCATTAATTGTTTAATGTTTAGGTGAGACAATAAGGAGAGGTGCTTATGTTTAACCTGACTATGCTTAGTAATATTTATAATTTAGCAATTAATGGAAATAGCAAAACCATAGCATTCACGACTAATATAGGTGTTGGTGTTTTTACCTGCATGTTATTTCTATCCACAGAAGACGCAGAAAGAAATGACAAAATATTTATATACTTAGGTAGGATAGGGCGTTTTTTTGAGCTTAAAATGTATGGTGCCCATGGTAAAGGCGATTTCATCCTATATATAAAGGATTGGCAGGAGCAACTCATTAGGGATGAATTGGGAATAAAAAATGGTCAGAGATATCCTTTTAGGCTGAATGATTTTTTAGATACTTTGAATAATCAGATTCCACAACAAATTGATAATGTTCGGACGGCAAATACATTAAGAGATAATAAAGATACTATAAAGACTTATTTACCTAATATTGTTGATGAAGCATTAAAGGTAAATCTAGTTGGTATTCGCAGATTAAAAGAAAACGCGAAGGCGCGAGATAAAACATTACGCAAATTGTATCTACATAGTGATGGTAATGGTGATGATATATCCGCATTTATAGATGCTATAAAATCTGATGGTAGATTCACGATAGGTTGGAGAGAGGATGGCGATAGAATTCCGTTCCGAGAATTATTGAGCCAATTTAATGACAGAGTGCAAGAAGCAAGAATTAATTAATGTACGGTTCAGGATTGTTATTTAAATTAATTTTATTTGCAACCCGCTCCGGTGGGTTTTTTATTGCCTGAATTTCACTAAGCCTTTTAACTTGAGGTTTTCCTCGTTCGAGAATAGGGCGGTACTCCCGCCCTTTAATTAATGATTGGCTATCTCTTTTCTAGCTAAGTCAGCCAAAAAAGCAGAGCGATTTTTATAATGCCCACTTTGAGCAATATATTTGTCGATAGCCGTTAATAGATTGTTTGGCATCGTTAAATTGAACTTTATGGCTTTAGATTCATATTTTGCCGGATCTATTTCGACAAGCCCAAGAATACCTTCATCCTCTTTCAATCTATCATCATTTAGATAGGTAGCGGGATCTTTGGGGGCTGGTACGTGCCCACCTTTGTCGGTTAAAACTTCCATGTGTTGAGCAAATGCAGATTCTGCATTTCTGATTGTATCTTCTATGTTGTCGCCAGCAAAAAAGCAACCTTCAACATCTGGGAAATAGCCATCAAAGCCGTCTTCTGTTTTGAATATAAAGAGTGGGTATATCATCTCTTACCTCTTAATTTATATTGATGAGTATGCAGATGAAGGGGCGGTATAACCGCACCCTTTTATAACAACTTAAGCCCTGATATTTTCTGAGCTTGCCGGATGATGCCCTTTGACGAATCTTTTCTAGGGTGAGGGATGGTGATAATTTTATCGAATCCCTCTTTAGTTAAAGTAATGTGACTGCCGTCTTGTCTAGCTTTAACCCATCCATCAGCGATTAGTTTCTTGATTAATTCTGCACTACTCATCAATCCTCCGTTTCGTTGATATGGGTATAGTACCTACCATTCTGTGTGTTGTCAATATATTTGTGGGTTTTATACCCACTAACTTTAATATAAATTGCGTATGTAATTTTTATTGTCTTTAACTCACAGCATATCTTAACCGAGGCTTCTTGATTTTTTTTGCATCACCATTTATATAACATAAGAATAAATTAACTAACGGGGATGGTGTTGTGAGGAAGGTTATTTTATCCACTCTAATGGTGTTGCTTTCTGGCTGCAGTGAGCAGGGGAAATATGATGGTAGTTATACTTGCTATGTATCTCAGGTAGCAAATGATTATCCATCAATAACTAATTCAAAATATGCGTTCCCTAAGACATTAACCAAATCTGATGTAATCATCAAAAACAACATTATGACAATAAAAGGATTTATTTCAGAAGATTATGTTAGTGGAGAGTTAACAGAAGATAAAAAAGATAATCTAATAAACGTAAAGGATAAAGTTACAGTATCAATGTCAAGTGATAGAAATAGTGTATTTTTGCTATACGAAGAAGGTGATATACCAGTAATACAGACACTTACAAACTGTGAATTAAAAAAGTAGATTAATATTAATTACACCAACCCTGCCATTCGGCGGGGTTTTTCATTTTAAGGAGCCGATAAATGGCAAATGTAGGCGAAATTGTTTATCAAGTTCAAATGGATGTTCAGCAATTACTCACATCTCAGCGTCAGTTAGAGCAACGCCTTAATCGTATGGATAGTAGCTTTAACCGAACGTCTCAATCAGTAAATAATACTGAACGTTCAATGCAATCTCTATCTAAAGTTGCAGCGGCTCTGACTGGTTATTTATCGGCTTCAATGGTTGCTAGTTATTCTGAGGCATGGACTGAATTAAACAATAAGCTATCTAACTCAGTTCGTGCTAGCGAGTCGCTTATTGATGTAACTCAACGAGTATTTGATATCTCTCAAGCAACACGATCTAGTCTTGATGCCACAGCAACACTCTATGCACGATTAGAGCGAGGAACGAGAGAATACAATACATCAGCGGCGGATTTGGCAAAATTAACAACGATTATTAATCAGGGATTTATTGTCTCTGGTGCTACTGCGCAGGAAGCAGAAAACGCCATCATTCAGTTATCACAGGGTATCGCTTCTGGTGTTCTCCGTGGTGAAGAATTTAATTCAGTAGCAGAACAGGGTAGTCGCTTAATGGTTGCATTAGCTGATTCACTAGGAGTAAGTATAGGTCAGCTTCGTAAAATGGCAGCAGAAGGCAAGTTGACCACTGATGTTGTTGTAAAAGGGTTATTGTCTCAGGGGGATGCTATTGGTAAAGAGTTCGCTAAAACCACTCGAACAATGTCGCAGGCATTTCAAGAAGCAGGGAATAACTTAACTAAGTTCCTTGGTGAGAATACAACAATAAAGGCATCTATTAACGTATTCAGCGATGCTGTAATTACTGCAAGTAAGAGTCTCGATGAAATGGTTTTAGCGGTTAGTCTAGTTGCCTCCGTTGTTGGCGGTAGATACATTGCCGCAATGGGGTTGGCTATCAAAGCTAAAATGCAATCAGCAGTTGCAGCAAGGCAAGAAGCGATAGCAAACCTTCAAGCTGCTAGAGTAGCTGAACACAATGCAATAATGACGGCAAGAAAGACCGCTTTAGATTTAGCAGCAGCCAGAGCGTTAGTTGAGAAAGCGAAAACCGAATTTGCGGCCGCAAGAGGAACAAACGCAGAAGCAACCGCGCTGGCAAATTTAATTGCCGTTAGATCTGCCGCAACAACCGCGGCGATAAATCATAAGCAAGCAACGCAGGCGCAGACAGCAGCAATGGCTAACTCAGCCGCAGCAGCAAGAGCCGCTTCTGTATCTATCGGTTTAGCTAATAAAGCTCTAGGTTTTGTTGGTGGCCCAGCAGGTATAGCAATGGCCGCGGGTGCTGCGATCATGTATTTCTACCAGCAGGCAAAAGAAGCAAGAGAAGAAGCAGTAAAACTTGCAGAGGGAGTAAATCAATTAACTGCTGAAATGAAAAACATGACAAGGGAACAAAAGAGGGCTGAATCTGCCAAGTTAAAAGAAGCGCTCCCTGAGTTAAAAAATGAAGTTCTAAACACCACTGTCACTATGAAGCAAGCTGCGGAAAAAGTAAGAGAATTAGAGGCTGATTTGGCTTTAGCTAAAGTTGGAACAAGTAAATATGAATCCATAACAAAACAGCTAGCCGATGCTCAAGATAAGTTAGCAATTGCAACTGACAACGCAACAAAGGCGTCAAATAACTACAGTCGCACAAAAAATACCATATCTTTTATTCAAGCTGATCTTAATGGTGAGTTAAAAGAGGGAATTGATTTACTAAAAAGGGAAATATCTGTTCTGCCAAGTGGCGCAAAGGGATGGGATTCTTATGGTTTTTCTATTGATAGGGCGCTGCAAAAAAAGAAAGAGTTTAATGGTGAAAAAATATCTTTCGAATGGTCTAAGGAGGGGATGGATTTAAGAAAATCACTAGAGCGTGAAATGAAGCTAGCTAACGCCAAAAGTGAAGTTGATAAGAGATTATTGCAAGTTGATTTTTACATTGAAGATAAAGGGATAACAGACGAAAGGGAAATATATCAACTAAAGCAAATAGCAATAGCAACTCAAGAGGCTCAAGATGCAGCTGCTGAGCGTAACAAAACAACCAAGGAATCAACCAAAGCCACAGACGCAGCATACGAAGCATTAAAACGCCAGAGAGAAGAAATTGAGCTTTTAAACAAAGGTTACAAAGACGGCTCTCTTGAAATGGCTAAGTATGATGCGGTTAAGGCGTTGGGTGACAAGGCATCTCCTGAACAGATTAAACTAGCTGAGAAACTTGCAGAAGATAAATACAACATTGAGCGCAATCTAGCTGATAAGAAAGCTGCACTTGATCTTGATTTAGTCACTAAAGCTAAAGAATCTCACGATAAACAGCTGGCAGACTTAGAGCGGATAACAAAAGATGATGTATCTCTCACTGAACAGGCTGCAAGGCGTAAAGCTGAAATTGAAGCAGAATATCAGCAAAAAATAGCCGAAATACGGGCTAATAACGCTGTATCTCCCCAAGATAATTTAAAAGCACAAGTAGACCCTGTTCAGCAACTCAAAAACGAACACGAGCGTAAACTTGCGCTTATCCGTGAATTTGAGACTGAAAAAGGTGCTATCACTCAGCAAAGTTTGGCGTTAATGAATGCCGCTAATACTCAATATGAGCAAGACCGGATGAATGCTCAATGGGAGATATGGCGTAATCAGAGTCAAGCTAATCAATTCTTAGCTGATGGGTTGGACGCATTAGGGCAACGTTCCGCTAACGTAATTACAGGGCTATTAACAGGCACTCAATCCCTTAACGATGCTTTCCGCAATGTCGCATTAACCATTGTAGACCAAGCCGTTGGCGCTCTGGTTCAAATGGGTATGCAGCAAGTTAAGAATATGATTACTGAAAATGCTATGCGTAAAGCGTCAAATGCTCAAGCGGTTGCAGACGCAACGGCGACTGGAGGTGCAATCGCAACTGCAATGGCTCCAGCCGCAGCAACGACCAGTATAGCCACAATGGGTTCTGCTGCAACTTGGGGAATGGCTGCAATGGCGGCAGCAATGCCCGCCATGATTGCGCTTGCTGGCGCTCGTAAAAATGGAGGACAGGTCGGTGCAGGTAAAATGTATCGGGTTGGAGAAGGTGGCAAGCCAGAGATATTCAAGGCATCGAATGGTAATCAATACATGATACCAGGCGATAGTGGGCGGGTTATCAGCAATCGACAAATGGGTAAAGGTGGTAACGGTATCAGCATGGGGGATATGCACTTTACATTCCAAGTTCAGGCACCGAATGGTATCACTCAAAAGGAAGCGCAGCAGATACAGCAAATGGTGAGAGGTACGGTTTATGATGTACTTGGCACCGAAATGCGTAGCGGTGGTGCGTTGGAAAAATCAAGAAGTTGGTAACGGCCACCTAAATAGGTGGCTTTTTTATTGGAGTAACCAATGGAAGAGTTTAAATGGCGACCAGAAACAGCTTATCAAGTGAGTTATGAGCCTAAGGTGAAGGTGGCTAAGTTTGGTAACGGTTACGAACAACGAGTTAAAGACGGGATCAACAACCAATTAAAGATCTATCAACTTTCATTTATTAAACATGCTGACATAGGTAAGCAGATTGATGAGTTTCTTAAGGCGCGCGGTGCGGTTGAATCATTCTTATGGCTAACCAGTGATGATAACTCTAAGCGTAAATTTGTTTGCCGAGGCTGGCAGGTGACGCCGAGAACATCAGTATGGCAGATAGATTGCACATTTGAGGAGGTTGTTGCATGAGAGATATACCTCAAGCGATGCGCATAGACGTTGCAGACTTACAGCAAAATGCAATGTTAGATCTATATGAGGTCGATTTAAGCCGTTTTGGGGGGGATATTTACCGGTTTCATGACGGCATGAATGGATTATTAAAACCTATCATCTGGCAAGGTTTACGCTATGAGCCTTATCCTGTTCAAGTTACAGGATTTAGTGTAACTGCGCAGGGGGCGTCAGATAGACCTAAAATGACATTCGCTAACTTTGACGGGATGTTAACTGCTATTAACAACGACTACGATGATGCGCTAGGTGCTATCGTTACTCGCAGGCAGGTTTTAGAGCAATATCTTGATGCTGTTAATTTTCCCAACGGAAACCCACAAGCAGATCCAACAAGAGAAGTTGTTCAGAAGTATGTTATCGAGCAACGGGAAAGCTCAGATTCTGATTTTGTGACTTACATATTAGCGCTTCCAATGGAAACCGATAACGCGCTGATACCTAGACGGATGATTCAGGCTGATATTTGCTCATGGCGATACCGAAGCAGTGACTGTGGGTATGACGGCTCGCCCGTTGCAGATGAAAAAGACCAGCCAACAACTGATCCCCTTAAAGATAAATGCTCTCATAAATACAGTGGGTGCAAACTCAGATTTAAATCTGTCATGCCATTCGGCGGGTTTTTGGGTTCAAATAAATTAGGTTAATCCATGATTGAGAAAGACATTATCGCTCACGCGAAAGCGGAAGGAGTGAGGGAGTCGTGTGGTTTAATTTCTGGCGACAAGTATTTTCCTTGCGGGAATATACACCCCGATCCACTAAACTATTTTGAAATAAACCCAAACGATTGGATGACGGCAGAGTGTTATTCAGACGTCAAAGTTATTGTTCATAGTCATCCTGACGGAAAACCTTTCTTGAGTTCTGGCGATAGAGCAATGCAAAGGAAAACAAATCTACCGTGGTGGTTGGTATGTGATGGTGTGATCCACAAGTTCAGACCAATAGCACCACTATTAGGTAGAGAGTTTAAGCATGGTGAGCAGGATTGTTACTCCATTATACGCGACGCCTATCACCTTTCAGGCATTCAGTTAGATGATTTTATTCGCCCTGATGAATGGTGGTACACAGAGCAAAATCTCTATTTAGATAACACAGTTAAACAGGGTTTCTATCAAGTTGATGAAGCTCAAGAAGGCGACATGATATTGATTTGCTTAGGCACTTCAAAACCTTGCCATGCCGCTTTGTACTTAGGAAATCAAGAGATATTGCATCACAGACCAGACAGATTGAGTAAGCGAGATACTTACGGTGGCTACTGGTTCAAATACACTCACAGCATTTGGAGGCATAAGCAATGGTCAAATTACAGTTTGCAGGCTATTTACGCCGATTTGGACGCAGGTTCGAGCTTGAGGTAAGCAATGCTGGTGAGGCCTTACGCTGTCTTTGCTATCAAATTGATGGGTTGAAAAAAGAGATTAATCAAGGTCAGTTTCGCGTTCGAATAGCAGGCAATGATATGACGGTGGATGGTATTTCTGCGGGATTAAGTACGCCATTAAATGAAGGTGATGTTATTACGATCGTTCCTGTTATTGGTGGTGCTAAATCCGGTGGGTGGCTAGGCATTATTGGTGGAGCAGCTTTAATTGGTGCATCGTTTTTAATACCGGGCGGATTTCTGGCAACAATGACATCGACAGCATTATTTGCTGCGGGCGTAGGTGTGGCTGCGGCAGGGCTAGCAACCATGTTAACCAAAACACCTCCGGCACCGAGCATAGAGGGGCGAAACTCTGAAAGTAACCAGTATTTTAGTTCACTCTCAAATAGAGTCGGACAAGGTTATCCCGTTCCTATCTGTTATGGCGAGATGGTCGTGGGTTCAAATGTAATATCACAAGGTTTGGAGACTGTTTAATGGGGAAAGGTGGTGGCGGAGGAAGTACTCCGAGATTGCTTGATGACAACTTAAAAAATAAACAATTTCTTAATGTCATTGATTTGGTTTCCGAAGGGCCAATAGAAGGCCCTGTTGGTGGTATGTCAGGTTTTTTATTGAATGGTACGCCTGTTGTAGATGAAGATGGCAATCCGAACATTCATGGTGTTGAGGTTCAGTGGCGAGCAGGAACACCGACACAAGCGCCTTTAGATGGTTTTCCTTTTGTAGAGAAAGAAATACCCGTTAATGTTGAGGTGAAAAAAAATACACCAATCTTGCGCACTATTTCCGATCAGGAAACTGACCGCGTTAGATTTACTTTGGGTGTCTCTGCCCTTGTTAGTCAAGATGATAAGGGAAATCAGTACGATGCTACGGTGGAAATGCTTATTGAAGTTAATGAGGGTTCTGGTTGGGTACATGCAGAAACAGCAAGAATCACCGGTAAAATTAGCGGTCAATATTTAGAATCATATATCATCGATGCGCCTAAGAAAAAACCATTTCAAATCAGGGTTTCTCGTACAACTGAAGACAGTAAGAGTGATTTGCTGAAGAATGGCACAGTATGGGCGAGTTACACAGAAATAACTGACGCTAAATTTTCTTATCCTAATTCTGCTGTTGTCGGGATGAAAATTGATAAATCCCAATACGGTGATACACCCAATCGCACCTATCATATAAAAGGAATGATTATCCAAGTTCCTGATAACTATGATCCAGAAACGCGCACTTACACAGGGATTTGGACGGGTCGCTTCAAGCCTGCATGGACTAATAATCCCGCATGGGTTTTTTACGATTTGGTTACTAATGAACGATACGGCATAGGAGAGATGATCGGTTCGTTTGGCGTTGATAAATTCGCGCTATATGCCATTGCTCGTTACTGTGATGAATTGGTTGATGATGGGTTTGGCAACAAAGAGCCTCGTTTTACTTTCAATGCCTACATAACCTCTCAACGAAAAGCTAAAGAAGTGCTTGATGATTTGGCGTCTGTATTTCGCGGTATGCCTTTATGGGATGGACAACAATTAACGTGCTTTCAAGATAGACCATCCGATCCAGTATGGACGTATACAAATTCAAACGTTATTGATGGCAAATTTAAATATACATCAACAGCGAAATCAGCACGACACAATGCTATTGAGGTGTCATGGGTAAATCCGAGTAATGGATGGAGTGAAGAAAGAGAATTTATCCAAGATGATGACCTTATTCAGCGATTTGGCGGTGTAAATGTCAAGAAAGTCACTGCTTTTGGCTGTACTAGTCGCGGGCAGGCTCACAGAGTGGGTAAATGGATATTACAAACAGAAAAGCTGGAGAAAGATAGCGTTACCTTTACAACCGGACGTGAGGGGATCAACTGTATCTCTGGCGATATTATTGAAGTTGCAGATGACAGTTTTGCAGGGGTGAAGGTAGGAGGACGAGTTCTATCAGTCAATGCTCGTACTATTATTATCGATGCGCCTATTGAGTGGAAATATGATGATAAAGGCACTTTCTCATTTTTAGGAGTAGCAGGTAAATTCGTAAAAATAGAAATTCAATCTATTGATGGTGATATTGTTACTTTACGTGAAAAACCACATGGATTGAAGCAGTATGGTGTATTTTCCATTTCAAAGAGCACGTTAACGACCAGATTATTTAGGGTAATTTCTATTTCGGAAGATAATGATGGAAATTACTTATACAACTGTGTTCAGCATGCGCCACAAAAGGAACGCATTGTTGATAGCGGCGTTGATTTTACTGGAAATCCTCCAACACAGAATGTTGTTCGTATTCCTAACATAGAGCGCCTTTCTATCGCTTATGTTAATGATAGCCCTCAAGTTCAGGCTAGGGCTATGTGGGTAACAACAACCATTAATAGAAATATTTCATTTAATGTCACTCTTTATAAAAACAGCAAGGTTGTATCTACTGGAAATACCACTGATCTAGAATACTACTTCAACGGTCTTGACGCGGGGGATTATCTTGTTGGGGTGAGAGGTAAAGACGCTAATGGAATGCTTGGTAACGAAACAAAAGTTCAAATGCTCATTGGCGCACCAAGTGCACCGAGTTCAATCACGGTTGAGTCTGGCTTTTTTGAAATAAAGCTGATCCCACATATCTCTGTACCACACACTCTAAATACTGAGTTTGAGTTCTGGTTTTCTGGTGAAAACAGAATAGATAATATCAATGAAATAGAGTCAAAGGCTGATTTTTTAGGTAGAGCTAAATTCTGGACTAAAGGACAGCTAAAGGCAGGTCATGATTACTGGTTTTATGTGAGAAGTGTCAATGAATATGGAAAGTCTCATTTTGTGGAGGTGAAAGGTCAGGCTGATGACAATACCGAAGCTATCCTTGATGAATTAGCGGGGCAAATTAGTCGAGATCAACTCGCGCAAGACCTATTGGGTGAAATTAACAGTAAAGCTAACCAAATCGATATTACTGAATTACATGAGTTAATGAGGATAAATCACGATAAGCTTTTAGAAGAGTCAATGAGGCAAGGCGCGACGATTGAAGAAAGTGAAAAAAAACGGGAGGAGGCAGAAAAATTACTGGCTGAGCGGATAAATCAAGTTTCAACGGCAACAGAAGCACAGGCCGCCGCAATTAAACAAGAGCAACAAGCACGTATTGAGGGTGATCAAACCGAAGCACAACAACGGCAATCCTTAGCCACTCAACTTCGTGGTGATTATACTGGCAATGATTTATCGAAAGTGACCGCAGGACTCATTTCCGCTGAGAAGCAAGCGCGAGTCTCGGGCGATCAAGCGGAAGCAAATGCCAGACAATCGCTGGAAACTCGGATGAATGGAAATGTTTCTGCGATTAATCAATCATTAGAAACCCTTACCTCGAAACAGCAAGCACAATCGAAAGATATTTCAGCCCTCAGTTCAACACTGAAGGGGAAAGCCGACAGTAGCGTGGTCAATGCGTTAAATACGCATGTGTCTAATCTCGATGGCAAAGTCACCTCCGCAACCTCTCAAGTACAAGCGTTATCCAGCAAATTAGAGACGGTAAAAGCCGATTTAACGGGATCTGTGGTGGTGGATTTAGATTTATCAACACTCAATGAAAACACCTATTATCCGGTGATTTTGCCATTAGCGACCTCTCGTCGTTATGCCTTTAAGGTCTTTAGAACTTTAGGGCAATATTCAGACAATAAACCCAGCTATGCCACTCACAGCACCAAAGGCTTTGCCATGATTGTGGAATGGCAAGTGAGTGGTTCTGGATGGGGAACTCAGTCTGAAAACCGCATCATTGATAATTTTGATTGGCGATGGACAAATCAATCCCCTGTGATGGGACCAGCTCAATTAACGAATGGTTCTGTGGAATATATCTATTTGCGAGGAGGGGCTAAATACCAACTCACTAAGCATAAAAGTGTTAACCATCAAATCATTACCAGCACTTATACCAATAACAAACAATCAGTAGCACCAAAAGGGTTTGTGGCGAATGAAGTACCTAAGTCCAGCGAACAGAAAGCCAATGCAACGGCGAATGCGGTAAGTCAACTCGAAACCAAAGTGACCGAGGTTTCAGAGACGGTGACCTCTACCGCCCAACAAGTGACTCGCTTAGAAAGCCAAGTGGGTACAAGTTCAGCCAAAATCGAACAAACTTCGAAAGTGGTCACAGACATAAATGGCAAAATTTCGGCATCATGGACAATGAAAGTTCAGCAGGATAGCAAAGGGAATAAAGTCATTACCGGCATTGGCTTAGGGTTTAATGCACAAGGAAATAGCCAATTTCTGGTCAATGCCCAAAACTTTGCAGTGATATCGTCATTAAACGGCAAAGTGGTGACACCTTTTGTGATCCAAAATGGACAAGCTTTTTTCAATGATGCGTTATTTAGCAAGGCCACTATTGATAAATTATCAGTAGGTAAAAAAATCACATCCACCAATTATTTAGCCGGCAAGAAAGGATTTAATATTGATGCCACAACAGGGAATGTGGAATTAAATGATGCAGTATTTCGTGGACGATTAGATATTAACTCAGGAGGAACAAAAGGGCGGTTAGTGATCACAAATAATACTATTTATGTTTACGATGAAAACAATCAGTTAGCGGCAAAAATAGGTTATTTAGGGTAGCGTATGAAGTTTATTATTTTAATTACAGCATTATTATTGTCAGGGTGTACCTCTGGATATAAAAAAGTCGATTGCCAAGGTGTTTACCAAATAAAAACTTTTCACTATCAACAACCTGTATTGGTGAAGTTTGATAAAAAGAGAGAAACCATTAATGGGCCTCTTTATCATGCTGTACCTCAATTAGGATTTAATTTCTTAGGAGGATGGGTATCTCCTGATGCCGTAGAGGATTTCTCATGTCGTGGGGAATAGAAATATATGAAAAAGGAAAGCCAATAAAAATTACTGGGCGTTCGTTTATTTTTGACCAAATAGCGGTCAATCAGAATGGCAGTAAAACTTATAATAATATTCCTAAAGGGCGGTCATTGGCCGCCTATATTGTAGCTAGAAATCGAGGATCTTATTTCACTGTTAGAGTCGAGAATAATAAAATTTCGTGGAATTCTCTACGCGGTAGTCAATCGATTAATGGAATTATTATGGTACTAATTAAATGAGTAAATATGGTGCATTATTTTTTAATCAGGGCATTACCGAAGAATTAACACCCTATGAATCAGCCGTATTTTTAAAGAAGATAAAAACTAAGCCGGGACTAATTAAAATTATCGAGGGTAATAATAACGCAGTGCCACTTATTTTTATTCGAGTTCTTAATTCCTCTAATCCATCATTAGGTGGATTATCTGAAGTAATTTATGAAAATAATGCGTGGTGTGTGAATTTAATCGATACTATTCAAGGCAATTCAGCAGAATATGAGCTTTATGTATTTGTGAAGTCTTCTTATCATATTTCACTTCATCCTCAAAAATGGGGGATTCAAATCTATCATAAAGGTGCTATTACACACGCTTCAAGCCAAAGACCGCTTAATTTATTAGAGGGAAATAATTTTGTACTCACAGGAAATAATTGGAGTGGCGTGGATGTCGGTTTTCCCTGTGCAGTATTAATTACAACAATTGGGCATATTGGGATGATGGATTCGATGGGAGGAAAAACAATTAGGGTAACTCTTTGTGGACGAGGTAATCGTATTATTCCTCATTCCATGATAGTAGCCGGACAGATGTCAACAACCTCACTAGGAAAGCAGTATTTTTATATTGATGTAAGTGAGTATGGTGGGTGAAATTGTCTGTATGATGTTTTATCAATAAGTGTAAGAGAAAAAATCAGGACACCAATAAGACTCCAGAAATTTATAACTAATTGATTATATAAATCAGTCGGTTCTATCGAGCATCGGCTCTACTCTGTTTTCAAATACTGCACCGAACTCCCATCAGGCAACTACTTGCCTCTCTCACGATAAAATGCCAATCGTTCGTTAAAATACTCGCGCAGATGTGCTGGTTGTTGTCGTTCAACTTCCACGGCAACAACGGGCATATTGCGTGGTGTTTATATTTTATTGAAATAAAACATGTAGCCACAATTAGGGCATAATAAGATTAGGTTTTTCTTAAGTTTGTGTTTGTTTTGTTTAGCTACGTAAGAACAGCTTGGGCAGGTAACTTCTACTAGTGCGTCTTGAAACATTCTTATCACATTAAAAGCTTTCATATCTTTCACCCATTATAGGGATATCGTGATTCAGTGTACGCTACTTTGTATTTAATTGCTCAATTTTTGTTCTTTTATTTGTGGTGACAATTTTTATTACACCACATGATAAAGCACAGCAAGTACGTTTGAGTATTTAAGGTGCCAGAAACTGCCTGTTGGTTAGCCAACTACCACACACTCATCTTCAATAAAATCCTCTCCGTCATCTTCGCATTTCACAAGACGACACTTTCCACATAAGCCATATCGACTAACGACACAACGAACACCAGGAGAGCTACTTGAGCCTTGGTGTTTGTTTTGTCGTCTCTCATAGCTAGATATTTTTTCTAACAAGCCATCTTTAACCATGCTATCTAATGTTCTGCGAGTAGATTCGAGAATACTTTTCTTGTTAAAAGAATCCTATCCTTTAAGCATTAAGCTACACCAGAAACCTCAAAAGGAGGGGCGCCTATTTCGCCAGCTACTCATGCAAAATTATCAGGCTTAAATAATTCCATTATCTTTTTTTCTTTCTGGATTAGCTTCATGAGGTTCATAACAGCTCCAGCTAGTTTTTGGATAGGTGGAATTAAAAATGAGGAGGTGGTATAAAAGTATCACCTTTCTTTTTTTTGCATTCATGTCTTATCTAAAAATAACCTCTAAAAATCCAAAAGGGGTATTTATGGGGGTATGAAAATTTATTTGTATGTTTATTTTTATATAAATCAGTGTGTTAACCTATTTATTTTGTTCTCTCCTCCTCCGCCATTTCAATATCTCCTAGCGTCTCCTGAAGTCTCCCAATTCCAGTAAAATCAAACCTTCGTACTAAATCATTGTCTCCTGAAGTCTCTTGAAAGAACCACCATTGTTGGTAAAACCAAAATGGGTAATAAGATGCTAAAAGCTTTAGAAGATCTAACTGAAATAGTCAGCTAAATTTCTGCGTGTATGATATATCATTCATCACTTGCTACCCTTATTATAATGTTCCGTGACCTTTGTTTTATAACAAACTTAGATGCCGCTCTATTAAGGCTAATTCATTTAATAGTCAGATAAAGATGATTTCTTATTGATGATGTTAATGATAATTGTTAGCATTAACTCTCTATTATGGAGAGTATACTATGAAAAATAAATATCACCTGCTAGCAATATCTCTTTCAGCATTACTTCCTTTTACCGCATCAGCTACAACATATCCAGTTACTATTACTGATACAGATGGGCAAAAAATAACGTTAAAACATGAACCAAAACGCATTATATTACAAGATGGTAGAGATATTTTAACGCTAGCTTTGCTTGATAGAAATAATCCGTTTGAAAGGGTTGTAGCATGGAATAATAATCTAAAAAAATCGGACCCACAGACAGTTTCTTTATTAGAACAGAAATGGAAATCTAATATAAATGCAATCCCTGATATGGGGTTTAATGACAAAGGTGAGGTTAATGCAGAGCAAGTTATTGCGCAACAGCCTGATGTTCTGATTGCTCAACTAAGAGCAAAACCCGCATTAGAAGGATCAGGTGTTGTCAGTATTTTAAAAGAGGCCAATATTCCTATTATTTATGTTGATACTTTCTTAGAGCCAGTCAAAAATACGAAAGAAAGTGTTGAACTTCTTGGTATCATTTTAAATAAAGAGAATGAAGCTAAAGAATATACAGATTTTTATCAACAACACCTAGATAATATTAAAAATAAAACTCAAGAAATTAAAAATAAACCAAGTGTATTTGTAGAAGCAAAGGCTGGAGCTAATGGTGATGGGTGCTGCTTTACACATAATAATGCAGGTTGGGGTGGTTTGATTCAAGCTGTTGGTGGTGACAATATTGGTAGTCATTTCTTACCAGGAGCCTCGGGTGTTATTTCTTTAGAACAAGTTATTAGCACTAAACCTGATGTATATATTGTAACGGGATCTCGCTGGATTAATAAAAATAATATTTCTGCACCATTTGGTTATGGGGTATCTAACAAAGAGGCTCAAGAAGGTTTCAAACGATTGAAGAGTCGAATTGGATTTAATCAAATCACTGCGGTTAAAAATGAACGATTATATGGTATATATCATAATTTCTATAATCATCCATATAACATCGTTGGCTTAGAGTATTTAGCAACCTTTATTTATCCTGAACAATTTGCTGAATTAAAGCCAGAAAATACTTATAAAGAGATAATAGAAAAATATACCACATTACCCAACGCTGAATTTCTTTGGGCAGCAAAAGCAGATAAATAAAAATTCAAGTTATAGCCCTTTTTTTAAGGGCTTTCTATCTTCATTTACATTTCGAACAATCAGAGTATCTACTTTTGATTCGTGATAAAAAACACCTAATGATAGCTCAAAAGGTGTTTTCGAGTAATTATTGACGTGCAATAATGCGTTTCTCTTTACGATTAAACCAATTTTCACGCAATTTATCGTAACTAAGATTAAATGCATATGTATAAAAAAGGAAAAAGGCAAAGAAGCCGACTTCCAATAAGAATGCGTTCCACAGTGACATATTTAATAAAAATGCCAATATTGGTAAACCAATGATCACAAAACTTAATTCAAATCCAATGGCATGCATGACTCGTATTTTTGTTGGTCTTGAGCCTTTGATTAAAGGCCAATAGCGGTCAAAAATCATGTTATAAAATAAATTCAATAACATAGCTAATGTTGATAAAACAATAGCAACGGTTCCCATTTGAAAAATTGAGCGACCCAAAATCCATGCACTAAGTGGCGCTGTTATTGTGATGGCTATCACTTCAAATGAAACAGCGTGAAAAACGCGCTCAGTAAATGTTTTTTGATATTGGCTCATATCCCACCTCAAATTAATTGGTTAGCAAAAAAACAGATGCAATTATTAGTGATTTTTTGTATATATACAAAATAGGAGCCATCGAAAAAACCGATACCATAATGAACTATTCCATAGAAACTTTGCGTACATTTGTTGAAGCCGCATCACTGAAATCATTTTCTGCTGCTGCTCGAAAATTAAATAAAAGTCAGTCTACAGTGAGTAGCACAATTACAGGATTTGAAGATGATATGGGCTTTGAGTTATTTGAACGAAAGGGGAGAGAATCAACGCTAACCTTTGCAGGGCAAAAGGTACTAAGCTTAGTTGAAGATATATTAGCGGCAGATGAACGATTACAAGCATTAAGAATAGAGCTATCACCAGAAATGGAGCCTCGTTTAAGTTGCGTTTTTTCTGATATGTATCAACCCCCTTATTCTGAGCAACTCTTAAAAATTCTAGATAAAGAATTTCCTCATATTGAGTTTGAGTTTCTTGTCGCTGAAAATGATGATGTCATTAATATGCTACAAAATAATCAGGCACATATCGGTATGATGGAATCACGAATAGAATATCCAGCCGATATTGCTTTTGCCCGTTTACCCGTAAGTGGTGAGTTAGGATTATATGCACATAAAACTCACCCACTTGCGAAAGAAAAGCAAATTAGCTATCAACATTTAACCATGCATCGTCAATTACGGCTAAGTAGTCGTGCTCAATTTGTCATCAATAGTGAAAAAAATTGGCTGGCACCTAACTATTTATTGATACTTGAAATGGCAGAGCAAGAAATGGGATGGGCAATATTACCCACTTGGTTAGTTGAGCAATTTGGGCATGACTTACTAGTCAGTCTGAATTATGACCAGTTTCCGAAAAAAATAGATATCGATTTAGTTTGGTCGAGAAATAATCCACCAGGAAAAGCAGGATATTGGATGATTGATAAATTGTTGAAAAATAATATTCAGTCTTCTCGATAAAAATTAGGGAATCAATCACCTTCATTAGCAATAATGAAGGTGATATTAGTTCATTATTATCTTAATAATATTGACTTACCAACCACAGACATTTGTTTCTTCATCCATATCATAACCACGTACAATATTGATAAGATCTTTTACCATTAGGCTCGACATCTCGGCATCTAATAAATCAGCCCAAAAGCTTTCTTTATTGACAGAAACACCATTATTTTTATTTGTTAATGCTAAGGTAAGTTCTTGTGAATCAATATTTACTTTACTTTTTAACTCATCAACTAAGAGTAAAACTTCTTGAGTTGCAACATCTGGAATATACAGAATTTTAGGATTAAGAAAGATTTTTTGGGATTTATTTCGGCCATCAGCACTAATCAATTCTAATAAATAGCCTTTGTTTTCATTTTCCATAATCAACCTTTTAACCTTCAGCAAGTATTTTAGGATCGACATAAAAATCGACGTTAAAAACAGTATCTTGAGTTTTAGCTTCTATTTTGTGCCACGTCTCTGGTGGAAATACACCAAATTCACCGGCATTAATCACTAGAGTTTCTGTTGGCTCAGGGCTGAATTCATCTGCATAGGCGTAATAAATAATCGTACCTTGCATGACCGATAATTTAGGATAAACCCCTTGGCGAGTTCCTTTATCTAAATGTCTTTCCCAAATTGATTTAGGGGCAGTGTCTTTCGTCCAAAGTGGCGTAGCACGTACATGAATATAGTGAGTAGGGATAATAATTCTTTCCATTTTACCGCCCTAGAAAACGTGAATAGATTGATTTTTATACTTTTTATCTTGATTAAAAAGAAAAATCGCAGTTGATAACGTAGTAAATTATTATGCGTTAAATAAAATCTACCTCTTATAATGAGGTGTTTCAAATGCAATTTAATAAGAATATACAACGATATTATTCATTTTTTATCTAAGATATTGTTTTATTTTGTTAAATTAATTTTTAATATTTAAACTATTTTTTATTTCAAGCCTATTTTTTAGGCTGAAAACACGGTTTTTCGTGGGAATTTACTCATCAACATAGTTTCTTTGTTCTATAATTGATCAAGTCTAGGATATTAATATTTAATTCATTATTTAACATAATTGAGATATCACTATGGAATTAAAGGATTATTACGCCATTATGGGTGTTAAATCTACGGATGATATTAAAACGATTAAGACAGCTTATCGTCGTTTAGCAAAAAAATATCATCCTGACGTGAGTAAAGAGCCTGATGCAGAAGAGCGTTTTAAAGAAATTGCTCAAGCATGGGAAATATTAGGTGATGAGCAACGTAGAGCAGAATACGATGAACTTTGGGCACATCGCAACGATCCTAAATTTAGACAATTTACGCAACAGCAATCAAATACAAATCAAGAACGTTTTAACCAAGAAGATTTTGACGATTTTTATGCTTCATTTTTTGGTCAACATTCTCCCTTTGAAGGCCGTCGAGCTCAACAGGCGCCTAAACAGCGTGGGCATGATTTAGAAATAGAATTAGCTGTTTTTCTGGAAGAATCACAGGAAGAGCATAAGCGCACAATAAGTTACCACTTACCTGTTTATAATGTCTTCGGTATTTTGGAAAAAGAAATTCCTAAAACACTGAATGTTAAAATTCCCGCAGGTGTTATTGATGGGCAACGTATTCGCTTAAAAGGGCAAGGTACTTCGGGTGAAAATGGAGGCGAAAATGGTGATTTATGGTTAACTATTCGTATTGCACCTCATCCTCTATTTGATATTAAAGGCCATGATTTAGAAATAGTTGTTCCTGTAGCTCCTTGGGAAGCTGCATTAGGTGCAAAAATTCCTATACCTACAATAAAAGAAAAAATCTTGTTAACTATTCCGGCGGGAAGTCAGGCAGGACAAAAGCTACGTATTAAGGGAAAAGGGTTAGTTAGCAAAAAGGTCAGCGGTGATTTATATGCAATTTTAAAAATTGTGATGCCACCTAAACCCGATGAAAAGATACGCGAATTATGGCAACAAATTGCAGATAGCCAGACCGATTATAATCCACGTAAAGACTGGGAGAATAAATAATGGGTCAATTAACAACAACAGTATTTACTGTCACTGAGTTTTGTCATCATACGGGAATATCAAATGATGAGCTCAAAGAGTTTGTAGCACTTGGTGTGATCGAACCGCTAGAAATTGAAACTCAGGAGTGGTTTTTCGATGATAATGCTATTGTGGTGACACATCGTGCATTAAAACTTCATAAAGAACTCGCATTAGATTGGCATGGTATCGCCATAGCACTGACTTTATTAGATGAAAATGAACAGTTAAAACAAGAAAATAAGCAATTACGTCAGCAGTTAATGCGTTTTATAAATGAATAAAGATCAATAAAATAGCCACTAAATGAGTTAAAGATTTTTAGTGGCTATTTTTATGCCACAGTTTTATTGTTAACTCACTACTTTAAAACACTTTATTTATTGATTTTAATAATTATTTTCCCTCCGTGGCCTTCTCTAATTTCTAAAACTACCATGCTATATAAATGAACAAAATAGCGATGTGATCACACATATACCCATAATCATTAGGTTATTATTATCATAATAAAAAAATTATTGAATACTGCCTTTTTCATAAGATATTTATCTTTCGTAAGGGAAAAATAATGAAGTCGATCCAAACCAATAAATTAATAGAATGGCGTAGAACGTTTCACCAGTTTCCAGAAATTGGCTGGACTGAATTTGTAACGACAGGCACGATCATCAGCATATTGAGAGAGATGAATATTGAGGTAAAAACGGGGCCTCATATTATTTGTCGAGAAAGCATTTTAGGTAGAGATGAAAAATTAGTTAATGAAGCTATTAAAATAGCTGAAGAAAAAGGGATCAGCACCGAGTTATTAGTTGAAATGGATGGTTTAACAGGGTGTATGGCAATTATTGATACAGAAATTCCGGGGCCTACATTTACTTTTCGTTTCGATATTGATTGTGTTTATGTCCAAGAGTCAAATGATGATTCTCATCTACCTAATAAGCAGGGATTTGCTTCATGTCGCTCTGGATTAATGCATGCATGTGGTCATGATGGGCACACTGCGGTAGGACTTGGCTTAGCACATTGGTTAAAACAGAATATTCACGCTTTACGTGGGAAATATAAATTAATATTCCAACCCGCAGAAGAAGGAGTGAGAGGTGCAAGAGCAATCAGTGATAGTGGAATATTAGATGATACCGATTATTTTATGGGGATGCATATTGGATGTAATTTGAAAAAAGGTGAAATAGCACTCGATCCTTTTGATTTCCTTTGTACTACTAAATTAGATATTTCTTTAAAAGGTAAAGCCTCTGATGCCACGGATGAGCCTGAAAAAGGAAATAATGCTTTAGCTGGGGCATGTTTTTTAGTTAATGAAATATTAGCCATACCAAGACATGGTAAAGGTATGACAAGAGTGAATGTTGGCACTTTAATTGCGGGTGAAAATCGTAGCCTTATTCCTAGTTCCGCGAAAATGCAATTAGAAGTTCGAGGACAAGATGCCGAAATAACGCAATATTTGTTTGATAATATAAAAAGATATGTCGATGCTGCCGCAGTTGCTTATCAATTAGACACAAAAATAGAAATTACTGGTGAAGCAACAAACTTCAGAAATGATCCGGAAATGATAAACATCATGCAAGGTGCTATTAATTCACACCCAGAATTAGTCAATATCACATTACCTTTAGGGGGAAGTGAGGATGTTTCATTAATGGTAAGAAGAGTACAAGAGAAAGGGGGAAAAGCGATATTCTTTTTGGTGGGTGCCGACCAAAGTGATGGGCATCATAAAGAAAAATTTGATATCGATGAAGAAGCACTTTCCATCGGCTTAACACTTTTTACTGAAGGTATCCTCTCTATCCTTAATATGTAAAAATAATAAGAAGGTCTATTCTATTTACCTATATTACATAGAATAAGACCTTAATGTTTATTTAATTGGAGTTGAAAATAAAGAGGCTTCTGGTTGATGCTCTTTAATAAACTCAATATAGAGCTGTGTCTCATGCTCGGTTTTTTTCGAGGTGAAAAAAAAGATATTACTCGTAATAGTGGGTGTGAATTCTCGATAAACAATATCTTCTGTTTCAATAATAGGAAATGAATTAATTAAACTCACTCCTAACCCATTTTTTACAAATGTCATTGCTGTGTTTTGATCAGAAACTTCAGCAATAATATTGGGCTTAGATTTTGATTTATTGAGTGCTCGATCAATAACTGTACGGCCAATATTATTTTTAACTAAAGCAATAAAAGATTGTTCATGTAAATCATCAGGTGTAATGATATTTTTTGTGCATAGCTCATGTGCTTTAGGGATTGCACAAATAATTTGAGTTTCTCTCATCGGAATTTGAATCAAATTATAATTGCTATTAATGGTCATATTATCAGTAATAACAATATCAGCTTGTTCTTTTGCAATTAAAGAAAGTAGTTGCTCACTTCTAGATATTTCTAAGTGGACATTAATTTGATATGTTTTGATAAACAGAGCAGTGACCTGATTGATAAAACCATAGGCTAATGTTGGTGGAACTAGAATTCTTAGACTCCGTTTTTTTTCTTGATGATGAAAATGGCTTAATCGGCTGAAAGATTCAGCGATATTGGCGATTTCTTCATAAAGCAATAAGGCATCAGAGTTTGGTATTAATTTATTATTTTCACGAGTGAATAACTTTTTACCACAACGTTTCTCGATCTGATTTAATGTCTGGCTTACCGCTGGTTGAGAAATACCTAGCTGCTCAGCTGCATTAGTGACACTTCCCTGATCAATCACGGTTTGTATAATTTCAAGGTCACGTAAAGTTGCCCATCCTCCTGACCAAGAAGTTCTTTTTATATTAATTGCCATTGTGTTTTTTGTTTTAGTCAGTTTATCTTGTGTTAGATTATACAGTTAATAAGTTGATTATTAAATAATAGCGATGATAGAAAATTTATAGAGCAAAAAGATAAGGATAACTCATATAAAACCTCTTGTTAGGGTATTACAGATGCTTTTATTTATCGCAATATAAAACAATTAACAAAGGTTGTTATGGTATGCAATATATCGTTATTATCTTTAATATCAAAAACTGTTTTTATAAATAACGTAATTTTTAATCACATAATAAAAGGTTGTTAATAACAAATTATTTTTCTTTTTATTTGTATTTTAAATGAATCTTTTAATAAATCTTATTAATATTAATATGATGCATATAATTAATGTTTTTATTTTAAAATATAATGGTCATTGAGATATAAATCACGGAAACCCACGCTTTTTCATTGTTAATATTTTGCATCAAATTATCTATCTGGTTTTTTATTTTGACTCTAAAAAGATACTTAATTGATCTACAAATTATAAATAACAAGCAAATGGGGAGTTTTATGTCTTTATTCAAAAAGGGTATTATTGCCTTATCCGTTAATATTGCATTAGTTTCTTCAGCTTTAGCCTGTACAACGTTGTTAGCAGGAAGTGAAGCAACAAATGATGGTTCGTTGATTATTGCTCGTAGCGCAGATAGTGATGCATTAAAAGCACAACATTTTGTTATTCATCCTGCTAAAACGAATCAAACGGGTATTTACAGTACCAAAGAACATAACGGTGCTAATAATTTTACATATCCATTACCTAAGAATTCATTACGCTATACCACTGTACCGAATTGGAAAACACAACTTCACGGTGCAACAGGATTTAATGAACTGGGGGTGGGTGTCAGTGGTACTGAATCTATTTTTGCTTCACCTAAAGCACTCTCTTTTGATCCCTATGTTGAAGAAACTGGGATAACTGAAGATGATATTCCAGATGTCCTGCTTTCAAGAGCAAAAACAGCTCGTGAAGCCGTGGAATTATTAGGTAGTATTATTGAAAAGCAAGGTGCTGGTGAAGGATTTGGTGTTGCTATTGTTGATAAAAATGAGCTTTGGTATTTAGAAACTGGAACTGGACATCATTGGATCGCACAAAAATTACCTAAAGATAAATACTTTGCAACAGGAAACCAAGGTCGATTACAACACTATGATATTAATAGTAATGATGTTTTAGGCTCTAAAAATCTCGTGGAATTTGCTGTTGAAAAAGGGCTTTATAATCCTGAAAAAGAAGGGGCATTTAATTTTTCAAAAGCTTATACACGAGATGACGAACGAGATCGTACTTATAATGATCCGCGAGTATGGATTATCCAGCAACAATTTAATCCATCATTAAAACAAGCTGTGGATGATGGTCGTAATTTCGCACCTTTATTAACGCCAGAGAAAAAAGTATCTGTTGAAGAAGCTAAAGCGATGCTACGTAATCACTTTGAAGGAACAGAGCACGACCCATATACCAATGGATTAAATGGTAAAGAGCCATGGCGCCCAATTAGTGTATTTAGAACTTATGAAGCGCATGTCATGCAAGTCCGTCCAGAACTTCCTCAAGAAATAGGAGAAGTCACTTATGTAGGATTAGGTATGGCGGATTTAACTGCATTTGTTCCGTATTACAGTGGATTAAAAGCTTATCCGCAACATTATGGAATAGGAAGCAATCAAGCAGACAATGATTCTATTTACTGGAAATATCGTAAGTTACAAACATTAGTAATGACAGATTATCCAAAACTCGCACCAATAGTGAAAAAAGCTTATCAAGAGTGGGAAGCAAAAACTGCATTAGAGCAAAAAGAAATGGAAGCTAAATATCTCACTATGGTGAAAACAGATAAAGCTGGTGCAGATAAAATGCTTAATGAATTTAATCTACGAGTCATGGCAGATGCTGAAAAATTAACTGAAAACTTAATGAATGAATTGTTTACAGTAAGAACAAAAGATATTCAAGACGATATTTTCTTTGCTAATAAGTCTAAGAAAGATTGATAGAAGAGAAGTATTTTAGATATCTATTTTAATAGAAAGATCCCAATTTTATTGGGATCTTTTTTGTAGATAAAACTTATTAAAGAACAGGAATATAGTAGCTAATTTTTTGTAAGTATTGTTCACTTTGTTCAAGTAATTTATCGTAACTCATAGATTTTTTCAGCGTATATTGTTCAATATCAGGGCCAGGCCTACGTAATAAATTCATTTTTGGTAATACTTTAGTATATACCGTGTAAATAATATCATCGTAACCTGTTAATGAGTCTAAAATTTCACCCATATCAAAAGTAATTGCCAAGTAATTACCACTAGGTAATTCTAATTGTGACATTGACGATAGATTAGATGTTGTTGATAATTTTTCTTTATCAACGGCGGTACTATAAATGTACATCGTATCTTCTAATGTACTCGCAGATGCTCGATGCATTGCATATAGCTCTGTGGGTATTGTATGTACGTCCTTTAAAAATTTACGCCAAAATTCTTTTCTAAATTTTTTCTTGTCTGAATTCCACGTTGAAACAGGTTTGTTGTATTGGTGAGACATACCTACTAATTTTAATGAAGGAAAGGTAACGACTTCATATTTAGCGCTAAGTTCAACTGTTTCTAGTGCAGGGAAAATCAGCTCACTAATATCCCAACCCGGCTTTTTTCTGTATTCGGAAGGCGTAATATTAAACTGTTTTTTAAATGCACGACAAAATGTTTGTTGAGAGTCAAACCGATATTTCAATGAAATATCAAGCAGGCTACAACGCGTTATGCGTAAAGCATAAGCACCGCAAGATAAACGGCGGGCGAGTATGTATTTTCCTAAAGATATTCCTGTATATGCTTTAAATAAACGCTGAAAATGCCATTTTGTATAACCTGATTTTTCAGCAACAATATCCAGTGATAAGCTTGAATCAAGATTTTGCTCAATCCAAACAATAATATCTTTAACAACATTCTCTTGAAGCATGAATATTCCTATTCTTTTTCTCTATCGATATTTTTCAATAAGATCGACTTAATTTATTGAACTACAATAAATTTATATGTTTTAGGATAGTAGCATATCGTATAGTGATAATTACACTGAATAAAGTAAAATAGACAGATATTAATGTAAAGTTATGTATTGTAATTTGTTTTAATTAAAATTAATTTTAATTAAAAGGTTGCATTTTAACTCACTCATCAATGATTGATGACTTTTTATTAAAGTTAATCTTAAATTAAAATATTCATATATATTTTTAGTCTTAAAAAAATGCGGAGGTATCCTATTTTATATTTAAAAGATAAAGCCTAGCCTAAATTCATTAGCAAAGTCTTACTTGGTTATTTTAGGAGATGTAAATGAATAAGTTGTTTTCTATTTCTGCTATTGCATTAGTTTCTTCATTAATAACAGCTCCTGCTTTGGCTGCTAAAACGGATACTTATAACTGTGAAGGCCAAAAAATCAGGGTTTCTTTCCCTACTGAACAGCTAGCTGTTATGTATTACAGCGATGAAATTATTGTTTTAAAAGAAGCTATTGCGGCTAGTGGTGCTCGTTATGTTGGTGAAAATTTCCAAATTTGGGGTAAAGGCAAAGGTGAGTTTAATTTAGCAACGATTTCAGAAGATGATGCAGTTAATGGACGTGTTGCTGAAGATAAAGGACGTACTTGTAAATTAGTAAAATAACGTAGAAATGAGTCATAAATAAAAAGAGAACAATTTTATTGTTCTCTTTTTTTATAAGAAAAAGATTAAATAAATATAGTAAAAATTGAAAATAAAAACGATTAGTATCGATAAAATAATAACGCATTTTTTATCACACAAATAAATTGGTCATAGGAAATAAATCAGTTATAAAGATAGTCTTATTGTGATTTTCGCTGTGGTGATCAATGGTAGGACTCTTACCTATTACGGCTAATTTGATTATACTAATAGAGAGTAGTATGAAATCTACTCATTTTTATTTTTTTTAAAACGAAAAATAAATTTAGGTTTATCCACTTATCTGCAACGAAACAAAATTTATTGCGAGTTTATATGAAATCTTACCCTTAGCTAGTCTCAACATTAATTTTTAAAAGCAAAACTTAAAAATAGACATTGCTGTGCAAATTGGCAGGTAATGTGTTATCAAAAATTAATAAAAGACAAAATTTAATGAAAATTAAAAACTCAAGAAAATATAATGTATCATTGCCAGATAATAGAATTTTAACGTGGTATGAATCAGGTCCAGAGCAAGGTAAGCCAGTATTATTTTGTACCGGTGCAGGTATGAGTGGTTTATTAGGAGTCGAAGTTGACCTTTTAAATAAGCTTAATATTCGGTTGATTACACCCACTCGCCCTGGATTAGGCGATTCCACCTTTGATCCTCAAAAGTCGTTAAAATCTTTTTCTAAAGATATTTTATTTTTATTAGATCATCTTCGTATTAAAAATATTAATGTAATGGGGTTTTCACAAGGTGCTGTTTTTGCTATGGCTCTTTGTGTTTATTGTCATGTTGATAAATTACTTATTGTCGCAGGACAAGATCAATTTGACTATCTAGATACACAAAATAAGCTAACAGATGATGTTGTTAATATGCAACGTCAAGCTGTTGGATCACCAGATTCGTTAACTAGTTGGATTAAGCAAAATATAACAGCCAAGTGGTTAATGGATTTTATTCTAAATTACAGTGCCGATGTTGATTTGGCTATTTATAAATCAATTGATTTTCTCCCAGTTTATCAAGAATGTATGGTAAAAGCCTTTAAACAAGGCAATGATGGATATACTCAAGATTTGCTGATTACTATGCAACCTTGGGGATTTTCACCTGAAGAAATAAAGACACCAACAACCTTATGGTATGGTATGAAAGATACCAGTACAGTTCATTCTCCAGACTTTGGGGATTTATTATTTCAACGTTTTCCTAATGCTGAGCGGCATTTATGGCCAGAAGAAGGCGGTTCACTTCTATGGACGAAAACAGAAGAAATTTTATTAGAACTAGCTGATTAAGGTGATGTAGTACATTAATGATAGAGTAGATACTGGTTATCTTAAAAAAATAACAGTATCTACTTTTTTATTTATGTTCTTAAATTAAAATAATGAGATAGGTAAAATAGATAATTATTTTTATCTTATAATTATTTTCTAATTTGACGGGTGAAAAGTTTTTTTAAAATAAAGATGAAAATAATTTGCTATAAAACGAATTATATGACTTAATAGCGCCACTGGTTTGGAAGTACAGACCTATTTATGTTAGTGCAGTTTTAAGTAGTTCACCGTTTAGCGTTATCCCTGATACCTCTTCGTTGCGAATTCCTTCAAATAGTGACCATAAGTAAAAATCCGAAATCAAACCGCAAACAATGCCTTATGGCAAAATAATTAATTAAAGGAAATCTTATGTCTAATACAATGACTGGTACAGTAAAATGGTTTAACGATGATAAAGGTTTTGGCTTTATCACTCCTAAAGACGGTAGCAAAGACGTATTCGTACACTTTTCAGCGATCCAAAGCGATAGCTTCAAATCTCTGAAAGAAGGTCAAGAAGTTTCATTTTCTATCGAAAATGGCGCTAAAGGCCCAGCAGCAGCGAACGTAATCGCTCTGTAATTTACTGTATATATTGCTTAATGCAATATGGATACAAGTAAGATCTAAAAAACCTCACTTCGGTGGGGTTTTTTTATATCAATTTATAGTATTATTTAAATTTGAAGTATATTTATTAAAGCGTATAAAAAATAGTTTTATTAAAGTTATGTAAGTATTTAATGTAAATTATTTAAAATTCTATAAAGTTATTTACTTTAATGCCTAATAATTTTTACAGATAAATAAATTAATGGAGAAATTAATTCTTATAATGGCAAAATAAAGGCATTAAGACATTGCCTTCTCAATCAAAAGAAAGAAAAAAACTTTATTAGAATAAAAAATATCAGATAAATCATAAAAATAATTTAAGATAAAATAAAATTAAATTAATATTTAGTGACTTATCTTAAACAATTGCTGTCTAATTTAATATGGCTTAAATGCTTTTTAGTTCCTAAAGGACAAACTTGTGTACGCTAAAAATGTTTTCTCATTGCATCTATTACATCCAAAATATATCTTAACTTGGTTTGGTGTCTTTATTCTTTTTTTATTAGTACAACTTCCTTATGCTTGGTTACTTTTTTTAGGTAAACATCTTGGGTTGTTATCTCGTTTCTTTGTCAAAAGAAGAGTCTCGATCATAAAGAAAAATTTAGAATTATGTTTCCCTAATAAAGATGAAAATGAAATTAACAAGCTTGTTATGGATAATTTATCGTCACTAGGTGTCGCATTATTTGAAACGGGCATGGCGTGGTTTTGGAGTGACCGCCGATTAAAAAATCTCTTTGAAGTACAAGGGATCTCCAATTTTACTGATGCAAATGATAAAAAAGCTGGAATTTTATTAATTGGTATCCACTCTATGTCTCTAGAGCTGGGTGGGCGCATTATGGGGCTTTGTTTTCCTGTGAATGCGATGTATAGACCACATAATAATAAAGCGATGGAGTTTATTCAAACTAAAGCAAGATGCCGTTCAGATAAGGGCATGATAGATAGACGCAACTTAAAGTTTATGGTTATGGAGTTAAAAAAAGGGAAGGCAATTTGGTTTGCTCCTGACCAAGATTTTGGTTTAAAAGGTACAACATTTTCTCCATTCTTTTCTGTTGAAAAAACATCAACTTCAAAAGGAGTTGCTATATTAGCAAAACTATCAGGGGCACCTTCTTTAACTGTTACTTTGGTCAGAAATGAAAATCAGAAAGGTAAAAAATACAGTTTAATCATTGGTAAAGAATTGATTAATTATCCTTCTGAAGATATTCAAAATGACACAGATAGAATGAATAAGTTGATTGAAACCGAAATTATGCGAGCACCAGATCAATATTTATGGGCTCACCGCCGTTTTAAAACTCGACCAGCAGGTGAAGCCAGTTTTTATAATTAATTATGAATATATTATATAAAAAAAGACCAACACATGATGTGTTGGTCACAGTAAATACTGGAAGCAATGTGAGCAATGTCGTTGTGAAAAACCAAGTAAAATACTCAACTATTCACAAAGTAAAAGATAATCATTATCATTTTAGTTGTCAACCCCAATATTTGTATGGATTTGGAAGATAAAGATAGGGGATACAAAGCAAAGATAAGAAGATAAAAATTTTTATAAATAAGTTAAAACAGAGTTAGCAGATATAGAAATAAACTATATCTGCCTAATATATTATAACCATAATAGAGAATATCATTTATATAATAATGAATTCTAACTCTTGGAAAATATATACTCGTTATTTAATAATAAATATTATTTCTATTTGATAGAATTTAATGTTTATTAAAAATATAGGATTTTAAATTTACTATATTAATTGTATACGATATCCATTATTCCTACATTTTCTTTGATCCAATTTATGCTCATTGAACCTTTATTTTCACCTAATTGAGCATTAAACATTTTATTGGGTTCGATTTTATGTAAAGTTTCTTCCATTTCAGTTCCATTCCAACAATTTGCTTTAAAAGTATTTCCTACTGAGTCGGTCATACAATTCCCCTCTACAATTGAACCTGTAAATGTAATTGTTCCTGAACCGATTACTTTATTATTATTTGCCATAGTTGGAGCTGATAATAAAAGTGCTAAACAAGTTCCGATAATAAAATTCTTTTTCATTTTATATTCCTCAAATATTCTTTCTTTGGTTAATTCTTGATTTGTTTTTCTGTGTACGATGAATAAATATCTTTTCGTATCGAGTTGATGGAAGAAATATTAGAGGAAAAAAATATATCAATCTGTAAAAAATCTTGATAGTTAATGACAGGTAAATAAAGATTTATGAATGAATTTATGATTTTCTCAGCACATAATCATTAATATAAATTGATTGTTATTTATGTAATTACTTGAAATTTAAGGTAAAATTTATTTTTGATTATTTTTGTTAATAAGTTAACTTTTTTTGACATTAGTTAATTTACTTAATTTTTTAGTGATACATTTTGTCGTTAAAATAGAAAACTTATAAAATGAGTAATTTCAGAGTTCAAAAATATTTGTCAAAGCATTACAAAGAAATGGTTATTAAGAATAAAAAACTATCTTTATTCGATGGCTTTTAAATAGATAAGATAGAACTTGATATTGAAGGGAAGCAAATTATAGGTAATTGTCCATTGCAAAAAATATAACAGGCATAATATGTTTGCGCTATGGGGAAAAAACAGGAAAGCACGTTTAGTTTGAAAATAGTGAGAGTTTAGCGATTGAGCATCTTAAGAGGATAATTGAGATAAAAAAATCCCCGCACGAGGCGGGGGAAAAATTAAATATCTATCAGTGATGAAATACTGAAACCAATAGTAAGGGAAAAAAAGATATCAATCTGTAACAAACTTTAAAAAGAAATAATAAGAATAAAGTGCAGAATTGAAATAATTTTCTGAAAAAATAAATTTTTTTTGATTTTTTCTATTTAATTATTTGATTTTATTTAATTTTAATTTTCACTTAACAGTGAGGCTAAATGATATAAACTAAAACCATCTTGGTTTAACTATAAAGTTTACATACATTTAGTTGAAAATTTTGATAATTTACTTCGTTGGTTAGAATAACAATATGCTTATTTATAATGAGATTGGAATTAAAAATAGACAATAATAAGATTTTATTATTGTCTATTTAAAAAAATTAAAGAAAAATGTATATTTATCTGTTAGTTACCATTTTGTTACATCAATTTCATTGTTCTGATATGCCTTCGCAATATAAGAAGAGATATTGTTGCGTATATAAGGATTTTTTTCTTTGGGATACATTTTCCAAGCTTGTTGTAAATAAGGTAACAACTCACTATCGATGTAATTTGAGCTCGATAATGCCTGAATTGCACCTAAGCAGATCTCTTCATTTTCAGAGATTGCGAGTTCATAAAATGCTGATGTTTTATCTTTTAAATTAATATCATGAGAAGCTGCATAAATTGCACTTCTTATTATTTCTACGCTTGAGTGAGTAAAGAAGGGTTGGAAATCTTCAACTAAAACAGCTTTTAATTCGGCCAAAGAGTAACCGATAAAACGCAATGTATCTTCGCTATTCGTTACTTTAAGAATTGGGAAAAGGTTATCTTTGAAAAGAGAACATTGATCTCTATATTTAAAGTAAATAATAGGAATAACAATGTCTGTTTTTTCATCAAATGGAGCAACTAAAGCTTGCTGAATATAGGGCAATGCTTGTTCTTTAAAATAAGAGGCTAAAACATTTAACGAAACTTTATATAACTCAATATCTTCAGTTTGCAGTTGTTGTTCTAGAAAATATAAACTGCTGTTGGATAATTCAGGTAACTTAGTTAATGAGTTGATAGCACTAATTTTTTTCGTAATATCTTTATTATTTTTGGCAAAATGAAGTAACGTTTCTTCATTACCTCCCATTCGATGACCAAACCAGCTTGTATCATAGCCTAAAATCACTTCATCTAACCAACGTTCGTACCACTGTGTAAATGAAGTTTCATAGGAAAATATGTAAGGAGTATCTGAATTAACCCAATCAGATGTATATAAAATATGACCTTTATATTTACCATTGACCACTAATAAAAGATCGTATTCACATCCACAAGTACCTAAATAAAGTGTACCTTGATGAACTTTATCGCAAATAATATCAAAGTCTTCATCACTACAGTCTTCGGGGACATGACAAAGTGCTTTCCACTCATCAATATTCATTTTAGGTTTAAGTAAGCAGGGTAATGCACAATTTTGTACACCATTTCTATCTATTGCGTCATCAAAAGCATATAGGCCATAGTAAGGGCCTGCACCACCATAAGAGCCTGTACCACCATTGCCAATTTGAGTTACAAAGGCGATATAATCTTCGGGAAATTCACATCCAGCCTTTGCTTGTAGCTGGTTAACTTTCTCTATTGAGAGTGGAGAGCTTAGTTGATATTTATGATTGTCAGCACCAAACTCCTTATATTCATGATCAATACTAGTTGCTAGTACTAATTTCTTACGGATACGCTCGATAGGATTATCTGCATATTTTTTATTAAGTTGTTCCCATTGCTGCTCTGCTGTTAGCTCTTCATTTTTTCCAATGATGGTGGAAATAAAACCCATAATTTAAAATCCCTATTGATGATATGGTTTAATTATAGCGTGGTGATTTCATGATCCTTTTTAGATAGTGATAACCAAATACAATATTACTATCTTGCGTTAGATTCACTATAAGCTATTTTAGTTTTAACAAGATAATAGTATTTTGAAGGAAAGTATGTTCTCCATTTAGGGTTAAATGGGTTATGGAATAATACAGATAAAAAAAAGACCAACGCTAGGAGAGTTGGTCAATAAATACTAGAAGCAATGTGAGCAATGTCGTTGTGAGAAACTGAGCAAAATACTCAACTATTCACGAGGTAAAAGATAATCATTATCATTTAATGTGTCAACCCTAAGAAAGTTGCGGTTATTATTTATTCACACTAAAAGTCAATAAATTATCTTACTTTATAGAAACTAAAGTTGGAATTTTATTATTAATAACAACAAGATCACTACTTTCTGATTTAGTGTTTATCGTATTCTTAACAGCATTCATTTTTTTCATTTTATTGACTAAATCTTTAAAATGTTGAGAGCGTAAATGTATCGTTTTCTTAACCATGAATTTTCTCCTTATGAATTGTAGTCATAACAATAATAAGGATATTATTTAAATGCAAATGATAATCAATATTATTTATAGCGTGTGATTTGATGGTAAAGTGCTTATGTTCAGGTAAATACTACGATTTTATCTACTTCTTTGTATAAGCTTTCTTATCTTTGCTCTCTTAAAAGAGTGATATTATGAATAATAAAAGGAATTAACAGAGGATTTTGGCGATGGCATATGATTTAACGAAGCGATTAGTCATAGGGCTTTCCTCTAGTGCATTATTTGATTTAGAAGAATCAGATAATATTTTTCGCACACAAGGAGAGGAAGCTTATCGAAAATATCAACATAAAATGCAGGATGTACCTCTAAATAAAGGTGTTGCATTTCCTTTTATTAGCCGGCTTTTGAAGCTAAATAATATTAGACCTGACGATCCACTCGTTGAAGTTATTTTGTTATCTAGAAATGATCCCGATACTGGATTAAGAGTGATGAATTCTATTGAACATTATAATCTAGGGATCACCCGAGCCGTATTTCTTCAAGGAAAATCACCTCATATTTATATTCCAGCATTTGATATTGAGTTATTTTTATCTGCTGATCATGATGATGTTTTACAAGCAATTAATGCAAATTATCCAGCAGGACAGATATTAGAAGGCCATGTTAATGATGATGATGCCGATGAATTAAGAATTGCGTTCGACTTTGATGGTGTGATCGCTGATGATGAAGCAGAAGTTATTTATAAAACTTCAGGGGAGTTGTCTCAATTTCACAAGCATGAAGCTAAAATGGTTGATGTTCCTCATAACCCTGGACCATTAAAGAAATTTTTATTGCGTATTTCTGATATTCAAAAATTAGAATTAGAAAAAGTAAAACAAGATCCTACATATATTCCATTGCTTAAGATCTCTATTGTTACTGCGCGTAATGCACCATCTCATAAACGTGTTATTAATACGATGAGAACGTGGGGAATTTCTGTTAATGAAGCCTTTTTTATGGGGGGAGTAGAGAAAGCCAATGTTTTGAGAATTCTAAAACCTCATATATTCTTTGATGATCAAAAACTGCATTTAAAATCATCATCTGAATTACCTTCTGTCCATATTCCTTTTGGAATAGCAAATAGAAAAATAGATAATAAATAATAAGTATTTAATTATTGAGTGTCTGATATATAGCATACACTCAATTTTTATTTTGTCTAATTATGTTTTTCCTTTAATTTAAATAATAACTTTATTATAAACTGGATCTATTTTATAAAAGTAGTATGGTAGGTATTAAATAACTACTAAAAATTATAAATGATAAATATTTATAATTAATTTCAAGAGGTCTTAAGTTTAATTTAAAGAAGGAAAATTGAAGTGGATAATAATCATAGATTTTTTTCTGACGAAGTGTGCCCTAAAACTGCATTATATGGTCAATTTTATGGTGATAATCACTATGCTGGCCGAGATTATGAGCGAAAAATATATTATGGAAATAAATTCCCAAAAACTAAAAAAGGTTTTTATTTTAAGAAATTAATGAATTTTAAATAATAGCAATAATAAGCAAGTAATATGGGATCATTTTAAATGTAGATATCAATATTTTTTAAATTGATATATTTTTAAAAACAAGTTGATGATTGCGTAACTTATGAAATTTACTACGCTGAAAAATAACAGCGCAGTAAAAATTATTATTGAGTCTTTTCAATACCAATAGGTTGATAACCTTGCCATAAAGGTTTGAAATGTTCACCCGAATTATTTGGTATTAGATGAATGTAAAAATTACCGATTTTGCTTAATAAAGTGCAATCATCAACATCTTTTAAATTGTCTTTATGTTGTTGCAGACTATTTACTAAAAGGGTCGCAATAGCCTTCTCTTTAGCTTCATTCGCTGATTTAGCAACAAATAAATCAAATTCATGCAATTCAGCTAGATTTGATGGATGATAGCCTCCCACATTAACAAAATATAAATTATCGTTACTATCGCTAGGTTTATCACTAAGAGTGATATTAAACCCATCAACCCAAGTGATTTCTGCATAACCATCAATATGTACTTTGTCTTTATCTCCAAACCATGCTTCTCTTAACGCAGGCCAAGCATCTGTAGGTTTTTCTGCCACAACAAATTGGATATCGTGAACTTCAATATTTGACTTACCGGCATTACCACCAATGTAGAACATAAATAACTTCATTGCTTTTCCAACTTTTTATTTTGTTATCGATATATAATTTATTATATATCGATTTGAGGAGAAAGTGTAAAATGAGACGATAGATAAGATCATGGGCGTGAATGTTGAGTATTAGTGCTTAATCATAATTAGAGAAAACCTTCCTTATAGTTATAAGGGCAATCTGTTCTTAAATACTGCGTGTAATTTTGACGCTAATACTTACTTTAAATTGATATTATTATTTCTTGCCCACTTTTTTAATCTCCCATTAGCGTTGGCATAAGGTGAAGATGTGTTAAATGAGATCATTCGACCCATCGTCCATTTTGTGTACCATGGTTTACCATACAAAATATCATCAGTTCGCTCATCAATAAGTGCCACAATTTCATTTTTTACAGCCCGAAGTTCAGCTATTAACGAGTCATAATTTAACTCACTGTAATCTGAGTAAAATTTTTGAGCAAGAAGACCAAGTTGGTTCCATTTATAACCAGTGTCTGGAAAATCGATAGGTAAACCTTTGGCATCAGATGTGATCCATTTTACAACAAGAGAATTCCATCCGAGCAAATACGAAACAAGATCACGAACACTCATCTTGGTTCCTTTGGCGTGCCCATCCATTGAGCGCTCCGAAGTAGTTTCTATCGGGATTGCATCAAGATAACTAATTAATTTATTGAAATTTTTATCAATAGCTAAAAGTAGTTCAACTTTTGTTTGCGGTACACTCATAAGAACTTCCATCTAATTAGAAGAGAAAGAGCATAAAGGGCTGTGTAGTGTTTAAAAATATATTATGTACTATCCACCATAATAGGGGAAGATCCTTTTATAACAGTGTAAATCTCGATTTCTGAATATAATTGGGTCTATATCTTTAAATATTGAATTTAGGCTTTTTTATTTGTAGCTAATTTATTATTGAAAACTCATTTTTCATTTCATTATTATGTGGTAGTGAAAGGGCTGTTTTATTACTTTAGGTATCTCTATGAATGTCAATTTCGACTTGTTTGCTGAAGAGGTCAGGAGAGAGATAGCTAGGCGTAGTTTGCATGAATTTATTCAGTATATAAACCCGGAATATATTACAAGCCACTTTTCAGAAACGGTGTGTAATGCGTTAGAGCAATTTTTGTTAGACATGATGGATGGTAAGCGCCCTAAGTTAATCTTAAGTGCGCCACCTTAGGGTGCTACAGGGATTATTATGAATTGGTTATCATCTAGTTCCGGTGGATAACAAACAAGAACAGCAACATTTCCTATCCCATTTCCAAATCAATGCTTGAATGTATCGATTTCATGGAGCAAAACCACAGGTCAAATGGATTATCCTTGTAGAATAATTAGTTATGATCGTACTAGCGTTCGTTATGTTGCTGATGGTTCTAGTGAGGTGTCTATTACTGCAATTGGGTTTTAATAATTATTATCTATGCTACCCTAATTTAGGGTGGTTACATTGTTTTTATTCTTTTAACCCAGCTACGAATAAAAATTCTCCAAAGAAAGGCTCTGAGTTTTACATATAAATTTCTATTTTTATATTGTTCATTAAAGAATGCTATTCTTTTTTCTAATGTTATTGAGCGATCACTTTCTAATGTTGATACTTCTGATAAAGGGGTAACATCAATCACATGTGGAATAATTGCTTTTAAGTTAATGGCACCATGCTCTCTCATAAATCTCCACTTATCAGCCTCAATCCAAACTGGTGTTAAAAAATTTAGAAGGTTATTGGCAGCTTTGATATTGAGCATGTATCCATAGGCATAGTCTGCATCAATAACATTAACTAAATTATATTTGGTGGAGAGTTTTGTTTTAAATGTATCAATATATTCATTTACTATACTTAAAAGATATACATTAGGTTTATGTTTATTCTTATAATTATAATTTTCAATTAAATTATATGATTCAATAATATTTTCATTCAGTAAGGCATCATCTTCTAGAATTAATGCTATGTCTATATTATCCTTTATCATTTTTTCATATATTTTTATATGACTTAATGAACAACCAAGAACTCCATGGGTCATACCATGTTGATAAAAATCCTTACTTAGGATGTTGATTTCATCTTCTGATAAATTTTTTCCATTCACTGCTTCAATAAACTCTACATTTAACCCAAGTTTATCAGCTTGATGTTGAATGGACTCTTTTCTTTCTTTGTCTTTTGGTAAGTTTATAACGAATATTTTCATAATTATTAAAATATAATGGTTTTTATGTGGTTATTTTAAAAGGATATGATTGAAGTGGCAATGTATATGATGGTATTAATTTTAATAATAGGTTAAATATACTAGTTATCTTAATTTTTCATTTTGAAACTATCTCTAAAATATCCCTCCAACTTCTCAAGCAAATCCCTAGCCAAATCCTCTGTCATATAGGTTCTCATCGGTTCTCGCTTAACATTCTTCATTTCAAATGTATTCTCATCAAACTTTGGATCAGAAAAGATAATGTCCATAAACAGATAACCATAAGGGTTGTCTGCAGATAAGCGAGCTTCTTCTAATTGAGCAATATATTCCGCATTATTGATTTCTAGTTTAATCATGATATCATCTATTTTACTGTTTTTTTATACAGTAGTTTATGTAAGGTAACGAATAGAATAGCAAGGAGAAAAGGGCAATTTTATGAGCTAAAGAAAGGGGGATTTTGAGAGATGATTTGTCGTCGTTTTACCCCAGTTTTACCCCTATTTTACCCTGCGCAAATTTCAGGCATAAAAAAACAACCATATCAAGTGTCAAAGTATATGTTGGAGGTCTAAAAGCAGGGCTTTGAACATTATGGCTATGGGGTATTGATATATTTATGTTACTGGCACTTATTTAGAGTGCCAGTACATTATAAACCTTTAAATAATCTTAGATACTCAAAATACCTTAATAATCTAATGTCATATAATTGAATACCATCAGGAAATACACCATCTCTATTCAAAAAAATAGAATTTTTTGTATTTCGATAATATATTTTTCTTTTTAATGGTAATTTATTGAACTTTTCAAAATCAGAACTATCAATAGAATCTTTATCACAACATTTAAAAATAACGTTATCTATCCCATTGTTATTAATATAGTTTAATAGTCTATTTTTTCGTCTATTCCATTTGCTTATAGCTGATTTTGAGTCAGTGTAGTGCATAAAATGAATAGTTATTCCGTTTAAAATAGCAATAGGATAATTAGAACTATCAATGAAATTTTTATCAGTTAATTCAAAGTTTAAAAAACACTCAAGATCAGATAAAATTTTAATAAAATCATTTGTATTTATTGCTAGACCAATAAAAGGTGTATTGAACTGCATATTTAGATTTTTATAAACTCCAATATTCCAGCAATTATTTGATACAATAGCTATTTTTTTATTTTTTAATATAATTCTGTCTAACCAATTAGTTATCTTTTGTTTTCTGGCTAATTTATTTATTTTATATTTTATATATGATTTCATAACATTAAAGCAATAAAAAGTATTCAAAGGTTATTTTTTATAGTATTACACTAAATTAGTACTATTCAAACGAAAATTGTTTACTTAATTCTTCATTTTGAAGCTATCTCTAAAATACCTCTCCAATTGCTCAAGCAAATCCCTAGCCACATCCTCTGTCATATAGGTTCTCATCGGTTCTCGCTTAACATTCTTCATTTCAAATGTATTCTCATCAAACTTTGGATCAGAAAAGATAATATCCATAAACAGATAGCCATACGGGTTATCTGCAGATAAACGAGCCTCTTCTAACTGAGCAATATATTCCACATTATTGATTTCGAGTTTAATCATGGCATCACCCATTTAACTGTGTTTTTATACAGTATTTTATATAAGGTAACGAATAGAATAGCAAGGAGAAAAGGGCAATTTTATGAGCTAAAGAAAGGAGGTTTTGAGAGATGATTTGTCGTCGTTTTACCAGAGTTTTACCAGAGTTTTACCAGTGACAAATTCTAGACATAAAAAAACCAACCATAAGCGGTTGGTTTTTCTAAGGAATTTTGGTCGGCATGATAGGATTTGAACCTACGACCCCTGACACCCCATGACAGTGCGCTACCAGGCTGCGCTACATGCCGTTTGTGCTCTGTATATTACTGTTTTTGACTGCTAAAGCAACCCTTTGCTAATTAAGTGACGTAATTTTATACGTCACTTAATAGTGCTAGCGTTCAATAAAACGCTTCTGCTCAGCCAGAACTTGCAGTAATAATTTTAAATCAGGTTTTGCAGAGCTGATCTCTTGTCCTGATTTATCAAATAAAGCATACCGGCCATTCTTATCTATCAACAAAGTATTATCTTGTAAAAAGACGACAAATGCCTCTTCATCACCTGTAAAAATCCATGGATGATTACGGGTGCTTGCGAATAAATCTTCACCTTGTGAATAGTTATCAGCTGGGCTTATGACATGTAAAACATGCTGCATTAAGGTTGTCATAATATCTTGATGGCTTGTCATTCGATCAATAACCTGTGGCGTCATATTTGGCCAATGTATCATCAATGGCACTTGTGACTGGCTTAAATTAAAGGTGGTCTTATTTGAAAGCCATTGATTAATCTGCTTCTTATTGTTGTCTTGATGATAGCTAGAAGTGACAACTACAACAGTATTATCTAGCACTTTGGTTTCTTGTAATGTCTTAAATATTGTCTCAAGTTGATCATTTAATGTGGTGCGTTGAGACGCATTATTGGTGTGACCATTAATTTGTAAGAAAGAGAACCAAGGGGTTGTTTGGCTGTTTTTGACCAGCCAATTGCTCCAACTATCAATTGTGGCATTGTTATCACCACTGCGTGATGTTGGGAGGGAGAAATCTGATAGCACAGCTTGTTTAAACAGTGGCGTTTGGAAACCATTAGTTGAAAACATTGCTAATTGGTAGTTCCGATAACTTAGCGCATCGAAAAGTGCAGAGTTTTTTCTGCTACTTAATACACTGTCTAAATAAGAAGGTGAAATACCATAAAATAGGCCAAATAATGCAGTGTCATTATTAATGCCTGATGAGTAATGCTTTGAAAAATAAAGATTATTTTTTGCGAACTGTTGCAGACTTGGTAATTCAGGCACTTCTTCGTTACCTAAACCATCGATGACAACCACCAGCAAGTTATAAGAATAGGTATTCTTGGCATAGATTAATGGAGCAAGAGGATAGGTGATCCCTTGTGCTGCTGGGTTACCCTCACTGATAACACGTTGCTCATATTCTGATTGATTAATAAAACCATGACGTTCAAGGAATTTACGCGCCGTCATTGGATACGATAGCGGTAAATTAGCTCGTTGCATGGTGATTGGGCGATAGAAGTTAGCATCAGCCCAAATTGACATAGAGTGAGATAATATAAAGCAAGTAATAAAGACACCCGCTAATGGTTTACCCCAACGTTGGCGATTTAAGCTGCGTAATTTTTGCCAACTCCACGTTGCAAAAAGCATTTCAATAAGAAAGATGATGGGAATGCCAATAAAGATAAGTTGCCATTCACGCGCCATTTCACCTTCATCTGGATTAATCACGAGATCCCAAACAAGTTGAGTCAAATGGAGTTGAAATTGCTGGTAAACGGCGATATCAAAAATAAGGATAGTCAATCCAGCACTGGCAAGGGCACAGGAAATGACTCTAAGTAGCCGTTGAGAAACCGCTACGAAGGTGAGAGGGAAAAGGATGAGTATATAGATAGCAAAGACAATAAAACTAAAATGTCCCATCCAACTCACAATAGCGTAAAAACGACCAGCAAAAGTTGCAGGCCAATCAGAAATAAACAGGTAACGGCTCCCAAGCAGTAAGCTTAGAATAATATTAAATAGCGCAAACCAGTGACCCCAACTGATCATTTGGGATACTTTTTCACGATAGGACTGAGGTCTCGTTACCATGTCTATAAATAATTTTTCTATGTTTATTAGTGAATATTGCCTTCATCAATTGAAGCACGCAATGCGTGAACAAAAGAATCAGCAATCAGCATTCGTTGAGCAGGGGCAATACTTGTATTGATTAAGTTTGTCACCATGTTCCCCAACACCATCAAAGAAAGATCTGTAGGAGTATGATGTTTTTCAAGAACGCTGACAAGTTCTGCAAGTAATTGCTCAACTTGTTCATCACTATAACGGGATTTTTGTGGCATAAAATCTGAATTCCTACTAAATGAATAAAACGCTATATATTACCGTATTACTAGGTCTTTTTCCGCTATTAAATTAATTAATTTTCCCTTGATACTGAAAGTAGGGAGTGTTTGAATACGCGCACGAGAAAGAGACGCAATAGAAGAGGACGACCATGAGTCTAGATATTAACCAATTAGTTTTGCATCAACTTATTAAGCGAGATGAGCAGACATTAGAAGTTGTGCTACGTGATTCACTCTTAGAAATTGAACCCGTTGTTCAGGAGATGATTGAAGAGTTACATCGTGTATACAGTGCAAAAAGTAAAGCTTATGGTCTGTTTAATGAAGAAAGTGAATTAGCAGAAGCGCTGCGTTTACAGCGTAAAGGCGAAGAAAACTTTTTAGGTTTTTCACGAGCAGCAACCGTGAGACTAAAAGATGAATTAGCAAAATATCCTTTTGCAGAAGGTGGCACCGTTCTATTTTGCCACTATCGCTATTTAGCGGTGGATTACCTTTTAATTGCTGTACTTAGTAGTTGTAACAGTATGTGGGTAAATGACAGCCTTGATGTGTCATCAACGCGCTATTTAGATATTCCTCATGCAGACATTATTGCTCGTATCGATTTAACTGAATGGGAAACGGCGCCCGACTCTTTACGTTATTTAACGTTTTTAAAAGGTCGTGTTGGACGTAAAGTCTCTGACTTCTTTATGGACTTTTTAGGTGCTCAAGAAGGTTTAAACGCTAAAGTTCAAAATAAAGGCTTATTACAAGCGGTTGACGATTTTTGTGAAGCCTCAGAAATGGGCAAGCAAGAGCGTCAAACTTGTCGTGAGCAAGTATATAGCTATTGTAACGAGCAATTACAATCGGGCGAAGAAATTGCCTTAACAGAGCTTGCCGAAGAATTACCGTCTTTGGGTGATCAAAACTTTGCTCAATTTACTGAAGAAAAAGGCTATGAGTTAGCTGAAACATTCCCCGCAGATCGCAGTACGTTACGTCAACTGATGAAGTACTCAGGAAGTGGTGGTGGATTAACAGTGAATTTTGATGCGAAATTATTAGGGGAGAGAATATTCTGGGATCCAGCAACAGATACGCTCACCATTAAAGGTACACCGCCTAATTTACGTGATCAGCTACAACGTAGAGCATCAGAAAAATAATTAAATAGTAGAAACAAATAACGCCACATTAAGTGGCGTTATATGCTCGGCGTCCCGAAAAATAAAGCTCGAAGGGTGGCTTATTAAGCGCGCAGGAAGTCGATATGAGTAATTTTTGGTTTATACTCGTG
Source organism: Proteus sp. LHD240705 (assembly GCF_047921555.1). Taxonomy (NCBI): domain Bacteria; kingdom Pseudomonadati; phylum Pseudomonadota; class Gammaproteobacteria; order Enterobacterales; family Morganellaceae; genus Proteus; species Proteus sp. LHD240705. The sequence goes on from NZ_JBLRMI010000003.1 coordinate 431,624, forward strand.
ACGTTGCACTGCTTTAACTTTAACTTTAGTTTCTTTACCATCGATAACCAGGTTTACGAAATCTGAATAGAATTCTGATTTGTGCTCTTGGTTGATAACTTCGTTGTGATCTAAATCGATAGCGATTGGCTCTTCATTTCCGCCATAAACGATAGCAGGAAAACGGTTAGCCACACGCAGGCGGCGGCTCGCACCCTTACCCTGCTCTTTACGTACAGTTGCTTTGATAGTTAACATCTTTTTTCTCTTATAAAAAAGAAAGAAAATACATACTTGTTACAGGCGACCCAGCAACAAGCTCGAGATTTGGTTTATCTAAAAATAGATAAAGCGGGGCGCATTTTAACGAAAAAGTCCTCTAACAGCAAATATAAATCCAGATTAATATAAGGTATCTGCTTTTCGGTAGCGGCCTGCATAGTCAAAAATCTTATTTCTTATCTTCCAGAAGCTCTCTTTTTTACCTTTATGGGCGACAATAAAGTCGGGGTGACGTAACAAATCAAACTGTTTAATAATGTCGTTGGCATCATGCCAAACAAAAGGAACACCTGGTGCGCGTTGATGTTCACGTAAAAATTTTAATTCAAATACTTTTCGTTGAGCTGGGGTGGTTAATCGAAAACGTTCAGAGACAGACGTGCCTTCTTCATCGTAATAATTAATTTCTAACCATTCACCTTTAACATCATTTCCTGACTTAAATTGCATTCCACCACAGCGTAGAACTAATGCCCCTTTGAGTTTTAATGCCGCTTTGAGCATATCATCAGGATCAACCAAGATATCATCGCAATGAACACAGCGACGTGCTGCAATATCATTTTCTTCATTACAATGAGGACACAATTTAAAGCGGAAACGAAATTCACATTGCTGTTTTTGCCCTTGTTCATTGAGTTCCCAACCTTGGCAACGGCGACCATAGTGTTCAATGATATCCCCATCAGCATCTACAATTCCCCAAAAGGTATTGGCAAATTGGCAAATAGGACAAAAAACTTGTACCGGCTGACTATTTGGATTGGGTTTTTTAGTACCAACTTCGGGTAGATAGAGATCATGAGGATTACCTGCATAATCTAAAATCAGGCATTCTGTTTTTCCTGCAAATAATCTTAATCCCCGTCCTACAATTTGCTGGTATAAACTCACAGACTCAGTGGGGCGTAAGATAGCAATTAAATCAACATGAGGTGCATCAAAACCTGTTGTTAGTACGGCAACATTGACCATATAACGTAATTGTTGCTGTTTAAAACGGGAAATAAGATCATCACGTTCATAAGAGGGGGTATCCGCACTGACTAATGCTGCTTCATCTTGTGGTAAAAGAGAAAGGATCTCTTTTGCATGTTCAACTGTCGCCGCAAATATCATTACTCCTCGGCAATTTTGCGCATATTCAATAATTTGAGCGACAATATGAGGCGTAATACGTTTTTGTCTCTTTATTTCACGGTTTAGATCTTCTTCATTAAATATCCCATTTTGACTTGTTCTTACTTGGCTAAAGTCGTATTGCAATATAGGCATATCTAGGCGAGTTGGTGGAACTAAAAAATGATTGCTTATCATATAGCGTAAAGGCAATTCATAGATACAATCGCGGAAAAAGCAGTTTTCATCACCTCTGATCATACCGTGATAATGATATTGATAAATCCAACCCGTAGGTAAACGATAAGGTGTTGCAGTTAATCCTAAGATACGTAATTGTGGATTAATGGATTGCAATTGTTTAATGACTTGCTGATATTGGCTATCTTCAGACAAACTAATGCGATGGCATTCATCAATAATAAGAAGAGAAAAAGTATCACTAAACCGCGATAAATTACGGGCAACAGATTGCACACTACCAAAAACAACTTTCCCGCTACTCTCTTTTTGTTGTAAGCCAGCAGCAAAAATATCTGCAGATAGACCATAAGCCTCATATTTGCTATGGTTCTGTTCTACTAATTCTTTTACGTGTGCTAACACCAATACACGTCCGCGTGCTCTTTTAGCGAGTTCTGCAATCACTAAACTTTTCCCTGCGCCAGTAGGTAATACAATTACCGCAGGTGTATTGTGTTGGCGAAAATAAGAGATTGTCGCGTTAACAGCGTCAAGTTGATAAGGTCTGAGTGTAAAAGCCATAACTCTGCATAAGAAATCAAACGGGGCGTCAGCGTAACATTTTTTTATAGGTAGCGCGAATAAGGGAGGAGTAAAGAGCGTGATAGTTTATTTATAAATTAATTAGTTGTTTTATTGTTAATATTCATTTTTAATAGATACCTCATATCAGATGGTATTCTTCCATTTTTCAGAGAAATTCATGCGATTAGATAAATTTTTATCCCAGCAATTGGGTATTAGCCGTAGCTTGATCCTTCGTGAATTAAGAGCAGGGCTTGTAACAATTGATGGCGAAATGGTGAAAAGCGGTTCAACCAAAATTGCACCAGAGCAAGAAGTAGCTTACGACGGTAATGTCTTAACTCAAATTTTAGGGCCTCGCTACTTTATGTTGAATAAGCCAATTGGCTATGTATGTTCAACAGACGATCCAGTTAATCCAACTATCCTCTATTTTATTGATGAACCTTTGGCTCATAAATTACATGCTGCTGGGCGTTTAGATATTGATACAACAGGACTTGTTTTATTAACGGATAATGGTCAATGGTCACATCGTATTACGGCACCAAAACATCATTGTGAGAAAACCTATCTGGTTACGTTAGAAGAGCCGATTGGAGAGGGTGTTGCTGAACAATTCCAAAAGGGTGTTCAACTCAACGGTGAAAAAGACCTAACAAAACCCGCCACGTTAGAAATTATTACGCCAACAGAAGTCAAACTTACTATTAGTGAAGGCAAATATCACCAAGTAAAACGTATGTTTGCAGCAGTGGGTAATCATGTAAGTGCATTACATCGTGAGCGTATTGGTGATATTACATTAGATGAGACTTTAGCTGAGGGCGAATATCGTCCATTAACAGAAGAAGAGATCAACAGCATTCACTTACCTCAATAATTATTATTTATCCTGTCGTTTTTGGGAGTTTATCTGCGTGCAACAGCAACGTTCGTCGTACTTTAGTCTCATTTTAATACTGGGACTTATTTCCATGCTTATGCCATTGGCTATAGATATGTATTTGCCAAGTTTACCTACTATTGCGCAAGATTTTGGTGTGCCAAGTGGCAAAGTACAAATGACATTAAGTATCTATATTTTTGGTTTTGCTATTGGGCAATTAGTCTATGGTCCTATGGCTGATAGCTTGGGACGTAAGCCTGTCATTTTGGGCGGCGTAATTGTTTTTGCTTTTGCCTCTAGTGCATGTGCATTATCTGAATCAATAGATGTGCTAATTGGTATGCGCTTTTTACATGGTTTTGCAGCAGCTGCGGCAAGTGTTGTTATTAATGCATTGATGAGAGATATGTTCTCTAGAGATGACTTCTCTAGAAGTATGTCTTTTGTTGCACTTGTTATGACTATCGCACCTTTATTAGCGCCACTATTAGGTGCTTGGGTGATGAATTGGTTTTCATGGCATGCTATTTTCTGGAGTATCGCGATAGCCGCCGTGATTGCATCTGCATTAATTGCTTTTTATATTCCAGAAACATTACCAAAAGAGCGTCGCCAACGCTTTAGCTTAAGAGTGACATTTAGCCAATTTATTAGTCTGTTTAGAACACGTCGTGTCCTTTGCTATATTTTGGCTTCAGGTTTTTCTTTTGCTGGCATGTTTTCATTTCTTAGTGCTGGCCCTTTTGTCTATATCGAATTGCATGGTATTCCCTTTGATCAATTTGGATTATATTTTGGCTTTAATATCATCTTCTTAATTGTGATGACAAGCATTAATGGGCGATATGTTCGTCGATTTGGTGCGTTGAATATGTTACGCCTAGGATTAACTATTCAATGTATTATGGGGATCTTTTTATTGCTGGTGGTCGCTCTTAATTTACATTTCTATTTCCTTGTTGTGGGTGTAGCAATGTATGTGGGCGGGATCGCAATGATCACATCGAATGCGATGGCCGTTATTCTTGATGACTATCCCCATATGGCAGGAACGGTTTCTTCTCTCGCAGGAACAGTGCGTTTTGGTGTTGGTGCGTTAGTTGGAACGGCTATTGCTATGCTACCAGCAAAATCAGAATGGCCAATGGTAAGCTCTATGGCATTCTGTGTACTGTTTGCTATGGGGTTTATTTTGCTTGCTCGTCGTTATAAATAAGAACATCACGCTATAAATAACAGAAATTTATAGCGTGCTCCTCTTTTCCTGTCTCTATTTCCTCTAAAAACACCACATTTTCCTCTGCTGTATTTCATGAATCGTTTCAAATTAGTGTGATTTTTTGATTTGAATCAATACCTGATGTTGTTTTTTTGTTAAATTAAGTAAAATTTATTTTAATAATCATCTATTATTGTTTTGTTGATATGAAGTATCGTGATAAAAATTGATGGATTGTTTTACATGAATGCGTAATATTTTATGCAATTATTTTATATGGTTGATAAAATGTTAAATAAATGGAAGAATAATTGAAGAGATTAAGCATTGTAGGCATGAATATCTGCAAACGCTAAGCTAAAAGAATGGTTTGATACGTCTCTTCGCTTTTTTGTAAAGCAATTGTAATATTTATGTTCTATGATTAACAAAGTTCTAATATGCGTGTGAGCAAGTCAGTTCAAACTCGTATTGATGATGTATTAAATTAACGTGTTGATGAAACAGGATTGATTTGTGGATAATGTACAACTTTCGGTAGTTCATAAGCTGCCGCTGAGTTATCGGTGGCTAGCAGGCTTTGCAGGCACAAGAGTAGAAATACTGCCTGAAAATGATGCTGGAAAGCAAAATACGCTAATTGGCTTAAAATTATTAAGTCATGATGGTATGACACTGGATGAAGCAATACAGAATTTGCGTCAGTATCTGAGTAATCTCCATATTGATAGCGTTGTGATTGAGTGGGATGGAGCTCCTTGCCTTTTCCTTCATAGCGACGATGAATGTGCTGCATTATGTTGCTTAAAAAACGCGGGTGTCGCTATTGCAGAGCCATTCCCAACGGCATATTCTTATTTATAACACCTAGTTAATGTTATAAAACCAATGTAGTTACTGTGCGGTTTAAGCATGGCCAAGAATATAAAAAAAGCCTCATTATTTATTTTAATGAGGCTTTTTTATTGCAATAAGATATAAGGGAATTAATTATCTTAATACATTTTGCGAAAGGTTGTTTTCAACAAGCGCTGCGTCATTTTTGTCAATAACACGTCTTGCTGCATAAAAACGTTTGTTCCAGTAGACATTAGACATTTCTGACACTGTTACACCATTGCTGGTGGATGCATGTACAAATTTATCATTACCGATGTAAATTCCAACATGGCGCATAGTACGGCCTGTTTTGAATAGAACGAGATCGCCTGCTTGTAATTTTGATTTATTAACCTGGGTACCAGAGAACTGCTGGTCTGAGGTCGAGCGAGGAAGTTCTACACCGAATTGGTCAAGAAAGGTTCTTTGTACAAAGGCAGAACAGTCGATGCCTTTTTTAGTATCTCCACCTAAACGATAAGCGACGCCTTTCCAGTCTGCATATTGGTCAAGTATCTTAGATTTTATATCGAGATTCTTCACCAATGATTCAAATTCATCTTGTGATGCTTGGGAAATAGATGTGCTTGATGATGTATTAAGTGGGGTAGTGCTTGAATTCGCTAAGCGTGAATTTGCGTTCTGTGAGCTACATGCTGATAGCGTAGCTACAACAATGAACGCCGGTATGAGCTTAAGCATTCTCATATACGGTTTTGTTCTCATTGTGACAGATTTCCCTTACATCCTTACGTGCAGAAGCGCACATGAATTATTCACCAAATAACCAGAGAATATAGTGTAATTTAACTCTGGCAACCCTATTTCGCGAAAAACGTGCTCTAAAGCACGTAAATATCCACATTAAACAATAAATAATGAAGAAACCAGAAAAGTGTACAGAAAGAGGGGCTAAATGGCGAGAGAAAAGGAGCTTAATTTACAAAACATTAGATAATAAAGTGCTAATACTTAAAATAGATCTCATTTTGTCATAATAATATCATTTAATTGTCAAAAAAATGACCAAAAGAATAAGTGCAATATTACACTTATTCTCTTTTAATAAATTAAATGTGTTTTCCCTTTTATTTTTTAAAAGGAAGATATTTTTCTAATTGTCTGACAATAATATCTGATAATGGTGTAATTAATAACCAACTTGTTGTGATTAAAGTTAAAGAAATAGAACCAACTAATATATCTGATGCCCAGTGTGCACCGGCCATAACTCTTGGTAATGAAAATACGACAGTAATAAGAAGAGCACATAAGAAAGAACGAAACGAGAGATAACGTAATATAAAGCTACAGAAGATAAGTAGCATCAAACCATGATCGCCAGGGAAGCTATCACCTGAGGCATCTTTTGTAGGAATACCAGTCACAACGCCCACTCTATGCACATCTTGAAAATGAAGTGTTGGGCTTGGTCTTTCAATGGGAATATTTTGTCCCAATTGATTAATCAGCACTGCACTTATTACCATCACTAATCCCACAATGACAAGATGGCGTTTACCCATATAATCTTTTTTACGGAATGTATTGTAATAAAGTGCACCCATCGCCAGCAAAATAACTAAATCAAACTTCCTATTATTGGTATAAGCCACAAAAGAGGCAAAAAAAGTATCAGGTAAAATGTGCTGATTAAAAAAATAAAAAATATGAGTGTCAATTGATAGCCAAAATCCATGTTGTGCTGGAAGATACCAAGAGAAAAAAATAATTAGACCTGCAAGATTAAGTAGAAAAATAGCGAGTGCTTTTTGGTGAAAATAAGAAAGTTTCATAATAATAAAATGACAAATTTTGCGTGTGTTTGGTGATCTTGATCACAAAAAGTTTGAGTTTAATTATAGAACTATAACCAAAATAAAAAAATAGATCTTTGCAATTTGCTGTTTGTGTAAATGTTATACTTTAGTTTCATTTCTGTTGGATTTTTTCATACTCACTTAACTCAAATTTAGAATATTTTTTCTTGATACTCGTAATTTGAGTATTATATAATTTTTTTCTATTCTTTAATTAAAGATAAAAGTTAAATAAATAAAGTAACAAGCCGATATTAGTTAGGACTTTAATAACATATTGGCTTGTGGAATTTACACACCCCAATAATCATAGGAGGCTAGTTTTGAATAAGTTATGTATTGCTGCTACGTGCTTAACTTTATTATTAAGTACACCTACTTTTGCTAAGGAAAATAAAGTCATTGGTTCCGGAACTATAACTTTTGTTGGTGCAATTGTTGAGGGCAATTGCCTAATGGATACAGAGAAAAACACTTTTAAAACAAGCTGTTGGAATGGAACTGAAATGCAAGAATCTCAATATCAGTTAGAAAGGAATAAGCACTTTAATTCTAAATTGATTAACAACAAAGGCTCTATGGATATTAAATGGATTAATGATAATTTAGCTGTAATGAACATTGTTTATAATTAGTTTCCCATAGACCTAATAATAAAAATAATTGTATTAATTAAATAAAATTTTAATGCTTTTATAGAATTGTTATTAAAGTTAAAAATATTTGACTTAAGTTTAATCAACGTTGATTTCTTATTTATAAACATCGAACACTTATATTTGATAGACATCAAATATTCCTCTTATGTCTATATGAATGTCATATTTTATTGTTATGATGAAAATATGTCGGGTAGGTGTGATCCTCATACCTGCTAGCGCAAACAAGAAGTGAGGTCGTTATGAGAAAATATCTGACCGTAGTATGCAGTCTTCTCGTTTCCAGTTCGATATCATTAGCTTGGGCATCTGATCCCATGCAAACAACAGGGCAGATTTATCTGCGGGGTGCGATTGTGGATCCTGCATGTGAGATGAATTTCACATTTGATAAAGCTGAATACCAATGTTACAAACACAACAAAGTGTTTACATCTACTCAATCTATTGTTCCTGCGTCTTTTGATAAATCCCAACAAACTATTATTTTGCCTCAAGATATGGGCAAGGCTGAGATCCGTTGGATGGATGATATCCAAAAGAATGGTGTTATTGACGTTCACTATTTTTAAGGTGTCTGTGGGTAGACAGAGGTAGGTTGCAAAAGATAAACAAGTCAAATAATCGTTTGTCACATTGGGTTTCTTACGATTATCTGACCTATTTAAAGCAACATTAGCTATACGCTAATGAGTAGGGTTTCTGACTGTTGATTAGTCAGCTCGGCCCATATAGCGACGTTCAGCAATATGAATACGAACTTTATCGCCAGTAGAAAGGTATTCAGGAACCTGAATAACTAACCCTGTTGGCAATGTTGCAGGTTTAGTACGAGCACTTGCAGAAGCGCCTTTAATACCTGGAACAGTTTCAACAATTTCCATATCAACAGTTTGTGGCAGTTCTAATGCTAAAACTTGACCATCCATTGTTAATACTTGCATTCCTGCTAAGCCTTCCTCAGGAATAAACAGTAATTCATCTTCAATTTGATCTTTTTTGAAGGTATACGGTGTGTAATCTTCATTATCCATAAAGATATATTCATCACCATCAATGTAAGAAAAGCTCACAGCACGACGTGTTAAGCTGATGGTATCAATCATATCATCGCCTTTAAAACGCTCTTCTACTTTTTGGCCTGTACGGATATCAGTAAAACGCATTTTGTACAGTGTACTTGCACCACGAGCACTTGGTGCTTGGATGTCGATATCTTTTACCAGTAATAACTTGTTGTTATAACTAACAGCCATACCACGTTTAATTTCATTGGCTTTTGCCATATAAAACCTTCCATTAAATAACATTGACGATAATGGCGACAAAATTACTCGCAGTGCAGAAACTTGGCAAGTTATTCGCACATTTTTTTATAAGATTTGATGAAAAAACAAAGCCAGCTGAAGTGGAGCTGGCTTTAGATACAGGCTTTTAGAAAAGAAATTAACGGTAGATAGGCAGAAGATTAAAGTTCGCTAAAATATGTGCGCTGGCATTGATAACACCAAACAAAATGACGAATCCAATCATAAACATACCACCGGGCGCTTTAAAGCTTTGACTTTGATTACGTTCACGACTCGCTTTTGCCATTAATGCTGGAATAATTGCAGCCCAAATGGTTGCTGCCAGTCCTGCAAAACCAATGGCATATAAGAAACCATCAGGAAAAATAATTGCCAAAATAGTCGGTGGTATAAACGTTACTAATGCAGATTTAAATCGACCACTTCTTGTATTTGAAAACTTAAAAAAGTCTGCTAAGTAATCGAATAATCCTAATGACACTCCTAAGAATGAACTTGCTAGTGCCATATAAGAGAAAAAGTCTAATAACATTGATACAGAGGCATTGGCGGTTGTTGAACGCATTTGTGCTAATAAGTTACCAATATTTCCACCATCAGCAATTACTTGTTTGAAATCTTCGCGAGGAATATTACCTTGTACAACAAACTGCCATAAAATATAAATTGCCAGTGAAATCAATGTACCAATAAGCAAGCTTTTCATAACAGCTTTACCATCTTTACGGTAATACGTCACTAAGCCTGGAATATTGCCGTGATAACCAAATGAGGTCAGTAAATAAGGTAATGCGGCTAAAGCATAAGGCAAGTAGCTTGCATTGTTTTCGTTAGTGTTAAATAACACTGGCATTTTTACTTCCGTAAATAGACCGCCAATAGCTAACACAAAGGCAATTACCATACCACCAATTAAAATGGTGCTTAATCTATCCACTGCGCGTGTTGATAACCAAACAAAGAAAGCAACAATTAATGCAAAGACTAAACCAGCAATAGCTTGAGGGACGCTTATCACATTTGCAAAGTTTTGCACAATAATGGAGCTACCCGCAGAAATATAAGCGTAAGTTAAAATATAAAGAACAAACGCAATAGATAGTCCATTAATGGTGCTCCAACCTTTTCCTAATAAGTCTTTGGTAATGGTATGAAAGCTTGAGCCTAAAGGATAATGAAGGTTTACTTCTAAAATCATTAACCCCGACATAAATAAACAAAACCAAGTGTAGATCAAAAGGAAAATAGAACCGGTAAACCAGACACCGGAAGTCACAATAGGAATGGAAAACATGCCTGCACCCACAGCGGTGCCAGCAATGATCATTGCACCACCAAGTATGGATGGGCGCTTTGTTATTGATGTGACTTCTGACATAGGATGTCCTTATAAAATTGACTCAATGTACTAGCTTGATGGTGTAAATAATACACTTTTGCTATAAAGGTGTAAATAGAGGTTATTGTGCTTTATAAAAGAAAAAAGTGAGTAAAAATAATACAATAGGAGAAGGTGATTATATAAATCAATAGATTAGAATGAGAATTATTAGAAATGATAAAGAAATATCGCTATAAAAAAGTGAAAATTTGCGCAGAAATAGATAATTCAAACATTATTCTGAACAAAAAAGATCCAGAATAATGAAAGTGATAGGGCGTTTTTAATTAGCCTTGATAAAACTGCTTACTTTTCCATAATGCAATAGAATTGCGACTGGCTTCAAAGTGTGGCTCAGGTAAATCATCAGGTGAACACCAGCGAAGTTCAGAACATTTATCTGGTTCCATCAATTTAGGTTCGTCACCTTGATGTTGTGCGATCATACAAATAGAAACTGTGTGTTTACCTTCTAATTGGTAAGTTTCTAGATTATTGCTAATACCAATCACTTGTGGCTCAGTGATCGCAATACCAATTTCTTCTTCTATTTCTCGAATAGCACATTGCTCAAAAGTTTCACCTTCATCAACATGCCCACCAAAAATTGACCAATAAGGGGCATGTTTTCCACAACGTTTTCCTAATAATACTTCACCATTTTCATTAGTGATAATTACACCAACGCCGACTACGACTGACATTTGAGACTCCTTTTTTCTTTTTTATATAGTTAATGTATAAAATAAGTCGCTTTTTACGGGTGATATTCTCCATTGAGGATGAATAGAGTGCAAGGAGAACCAGCTCGATTTCACTGAATAAAAGGTTAATTGATGCTATAAATAACACCCTAAATATTCATAATAAAAAATGATTGGGGAGTGAAGGCATGAGTCGCCGTGTCGCTACGATCACCTTAAACCCTGCTTATGATCTTGTTGGTGCTTGTCCAGCTATTGATGTAGGTGGTGTTAATTTAGTCCGAACTGCTGGACTTAATCCTGCGGGTAAAGGCAATAATGTCGCGAAAGTCTTACGTGATTTAGGTATCGATATTACTGTTAGCGGGTTTATGGGACGCGAAAATCAAGAAGAGTTTCAGCATTTCTTTAGTGAAAATGGTATGGCGAACCGTTTTTATCTAGTGTCGGGACGAACACGCATAAATGTAAAGCTAACTGAAGGAAAAGGGCAAGTCACCGACTTTAATTTTTCAGGATTTACAGTATCACCACAAGATTGGCAGCGTTTTGCAACAGATTCGCTTAATTGGCTTGGTCATTTCGATATGGTGGTTGTCAGTGGAAGTTTACCTAATGGTGTTGATCCTGAAGCTTTTACCCAATGGATGATTAAGTTAAGAATATTATGCCCATGCATTATTTTTGACAGCAGTCGTGATGCTTTAGTCGCAGGGTTAAAAGCGGCACCTTGGTTGATAAAACCTAATCATCGTGAATTAGAAGCGTGGGTTGGACATTCATTAACTGAAATGGCAGATATTATTAAAGCTGCTCATCAATTGCGAGATAAAGGCATTGCGCATGTCGTTATTTCACTGGGTGAAAGAGGAGCTTTATGGGTAAATGCATCTGGAGCATGGCTTGCAAAGCCACCACATTGTGATGTGATAAGTACCGTTGGTGCTGGGGATTCAATGGTTGCTGGATTAGTCTATGGCTTATTAATGAGCCAAACGAGTGAGCATACATTGCGCCTTGCAACCGCTATTTCTGCGTTATCAGTCAGTCAGCCTGATGTAGGAATAAAAGACAGAAGCCAGCTTGCTGAAATGATGACTAAGATTGAGTTAACACCTATTAAATAAAGTAATTTGCGGTTTATTGTTATAAAGCGAAAATTGTATAAACCGCAAAACTCATTACTGTTAGTGCTGTTATTAGTATTGTTGTGATTTCAACCAAGCAATTTCGTCAGGCCAAATATCAGGATTAATGGTTTCTAAAATCAGCGGAATACCATCAAAACGTTTATCTTGCATAATATAACTAAAAGGCACTTTACCAATATTACCTTCACCTAAACTATGGTGGCGATCTACACGACTGGCTAATTCACTTTTTGCATCATTAAGGTGCATCGCTTTTAGGTATTGAAAGCCGACAATCCTTTCAAATTCAGCGAATGTTTTTTCGCAATCTTCAATTGTTCTTAGATCATAACCTGCGGCGAAAGTATGGCAAGTATCAATACAAACGCCTACACGAGATTTATCTTCTACGCCATCAATAATGGCGGCTAGATGTTCAAAACGATAACCTAGATTTGTTCCTTGTCCTGCTGTATTTTCAATTACGGCAGTGACATTTTTAGTTTTTTCTAAAGTGATGTTAATTGATTGGGCAATTTTTTGTAGACACTTATCAACATCAATCTTATTTAAATGACTTCCTGGATGGAAATTCAGTAACTCAATACCCAGTTGTTCACAACGCTGCATTTCATCTAAAAATGCATCTCTCGATTTTTCGAGAGCATCTTCTTCAGGGTGACCTAAATTAATGAGATAGCTGTCATGGGGTAAAATTTGAGAGGGGCTATAACTATAAAGTTCGCAGTTCTTTTTAAATTTATCAATAACTTCTGTGGATAATGGTGCAGCTTTCCACTGGCGCTGATTCTTAGTAAAAAGGGCAAACGCAGTCGCTTTTATTTCATGTGCGCGTAATACCGCCTGATCGACGCCACCAGCAGCACTGACATGTGCGCCAACAAATTTCATTCTTTCTCTCCTTAGATTTATTTCACACCATGATAACAAACATACAGCGTATAACATCATATTGAGATGATAAAAGCAAAAAAGCGCAACTAAAAATAGTTGCGCAATTGAAAAGTACTTCTCAAGGCGAAATTTTAAAGGGAATTAATTTTTATCGATATTCCTATTAAGACATCAACACAGTTTGAATAAAGATATTAATCATTGCCCCACCAAGGGTTAACCAGAAAAATAAGAATAATGCTAACAATAACGGTTTGACGCCCGCTTGTCGGATAGCACTGATATGTGTTGTTAAACCTAATGCCACCATAGCCATTGCTAATAAAATGGTATCGATAGTTACAATATAACTAACAATAGACGCTGGAATTAAATTCAAAGAGTTAAAACCCGCCATTAAAATAAAGAATACGGCAAACCAAGGAATAGTAATTGGGCTTTTCTCAGTAGATTGCGCGCCATTGTTTGCCTTGCTTTTCTTTTTACTTAAATAAGCTGAAAGAATAATTAAGAACGGTGCTAGCATCATTACACGGATCATTTTACTAATAACCGCTGCATTTTCAGCATCAAGACTAATTGAGTGCCCGACGGCGACAACTTGAGCCACTTCGTGAATTGTTGAACCTGAGAAAATACCAAAGGTTTCTTCTGTAAATGGTAGCCAGCCTGCAAATGCATTTAAGTGATAGAACCAAGGGTAAAGAAAAATACCAATAGTCCCGAAAATCACAACAGTAGAAACCGCAACAGCGACTTGGCTTGCTTGTGCTTTAACAACAGGCTCTGTCGCCATAACAGCCGCAGCACCACAAATACTACTACCTGCACCAATCAAGATGACAGTTTGTTCATCTAAACCGAAATATTTGCGACCAATCCACATAGCAATAAGAAAAGTCGATATCAGCATAATGGCATCTATAATTAAACCTGTTGCACCTACATCTGCAATTTGCTGAAAAGTCAGTCTAAAACCGTACAAAATAATACCTGTACGTAATAAATAGTGTTTGGCGAATTTGACACCTTCGTCACTATAAGGTTTGGCAACAGGATAAAAGGTATTACCCACAATAATACCGAATAGGATAGCCAGTGTTAATGCACCTAAACCCATGCTAGAAAACCAAGGAATATCACCAATATAAATAGCAAGCGCAGTTAATACACCTGTTAGTAATAAACCAGGAAGCCAGCGATAGACTGGAGTAAAACATTTTTTCGCCAATGTAATAGGTTGACTTTGCTCTGACATAGAAAAACCTTGCTTATATGAATTTTGCATAAGCATATAACAAGCAATCTTATTTATTAAACTCATTATTTTTATAATAATAACTAGTAAAACTAATATAGGTGTATTTTCTTAAATGTACTTGGTATGTTACTGGTTTGTGGATAGTATGTTATTACAATGACAGCTCAAAGGTGGAATGGATATGCGAATTACGTTGCGGCAACTGGAAGTCTTTACTGAAGTTCTCAAGAGTGGTTCTACAACGCAAGCATCACAACAGCTTGCTTTATCTCAATCTGCTGTCAGTGCATCTTTAACTGATCTCGAAAGCCAACTAGGCGTACAGCTTTTTGACAGAGTGGGAAAACGGCTTGTCACAAATGAACATGGGCGATTACTTTATCCCAGAGCATTATCTTTACTTGAACGAGCAACGGAAGTGGAGCAGTTATTCCAAGCTGGAAATGGTGCTTTGCGCATCGCTGCAAGTACAACAATAGGTAATTATATTTTACCTCAAATGTTGGGGAATTTTCATCGTAACTATCCTGATATTCCGCTAGAAATGAGTATTGGAAATACCGAAGAAGTCGTTAAATTAGTGAGCGAATTCCGTGTTGATTTAGGGTTAATTGAAGGTGCTTGTCAAAGCTCTGAACTCATTAGCCAGAAATGGCTTTTAGATGAAATGGTTATTTTTTGCTCACCCGATCATCCGTTAGCTAAAGCACCAAAAGTGACTTTAACTGATTTACAGTCGGCTCCTTGGATTTTACGAGAAAATGGCTCGGGAACTCGAGATGTACTTAACCATCTTCTATTTGCTTCTTTACCGGGCTACCGCATTGAAATGGAATTAGGTAACTCAGAAGCAATAAAACACGCCGTGATGTATGAAATGGGGATCAGCTGTTTATCTCGCCGAGTCATTGAAGAGCAGATCAATAATGGCTCATTAAAAGAGATAAAAGTAGAAGGGCTGGCCTTACAACGTACTCTATATCTTGTATATCATCGTCAAAAACATGTCTCTGATGCATTGAAAAAACTTCTGACGTATTGCAATGCTGAACACTTAATCGGCAATTTTTCATAAATTGCTAATAATTGACGCCCGATCATGAAGGTATCTTATAATCCCAGATCCTTGCTATTCACAAACGACAGATTTGCTACAATCCTCGTTAGAAAAGTGAATATAAAAGTGGAATGTTATGTCAGAACAACAAAATAGTACTGCTGATTCGGGCGCAGTACGCACTTTGCGCCGAGAGTTAAAAGCGCGACATTTAGCGATGATCGCTATTGGTGGTTCAATTGGTACAGGGCTTTTTGTCGCATCTGGTGCAACTGTTGCTCAAGCAGGGCCAGGTGGGGCATTACTCTCTTATGCTTTAATTGGATTAATGGTCTATTTTCTAATGACCAGCCTTGGGGAATTAGCCGCATTTATGCCTGTTTCCGGCTCATTCTCAACATACGGTTCTAAGTATGTAGAAGAAGGTTTTGGTTTCGCATTAGGCTGGAACTATTGGTATAACTGGGCAGTTACAATTGCTGTTGACCTTGTTGCTGCACAATTGGTGATGCTCTATTGGTTCCCTGATGTTGATGGTTGGATCTGGAGTGCTCTATTCCTTGGCGTTATTTTCTTACTCAACTATATTTCTGTAAAAGGATTTGGTGAGGCAGAATATTGGTTCTCCTTAATCAAAGTTTCCACAGTAATTATCTTTATTATTGTGGGTATTGCGATGATCACTGGCATTATGAGAGGTGCCGAAAACGCAGGTTGGCATAATTGGGAAATTGGTGATGCACCTTTTGCGGGTGGATTTGCCGCCATGATTGGTGTTGCCATGATTGTTGGTTTCTCATTCCAAGGCACAGAATTAATTGGTATTGCGGCGGGTGAATCTAAAGATCCAGCTAAAAATATTCCAAAAGCTGTGCGTAAAGTCTTCTGGCGTATCTTATTATTTTATATCTTCGCGATTTTAATTATTAGCTTAATTATCCCTTACACTGATCCTAATTTACTGCGTAATGATGTAGGTGATATTAGCGTTAGTCCATTCACATTAGTCTTTAAAAATGCGGGATTATTATCTGCGGCTGCCATCATGAATGCGGTTATCTTAACAGCGGTACTTTCTGCTGGTAACTCAGGCATGTATGCATCAACGCGTATGCTGTTTACATTAGCAAGAGAAGGCAAAGCACCAAAATGCTTTGGTAAATTGTCTAAAAATGGTGTACCACGCAATGCGCTTTATGCGACAACGGTTGTTGCTGGTCTATGCTTCTTAAGCTCAATGTACGGAAACCAAACTGTCTACTTGTGGTTATTAAATACCTCGGGAATGACGGGTTTTATTGCATGGTTAGGTATTGCGATTAGCCACTACCGTTTCCGTAAAGGGTATGTTGCACAAGGTCGTGATTTAAATGACTTACCTTATCGCTCTGGCTTCTTCCCAATTGGTCCTATTTTTGCCTTTATATTGTGTTTAATTATTACATTAGGCCAAAATTACCAAGCTTTCTTAGAAGATACGATTGATTGGTATGGTGCCATCGCAACCTATATTGGTATCCCATTATTTTTATTAATTTGGTTTACTTATAAGATTGTGAAGAAAACCCGCTTTATTCGTTATAACGAAATGGAATTTCCAACACATATTGCGAATAAAAAATAACCTCTAAATTAAGTTATTAAAACGCCCGTTTTGTGATCGAAATCACTATAAAACGGGCGTTTTTTTATTTTTTTAACCAGTCAATTATAAAAAATATACAAAAATCCTAATTATATTAGTAATCGCATTGATAATAATTATTATTTGCTTTATTGTTGGCGCATAATTTATTTACTGAAAAATAAAATGATGGTGCTATTGGTTGTAAATAATATGCTTAATGTAATGAGTCTGATAATAATTAGCCATTCTAGTGTTCAATACAGCCAACCAACAATTTATCGTCATATAATAAATTACACAACGAATGTGTTTCACCGTATAATAATTTTGCGACTCACTTCTTTGTTGAATGAATTGTCTCAAATTAATAACTGGCTTTTGGTACATAAGAAACAGTTGATGAGTTGTACGGTATGTCTTTGCCTATTGAATGTGTTGGCAGAAGCAGAAAAACGTAGAAAAAAAACTAGGTACAACAATTGATATGAGCATTATATCAGAGAGGCTCGCCACACAAGAGCATGAAAGAGATCCATCAGATAATGTGAAAGTCCATTATCGAAAAATGATGAATAAACGCATGTTATGGTTGGGAGTTATCGTTTTGATTATTTGTGGTTCAGTGGTGTTAGATTTCACCATGGGACCTTCTGGTTTATCGCTTGATAAATTATTAACAACCCTTTTTCAACCTGAGCTTGTTGATGCAGGTTCTCGAGTGATTGTATGGGATATCCGCTTACCTTATGCCCTAATGGCGGTTGTGGTAGGGATGTCACTAGGATTAGCGGGTGCAGAAATGCAAACTATTCTAAATAACCCGTTAGCAAGTCCATTCACATTAGGTTTATCAAATGCGGCTTCATTTGGTGCTGCATTAGCGATTGTTTTAGGTATTGGTATTCCGGGTATTCCTGACCAATGGTTTATTTCGGCGAATGCGTTTCTCTTTGCATTATTATCAGCTTTATTATTAGACGGAATAACTCGTTGGACTCGAGTTCCTACATCTGGAGTAGTGCTTTTTGGTATTGCCATGGTGTTTACCTTTAATGCACTAGTCTCAATGATGCAATTTATTGCAACAGAAGACACTCTCCAAGGTTTGGTTTTCTGGACTATGGGAAGTTTAACGCGTGCAACATGGGTAAAACTCGGTGTTATGGCGGGTGCTTTTGCTGTCATTATGGCGATTTCATGGATGAGTTCATGGAAGTTAACTGCATTGCGATTAGGCGAAGATAGAGCGATTAGCTTTGGTATTGATGTAAAGCGTTTAAGATTAGGCTCATTACTGCGCATCAGTATTTTAACCGCGCTCGCAGTCGCTTTTGTTGGACCAATTGCCTTTATTGGTTTAGTTGCCCCTCATATTGCTCGCATGATGTTTGGCGAAGACCATCGATTCTATCTGCCAGCAAGCGCATTAATTGGTGCTTTAGTTTTATCATTGGCATCTATTGCTTCTAAAAATTTAATACCAGGTGTCATTATTCCAGTCGGTATTGTGACATCGCTGGTGGGCGTGCCATTTTTCCTCAGTATGATTTTACGTCATAGGGGGAATATCTAATGATGGAAGGATTAAAGATCCAAGATTTTAGTGCTGGGTATGCTAAACATCTTATCATTAAGGCACTGGATGTTGAGCCTTTGCCAAAAGGAACGGTCACCGTATTATTGGGGCCGAACGGTAGCGGAAAATCAACATTATTAAGAGCGTTAGCTGGATTAAATAAATCATCAGGTGTTGTCAGTTTAGATGGCAACGATCTAGCATCGATGAATTTTGCACAACGTGCTCAAAATGTAGTCTATTTGCCACAAACATTACCTGCTGGTGTTCATTTACATGTTTTAGAGTCCATTATTGTGGCGCAGCGTGCTTCAGGTGGATTACATAATGAACATAGTGAAGCTCAGGTAATGCACTTATTACGCCAATTAGGTATTGAGCATTTAGCATTACGTTATTTAGATGAATTATCGGGTGGTCAAAAACAATTAGTGGGGCTTGCTCAATCATTAATTAGACAACCCTCTTTATTATTATTGGACGAGCCATTAAGCGCACTAGATCTTAATTACCAATATCATGTAATGGATTTAGTTGCTAAAGAAACACACCGTAGAAATATTATTACTGTCGTCGTTGTCCACGATATTAATATCGCCTTACGACATGGCGAACATGTATTAATGTTGAAACAAGGACAGTTAATTGCACAAGGCACGCCAGATAAGGTTATCACGGCACAAAGCCTTGCCGATGTTTATGGTGTTCAAGGTCGATTGGAATATTGTTCACAAGGAATACCTCAAATCATTATTGATGGTTTAGTGGATAAAATATAGAGAAGTAAAAAAGAAAGAGAAAAGAAGTAAATATAGGAACGCAGTAAATAGGGATATAAAAATAATATTAAAATAACTAAGGGTAATTAAGTTTATTTATTACCCTAATTTCTGAGCAACTGTCGACATATCCATCTATATAAAACTTAAAGAATATATATTCTTGGAGAATCGGGAATGGTAGTGTTAAATAAAAATAAAATCGCGCTTGGCGTTGTTGCTGCTATTGCATCAAGTTTTGTAATGACTGCTTCAGCAGAAAATGTAGAAAAATTGCTTGTAACAACCGCTTCTGGGTTTAAGCAAACCGTTGAAGATGCACCTGCATCGGTTTCTGTTGTCACTCGTGAACAATTAGAAACCAAATCTTACCGTGATGTGACTGACGCATTAAAAGATGTTCCCGGCGTATTAGTAACAGGCGGTGGAAGTAGTTCTGATATCAGTATTCGTGGTATGGATGCAAAATATACCATGATCTTAGTTGATGGTAAGCGTGTTGCGTCGCGTGAAACGCGTCCTAATAGTGATAACTCTGGTATTGAACAAGGTTGGTTACCGCCTTTACCTGCTATTGAACGTATCGAAGTTGTACGTGGTCCAATGTCTTCTTTATATGGTTCAGATGCAATGGGTGGGGTTATCAATATTATTACCCGTAAAGCGCAAAAAGAGTGGAATGTTAGCTTACGAGCAGACAGTACATTAACGGAACGCCAAAATTCAGGTAATACAGAACAAGGTAGTTTCTACGCAGCGGGCCCATTAGTTGATAATTTGCTAAGTTTAAAAGTTCAAGGACAATATTCGCATCGTAGCGAAGATAAATTTGCGAATGGTTATAATCGTCAGATTACCGCAAGCGGTGGTGGGACATTAAGCTGGACACCAGATGATAAAAATACGATTGATTTTGAATTTAAAAAAGACAGCCAGCACCGAGATGCACGTTGGGAATATTCAGCCTCTGAACGTTCTCGTAAATCTAAGAGCAGTGATTTCAGTAAATATGAGCTAACGCAATATGCCCTGACTCATGATGGTGTTTATGACTTTGGTACGATGAATACTTATGTTCAGCGTGATGAAAATAATAACCCAAGTCGTAAAATGGAATACAACGATACAACAGTACGTAATCAAACAGTATTTATGTTAGATGCGCATACGTTAAGTGTTGGTGCTCAGTACCGTTTTGAAGAATTAAAAGATAACAACAACCGTTTAGACAACGGTAATAAATTAGATCGTTATAGTTGGGCGCTGTTTGCTGAAGACGAATGGGCACTAACAAATGATTTCGCTTTAACCGGTGGTTTACGTATGGATAAAGACGAAAACTACGGTACACATTGGACACCTCGTGTTTATGGTGTTTGGCATATGGCTGATGAGTGGACCTTAAAAGGGGGCGTTTCTACTGGCTATCGTTCACCAGATCTACGTCAAGCCACTAAAACATGGGGACAGGCAACAGGGGGTTCAGGTGGTAATGCCGTCATTTATGGTAATCCAGATCTGAAACCTGAAAAGTCAGTAACCGAAGAGATTGGTATTATTTGGGATAATCGTGATAACTTAACCGCAAGTATTACTATTTATAATACTGATTTCAAAGATAAAATTACTGAACGTCGTATTTGTGATGATAAAGGCGTGTTACCTACATGTACTAAAGAGCAAGGATACGGTCACCAATATGACTTTATCAGTACGCGTGAAAACGTAGATAAAGCGAATATGCGTGGTATTGAAGTTACAGGTAACTGGACGATTTCACCTGCGTGGAACTTAGCAGCTAACTACACCTTCACTGATTCAGAGCAGAAGAGTGGTGCATTTAGTGGTAAACCACTTAATAAACAGCCTCGTCATATGGCAAATGCGACCTTAAACTGGGAAACCACGCCAGAAATGGAAACATGGGCGCGTATTAATTTCCGAGGTAAAACATCAGATTATTTATCACGCACGAGTATGGCAACGGGTACGCCTTCTTATGCATTTGTTGATATTGGTACAAGTTACAGCTTAACCAAACAACTTAATGTGATTGGTGGTGTTTATAACGTGTTTGATCGTCGCATTAATTATGAAAACTTTAATACCACATTAGAAGGTCGTCGTTACAACATTGGTTTGAACTATAACTTCTAATTTTTCACCCTCAGTTTGTGTCATTAAGACTCCACTTGTGGAGTCTTTTTTTATCATTCTTTTGGTTAAAATAAATACTGGAAAATTTAAATATTGAGGTCTATATTTAGCTCAATAAATCATCTTATCTATCGTTTTATTCTGACTATCAGAGTGTTATTTCTACTTATTACCAGTCATTTTTTTCTCAAATTATTCTCTTACTTTTTATTTATATAAAACAGGTTATTAAAAAATAGGCACTTTTTATTAAAAGTCTATTTTTGGAGATAAAAGAAGCATAAGTTAACAAAATCTTAGCATTAATCTTATTAATGTATTTTAAATGCTTTATTTTGATGGTTTGGTAATGATATTAATTTTAATCTAAAGTTTAATTCTTATTTATCAATGTATTGTGTTTTATTTCCTTTCGTTGCAGTAATGACTATTTGAAATATTTAAAACTTGAGAGTTGTGATAAAAACACAATTATTGTTAATAAAATGTGGCGTTATATG
The DNA here is from genome assembly GCF_047921555.1 of Proteus sp. LHD240705. Classification (NCBI taxonomy): domain Bacteria; kingdom Pseudomonadati; phylum Pseudomonadota; class Gammaproteobacteria; order Enterobacterales; family Morganellaceae; genus Proteus; species Proteus sp. LHD240705. The sequence goes on from NZ_JBLRMI010000003.1 coordinate 453,635, forward strand.
TTGACTTAGTTTGCGAATTGAAAAGATCGTAAAAAAAGGGGGCTTTTTGATGAAAATGTATTGCTATTTAAGTCTGAGACGTGCAAAATGCGCCCACTAAAAATATGACTGATGCGTTTAAAGTGCATCGGTTTTTTTTTGCATTTTTACTTATTACTACACCAAGAGGTCAGATTCATTTGAGTCTGAATAGATAACATAATTTGATTAGCAGCCAGCCCCTTAGAGAAAGGGTTGTCATGATAGAGGAATGCTAATATGGTACAATTATTCTCTTTCGCAGTCGGGCCTAACGGCACTGCGGGCAATGATGACTACGGAGCACGGCGTCTCCTAAACACATACACATCCTTAAAAACTTCATTCTATTCTGTTTATAGGCAGATGCGAAGTCTTCCCAGTAACTGTCGGTTGAGTTTATCTAATACTCAAACCGAAGTTATGGGAGGGTTCGCTAATGTCAGATAACGTCATCTCCTCTATCGGCACTAACCAAACTGGTGCTAACAATCGAGTACAATTACGTAAAACCTTGACTCTAATGCAGGTAGTCATGATGGGGCTTGCTTTTTTACAGCCTATGACTATTTTCGATACATTTGGTATCGTTTCTGGCATTACAAATGGTCACGTAGCAACCTCGTATGCGATTGCGTTGATTGCAATTTTATTTACAGCGGTCAGTTATGGAAAATTAGTTAAGCGTTTTCCTTCAGCAGGCTCTGCGTATACTTATGCTCAAAAATCCATGAGCCCTTATGTTGGCTTTATGGTGGGTTGGTCATCTTTACTTGACTATTTATTTATGCCAATGATCAATATTCTATTGGCGAAAATCTATTTACAAGCAATATTCCCAGGCGTTGAACCGTGGATCTTTGTATTTGCTTTAGTGGCTTTAATGACCTTCTTTAACCTACGTGGTATTAACGTTGTTGCTAACTTAAATACAGCGATCGTTATTGTTCAGGTTGCAGTCATGGTTGTCTTTGTTGGGCTGCTTATCCACGGTGTTTATAACGGAGAAGGTGCAGGGGAGTTATGGACCTTTAGACCGTTTGCGTCTGTTGATGCTGAAGTCATACCAATGATAACCGGAGCGACAATACTCTGCTTCTCATTCTTAGGTTTCGACGGTATCAGTACATTATCAGAAGAGACACCAAATGCAGGTAAAGTTATCCCTAAAGCGATTTTCTTAACGGCGCTGATTGGTGGACTCATCTTTATTGCGGTTTCTTATTTTTTACAATTGTATTTCCCAGATATTTCACGATTCAAAAATCCAGAAGAGTCACAACCTGAAATAATGCTGTATGTTGCGGGTGCTTTATTCCAGTCTATTATTTTAGTGTTCTCTTGTGTGACGGTATTAGCATCAGGTATGGCGGCTCACGCAGGTGTTGCACGTTTACTTTATGTAATGGGACGTGATGGCGTATTCCCTGAGAAGACATTTGGTTATGTACATCCAAAATGGCGTACACCTGCATTTAACGTGCTATTAGTTGGTTTCTTAGCATTAGGTGCCGTGTTCTTTGATTTAGTGACTGCAACTGCATTAATTAACTTTGGTGCGTTAGTTGCGTTTACTTTCGTGAATCTGTCTGTTATTTCACAGTTCTATATTCGTGAGCGTCGTAATAAAGGATTAATGGATCACATTAATTACCTGATATTGCCTATCATTGGTGCTGCGACAATGGGAGTCTTGTGGATAAACCTTGAACCAGGTTCTATGGAGTTAGGACTTGTTTGGGGCGCAATTGGTATTCTTTATATGGTGTGGATCACTCGTCGATTCCGTCGACCAATGCCACAAATGCCAGAAAAGTAATACTATAAAAATTGTCATAAAAATCAGTGTAGAAATGGCTTCAGTAATGAAGCCATTTTTTTTTTGCCTACAATAAATTATCAGTATTAAATTAGCTGTATCAAATAGGAAATTGAACAATAAATGATAAATAGGGGGGACACATTTTCTGATAATAAGAATTACATTAAAAAATAAATAATCGTATCGTTATAAATAAAATATTAAGATATGATTGATCTAACAGAATTTAATGAAGCTGTTTTTTTCTTGGTGATTATGAAAATCGCACTCTTTCTCTTGAGAAATTTATTAAATTAATACATTTTATATCAAATGGTTATATTGATAAAAACCTAGCCTAAGCTAAGTCAGCATAAGCTAGGTTTTGTTATTTAAATCGTACTTATAACTTAAAATGAATAAAGCGAATCTTTAGACTCTTTTAATTTTTGTGCTAATTCAGAAGCTTCATATCGTTCGGTTACTATTTCTATATAAGAGGCATTTTCTGTTGATTCTGCCACTTTAAGCGCTTTATTTAATTCATCTATCGTTGTGACTTTCTCACAATGCCAATCTCTTGCGCCAAAAGCTCTAGGTAATTGATGATAATTCCATTGAGCGAGATCGTTATAATAAGCTTCAGGGTAATCACATAATAATCGTTCAATTAAATAACCATCATTATTTAAAACAAGGATGATCGGTTTTAATCCGAAGCGAACAAATTGACTAATCTCTTGTACGGTTAATTGATGTGAGCCTTCACCTGTAATTAAAATAACTCGTTTGTTAGGCGCTGCAAGTGCAGCACCAAATGATGCTGGTGTAGCCCAACCAATAGAACCCCATAATGTTTGGTTATGGAATTGTGCACCTGCTGGTAATAGGGCAAAACCTAATCCCATTGATGATGTCCCTGTCTCTGCAATAATAATATCATTAGGTTTAAAGAATTTTTCTAAATGAGGATATAGATATTGAGCAGTAATTTTACCATTATCAGATAACACAGCTTCGCCTAATCCTTTGGCTTTTATCTGATGATAACTTCTTTTCGGTAATCGTTGAGTCAGTGCAGAGAGTACGTCCTCCATATAAATCGATGTGTAGATAACGGAATCAATCTCAACATATTCGGGCATGATGTTGATAAATTGTTTTGGTTTAATATTGGCAGTGAAACTTCCTGTATTGAAGTCGGTCATCATTGCACCAATTCCTAATACGTACTCACTATTTTCTACAAATTATCTGACTTCAGGTGTCATTAATTTGCCATCATACATACCAACATATTGGGGATGAGATTCACTCAAAATACTTTTATCCATAAACATAGTGGCATAAGGTAAGCCCGTTTTATCGATAAAAGCTTGGACATTATCTGATAACCCTAAACGTGCGGATAAAATACCTGGTAATACGCAGATATTATTGCTGTGTATAAGCTTTTCAATAATGAGTGATACCACTTTTTCTAGTATTTCTTTATCACTCACTGGTTTTTTCGGGGAGGTAACAGGTGAATGTTCTATCACTTGCATAGTGGCATTATCAGAAGGTAGGCCAATATAAACTGGGCGACGTTCTTTTAATGCAGTAGCAATTAAACGTTCCATTTCTGTAATGCAATTTTCAGGTGTTAATATTGCGTGAGCACAAGCAAGGCGTTGGCCTAATTGATAAAAAATATCAAAATCACCATTACCTAATGTGTGATGAACAAGGCGCTTACTTTTTTGTACACCACTTGCTGGCATACCAACTAAATGGAAAATAGGTAGGTTTTCTGCATAAGACCCAGCAATAGCATTAATTGCACTTAACTCACCAACACCAAATGTTGTCGATAATGCTGCCATACCTTTAATTCGGGCATAACCATCAGCAGCGTAAGCTGCATTTAATTCATTGCAGTTACCAATCCAGCGCATATGATTGCTATTACAAATAGTATCTTCTATGGGAAACGCATAATCACCCGCAACACCAAAAACATCACTTATTCCTAAGTCATATAAGCGGGTTAACATATACTCAACGACAGTCTTACTCATATCATCTCCAAAAAAACCGAATAATAGTCTGTGAAAGTAGAGGAATGCTTTTACATTATGCTTAATGTTTTATCGTGGATATTATCTGATATGAAATGGTTTATTATCATTGAGGGTATAACTAAATGTAATAAGGTAAGCATTGCTAATGGATATTCGCACATTGCGCTATTTTGTTGAGGTTGTTCAATTAAATGGTTTTAGCCGAGCCGCTGATGCGCTATTTATCACTCAACCTGCAATTAGTCGTAGTATTAAAAAATTAGAAGATGAATTGGGTGTTACTTTATTAGTGAGAGAAATTGATGGCGTTAGATTAACAGATGATGGTGCAATATTGTTTGAACATGCAAAACAAATACTTGCACAATTTAATAATATAAATAAAGCATTACAGGACAAGTCTGGGCCATTAACAGGGACATTAAATGTTGGATTACCTCCTGTAATAGCTTCGACGTATTTTGCTGATATTATTATGGAATTTAGCTCTCGCCATCCTCTGGTTGAACTAAAAATATTTGAATTGGGTACTAAGCAAATGGCTGATGCCATGAGAGAAGGCAGAGTTGAAACTGCCGCCGTCGTATTGCCTTTTAATGAAGATATTTTTGAATTAACACCTTTTTCAGAAGATCACTTAATGCTATTAATGTCACCATCTCATTCTTTAGCTATAAAAAAGGAAATTCACTTCAAAGAGTTGATTAATGAACCTTTTATCTTCTTTTCTGAAGATTTTCGTATTAATGATTTAATTTATAGTGCTTGTGGTATTTACAATACAGTGCCTATTATTGCGGGACGTAGTAACCATTTAGATTTAATTATTGCCATGGTGAAAGCTGGTGTAGGAGTAACACTTTTACCCAACAGTATGTGTAATAAAAATCCTATTGATGATTTGGTTGTTCTTCCTGTAGTGGAACCTACATTGTCATATCAAGTAGCACTAGCAAATAATAAAAATGGCTATAAAAGCCGAAGTTGCCAAGCATGGAATCAGTTAGCAAGAGAAAAGCTAACAATAGAATAAAATATTAAAATAATACTTATTTATATTCTATTTAAGAAATAAATATCGCAATTATCTTATAAATAATAAAAGTGATTATAAATCAATAAATGTTATTTTTTAAGAAATGCGGATAGCAGTATAAAAGCAGTTATATAAATGATAAGTTTATATTTTGCACATAGCCTTATGAGTAATAATAAAAATGGGCAAATAAAAGATTAATCAGACAAGACAGGAATAGGATAGGGAAAATGAATGAGAGTAATAGTTCTGTAAATCAACATTTTATTCGCAAACTTGAAGGTATCGTTGGTAAAAAACAAGTATTAACACAAGCACATAAAACAGAACGTTATCGCAAAGGTTTTCGTTCAGGGCAAGGTAAGGCGTTGGCTGTTGTCTTTCCCGCTAATCTATTAGAACAGTGGCGAGTTTTTAAAACCTGTGTCGAAGCCGATAAAATTATTATTATGCAAGCGGCGAATACTGGATTAACAGAGGGCTCAACGCCTAATGGTGATGATTATGATAGAGATATCGTGATTATTAGTACATTACGCCAAGATAAAATACAGGTTCTTTCAGAGCATAATCAAGTTATTGCTTTTCCTGGTAGTACGTTATGGCATTTAGAAAAAGTATTAAAGCCATTAGGGCGAGAACCTCATTCTGTTATTGGATCTTCTTGTATTGGTGCGTCGGTGATAGGGGGAATTTGTAATAACTCGGGCGGTGCTTTAGTTCGCCGCGGGCCTGCTTATACCGAATTATCGCTTTATGCTCGCGTTAATGAAAAAGGTGAAGCTGAATTAGTTAACCATTTAGGTATTGATTTAGGTGAAACACCAGAAGAAATATTAACTAATTTAGATAATCGTCATTATCACGAAAAACAGATACAAACGACAGAAAAACTAGCCTCTGATCATGAATATCATGAGCGTATACGTGATGTCGATGCTAATACACCTTCTCGTTTTAACAATGATGAACGGCGTTTATATGAAGCAGCAGGGAGTGCAGGAAAATTATCGGTATTTGCTGTGAGATTAGATACTTTCCCAGCAGATCATCGCACTCAGGTTTTTTATATTGGTACTAATAATCCGGACGAACTTGAAGATATTCGTCGTCATATTTTAAGCCATTTTAAAAAGTTGCCTGTTGCTGGGGAATATATGCATAGAAGCTATTACAAAATGGCTGAAGTGTATGGAAAAGACACATTTTTGGTGATTGATAAATTAGGTACAGATAAAATGCCAATATTATTTGCCGTAAAAGGGCGAGTAGATGCGGTATTAAATAAAGTGCCTTTCTTACCTAAAAACATGGTGGACAGAACCATGCAGTTTATGAGCAAACTATGGCCAGCTCATTTACCAGAGCGTATGACTGATTTTCGTGACAAATATGAACATCATCTTATGTTAAGAATGGCAGATGATGGAATTGAAGAAGCCGCAACTTATTTAAAAGAATACTTTAAGCTAGCATCAGGCGATTATTTTGAATGTACTGAAGAAGAGGGAAATAAAGCCTTTTTGCATCGTTTTGCTGCCGCAGGTGCTGCTGTGCGTTATCATGCCGTTCATGTTAATGATGTAGAAGATGTGTTGCCATTAGATATTGCATTGCGCCGTAATGACAAAGATTGGTTTGAAAAGCTACCACCTGAAATAGAGAGTAAATTACTTTATAAACTCTATTGTGGGCATTTTATGTGTCACGTTATGCATCAAGATTATATTATTAAAAAAGGTGTTGATGCTAAAGCATTAAAAGCAGAAATGCTGGCGCTATTAGATCAGCGTGGAGCTGAATATCCCGCAGAGCATAACGTAGGTCATATGTATTATGCTAAACCTCAATTAAAAGCATTCTATAAGCATAACGATCCAACCAATAGCATGAACCCAGGTATTGGTAAAACCTCAAAACTAAAATATTGGGGAGAAGAGTGTGGCTGTGGACATGCTCATAATGATGCTAATACAGAGAATAAAAAATAATTGTTGTAGATTGTGTTTATTAAATTAAAGAATAAAGGCAGGATAAAACCTGCCTTTTATTTTATCAATTAGCTCGCAATCTCTTGAGCATATAAATAAAGCTCTTGTAGCTGTTTTAATTTTTCCTCGTTATCGGCATGTTCTTCAGCTAATAATTGAATAGTATTAATATATTCGGTTAGTTTTTCTGGCGTTAACATCTCTTTTCTATGTGCCAACCAACGTTGTTGTTCGTCATAATTAAGCGTTGAAGGATAATTTCTTGCACGATAACGGAAAAACAGAGGTTCCATTCTCGCATCTTCAAATGTTAAGTCTAAAGCGGGTAAATTCTGTGGTTGCGTTGAGCGAATAATCTCCATCGCACTACGATCATTTTCACTGAAAAAACCATTATAAATTTGTGAATCAACATTATCAGAGACAACAAAAGGTGTTTGTTGTGCAAATATTTCCACGACTTTATTGCGTATTTCAGGATGAGAAAACAATAGTGCTTGGTTTTTTAAACAAGTATCAACATCTAAACCAATTCTATCTGCATCTTGCTGTCTTAATGTATTTTGCGGTGCCACAATGGGGCATTTATTAATATGCAGTAATTTAATTGGAACTGGTGGCTCATCGACTGATAATTCACTACGTGGTGTATATAAACGTTCACGCAATTGGTCTGAATCGAGTGTTAATAAAGGCGATATATCTGCGGCTAAGTCGCAAACAATAACTGCATTGCGATTATCAGGATGCCACGCTAATGGTGCAACAAGGCTTAAATTAGAACGTGCGGCACCAAACATACCTGAAACATGCACAATCGGTGTCATTGCTGGAATATCAATTAGCGCCTGTACTTTGCGTTTATCGCGTAAATTAAAGAAATAATCAAACATGCGCGGTTGAGCTTGTTTTAATTTTTTTGCCATCGCAATGGTGGCATAAACATCAGACATCGCATCATGCGCATTCTCATGAGAAATACCATTTGCTTTGGTTAATAACTCCAAACGGAAGCTTGGAAAACCGTCTTCATTTTCAGGCCAAACAATACCTTCAGGGCGCAGTGCATAACAGGCACGTAAAACATCAAGTAAATCCCAACGTGAATTTCCTTTTTGCCAACTATAAGCATAAGGATCATAAAAATTACGATAAAGGATATTTCGTGTGACTTCATCATCAAATCGAAGGTTGTTATAGCCCATAATACAACTATTAGGTTGGCTAAAAGCTTGATGAATTTGACGAGTAAATTCGGCTTCAATCACCCCATTTTTTGCCGCAACTTGTGGCGTTATTCCTGTGATCATCACGGCTTCTGGGTGAGGCAGATAATCATCATTAGGTTTGCAATAAATAACGAGAGGATCTTCAATAATATTGAAATCCATATCGGTTCTTACACCTGCAAATTGCGCAGGGCGATCAAGTGCTGGGTGCGTGCCAAAGGTTTCGTAGTCATGAACATAGAACGTTGGTTGTTTGATTGTGTTAGTCAATGTTATCTACCGTAATAATCTGTGTTTTAATTCATTGATTTATTGCTATTTATAGCACCTTGACATCAACTATTTCGCTCTTTTGAGTGCTAATGTCCTTTACTGTCCAGTATCGTCCATGTCATATTGAGTACAGAATGAGTACAAAACTACAAAAAAGAGTGAGTACAAAATATTATGGCTCTTAGTGACACGAAGCTTAGATCTATTAATGGTAAACCATATTCAGGTAAACCAGAAGTAGCTGATGAAGATGGTCTCAGCGTTAGGATATCTCCAAAGGGAGTGATTACCTTCCAATGCAGATATAGATTAGATGGAAAGCAGCATAGAATTAGCATTGGTAGATACCCAATAGTTACTCTTAGAGATGCTAGGGTAAGGGCTGATGAAATTAAGGAGTGTGTTGCTAGGGGAAACGATCCTAGACATCATGATGGGAAAGAAAGCAGAAACATTGTTACACTGCATGACTGTATCTCTTATTGGAAGCAAACCTACTTCCCGCAACTGAGAGAGAATACAATACTATTGTATGAGGCTGTTGTTGTTAAAAATACCAGAAATATCTTTACTGGCATTGATATAGAGGAGATATCCTCTAAAAACTGGATGGATTTATTTTTGGCTTTCGAAAAAGAGAACCCCAAGAAAGCAAGGACTATATTTGTACAGCTAAAGTCAGCTATAAATTGGTGCATTAGAAGGCAGTTTATTAACTCATGCGAGTTGATGAAGATAAGCCCAAAAGATATAGGCATAAGAACAAATAAAGGCGAGAGGGTTCTGACATATAATGAGCTTGCTAAAATATGGATAGCAATAGAAAGAAGTAGAGCATCAACGTCTAATAAGCTTTTGCATCAAATGGCCATGCTATGGGGATGCAGACTATCAGAACTCAGAAGATCGAGAAAGTCAGACTTTGACTTGAAGGAGAAAGTATGGACTATTACTCCTGAATATAGCAAGGCAAAAAACACAATAAGAAGACCTATATTTGATGGAATAGAGCCATTATTAAATAAGGCACTAATCACATACAAAGATTATTTATTCCCAGGGCAAGATATTAGCAAGCCAATAACAATAGCTGCTGCCAATAGATATATTGGAAGAATAAGAGATGAAATGAACTTAGAATACTGGAGAACTCATGATTTTAGGCGCTCTCTAGCTACTAGGTTATCAGAGGAGGGTGTTGCCCCGCATGTCATAGAGAAAATGCTAGGGCATGAGCTTGGTGGGATCATGTCTGTGTATAATAAGCATGACTGGATTGATGAGCAAAGAAAGGCGTATGAGATACACTTTACTAAAATAATGGATCACGTTAGGGAGTTATCTGACTAGCACCGCCGTTTTTAATCCACTTATAAACATCTGTTCTCAGGTATGCTTTAGGTCTCAATCTAATAGGGCGAGGAAACTTCCTTCTTCGCTCGTAATCCCATAGTGTTTGTCTGGATGAAATACCTAATTTATTCATTACTTCATCACTAGTCATTAATGTTCTATCCATCTTTCTCTTCCTTTTGTAATTTCCGTAGGTAATACGATAGGACCATCTTGTCCTGATAGTTCATGTGATTTAGAGGCTTAAACTTTGGCGTGTATTTATCGAGGATCTGAGTGGTTAGTTTGTCGTTGGGTATTCCGTGGCTTCTGAGTTCGATTAAGCATTCCTTTGCTATTTGCCTTCGTGCGTTTTCCATTGCTTGTGCATTCATAGTCTTTGCCTTTTATTACGCAAAGTGACTATATATGATTTACGACAGTTTTCTATTTCGACGGGATAAATATTCTTTCCTATCTTTATTTTGTGACTAACGATTATTCCAGTTCGATTATATTTCTTTTTATGGGCTTCCAGTGCCTCATTAATAGCAATCCTTTCTGTTGGCGTGACTTCACCGCGAATTATTAATCTCATAATTCACCTATATTAATTGAATACTTTCTTTTGCTTGGTCGCCATATACATCCCAATCACCGTATTTCTCACGAGCGAATAATTCGAGTCGAGGAACATCTCCATATAATTCCTCTAAACGATGATGTGCCTCTTTTGGCTTTTCGCTGTGTTCACCTAAGCACGAATAAATAATTTGTCTCACGCTTGCAGATTGACGAGGTAATCCATTTCCTCTTGTAGCTATTAAACACATTTCGACATTTTGACGGGTATAATTACCGCAATTAATCTTTGTCTCATTGTTTAATATTTCCATGAAATCAAAGAAATCTTCTGGCGGTTTTTTATTTATTCTATCTCCTGCATTTTTATTTAATTTAACCCATGCGAACCCGAACATGTTTTTAACTTTAAAATCCCATGCTTCGGCTAATTTAATAGCCTCAAGTGCAAAGTTTCCCGTGTACCACATAAACAGTACGGCATTTTTAGAAGAGTGTTTTTCTATTGGTAATCGAGAAAGGGAATATAAATCTGTGGTGTTGTAATGGTTATCTGCTGCGCCATTTGAAACTTTGTTGTTATATTGCCAAGGCGGGTCAGCTAGAATCAAGTCATACTTTTTCATTCTCCGCATCCTTCATCATCAGGAATACTTCCATAGCGCCACGGTATAAGCCTCCACGCTCAACATTACCAACTGAGCCATGACAGCACATCCATCCACCTGAGCTTTTAATCATGGATATTTCATTCTCAATAATAATCGGCATGGCGTCTTCTGGATTATGGCAATAGTCAGTTCGATAAAACGAATTAAACATATCTTTGTCTTTTAGTGATTCCTCGCCATATAATTTAATAAAAACATTTTTATTAATCTCGAAGTCAGAGAGTTCAGTGTGTTTATTCATTATCAGCCTCAATAATATTAACCTCGGAAATATGAAGGTTTTCGCCTGCGTTTTTGCCAATAATTTTCTCAGCATCTTCACGCAAATAGAATATTGCTTTTAGTGATGGGTACTTACTATTGTTGATACAGACAATATTCCCGTCATTATCACACACCGCATAAAATTTAAATTTATTCATTTCTCATCACCTCGCCACAAATAACCTCAACATTCTTCACTGACATTAAATATTCAGCACGTTTATTACATTCCGATTGTGTGTATATATCTTCCGTTACAGGCACAGCAGAACCCTGTATTAGCACGAGTAATACATATCCAATTATTTGCATTGTTATTTACTTTTGAATTAAATCAGCACGAATATATAATGTGTCAGTTGGATGAATTCTATCTGCACACCAAGTTACATCATCACTACGTAATTTAACTGGAAATTCAGGTTTATCTATCTCCTCTGGATCAGGGTCGACTTGTAGCCATATTAATTCTGGTGCGGTAGGGCAATTAATGCTTTCTGGTAAATTATTAATTAAACTCTCGCGCGATGCTTGCCAGCTAATCCACATTAAATCTACATATTGGTCAGCGTAATTTAATCCGTTGTTCGCATGTTTAAGTTTTGATTCAAATTCTGAAGGGTCGCTAAGTGACTTTATTGTCTCTTCAAATTGCTGTCTTGATTTATCCATCACTCCACCTTTTAATATTTGCAATTGCCAATTCCATTTTATGACGTGCTGATGAATTAGATGAATGAACAATAATTTCAGGCGGTTTAAATCCGTTTAAGTAAACCTGTTCTTCTATCCATAATAAAACGTCGTAGCCTGTACCGCGTTCATCATCACCTAAATCATGGTCTAGGCTAATTAACTCAACCTCGCCAGTTTCAATTAATTTAATTGCTTCATCAGGCCAGTAAACACGCACAAATCCCCCTGGCGTTTTACGCTCGTCGTCGAGATAGACTTTCATCACTCCACCTTTCTATATCCAGCTTTATATAAACGCTCGGCATGTGCTCTGGCTGTAGCTATTCCCATATCAACCAAACCAACATCACCAGTTGATAAGTCAGTTGCCATTTGCTGAATTTCCTTTTCAGCTATTTCCTTACGCTTTTCATCTGCAATTTCTTTCGCTAAATCAGAACACTCAAAACAAATATTTGCCGTCTGACCTTGGATTAAATTGTCTTTGCCGACATTGCCACCGCAAAGATTGCAAACATTCTTAGGGTCTGGCTCTGGAAATGTAAATTTCATAAATTGCCCATAATGTGTAAAACTGTTCATATTCACTCCTCTTCATTGCATCCCTGAGAGTTAAATTAAGCTGTCCGTAGCTTTTCGATTTCAGGGTAACGCGAGCGAATTAATTTAAAAGCCTCATCTAAACTAATTTCGCCTTCCATTCGCTTATCGAACCAAGCTTGAATATCTTCTGAATTCCCGTCACTATCATCTAGTTCATCAAAAATGTTTACATCAGTTCCCCACTCTAACGCGCCAAGTAACCAGTCCTTAGCTTCAACTGTTTTTCCTTTCTCGATTAAAAAGGATGCAATTTGAATAGTTAAGGAGAGCCTTACCATGATGCATACATCAATATTTGCCATTGCAGCTCTGCCTTGAAGTGCGTTAATTTCTTCTTTGAGTTTATCTGTCATATCTATCTCCTGTTTGCATCCTTGCACTGAGTCCGTGGTTAATTAAAGAATTCCTTTGCGATACTCTTTTCCCAAATAAGTTTCTTTCCCGCTAACTTCGATACTTCCCTTAAGTAATTCTCGGTTAGCTTTCCCGATAGAGTTGTCTGGACTTATATCTAACCCTTTTAATGGACGAGAAATTGAATCGAATTGACTAATAATCTCTTGGCGCTTTCTATCAACACGAGCAATGACTTCGTCAAAGTGCTCTTCACAGGAATGAAAGCCTCGGTACTCATACCCGTTATAGTCATCAAGTTCTTTCTTGCATAAGCAACATTTATTCATGGCTATATCCTTTGGTTAAATCACATAAATAGCGTGGCGTGGGTAGGGGAGTCCGATAGGAGCGAAAGGTATTTGATCATCCCAATCTTGAGGTGGCTCACTTTGTGGTGTTTGATTACTCGATGCTTGTTTTGGTGCTTGCGGTTGCTGAGGTTGTCCCCATCCTTGAGGCTGTGGCTTCTGGCTTCCTACCTGATTACCACCGTTACCGCCTAACATCTGCATAGATCCGCCGATATTTACCACCACTTCCGTTGTGTATCTGTCTTGACCGCTTTGGTCTTGCCATTTTCTGGTTTGCAGAGAGCCTTCGATATATACCTGACTTCCTTTTCTCAGATATTCACCTGCAATCTCAGCTAATTTTCCAAAGATGCACACGCGATGCCACTCAGTTTTTTCCTTCATCTCACCTGTTTGTTTATCACGCCACGATTCCGATGTGGCTAGTGTGAGATTTGCTACTGCGCCACCTGATGGCATGTATCGAATTTCAGGGTCTTGCCCCAAGTGACCAATGAGAATGCATTTATTTACGCCTTTACTTGCCATTATGCCGCTTCCTTAAGTTCTTTAATCCGAATTCCTGTTAAACGTTCACATTCCTTTTGTGATTCGGTACCAGCCAATGCATTCCATGCTTTTTTGTACTCATCCATGATTTGTGACTGATTCACCTCTGTACCAAGGAAGTTAGTGTAATCAGCTAATATCTGCTCTGCCGTCCGAGGTGCTACGTTATGAACTTCTGCATCTGCATCAATTGCGGTTTCTTCTGTTGGAATACAGAACGCCTGAAATGCCGCGTACTTATATGCAATGGACATGGCTTTATTTGTGGCTTTATCTCCGCTATCCATAGCTTCGCCATAAGTCACAACCGTGTGCTTACTGCCATCTTCCGTGGCAACAAAATCAAACTCAGCCTTAACCACAACGTAGAATAACTGACCACCTCTTTGCGTTTGTCTTTCCGTGACTGAGCGTTCAATGATCCGTGGGAGAATAAGCAATCCATGCTTAACTAAAGCCGGGGCAAGAGCGTTATATACTGCGTCAATCCCTCTAAACATAAACCCTTGCTGTTGGTTTTTGCTTCCTTTCTTTATTCCTGTTTCAGCCATTTCCTTGGCTACATTACTAATCGCTTTATATACAGCAGTCATATTAATCTCCCAAATACTGACCCGGTCGGCGATCACTTCCGTAGTAATCGATTTCAACCTTATGACTAGATACAGAATTCCTTTCTGCATCACGTATTGCTTGAATATGAGCTGGCAGAGGAGGGTTATTTTTCGATGCGTCCAAGTTCATGTGTAGCAGTTCCATTGCTAATCGCTTTTCTCTCTCCTTCACGCTCGTATTCGGCAAATGACCATCAATCATTGCAATAGCTTGAGCCAGAGCTTCCTCTATGTTTTTTGCTAATGAAGGTGATGTTAATTGAGGGTATTTATCGGTAGGGTAGGAATTAGAAACATTCATTGAAAATCTCCTGCAAAATCCTTTGTTGGTATCGACAACCCTTGTCGTCCTAACACTTCCGTTTGATACATAAATTCATTGCGTTCGCGTTCCTGCGATTCTTTACGCTTCCTGCGTAACTCTTCTAACAATTGTTGATGATTTGTCACGCAACCCTCCTTAGCAGAGCCAGCTTAGAAATAGGTGCGTCCTTGCTTGCTTCATTGACAATCCTGTCAAACTCTTCCTTGTCGAACTGCATAATCCATTGCAGGGCTTCCACTGGGTCGATTTCCGTTAATTTAGCCAGCTCAGCGAAACTGCCTGTCTCAATGCTAAGTTTGCTACTTTCGTCAAATCCCATGACTGTTTTATCGTCTACTACCCGAGTTCCGTTCGAGTAGCTGTATGAAATTTGCATAATCACCTCAATTTACAAATGTTGGTATTACGCCAACGGTTGTCACAATGACCACTGCTAAACTGAATAACCATGGGTTTGTACGTTTATTTTTACGTGCTTGAGGCGTAGTGATACGCACCGCCATGCAATCACGCATAGTGATGTAATATTCTGATTTCATTGTTACCTCGCTAGGTGAGCGATAGGGTGGTCATCTGGTGTTGGTGCGGTGGGTTAGTAGTGAATTTTTACGTTTGATACTAGGTTTTTAGCGATAGCGATAATGCAATTCTTGGCGCACTCTTCTGGAATGCCAGCATCAATTAAATCTTGCATGGCTTGATTGTTAATTGCCTTCTGATGTTCCTTATCAGCCTGACGTTTAGCTTCTTCCTGACGCTTACGTTCTTCTTCTGCTAATCGCGCTTGTTCTGCTTCCTGTGCTTTCTTGCACTCAGCTTCGATAGCTAATTGCTTCTCGCGTTCTGCTCGTTCCAGTGCTTCTCTAGCATCACGCTCTGCCTTTTCCTTGGCTTCTTTCGCCGCTTGCTCTGCACGCTGAATAGCTTCTTGCTTTTCACGCTCAGCGCGTTCGGCAGCTTCTTTTGCTTCACGTTCACGTTTAGCTGCTGCTTCAATTTCTTGCTGTGCTTTACGTTCAGCTTCTATTCTCGCCTGTTCCGCAGCTTGTCGCTTCATTTCTTCTTCACGAGCAATGCGTTGACGTTCTTCTTCAGCTTTGCGCAAATCAAACAATTCGTTCATTTGCAGAGCTTCTTCGTGGTCAAGCTCGATTTGCTTCTTAAGTGCTTCAGCTTCTTCGCGAGCTTTTTCTTGCTCTTCCCACTCTGTTAGTGGCTTGCGAATTTCTGTGCTCAATGCATCTAATTCGTCACGAAATAACTTACGACTAGCATCAACTTTTTTGGGTAGCTCTTTTAACTTATCGACAACTGCTTTACCTTCCTTGTCGATATACGTTTTTGTTTGAGCAACTTTGTACGCCAGAGAAGCGAATGCTTTTCGGTTTTTAACTACTGATAAATCGCTATCGAGTTCTTTTCGTTCTTCTTCTGCAAGAGATTTAATGCGCTCTAGCATCTGATTTACTTTTTCTGGTGCTGTAAATAAATCTAGCGCCGTTGCTTGCTCGATTACGGCTAATTCATTTGCCATTTCCTATGTTCCTTATGTGCATATTCCTCACTATTAATAGCGATATGAATGATTAAGTGGTGGGTTACTGCTGACCGAGGGCTTTTGCGATTGCTAAACGAGTCTTTTCCATTGACGACTCATATTTATCATCCCATCCTTTCTTGCGTCCGTTACGTTGCATTTCAATCAAAGCCTCTAATAACTCTGGTGCTGTTGCGATTAGCATTGATCGCTTAACACAAGTGTCTTTATCACCCATTAATATCGCGTAAGTCTTATCTCCAAAGTCCATGACTACACTTGCTTTAAGTTTTTTCAGTGACTCCTTATCTGTCATACTCCCTCCGTTATTAACTAAATACGATGCTAATCATCGAGCTTGAGTTTTTGAATTAAGTTGCTCACCGCGGTATCTACTGCTTCCTGATCGATGGTGTCGAATAGCTTGTTGCGTGCTTCTTCCGCTTCATTAAGGCTTTCCTCATCATCGTCGTCGTAATCTATCCACAATCCAAAATCGACCGCGAAAAGTTTCTCTGGCCAGCAATATTGCACCCCGATTTTTGACTCATCGGCGTCATGAGCTTTCTTGATTAGAATTTGACGACCATGCGACTCAAATTCCTTAAACCATATTTCCATCTCTATCTCCTATCTATTAATCAACTCACCACAGCCCACTAAGTGATAAGCTCTGGTTAGTTGCCCATATATCGTCATGGGCTAACGCCATTCAAGCCATGAATAGGATCGGCATAATATTTATTTTTCTCTCAGTTTAGATTTGAACACTTACATAAATCCTCCGATTCAAACGGTTCTTTTTATTAGGCGAGACCGATTTATCGCCTTTGATTTGTTAGTCTAAAAAGCTATCTCACCACAGCCCACAGAATGGACTGTAATTAGTTAACTCATTACGAACCACTCACGAGCATGACGACGCGCCATAAGTGCCAGTTCTAACCAAGCCTTACGTAACTCAGGATATTCTTTATCCTCTTTAGCCCAAGACATGTACTTACGCTGAGACTGCTTGCAGTCGATTATTAATTCTTGCTGAAATGTCACATCTAAACCTGCCATATCTAAACCCTCGCCGTCACACCGAACTCACTGCTCGGCTGTTTTGTTTTAACTCCTGAAAATACTGCTACATTAGGTAAGCAACAGTTATCAGATGATGGTTGGTATTTTGTTGGTTTGAGAGAGAGAACAGGGCGCTCTGGTTTCTCAACGCCAAATATTGAATCCCATATTTCTTCCACTGAGCGACTTCTCATAGCTATCTTTCGAGCCAAAAACTCACCTTGCTTTCTGCGTCTGCGAATTTTTGAGTTCTCTTTAAAAGTTATTGTTGCCATATTTGCCTCCTAAGTGATCTTTGGTGGTTATGTGTTTCACGCCTTACAGGTCTCTGTGAAAATCTACCCTGTCGCTTCTAGGCTTGCCGTTGGCACACATAACCCCAAAAACCACTCAGTGGTTGCTCTGAAAATTTATTCTGAGCGTTCTTAATTGTAAAAGAGCGAACATCCTGTTTATCTATGGCTCCTTGCCTTCGATGAGTCATATATTGAACCAATAGTTCACATAAATCAAGAACCAAAAGTACAATATTTTATTGTCATAGTGAACTTTTAGTATATTTTGTTGTTTTTAAAAGGTATTTATTTTTTGTAAATATTTAAAATTAGATCTTAATCACTAATTTATTTAGGCGGGATGAAAAAAAATCCCTCATATAGAGGGATCAAATAAAGAGCATGAGGTTAGTATGATGTGCAGTTAACGGTAGAGCCTAATTTTGTACAGTTCGTTGTTGTTACTGGTTTATTATAAATGTTTTGCTGTTGTTGCCATAATAACAGGCTTTGTTGTGCTGATATCGCTCTAATAGCCGAAGCGCCATTGTCTTGTCTTATTTTTTCTGGGCCATATTCAATAAGAGAATTATTTTTAAATATAAACTTATAGTCGGCTTTATCATAAGACCAACCAGACATCAGCCTGTTAGCATAAATTAATATTTCATACTCATTTATTGACGAGGCTCCATCAGGGTTGCCCATTATTGATATAACATTGTCTTTGCTCATCCCAGAATGTATTGATGATATTTTATCACCTGTCACACAACCTGATAAAGCAATGATAATAATTAGAAAAAATATTCTCAAAGCATCCTCTTCTTAATGATTAAAAGTTAGACAAATCGCATCATCATTTGAACTACAACGCCAATAATTTTACAGTTTCCATTTATAGTAATAGCGGGATAAGCTGGGTTTAACGCTTTAAGATATTTAGCTCCATCCAAGACAAGCTTTTTGAATGTTGCTTCATTCGTATCAGTAAGCTTAGCTATTACCAAGCTTCCATTTATAGGTTCTCTTCCTGTATCTACTAGGACTAATGATCCTTCAGGAATACTAACTCCTGTTGGTGCCGTCATTGAGTCGCCCTCAACCTTAAGCCAAAAAGCAGACCCTTGAACAGAAACTTCAGACTCGTACCACTCATCGATCTCGCTTAGCGTGTATGGCTCACAAGCTTCCGTCCAATTACCAGCCTGAACAAAGCTAATTACAGGGTATTTAGGTGCTGGTCTATAAGGTCTTGGATTACTAACATTTGCATTATTTACATTTTCTTGCCCATGTTGCAACCAGACTATATCCACTGAAAGTAATTTAGCTAACTTATTCATCACCTCCTGTCTTGGTAGTGATTCGGCATTAAACCACTTACTAACGGCCTTGGTGGTTACGCCAAGTTTATTAGCTATTTCTGTCGCTTTGCCATGGTCATCAAAACCAGCGTCTCTTGAAGCCTGCGCAAGCCTCTTGGCAAATAATTCACGCACGTTATTAGTTTGTACCATACGTTCAATAATAAACATCTTGAAAGGAACTGTCAGTTCAACTAATATATGTACTGAAAGTTCATTAAGGAGACTTCTATGCACGATTTAAGGGAGCCAATTAAACAGATTGGCGTTGCAGAAGTAGCAAAGGCATGCGGAGTAAGTGAGCGAGCTGTTTATAAATGGATTGATAACGGTTTTCTACCAAAAACAGAATTCTTTGGAAAAACTAATTATGCAAAAACAATCCAAGCCCTATCCAAAGGGAAAATAAAAGCTGAAGACTTACTAGCTATTAGCCAAAAAAAATTACTTGCTGCTTAGTTTTAATCGCTCTTTAACATCACTAACCCGCTCAGAGTAAATTCTCAGAGCAAACAATCCGCTCATATGGAATGAGCCACGGATCATTACTGCTGTTCCCATATTGGGAAGTAATCTAAGAAGGAATTTAACAAATGGAACTATCAAACGAACGCAAATTTCGAGAAATCGAATCAAAAATCATGAAAGGGATACTTGTTACTGGCGCTAGAGAAGTAGCGAAAAGAACGGGTATTCACGAATCACAAATATCTCGCTGGCAATCTCAACAATCCAAAACGCAATTAAGCTTCATACAACGTTGTGCAAGGCTTTTAGTTGCTATTGGGTATGAGACACCAGATGACACAGTGATATTGCAAGGTGATGAGGCTAGAGCGTTAATTCAGATGCTTGAGCATGTAAAAGCACCAAAAAGAAAAGCCCCAGCGGTAACTGAGGCTTCTCAACAAATGGACTTAACCATTTAACTTAACAAATACACTGTATCAATAACCAGTATTAAAGGGAAGCTGATTTTGAGCTTTCCTTTTGCTGATACAGCATAATTAATGGAGTAATTATATATGAATTCTGTTTACTTAACAAACATATGGAGGTTGCTATGACAGTAGTCAAGAACATTGATTTTGTTAACAAGCAACTGATACCAGACAAACCAGAGGTTAAAGTGGCTGATCTTGATAACGGCTACTTACGGGTAGCTAATGAAATTCAAGATGCTTTATGCGAACTCCAGTTAGCAGGTAGAGAGTGGCAGGTTCTTAATGCCATTATTCGGCTTACTTGGGGGTGGCAAAAGAAAGAAGACCGCATTCAAAACATCTTGATTGAAGAGAAAACAAAATTAGGACGCAATCCTGTATCTGAAGCGGTTGGCTCTCTTGAGTCGCGGAGAATAATTAACGTTAGAAGAATAGGGCAAAACAGATACATTTCTATCAATAAAAACACCTCAGAATGGGTATACACGAAAACAAGGAAAACTATCCCCGAAAACGAGGATAACCATCCCCGAAAACGTGTAGCGGCATCCCCGAAAAAGGGGATCACCAAAGACACTATACCAAATACAGTAAAAGATATTAAAACCCCTATATCCCCTAAACAAAAATCTACGCCTAAAAAACAAAGTTTCGATCCGCTTAGCGTAGATATACCCAGCTGGTTAAATCCTGACACTTGGAGAAATTGGGTTGGGTACCGAAAGGAAATTAAACAACCGATAAAATCTAAGCGAACTCTCGATGGGCAAATAAAACTTCTTACTGAGTGTTATGAGCTGGGTTTTTCACCTGAAGAAATAATCAATAACTCGGTTACTAACGGCTGGCAGGGATTATTCAAGCCTAAAACGCCATACCAACAACCTAATCGAATTATTCAACCTAGCCAAACTCAAGAATTCATACCGGAGAACTTCTAATGACAGCAACGGCAACACTGGCGCGATTAAAACGCATGATGCCAGAACACATCAAGCCAAAGTTCTCAACGGCTGAAGAACTTATGGCATGGCAACGAGAGCAGGGTGAAATTGACTCTAAGCGGATCGCAGATGAAAACCGTGTAACTCGATTGAATAAGATTATGGGGCGTTCTGGTATCAGCCCATTACACCAAGAATGCACATTTGATAATTACCAAGCCACAAACGCTGAACAGCAAAAAGCACTTCACAAAGCGAAAAAGTATGCCGAGGAATTCGGGCAGTCATTCGGTGGTTTTATTTTCAGTGGAAACCCTGGCACTGGAAAAAATCACTTAGCCTCAGCAATTGGTAATTACATCATTCAAAACGGCAAAAGCATTCTGATTGCAACACTACCAGACTTGATGATGAAAGTGCGTGACACCTACCAGAAAGACGCAAAAACAACAGAGTCAAAACTGATTGATGATCTGTGCGAGGTTGATTTACTTGTCCTTGATGATGTTGGTGTTCAGCGTGAAAACAAAAACGAGGAGTTAATTATTTTCCAAGTGGTTGATCGCCGTTTAGCTAACAAAAAACCGGTTGGAATATTAACAAATCTTAAATTTGATGAACTTGGTCGCGTTCTTGGTGAGCGAGTCATTGATCGACTGAGAATGGGAAATCCAACAACAATCAATTTCACATGGCAGAGTCATCGCCGTCTAGTTAAATAAATTCTAAGGAAATAAATATGAACTTTTTCAAAAATGCGATTGTATATCGTATGACTCGTGACATTCAAATTTCAGCAGAACAACTTGAAGAGGCATTAAAAACTTTAGCATTTACACCATGCAGTAGCCAAGATATGAGTCGCTCTGGTTGGGTGTCACCACTTGGTAATCACGGTGAGATGTTAACTCACGTTGCTGGCAATCAGATTTTACTCTGCCTCAGAAAAGAAGAAAAAATATTGCCATCGACAGTTATCAAGGAAACTCTACAAGGAAAAATTGAAAAACTCGAAAGTGAGCAAGGTGTTAAGCTGAGAAAGACAGAAAAAGCGACATTAAAAGATGAAGTCATTCACTCTCTCTTACCTCGCGCATTCAGTAAATATTCTCAAACTCAGATCTGGATTGACTTGGATAAGCAAAGAATTATCGTTGATGCCAGTAGTTCTAAACGCGCAGAAGATTCACTTGCGTTACTTCGTAAGACATTGGGCTCATTACCAGTCATTCCACTTCACACCGAGCAACCAGTCGAGCTAACACTTACCGAATGGGTTCGTAATAATGATACTCCAGCAGGATTTATGCTTCATGACGAAGCTGAATTAAAAGCGGTGTTAGAGGAAGGCGGTATTGCCAAGTTTAAAAAGCAAGATTTAGCTTCAGACGAAATTTCCACTCATATTGAAGCAGGAAAATATGTCACTCAGTTATCTATGGATTGGCAGGACCGCATTAAATTCACGTTAACCGATAGTCTTATGCTTAAGAAAATCAGCCTATCTGATGTTTTGAAAGAGTGTAACGACGATATCCACCATGATGATTACGCTCAACGATTTGATGCTGATTTCATTCTGTTTACTGGTGAATTTTCCGTGCTGATCGATGAATTAGTGTCTGCGCTAGGTGGCGAAGCTAAGGCTTAACACGCAAGAGGATTTTTAGATGAACTTATTAAAAAGCACCGTCACCAAGGTTTTAGGTGATCCGGTTCGTCACACCTACAAATCGGATGATGGAACAGAAAATGAATATTACCTAACTCCAGTAGAGTGTGATTGCTGGGGTGATATTTCAAACACAAAAGTCATGACTAATACCTTAGAGCAAGCCAAGGCAATTAAAGTTGGATATGAGTGGGAATCGTGAGGAGGCATCTAATGCAGGGAACTAAGATGATTAAATTATTGAGAAAAGGGCTGGATGTTCCAACTGAGTATTTCAACTGGACTGGTGTTAATGGCGGGCGATTATTGCTAGGAAGAACACTACTAGCCATTCACGGTAAAAAAACAGTACGAGTATTTCCAATATTCCCATCATTAACTAAAGGCGCTTGCCTTAAATCTGATGGTGTTATCTGTTTTCTGCCACCAAAAAACAAAGGCGTAATTATTTACAGCGGCATTTTCCAATTAATCAAAGGAGTGCTAACTAATGCAGGGAACTAATTGGGTTAAGACAAAGGACAAATTACCAACCGAAGGTGAGGCGGTAGTTGTTATATTTGGCGAACATATCCAGAACATAACATACGAGCTAATTTCATGCGGTGTTGACTTCGAAGAACTTAGATGGATACCACACAATAACAGCGACTATAATTCGGCTCCATTGGAAACATTCGACTACTGGATGTACATCAAAGACCTGCCACTCCCACCAATGCCAGAGGGTGAATGATGAACCTGTTAATTCATTTATTTCATAGTAGATGGGTGTTGATTAAATGGTGCAAAAATAACAAACCAAGTTGTGATTTAGCGGAAAATATCATTAGGCACTACGGCTTGAGTGGCTGTGTAGCTAAAGATGTTAAACGCATATGTAACAGGAGAGCTAACAGTGAGTGATAAGCAAATGCATTTGTACGCCCATTTATATTGCTCTAATGCGCGAGGGGATACTGAGTTAGGCATAACAGAGTCAGAATGGGAAGCTATGAGCGAGGACGAACAGCAGGAAATTATAGGTCAATACATGGCAAATATTGTTGATATGTGGGTAGCTCCAAAGGAAGATTAAAAATAGGAGGTTAACTTGGAAGTAGATTTCCTCTTCCACGAATCAACAAAAAATACCGCATGGCAACACTTCAAAGAAGTTCTAGCAACAAACCAACCACACCGAATCATTATCAAGCCTTGGAAAAACAAGCGTTCGCTATCTCAAAATGCAACTTTTCATTTGTGGTGCTCAGAGATAAGCAAATACCTATGTAAGAACAACGCCAATTACACACCAGAAACCGTTAAGGAAATGCTTAAGCATACATTCCTAGGTTATGAGGTGGTCGATATGGTTGACGTTACTACACAGCTTACAGAGCGCGTAAGAACACTTCGTAAAACATCAAAACTTGATACAGGTGAAATGTTCCACTTCATGGAGCAGGTTGAACGCTGGGCGGTAGGTATAAATTGTTTCGTGACGATACCTGATAACTCTGAATATATGAAATTGAAAAGGAAGCAAAATGAGTAAATACGACAGACCATGCAAGGGTGTGACAATCGATGTGTATGACGTTTTAAAAGCATTTGAAGTCACTAACCCAGCATTACAGCATTTAATTAAAAAAGCTCTCTGCGCTGGATTGAGAGGACATAAAGACAAAGAGCAAGATTTATGTGAAGCGCTGGCATCGGCAAAGCGGGCTATTGAGTTGGAGGCTGAGAAATGACTGAAGAGCAATACAGGACTTATGCGCGAGTGATAGTGGTTGGTCGTGAGTATATCTCATTTAATCACAACACCATCTCGCGAGTAACGGGATTAACACCCGCAAGAGTTGGAACTATTCTAAGAAAGTTACTTGCATTCCAGTGTGTAGAACATGTTGAAACAAAGAGTCGTAAACGCACTCGCCCAATCAATAACTACGCAGTAACAGACGATGCGATTACTCGGTTAAGAAATCAGTTTGAAAAAGAGCGTCTGGCTAACCTTCCGCTCTTCCTAAAAGCTAAAAAGGTTGAAGCAAAGAAACCTAGAAAAGTGCTGGATGATTTTATGCGTGGACTGTCATTTGTCGATAAGGCAAACACCGTAGGCATGGGTAATCCGATGTTGATGAAAATAGACTCGTTACTCAAAGGGGTTCGCAATGAACTGCATGTCATGCAATAGACAGCTAACAGATGATGAAATTTATGTGTGTAGCAAGTGTGCTGATGAATACGCTCATTTGGAAGTGATGGATAAAATCAAAGGAGAGGGAGATGCCGAGGTATCGCAGTAAATATAAACACAAACATAAACATCCAAAGAAACCACAAAAGGAGTTTGAACCAATGTTTAATGCCAATTTATTACGCTATGGAAAATTTGTCGCAATATGGTTTATCGCCATGTTAATTCTTGGAGTTATTTTGGGGTGATGTATGCAAAGTTTAAGGCGACGGCGCTGTAAAATATGCCGAGAGTGGTTTCACCCTAAATACAGTAACATTTGGTGGTGTTGCCCAGAACACGGAGCAGAACTGGCAATAAGGCGAATAAACAAGGAAAAAGAAAAAGTATTAGCGAAACGTAAAAAGGAGCAAAGAGCAAAGGAAGTTAAAGCAAAAGATAAACTCAAAGCCCGCAAGTTAGCAGTAAAACCCCTCTCATATTTCACCAAACAAGCACAAACCGCATTCAACGCATTTATCAGAGAAAGAGACAAGGATGAGCCTTGCATCTCGTGTGGTCGTTTTCACGAAGGTCAGTATCACGCAGGACACTATCGAACCACAGGAGCAAATCCTGAGCTTAGGTTCGATGAAGATAACTGCCATAAGCAATGCGCACCATGTAATAACCATCTATCGGGAAATATCGAAAATTACACACCTCGACTAATAGAGAAAATTGGTCAGGAGCGTTTCGACCGACTAATGGGTTCTCATGAATTGCCAAAGTGGAAGCGCGAGGATTATGAGCGGATACGTGATCACTATCGTAAGAAGTTAAAGGAGCTGAAAGATGTTCACTGACTTAATCGCAGCTATTGAAGAAGCAAGATATTTAAAATCCAGATCAGGCGGTCGAGTTAACTTCTGTGTAATCCAGATTGCTGAATGCATGGAAGTATTATGCGGGCTGATGGATGGTGTCAGGGTTTTATATACAACTGCGAATGATGATTATCACACAGTATTACCGGAGGCGAGATGAGCTATATCGGAGAGAAAGAGTTAACAGATGAGCAGTTTCGCTGGCTAGATGGATGGTTAAATCTGTGGGGGGCGTGGGTATATTCTGGTCGTATCGATATTCGTATGATCAACATGATTTATAAATTCATGCAAACAGTAGAGCCAAGTAAAAACCCATCAAGACCTATGTGCAATGATGATGAAGGAATGTTGATTTCTCAGGTCGTAGATTCAGTCATCGCCACTGACACACAGGCTTATGGAATATTACTCAGTTATTACGCTCATGGTTCATCTAAGTTGTCGATTGCATCTTACTATCACCGAGTTGCAAAACCACGCAAAATGAAAACGAGAGGGGGAAATAAATACGGCAAGCCATCTCATAGAACCTGCAGGAGAGAAGTTGACGAAAAACTCAAGGCTGCTCAGTGGTTATTGTACGAACCTCTGCGAAATGCAATGAATAATCGTAAACGTGTGGCTAAAGTAAAGAAAATAGCCGAACTTTGCTATTGACATTAATGGACAAATGGACAACAATTATAAGGTAAGTTGCTTTACGTGACTCTTAAGTTTACTTACCTCATTCAAGACCTCGCTTCGGCGGGGTTTTTTGTTACAGAAACAGTGCCCCTCATAGTCCCTACGCAGAGCGGAGGAATCTGGTTTGCGATACACTTGGGGCTTTCTATTTTAATTCCCCCGAATTCTAGGGAATAGCAACCTGTAAGTAATTATTACAAGTTCACATGTTCGGTTATTCCGAACAACTCATTTTGAAGATCGCTTAGGCGGTCTTTTTTTGTATATGCACCAGTAGCTCAATGGTAGAGCGCTCGACTCATAATCGATGGGTTATCGGTTCGAATCCGTTCTAGGTGCACCAAATATGCCGACCACAGAACAATTACCCTCGTTATCACATTCACTCAAAATCTGTGAGTCGGCGTTCTATTAACTAATTCCTCCAGAAAGGAGGCGGTATGACACGAATGGACGAGAAAGACAAATTCAGTGCCACCGCATGGGGTGTCATATTCGCTATCTCCCTATACGGCGGATTAGCTAGATATATTATCGACAATAAGCGCAATGGTTATCGGTGGAGCTGGGTGGGAGCAATTATGCAAATGTTCGTATCTGGCTTTGCTGGAATGATGGGTGGTCTTATATCAATAGAGCTTAACGCCTCATTCTACTACACGTTATTTACGGCTGGCTTATGTGGTTCCGCTGGCTCTTTAGCATTGGATTTCTTCTGGGATAAATTTACAGGAGGCAGGAAGTGAGTAAGTTTAGATTAAGCAGGCGTAGTGAAGAAAACCTCCGTGGCGTTCATCCTGATTTGGTTAAGGTAGTACATCGAGCATTAGAAATTACCGATATTGATTTTATGGTGATTGAAGGTAAGCGCAACGAAGCCCGCCAACGGCAGTTAGTTGCAAGCGGTAAAAGCCAAACGATGAATAGTCGTCACTTAACTGGCCACGCTGTTGATTGTGCTCCGCTGGTAAATAACCAGATCCCTTGGAATGATTGGTCATACTTTAAAAAAGTAGCTGATACCATGATGCAAGCGGCGAAAGAGTTCGGCGTCGATATCGAGTGGGGCGGTAACTGGAAAACATTTAAAGATGGCCCTCACTTCCAATTAACCCATAAGACATATCCAGCATGAGTAAAAAACTGTTAATTGCCTGTGCTGTGATGATGACGCTGTTATTTATCATGACTCGATGGCAGGCAGGAAAAATCGATGAGCTGAAAGAATCAAACCAATCACTCACTGAACAACTATCCCAACAAGTCGGAATCAACAAAGACTACCAAGCCCGTATCACTCGATTAAATCAACTCGATATTCGTCACTCACAGGAGTTAGCCAGTGCAAAGAATGAAATCGACAATCTTCGTGATGCTGTTAGTTCTGGTTCTAAGCGGGTGTACATCAAAGCCGAGTGTCCAGCAGTCACCAAGAATCCCACCGAAAGCGGAAGCAATGAAGTCACCGCACGACTTAACAAAGCAGTTGAACAAGATTATCTACGTCTCAGAGAAATGATAATCGAGAACGAACAGCAAACTTTGTATTTGCAGGATTACATTAAAACGGAGTGCTTGCAGTGAAAATATATCTAGTCACATGTAATGATCTTAGTCTGAATAAGAAATACGTAATGTGTGCATTTAAAATAAAGTTACATGCTGAAGAGTTTATTAAGCAATTTGATGATAAGTCGAATAAAGAGCTTTCTATTGATGAAGCTCATTTGAATTAACTCCCAACAAGAAAGCAATACGGGAAATTGAACAACAACGACAGGTGATGAAATAAAAAAAAGCCCAGCATGGGTGCGTGGGCAAGCTAGCAAGATATTAATCAAAGTATAGTGATACTTACTTAGTATAGCTTAAGTAGGTATATATACTAGATTGATAATTCTGATTAACCTATTTCCTACCTAAATAAAAAACGCAAGATAAAAATAACCCTGTGAGTTTGGGCTCCCACAGGGATTTCACCAGTATGTGTGAAAACAATAGATTACCAATATCCAGTAAGCCAATCTGTTAATAATCAACGTAAGTTTTTAGAAAACAACCGCCTCGCTCAATAGCGGGGCTTTTTAATGGAGAAATATCATGATGCAAAAAGATAAGCACTCTGGTTTCACAGCAGATAAGCACTGCATCAATCACGCTGGTGAACATTACTGGTACAAAAATATTGAAGGCGGGTTCACTGAATGCTGTGAATATGGCGTTGAGTGTGAAAAGCATAAAGCTATCCGAGACAAAGAATAACCCCGACAAGGTGACAGGAGGTGATCCTTCTTGCTGACGGGTAAGCCGTAAGTGACCAAAGTAACGTATTGATACGTGATGATGGTTGCGATTAACTTCACACAGGAACATCAAATGACAGAAATTACAGCACAGAATCAAATGCGCTTAGAACTACTCCGATTAGTTGGCAATGATACCGCAGCAGCTCAAGCGGCTATCGAGTTCGTAAAAGACGACGCACTTAAGTTTGAGTTATTCAAAGACGCATACAAAACATGCCAGACAGAAGCTCAGTTTGTAGCGCGAGCACAGAAAGCAGCCCGTGATGCTCAAGAGGCATTAGATTTATTCGCACAGTAGTTAATTACACAGCTCATTTACGAGTGGGCTGGATAATTGATTAAAGGGGGATATATGAAATTACATAAAAAAGTAAAAGTCCCCATATACGGACTTAATATTCATATCTGCGCTACTGAGGATGTTGCAGATAATATTTATGGTTCTGGCATACATAGATCATCAAATATGGGTCAGGTTGTTCAGATTGAAAACACAAAAACTGGTGAGATGCTTATCCTCATTAGCTTTAAAGATATCGATTGTTTTAATGCCGACACTATATCTCATGAGTCAGTGCATGCCGCATGGAAGGTGTTAGAAATAGTTGGTATTAAAGTAGACTACGAAAATCATGAGGCGTTGGCGTATCTAACTGGTTGGATTAGTAATGAGATAAATAAGTTTTATTACAAAATTAGTGATGATGGTGATGACTTATGACAAAGAAAAACAAAGGTGGTCGCCCGTCTAGTTATATGCCGGAAGTTGCAGAGGATATTTGCAAGCTTTTAATGGAAGGTGAAAGCCTGCGCCAGATATGCAAAAGACCTAGCCTACCTGCGATAAGCACAGTAATGGAATGGCTGCAAAGGCATGAAGAGTTTCGGGAACAATACGCGCACGCGCGCGAGGTTCAGGCGGAATTATTAGCCGAAGATATCATCAACTTATCTGATGCGGTTATTGAAGATGGTGCGGCAGTTGCTAAGGCTCGTTTGCAGGTTGATGCCCGTAAATGGTACGCATCCAAGTTGGCACCTAAACGTTATGGTGATCGCATTCAACACGAACAGAAAATTACTATCACTGATTTGACCGATGAAGAATTAGATAAGCGCATTAAGGAGCTAAATAATGGACAGGGAGCAGAAAATTGAGCTTCTTAGGCTCCTTGAGGAAAAATCCCGCCGCGCAAATGTCTACCGCTACAAAACTTATTACGAAACTCGCTACCCTTGGCAAAAGAAATTCATTGCACTAAGTATCGAATATTCGCAGGTTGCATTGATTGCAGCTAACCGAGTCGGAAAGACTGACACAGCTACCTATATCGACGCTATTCATGCAATGGGTGATTATCCTGACGATTGGGAAGGGTATAAGTTCGAGCATGCACCGCTTATCTGGTGCCTTGGTTACTCTGGTGAAAAGTGCAGAGACTTATTGCAAGCACCCATCATTGGCAGGAAAACGGATAACGGCTGGCAGGGTGGGTTGATCCCTAGTGAGTTGATTGTCGATACTGAGCCAATGGCTGTTACGCCTAATGCCGTTCGTTCTGCATACATCAGGCATAAATCAGGTAACTTATCAAAGATTCAATTCTGGTCATACTCACAAGGTCAGCATGCATTGATGGGTGATAGTGTTGATTGGTTCCATATCGATGAGGAGCCAAAAGACCCTACTATTTATCCGCAGGTTTTAACTCGTACCGCAACAGGTGATAAAGGTCGCGGTGGTCGTGGAATCCTGACATTTACACCAGAGAACGGCAGAACAGATTTAGTTATTAGCTTTATGGATGCTCCATCATCTGCT
Source organism: Proteus sp. LHD240705 (assembly GCF_047921555.1). NCBI lineage: Bacteria > Pseudomonadati > Pseudomonadota > Gammaproteobacteria > Enterobacterales > Morganellaceae > Proteus > Proteus sp. LHD240705. Next base: position 484,062 of record NZ_JBLRMI010000003.1, read on the forward strand.
CAAACGTGTATGAATGTTGGTTGGGATGATGCGCCACACTTGAGCGAAAAAGTTAAAACTGAATTACTAGCTTCGTTCCCGCCACATCAGCGTGACATGCGGACTAAAGGTATTCCGATGCTTGGTCATGGTCGTATTTATGACTTTGGTGAAGAGTTTATAACGTGTGACCAATTTCCTGTTCCTGATCACTGGGCTGTAATTGACGGTATGGACTTTGGGTGGGATCACCCTCAAGCACACATACAGTTAGCTATCGATTTAGATAATGACGCTTATTACGTCACTAGGGCATGGAAGGCTAGTAAGACATCCCCTGCTGAGGCGTGGGGTGCTGTAAATAAGTGGGCTAAAGATATTCCTACCGCATGGCCACAAGATGGATTGCAAACTGAAAAAGGCTCTGGTTTACAGCAAAAAGAATATTACGAAGATGCAGGGTTTAAGATGCTTAATGATCCTGCTCAGTGGCCTGATAAATCCCGCTCTGTTGAGGCTGGTCTATTTGAAATATATGACCTAATGAGAACAGGGCGATTCAAAGTTTTCCGTGGTTTGCGTGATTGGTTTGAAGAATACAACTTCTATCATCGCGACGAAAAAGGAAAGATTGTTAAAACTCGTGACGACTTACTTGATGCTACTCGATACGCCTACATGATGCGCAGATTCGCAAAACGATTTGGCGAGATAGGAAAGGTTAAGCAGCGAGTAATTCCCGCACCGATTAGGCCGATTAGGAGATAATAATGGTCGATAGAAAAGAGCGGCTTGAGAAAATACTTCGCAAATTCGACCTCGATTACTCTGCATCTGAAAATGCCAGAACGGAGGCGAGAAACGATTTATTCTTTAGTCGTGTTAGTCAGTGGGATGATTGGCTTGAAAGCTACGTCACATTGCAATACCGAGGTCAGTTTGATGTAGTGCGCCCAATGGTTCGTAAGCTAGTTGCTGAGATGCGTAAGAATCCTATTGAGGTTCAGTACAGGCCAAAGGATAACGCGCCAGCAGATGCCGCTGATATTCTCATGGGCATGTATCGAACTGACATGCGTAACAATAGCTCAAAGATTGCCGTTAACGTGGCAGTGAGAGAGCAAATCGAATGTGGTTACGGTGCTTGGCGTTTAGTTACTGAGTATGAGGACGATAACCCAACCAGTAATAACCAGATTATCCGACGTGTTCCAATGCATGAGTCTTGCACTCACGTTATCTGGGATTGCAATGCTAAGGCAATGGATAAGTCGGACGCTAAGAATTGCACCATCATTCACGCAATGAATGTTAATGGGTGGGAGTCTTTCGCTGAGCAGTACGGGTTAGATCCTGATATTCAACCATCTTTCCAATCACCTAATAACGACTTACTTTTCACTTGGTCGAATGGAAAGACAATTCATATTGCTGAGTATTACGAGGTAGAGGAAAAGAAAGAGTTAGTATTTGTCTATCGTGATCCGCTAACTAATGACCTTAAAACGTACTCGGCAAAGGAAGCGAAAGAAAAGATTGATGAATTGGCTGATGCTGGTTATGAGAAAGTAGGTGAGCGTAAAGTTAAAAAACGCAGAGTCTATAAGTCAATCATCACTAGCACAGGTGTCCTGAAAGATAGAATGCCGATAGCTGGCGAGCATATTCCAATTGTACCTGTGTATGGTGAGTGGTCATTCTTTGATGATAATGAACTGTATGAAGGAGTTGTCAGATTATCTAAAGATGCTCAACGGTTGCGTAACTTTATCTTATCCAAGTCTGCTGACACCGCAGCTAAGTCACCTAAGAAGAAGCCATTTTTTCACCCTGAGCAAATAGCAGGGTATGAGCACATGTATAGCGGTGAGGATGACTATCCTTACTATCTAATCAACCGTACTGATGAGAACAATGCTGATCTTCCTCCTTCTCCTGTTGCGTATATGGAGAATGCCGAGGTTTCACAAGCTGACGCATTACTACTAGAAGTTGCAACGGAAGCCGCCAAGTCAACAGCTCGTGTCGGTGTTGATACTGAGGCGGCTAATGGGCAAGTAGCGTTTGATACTGTCAATCAGCTTAATAGCCGCATCGACCTAGAAACCTATGTATTTCAGGATAACTTAGCTATCGCAATGCGCCGTGATGGTGAAATTTATGCATCAATTGCAGCTGAGATATACGACACAAATCGAACAGTAACAACAACTGCTGAAGATGGAGGTGAGAATCAGATTGAGCTAATGCAGGAAGAATTAGACTTTCGCAAAGGTGAAATGATTGTTCGCAATGATATCCGAGGCAAGTACGAAACATTTACTGATGTGGGTCCATCTTTCCAATCACAAAAAGATGCTGCTAGGGCTGAGATAGGCGAGCTTATCACCAAGGTTCCAGTAGAGCATCCAATGTGGAATGTCATGATGCTTACATATGCAAATATGATGGAAGGCAAGGGCGTTGAATACATCAGAGATTACGCCAACAAGGAATTGATTGTTAATGGCTTGAAGAAACCAGAGACCGAGGAAGAGCAACAATGGTTGATGGAAGCTCAACAAGCAGCACAAAGCAATCAAGATCCAATGATGGTGGCAGCACAAGCCGAGCAGAAGAAAGCAGAAGCCGAACTGGTTAACGCACAGAATCGCATGGCTGAAACACAAATAAAAGCATTTACCGCTCAGAATAATGCACTTGAATCACAGGCCAACACTACATTGACCTTAGCTAAGGCTGAGGACTTGAAGCAAGGCGCAGTGATGCAAGCAATTAAACTTCTGAACGAGGTTGCACAACAGCAACAACAAAATATTCCTACCGACAATAACGTCGAGAAAAATCCTCAAACCATGTAAGAGAGTTAAATATCATGAGCACAACCACCGAAATTCAGAATAAATCTGAAGAGTTAATCCTGTCTGGCGATCAGGCGGCGGCATCCGCAGATGGCTCAGTTATCGATAATGCCAACGGTAACGCAGGACAAGAAGAAGGCTTCGATATTGTACTGAAAGACGATGAGAGCACACAGGAAGGAAAGCCCAATAACAACGCTGTTCAAGCGGCAAAGCGTATCGCTCGCAAACGCCAGAAAGAAATCGAACAGCAGGTTAAAGCTATTGAAAACGGCGAGCTTCCAGAACACTTGCGTGTAAAACCTGAACTTCCTGCAATGCCAAAATTAGATGATTACTTGTCTGATGAGGCATTAGGAAAATATGACTACGACACACACAAAGCAAACGCAGCATTCCAAGCTGATTTATTGCAGTGGCAAAACAAAGCTTTGGATGCAAGAAGTAAAGCGGTGGCTGATCAGGGGCGCAAAACTCAGGAATATACACAGCAAGGTCAACAAGTAGCTAATGCAATCAAGGCGCACTATGATGCGGCTGAGAAGCTAAACCTGCCTGATTATCAGGAAAAAGAAGATTCTGCATTGCAAGTATTACCTCAAGGTGTCTATGAAGCAATTGCTCAAAACTTCCCAGATAAATCAGCTGCAATCATTTATTACTTGGGCTCAAACCCAGAAAAAGCCAAAGATTTATTTAGCAAAAACCCAGTCCAAACAACTATTGAGCTAACTCGATTAGCTGATCGTTTAACTCTCAAGCCTCGCGGTTCACAACGTTCATCCGCGCCTCCTGCTGACGAGCCTATTAGCGGTGATGTTACAGCGGCAAATGTCGCGGCATTACAAAAGCAAATGGATGATGCAGCAAGTAAAGGTGATGTACAAAAGTACCGCGCTATCAAGGCTAAATTACAAGGAATAAAATAATGGCTTTAAATGAAGGTCAAATCATCACCTATATGGTGGATGAAGTAGTAAACACTATCGAAAATAACTGCCCGATGGCTCAGCGTGTAGGTAAATACACACCTCCAGCTGGTGATATGCAACGCTCACAAAATACAGTCTGGATGCCAGTAGAGCAAGAAGCACCGACTCAACAAGGTTGGGATTTAACCAATAAAGCGACAGGTATCTTGGAGCTTTCTGTTAAATGTAACATGGGCGTTCCTGATAATGATTTCTTTGGTTTGCGTGCCGATGATGTGCGCGATGAAACCTCATTGCGTCGTCGCATCCGAGCTTCAGGTTTGAAATTAGCAAACAACGTGGAAACGTCTATTGCTAAACAGGCGGCTGAAACTGCCTCACTGGTTATTGCTGATGCTGGTGATCTATCTAACGGAGCAGATTCTTGGGGTTTTGTATCTCAGGCCGAATCTCTTATCTTCTCTCGTGAGTTAAACCGCAATGAAGGGTTGAGTTACTTCTTTAACCCTGACGATTACCTAAAAGCTGGTTATAACTTGGTTGGTAAAGATTTATATGGTCGCATTCAAGAGGAAGCGTACAAATCAGGAACCATTCAAAAACAAGTTGCAGGTTTTGAAGACGTTCTTCGCTCGCCTAAACTTCCAACGTTATTAGCGGCAACTGCCACGGGTGTTACCGTCGATGGTGCTCAGAAGTTCAAGCCTGAGGCGTGGAAAGAAGATGTTGATGGAAACCGTGAAAACGTTGATAACCGCACGGCAGTAGTTAAAGTTAGTGACGGATCAGCATTTAAACGTGGTGATAAGATCAGCTTTGCTGGTGTTAAGTTCATCTCGCAAATGGCGAAAGACTTACTGACACAAGACGCAACGTTTGCAGTGGTTGGTGTTGAGGGTAACAACATCACTATCATGCCGAAACCTATCGCTCTGGATGATGTGGCTCTGAAACCGGAAGAGCGTGCATATGCCAACGTTAACACCTCATTGGCGGCAGGGGCTGCAATCAGTGTCATTAACGTGAAAACTGCCAAGACAAATATCTTCTGGGCTGATGACTCAATCACTCTGCTGTCACAGCCGATCCCTCTTAATCATGCGCTGTTCAGTGGAATGAAAACTGAGTCATTCAGCATCCCATCTGTCGGTCTAAATGGCGTTGTTGCATATCAGGGTGATATCTCAACACTGGAAGGTAAATGTCGTATTGCTGTGTGGTATTCAGCATGCACTAAACGACCTGAAGCTGTCGGTGTTGGTCTTACTGGTCAAAAATAAATCCTCGTTGTTATTTGGGAGCTTCGGCTCCCTTTTTTATTGGAGATGACAATGAAAACGATGCTTTATAAATCTGATGGTGATGTGAAAATTTGGGGGATGAGCCTTCAAATTATCACTGTCAACGATGATGAAATTGAAAGTCATTTGAAAGATGGTTGGTGTAAAAATCCAAACGACACCAAGAAGAAGGCTGAAGATAAACCCGCTACCAAGAAAAAGGCGGTAAAAGATGCAGATCATAACAAAGGGTGAGTTAGTCGTAGCGGCATTACGTAAGTTAGGTGTTGCTTCCGATGCTACATTAACCGATATCGAGCCACAGTCATTAGAAGATGGCGTGGTTGATTTAGAGTCAATGATGCATGAGTGGTTTGAAGATGGCGCGGGAATTCATACTGGTTATAAGTTCGCTGATGAAGATACACCCATTGACCAAGGTGATGAGCACGGGTTGCACAAGCAAGCAATCAATGCGGTTATCTATAACTTAGCCACTCGTATCGCTCCCGATTATCAAATCATCCCACTCGATAAAGTTATTACAACTGCTAGATATGGCAAAGAAAGACTCATGCGCAGTTGTGCTTTAAAGAGAGCTAAAAATGCCAGATCTCATCATCCAGATGGTTTCCCTATTGGCTCAGGTAATCGCTTATTAACGATGACTGGTCAACGATACTTCCACAGGAGAAAACCACATGCCAAGAATTCAGATCCCTCTTGCTAGAGGTTTGCGAAAAGACCCGCATACAGCAGATTATATTGACGGCCTTCCAGTTAATATGTTGGCCACACCAAAAGAAGTATTGAATGCGTCCGGTTACTTGCGCTCATTTCCTGCATTAGAAAAGCGTCATAGTGTTGATGGTGTATCTCGTGGTGTTCAGTACAACACGAAAAACAACACGGTCTATCGAGTGTGTGGTAACAAACTTTATCGTGGGAAGAATGCTGTTGCTGACATTCAAGGTAAAGATAGGGTGACTATGGCGCACTCTGGTTACAGTCAAGCAGTAGCGTCAGGCGGTAAGTTAAAACTCTATCGCTATGATGGTGAGGTTAAGGAGTTATCTAACTGGCCTGAGGAAGAGGTAATCACTGAAGGCTATAAACGCGACGTTAAGAAATGGACTCATAAAGACGGCAATGATGATTTTGTGCCACTCACAAAGAATGATCTGGATGGGTTCTTAACGTTAAAAATCACACCTAAAACCTCTGATGGTAAAACTGGTAATGAGATGCTTATCACTGAGCAAATGGTAGGTGTTAAATTATCTCAGCAGGAAGATGACGAGAAACCTTATCTTACTGACGTTCTAGTCGAAGGTGTTAAGCGTGCAGGCGGTAAAATCACAGTAACGTATAAAATGAACCTTGCTAAATCCAGCGAACTAACAGCAAAAGACGTTACTGAGTTTGTAATGACACAAGAAGTGTTAGAGGTAGTTGAAAGGTATCCTCAATACGAATTAGGTGATGTTGTTGATGTCGCTCGTAACCGAGGGCGCTATATTTGGTTACAGAAAGGAGGTGAAAGATTCGGAGTTACTGACTTAGATGATGAGTCAAAGCCTGATAAATTCCGTCCATTTTACACCGCTGAATCTCAACCTGACGGCATAATTGCCATTGCCTCTTGGCGTGATATGGTTCTTTGCTTTGGTTCTTCAACTATCGAATATTTCACAATTACAGGTTCAACGAGTGCGTCACAAGTAATATACGCGCCACAACCATCTTATATGGTTCAGATGGGCATTGCTGGTCGTGACGCTAAGTGTAAGTTCGGTGAATCATTTGCATTCATCAGCAACCCAGCGAACGGCGCGCCGTCTGTCTATATTCTCGGCTCTGGTTCTGCTAGTCAAATATCTACCGCAAGCATTGATAAGATCATCCGTAGTTATACTTCAGACGAGCTGTCACTGGCAGTTCTTGAGAATATTCGCTTTGATGGTCATGAGTTACTCATTGTTCACTTACAACGCCATACACTTTGCTTTGACGCAGCGGGAAGCCAGCAATATCCGCAGTGGTGCATTCTAAAGTCTGGGCTGTATGAAGAAAATTATCGTGCAATTGATTTTATGTACGAAGGTAATCAGATCACTGTCGCAGATAAGAATGAGGGACTTGTTGGTAATCTTACTTTCAATAAATCATCTCAGTACGACAAACAAGTAGAGCATATTTTATACACGCCCATGGCTAAAGCCGATAACGCAAGGGTGTTTGATTTAGAGCTTGAGGCATCAACAGGTGTTGCTCAGGTTGCTGATAAGTTATTTCTCTCTGCAACAACTGATGGCGTTAACTTTGGTCGTGAGCAAATGATTGAACAAAACTCACCTTTCCAATATGACCGCCGCGTGTTATGGCGACGAGTAGGAAGAGTGAGAAAGAACATAGGGTTTAAGGTTCGTGTTATCACTAAGTCACCTGTAACTCTGAGTGATCTATCGATGAGGGTCGAATGATGGCAAGTGAAAACCTTTCTAAACCCATAGAAATTCAATCCGCTTACATTGTTCCAGATATCCTACCGACTAACTTTAGTGAAACATATCGACGAATAGTGCTTAGCGGTGCTGATGATATGGCAAAGGTGGCTGGTCGTGCAAATGAGGCTGGCGCTGAAGCTTTCGATGCTCAAAAGAGGAATGATGAGCAAGATATTGTTCTTGAAGATCATGAGGAAAGACTTGGTGAAGCCGAACAAACAATTGTTGAGCATGGTATTAAGTTAGCTAATCATGAAGAGCGAATCACAAAAACAGAAGAGGATTTATCTAAGTTAGAGGTAAGAGTTCTTAACGTTGAGCAGGACGTTGATGGGCTGAAAATAAAGATACAAGACCTCGATGGTCAAATATCTGAAATCAAAGTTGATTACGTTTCTCTCAGTAAAACAGAAAAACAGAAGCTTTTATCTCCTATCGATGTTTCAACGTCCTACTCAGTAAACGGAACTAAAGTTGTTGGCACTCGCGTTACTGGCTTTACATCAGCAACAGGAACAGCATTTAAGGGCTCGTTTAATGCTAACCAGTCCTACTCATTCAGCGCCGATTACACTCGTTCAGAAATGCAAACTCTAGCAAACGGGTTAATAGAGGCAAGACAACGAATCAAGGCGCTCGAAGATGCACTTCGCTCACACGGATTAATAGACTAATGGAAATTAAAATTATTGATAATCCTATTCGACTATCTGAGTTTTTAAATGATAAGTCGAACACGGGAAATATCGTTGATAGCAATGATCAGTACTTCATTAAACCCAATGCGCTTTACTTAGGTATTTATGAGGGAGTTCTATTGGTTGGTGTTTTCGAGGTGCGTAATTTTTGGCATACAGTTGTTGAGTGTCACGCCATATTTGATGCTGGATTCCGTGGTAAATACGCCTTTGATGCACATAAATTATTCTGCAAATGGTTACTGGAAAACAGTCAATTCACTAACTCAGTAACTATGGTTCCTGATACTACAAAATATGGTCGCGTTATTGTGAAAATGATTGGTGCTACACGTGTCGGTCATTTAGATGATGCATATATGAGTAATGGCAGACCAGTAGGTGTCACCATCTATCAACTCAAACGCGAACAGTACGAGGAGTTATTAAAATGCTGATTATTTCAGAGAAATTCAGAAACTCACTGCTACCAATGAATGGGTATATGAAAGGTGGCGGTGATGGTGGTGCTGGTGCTCAAGCTGATGCGACTCGTGAAGCCACGGCGTTACAGCGTGAAATGTGGCAGACGAACATGCAAAACCTTGCGCCGTTTACGCCGCTTGCCCAGCAATACATTGGTCAATTGCAAAACTTATCTTCTTTAGAAGGTCAAGGTCAAGCATTAAACCAATACTACAACTCTCAAGCATTTAACGATTTATCAGGTCAGGCAAGATACCAACAATTACAAGGTGCGGAAGCCTCTGGAGGATTGGGTTCAACAGCAACAAGTAATCAACTTGCATCTATCGCTCCTACGCTTGGTCAAGGTTGGCTGGCTGACCAGATGAATAACTACCAGAACTTAGCCAATGTTGGGCTTGGTGCTTTGCAGGGTCAGGCTAGTGCTGGTCAAAACTACGCAAACAATATGGGGCAATTGCTACAACAAAATGCAAATGCTCAAGCGGCTATGGCTAATCGACCTTCACAATTTCAGCAAGGGATCACGGGTGGTTTAGGTGGTGCAATGGCTGGGGCATCCATTGGTGGTCCATGGGGCGCTGCAATCGGTGGCGGTCTTGGATTGCTCGGAGGATTGTTCTAATGGCAACTTGGCAACCTAGTAATGGAGCTGGTTTTTTAGGCTCTATTGGCTTAAATAATTCAAATGCACCTCAAGCAAGTGATGCAAATTTCGTAGTTGATTCCATCAATAGAAGTAATGAGATAGCCCGCTCTGGTGGTAACAATATTCTATTGCAAGGTTTGCAGGGTCTGAAAGGAATTAAAGACACCATCGGAGAATATCAAGCACAAGAAAGACTAGGTGAATTCCAAAAAGCATGGGGTGAGGCATACGCAAATAGTGATCGCGATGGTATGAGGCAGTTACTAGCGACTTATCCTGAATACGCTCAAGCTATTACTGGAGGTATGCAAGGCGTTTCCGCTGATGTTCGCGAATCCTTGGGTAACTTATCATCTGGCTATCGCAATGCGGTAATGAATGGTAATGCTACTGACTACGTTAGACAGAATGCTGATACATTCCGTCGCCTTGGTATTGACCCAATGGAAGCCGTTTCTATTGCAGAAAAAGACCCTAAAGCGGCTGTTCAATTAGCGGACCACATTGGCATGTCATCACTAGGAATTGATGATTATTTTAACCTGCAAGATAAACAACTTGGCAGACAGATTGACCAAGGTCGTTTGGATGAGCAAATCAGAAGCAATCAAGCTGGCGAAGCATTAACAAGAGAAGGCCATCAGATACAGGTTCGCGGTCAGAACATATCCGCTCAAAACTCTATGCGTTCAGCTAGCTCAGCAGGAAGTAAGCCAGCGGCAGTTCAGGAGTATGAGTACATGATGACACTTTCACCTGAGCAACGTAAACAGTTCTTGGCGCTCAAAGGCAAATCGGGAACTGAAATGCAACAAGCTCAACTGGCTAATGGTCAGACTGTGATGATAGACCCCAATGCACAAGGCGCTGGTGATTCCAAATATTACAAAGGGTTTGATGCGAACGGCAATGTAGTAACTATTCCTGTTAACGCTTTATCTAGTGTGTCATCTACTGCTGGAACAGCATCAAGCACGAGAATGAATGAGGATTTATCTTTAATTGCAAATGCTCCAGCCTCTCAGCTAAATGCAATAACTGGTGTTACCGGAGGTACAGGGACAGCACCGATTACCGCAGATGCAGGGACTAGAACGGTAAATAAAGATGCAAGGGCTCTTTATAATGCTGCTCAACGCATTCAAGGAAACATGCAGAATCAAGGTATTGGCGCAGCTAGAGAGATGGGTGCAAGTGGAATCAATACTGTCGCTGAGGCTAAGATGTTCTTCCAGTCCATGCCGCAACTTGATTACTCTAGCCCAGAAGCATTGCAAAACTCAGTTAAGATAATCGATCAGTATACAAAGGCATTCAACTCTAAAAATAATGCCAATTTAAGCTCACCAGCAAGTCAGCAACCAACACAACAAGCGCCCGCTAATAATCAAGGTGGGTATTCTAATCTCTGGGGTGGGTAATGGCTAAACCATGGAAAGAGGTGATCTCGTCACCTGAGTATCAATCACTATCTAACGAACAAAAGGTATCAGCACAGGAGCAATATTTTAATGAAGTAGTTGCTCCAAATGTTGGTAACGACGTAGATAGCGCAAGACAACAATTTTATACCGCATACCCACTTCCTCAATCACAACCAGAACAAGCAACCCAACCACCACAGCCAGAAAACAGCTACATTGCTGGCATGAAACAAGCTAACCAGAACCTTTCACAAGGTTTACAGCAATCGTCTGATGATGCTAAAGGTTTCCGTGAAAACGTAATAGATGCTTTTACTGGCGAAAGCAAGATGACTCCTGAAGTTCAAGGACTAGAGGGGATCATGTCTTCGCCAGAAATGAATGCATTTAATACTGATGCAATGAAAGCGGCTTGGGTGCAAATGTTCGGTAATGATAACGACTTTGTAAAAGTCATCAGCAATATGGGCGGGCAAGTATCTCAAGATGAAAAGGGAAATTTACTGGTTGATTTCCCGTCCGGTCGCTACGCATTAAACAAGCCCGGTCTATCATCTGAAGACATAATGCCATTTATTGCAAACGCAGTTGCGTTTACCCCTGCGGCGAGAGCGCCAACAATTGTCGGTGCAACAGCCAGATCAGCAGGTACAGACTTAGCATTGCAGTCATCCGTTAATATGGCAGGTGGTGGTGATATTAACCCGTGGCAAACTGCATTGTCTGCTGGTATTGGTGGGGGAGGGAAAGCTATTGAGCGCGGACTTAGCGGTCTATCTCGTGCAACAAGTGGAAATATCGCGCCAGAAACTCAACAACTATTAAGGAATGCGGAGCAAAACGGAATAGATGTACTAACAACCGATGTTTTACCGCCAAGAACGTCAGTAGGAAGACAGCTTCAACAAGCTGGTGAACAAAGCATTGGCGGCACTGGTAACCGCAGGGCAATACAAGCAGAGCAAAGAGAAAACTTTGTCGAGTCTGTTCCGCAGATGATTGAGCAAGAATTCGGTATTTATGCTCCGCATGTTATGCAGGGAGAAATTAACGCAGGATTGCGCAGGGCTAAAGACATGCATGGTGGCGTGATAAATAACATTACTCAGCAAATGACAGGTGTTCCAGTTACTCCAACCAGATCTATTCCAGCAATTGATGAGGCATTACAACGGATAGGAAATGGCTTAGCTCCAAATAACGCCGCTACGCAAATACTAACGAACCTCAGAAATAGGGTTGCAAATGGTGCTAGCTTTGAAGAGCTTCGTAATTTGAGGACAGAGCTTCGTCAAAGTTTGCAGGGCGATAACTTAGCAATGCCTACAGCTCTTGAGTCTGCATACAACAGAATAAACACAGCCATGACAAATGACATGAATAGATCTGTTGGTCAGAATCTAGGTGCTGGTGCATTAAATCAGCTTCGTCATGCAAATAACGAATACCGAAACATAGCGAGAGGGATAGAGAAAACAGGGCTAAAGAACGCTTTGGAGAAAGGTGACATCACACCAGAGCTAATCAACAATCTTGTTTACAGTAAGCGTCCTAGTGATATTGCCAGAATATTCAATATGGTCAATGAGAATGGCAGAAACCAATTACGATCTGCTTATTTGACTCGCGCCTACGAAAAGGCAAATGGCTCTCCTCAGCGCATGGTTACTCAATTAAATCAGCTAATTAATCAGTCAAACGGTCAGGTGTTTAATACAGTCTTTAACCAGCAACAACGAAGAATGGTTGAGGGAATGCGCGATGTTCTTGAGGCAACCAGAAGGGCTAGTACAGCAAACCAAGTTACGCAAACGGGGATGTCACTAATAACGCCAACACGAACAGCGGCAACGCTATTAACTGGCGGCACTTCTCTTGGTATTGAAGCTGGAACCGGTTTAATTGCTAGAATGTATGAATCACCAGCGATAAGAAACATGTTGTTACGCCTACACAACACACCACGAGGAAGTACTGCCAGAGATAGAGCGATAACTAATATCATCAACACTCTAACTGCTACTGGTCAAGCCGAAAGCAGGAAATAATCAACTAGGTTATGGACAACCTACAAAATAACAACACCGCTTAGTTGCGGTTTTTTTACGTCCAAAATACACCAGATTAACACTGGTGCGACTACTCACGCTTGGAGAAAGCAATGTCAGATATTATTCCTAATGTCGTCGTGTCAATGCCGTCACAATTATTCACTCTAGCAAGGAAATTCCAAGCGGCGAGTAATGGTAAGATTTTTATTGGTAAAATTGACACCGACCCAACATTACCAGAAAACCAAATTCAGGTTTATTTAGAAAATGAAGATGGTTCTCATATTCCAGTGCATCAACCATTAATTATCAACCAAGCTGGATTTCCTGTATCTGGTGGCCAGATTGCTAAGTTTGTGACCGTGGAAGGTCATTCAATGGCTGTGTATGACAGTTACGGCGCACAGCAATTCTATTACCCCAATGTTTTAAAGTACGATCCTGATCAGTTTGGTATGAAAATTTCAGGAAATTTTGGCTGGTCATATATTGGTTCTGCTAATTACGATGACATAAGAAATTACTCTGGAGATAGGGATAGAGCGTATGTTTATGGGAGAAGCTCTGTTTTCGATGGTGCTAATGGTGAATTTTTCGTTGATAACGAGGATAGGGCATCGGAGGATAACGATGGCACCGTATTGGTAGATTTAAAAGGAAGGAGATGGAAGCGTGTTTATAATGGTAAACTTAACGGTCTCTGGTTCGGGATGGATAGAAATGGCGTCTTAAGTTCATCAGTTCAATTTAATAAACTACTATCATCAGGTGTCGATATAATTATACCCAGTGGAAGCTACTTGTTATCAGGTGAACATAACTTAAAGAATGGACAAAGTATTTATTTTGATAATGTAGAAATAAAATCTGATGGAAGCGCATCAGAAAACTCAATGCTAATAATCAATAATGACGATATAACAATAAGTGGAAAGCTAACAATAAATGGAGAAAAAATAGATAAATCACTGGAATATCCAAAAATAGCTATTGGAATTAGAATTGGTAGCGAGAGGCAGGTTAATGGGGTTAATATTAGCGGAGTTCATTTTTTTGCGGTAACTTACGGCTTATTTGTCACTGGAGCCAGAAACTCATATATTTCTAACTGTAAGGCAAGTTTATGTAGCGATGGATTTCGCATGGCATCAAATGCGTCAGGGATTGCAGAAAGTTTCGGTCTGGAAAATTTAAATTTTAAAAGTTGCACTGCAAGCAACAATGGGATTACATTCATGCCGGATTCTGGAACTATCTCAACTGAAAGTTGTTGTGGATTTAAAATCACTGATATACCAATTAAAAACCTAACATTTGAAAATTGTATTTCTGAGTTAAATTGCGGATTTGGTTTTAATATACACGGGCATAAGTACTTATCAAAACCAGATGATTTTATTATTGATAACATTAAGTTTATAAATTGCATTGCCACTAAAAATAATGTCCCTGAAGATAATTTGCCAGAAGACCAAACTCCCCCAACTGGGTTATGTAGTGGGTTTTACATCGGATTAATTGGTAGTGACATTAGCAATGTACTCATTGATAATTGTAGCTCAAATGGGAATATTGGCGATGCTGTTCATATTAGATCCCTTGATGATGTCAGTACATTAAGGGGACTAAGCGTAAACAATATTTCAATGACTGGTGTGGTGAGATCAAAAAACAGCAAGATAAGATCTGAAAACTCTCTGCTAAGAATATCAAATGTACATAACCTAAGTATCTCTGGAATTAATATTCTTGATGTTGCCGGAAGATATGACTTTATTATTTATTCTAGAAATTTAACAGGAAACGTTAGTTTATGTGGCGTAGTAAATGGAGATTCTCCAAACCTAATGTACGCTCAATCATCATCTAGCAGTTACGTAAATAAAATATCAATAAGCAATTTAAGATACATAAAAGGTGCAAATCTAAATCCAGCTTCAACAACTACACCTATAGCCATTAGAGTTATTGACTTCGACGAAGTGTTAATCGATGGGGTATCAATAAGTGATACTTTGATCGGTGATTTATCATTACATTATGGAATTAGGCAGGAGTCTCCTTTGCGTGAATCAAAAAGCATAAAGGTGATCAATTCTGTAATATCTGGCACAAACACATCAAGCAGGATAAAAGGATCTGCTGTTGATATATCCTCAAAAGGAGGTTCTAAATCATTTGTATCAAATACTCTTTCTAATAGCGATACTGGCATAAGTGGGAATCAAAGTGAGAATGCTATTTTTATAGGAAATCATTTTGTTACAGGAACGGTAACTACACAGGTAAGAAACTTCGCGCCAAGCGCAATAAAAGTTGGTAATTTCGGATTGCCTAATAGCTAATATTGTGGCAGGGATGGAACCCTGCCAAAGCGTAAATCATTTTTTAATAAATGGATGCTCTATATATTTAAATGTTAATGATGATATTAACGTTATGAAAAACGACATAATTACAGCTATTGATAAGGTTACTATCACACTTGAATCACCAAGATTAATTACTTTTTTTATCACCTCACCACAGAAATAAAACAAAAATGCATGAGTTAGATATGTGCTGTAGCTTATTTCACCAAGAAATCTAAGTGCATTAATTTTTAATATTTTTGGGGATGCAAATATAACACTAAAGAAAAGAACGCTTGAAAGAACGTATCTCAATATACTATATGGGTCATCATTTATGTAGATTGACAACAAATTTACAATAACAGCGGCAACAAAAATAAATGTGAAAGCTCTGTTTTCTGATGGATTGAATTTATTTTTTATATATGCACATAGCCCGCCAGTTAAAAAATAATTATACAAAACACCTTTGTCATTGAATAAAAATACAATCAGCCATATTATAGAAATAAGAATAAATATATTTTTTATTTTTTTATTTGACATGCAAGCGGCTACCAATGGTAGAAAAAAGTAAAACTTCCACTCATAAGTCAGAGTCCAAAACATCGTTAACGAATGACCAAGTTCGTGACCGTCAACGTTGTATTTTGTGCCATAAAACCCAAAACTAAAGACTTTAACTGTTTGAAATAAAAAGTTACTATCAATGTGAAAATTAATCATAAATAGCATTGTTACTGCAATGATTGAGCAAACAAAAGCATATAGAGGAACAAGTCTCTTTATTCTTGAAATAAAAAAAGAATTCCAGTTGATGTTTTTGTCTCTTATTATTTTATTAAAAAACAAGAAACCAGTAATGCAGAAAAACATCTGCACACCAATAGCTCCTAGATTCGCATGGTAGTACATATCTTGTTTGAATATTTCATCATTTGTTACACCAGACATAGTCACCCTCCAGCTATGCGCGCAAATAACACACACAGCCGCTATGCCTCGCAAACCGTCTATTTGCTGATATCTTGACCCAGAATCACTCAAATGAGGTAATAGTTTAACTTTGTATAATATGTAGGACATAAATATAAAAGAGGCGAATATAGTTGGAGCTAGTAAGTATCTTGGTTCAATAGTAATCATCTTTATTTCTTTTTATTAACTCATCTAATTTATCAAATGATACTTAATAGCATCGTGAATACAAATTTTAATTTACATACCGAATGATAATTATATTTAATCACTCTGTTTTCAAATACTGCACTGAATTCCCATCAGGCAATTTCTTACTTCTCTCACGATAAAACGCTAGTCGCTCATTAAAGTACTCGCGCAAATGTGCTGGTTGTTGTCGTTCAACTTCGGACGCAACAACTGGCATGTTTAGGCGCTCTTTATATGCGACCCCACTTGCGGCTAAATCGACATTCACTTTGTCTTTTTCTTCTTGGGTTAGGTTTGCGAGGTTCATAATAGATCCGGTTAGTTTTTGGAGAGTATAGCAGGGTGTGGAATTAAAAATGAGGAGGTGGTATAAAAGTATCACCTTTCTTTTTATCAATTCAAAATTATCCCCAATTCTTGCAGTGAGTACATAATTGAGTACAGAATAAAGCAGGCTAAAAAATAAATTATTAACAATCAGTTATTTAAAATAAATTCACATAGTCATGAACGTAAAATGTGGGCGTTTTCGCTGAATTAGACAAGGTTTCCTACCGTAAAGTTATTGATGATTTTTTTTAAATCATTACTCAATGAGTTGTATTGGGTTTAATTAAGACCATGGTAAACCATAATGCGGTAAACGTGAAATGTCAGATCAAAGCGTGCTTATGTAGTGTTTAATATAAGGTGTTGCTGTGAGAATAAGTAGGAGCGTACCCCCGCTAATATTGATTACTTTTTTCATAGTAACAATATTGATTTTTTGTGATGACAATAAAATAAAACTACAGCAAGCAATTAGCCAGATACTCATCATGAAAATATGAATAGAAGATAAAGCAAGATAATTACCTAGTGTTGGCGTCGCACCAGCATAACTAGAAACAACCACAAGATATAACATAATTGCTTTAGGATTAAGCACATTAGCAATATAAGCTGTTTTGATAGAGACTTTTTGATGAATAATTGTGGTGTTTTTAGAGGCTTTTAATCCAGAACGTATCAAAGAAATTCCAAGATAAATTAAATACAAGTTACCAAGAATAGTTAATACCATAAAAGCAGAAGGGGACGAAACTAATAATTTTGTTATTCCTAATCCGACCAAAAGCCCGTGAGTAATAATGCCTAATGCGGTGCCTATAATCGTGATCAATAACCCTTTTATGCCATAGGTTAAGGTGTTATCTAAAGCAATTGTAAAACTTGCACCCGGTGAGATAATTATCGGCAGTAACGTAATAATAAAACCAAGTATATCCATAGTATTGTCTTAGATAGTTTTAAGCGAATTATGGAGGACACTGTTATTTTAACAAAGGAGATTAAAGAAAAGGGATTATATGATGCCTTTTCGTGCGTTTTACTGTCAGTAATGGCAATAAAAGATAAAGGTAGATCTAGAGCACATAACTCAAGTTGTTAACGTTAACTTATGTGCCTTATGTCACATTAAAGCGATATAATTGTTTGTGAACTTAAAAGTTAACGTTAACATTTAAGGGTGAAATGACTTTATAAGGCGCTCAACCAATGAACAAAGACTCAAAAAAATACTATGCGATCTTAAGTGCGCTGTTGTTTTTCTTCTTTTTTACCTGGTCTTCATCCTTTTCATTAGTTTCTATTTGGTTAAATCAGTATGTAGGATTAAAAGCGACAGATACTGGATTGATATTCTCTGCAATTTCTCTGATTGCGTTATGTGCTCAACCTCTATATGGCTTTATTCAAGATAAATTAGGACTAAGAAAGAATTTATTATTAGTGATTGCAGTATTACTTATTCTTTCTGGACCATTTTTTCTAGGTTTCGCATCAATACTTCGCTGGAATATTTTTGTTGGCTCCATTTTGGGAGGTTTATATGTAGGTATGACATTTAATGCGGGGATTGGTGTATTAGAGTCATATACAGAGCGTGTTAGTCGTATTCGTGGTTTTGAATACGGTAGGGCGAGAATGTGGGGATCGCTAGGTTGGGCATCTGCAACATTTATTGCAGGACACAATATAAACATCGATCCTAATTATAATTTTGTGATGGCTTCTATTTCTGGTGTTGTGTTCTTAATTCTTTTAACACTTTTAAAAACAGATAAATCAGACGCATTTAATCAATTAGAGCATGGGAAAACATCGGCTATTACCATAAAAGACGCACTGAATTTACTTTCATTGCCTCGTTTTTGGGCGCTTATTTTATTTGTTATTGGTACCTGTGTTTATGGAGTTTATGACCAACAGTTTCCCGTCTTTTTCTCATCGCAATTTGCAACCTTACAGCAGGGTAATGAGATGTACGGATATCTGAATTCATTGCAGGTATTCTTAGAAGCTGGTGGTATGTTTGTCGCACCTTTTCTGGTCAATAGAATAGGTGCTAAAAACGGCTTATTACTGGCAAGCAGTGTTATGGCGGCACGTATTATTGGCTCAGGACTAGTCGATGGTCCAGTCTTGATCTCTTGTATGAAATTATTACATGCTGTTGAGTTACCTATTTTATTAATTTCAATTTTTAAATATAACAGTCAACACTTTGACAAACGTTTATCTTCAACACTCTATTTAGTCGGTTTTCAATGTGTTAGCTCTATTGTTGCTACATTATTATCTCCATTAGCGGGTTATGGTTATGATCATTATGGTTTTGCACCAACCTATATGGTGATGGGATGTATTGTGATAGGGACAACACTTTTCTCAGCAGTGTTTTTACGTTCAGACGCGAAAGCATTACTGCCACTTGATGGCTTACAACATGAAGATCAAAATAAAGCACAGCCTATTTAATCGCTGATTAATTTATCCTTTGTAGTATCGATTTGGGCTACCAGTAAAAATGTGTAGCCATTTTTTTATCATTAATTAAGTGAACATTTACGGGTTAAAGAATGTTGACTATATTTATTAATGTATATCATCCTAATTAATTGTTAATTAAGCAAAATCAATTAAATTTGTAAACTTTGCTTGTTTATTGACACGATTAAGCGATAATCTTAAACAGAACTATTTATCTTAAATATCAATTGTAAAGGTGTAGGAAATGGATAACGCAAACAAGCCGTCTTTCCAAAACGTACTGGAGTTTGTGCGTATGTATCGTCGTAAAAACAAAATCCGTCGTGAGATCACTGACAATGAGAAAAAGATCCGTGATAACCAAAAACGTGTTCTTTTGTTAGACAACTTAAGTGAATACATTAAACCGGGTATGTCGATTGAAGATGTATTGGGTATTATTGCTAATATGCGTAGTGACTATGACGATCGTGTTGACGATTACATTATTAAAAATGCCGATCTGTCTAAAGAGCGCCGTGAATTATCTAAGCAGTTAAAAGCGATGGGTGAAATTAAAAATCTTCCTGATCTAAAAGACTGATTGTTTTACTAAGAATAAGAAATCGAAGGCCTCTGAATTGAATATTCAGGGGCTTTTTTATGTTGGCTTAATAAATACTCAGTTAATTTGCTAATAGTTACCCAAAAAAAAGAACCCACTAAAAAGTGGGCTCTTAATTTAGAAGTATTATCAAGATATTCTTAATAACACCTTATTATCAGTTTTGACTTTCAGCTTTAGTCATTTCTGAAGAAGCGTGATTAGTAGAACAATGTCCACCCGCACCTGTGCGACCTTTCTTATCAAAAGCTGGACGTGTTTCCCATGCTTTGATTTCAATTGCCACAGGTGTTTCATCAGCGGCTGGCGCTTTTGTCATTGGTGAGCTTGCATGTAGTTGGCGTGCAACTGCAACAGGCTCTTGACGAATAACGACTTCAGTTGGTTTGCTTTCTGTTACCGTTTCAATTTCCACCGCAGAGATTGCGCTTTCTTTTGGCTGGTCTTCAATAACCGTTTCAATAACAGCTTCAACAACGGTTTCAGTCGTAATTTCTTTGTGTTGTTCAACAGTTTCTTCTGTAGCTACTATTACTGCTTCAACAGGCTGAGGCTCAGGCGTTGATATTTCACTCTCTACTGGTGCAACTGTATCTTGTGCAACTTCTTCTGGCGCGATGTTTGTTTCAGCCTGTTGTGAAGTTTCATGCATATAAGCTTCAGTGGTATTTAATACCGCTGAAATGTTCTCTTTACGAGTAATATGCTCTTCTGTATTCACTTCATTAATGACATCACTGATAACGTTGTTTTCAATAATGTCGTTAGTTTCAACAGGCACAGCCTGTGGCTCTACTGCAATAATTTCAGCAACAGCCTCTGTGGTTGATTCAGTACTAACCGTGACAGAATAAGTTGATTCAGTCGATCTTACCTGTGCAATATCAGCAACAATGGTTTCTGAAACCTCTGGTGCGATAGCGACTATTTGTGGATCTTGATGAGTAATAATGCGGTTTTCAACAGAAACGTCATTGTTGTTTTCAGCATTATTCTCAATAAATGGTGCATCACTTATTGGTGTGATTGGATAGCGAATGAAAACTTTACCTGAAGCAAGTTCAGGAGAAGCCACCGCCATTGCCAGAGGCATTGGTGATACTGTTAAGGTACGCTCATCACGATAGCGACGACGACGTTGACCACTTACACGTAAATGACGAGGTGAACGGCGAGAACGACGTGGCATAACATTATCTTGCCCGTTATTATCTTCGTTTTTATTGTCATCTTGTGATTTAGTTGCATCAGGTAATGCTTTTACAGCTTGTGCTTCATTCGCTTCAACTTTCGCAACAGCGACTGCTTTAGGTGCTGATTTTTCTGTTGGCGCAACTTTAGTTTGTGTTGTTGCAACAGGAGGCTCAGAAACGGCTTTTTCAGTCACAACGGGTACAACAGCCAATGCATTATCATTGTCAGTTACGCGTACAGATTGTGCTAATTGACGACGATTGCGGCGTTGCATAGCAGGGCGACGAGGTTCTTCTTTCTTCTCATCAGCACTATCTTTTGCAACGGTATCATTTTCAGCAAGAGCCGCTTGTGCTTTAGCCGCTTCTTGTTGCTGTTGACGTTTTTCTTCTTGACGACGACGCTGTTCCGCACGTTGTTCACGACGCTGTTGGCGACGAGCTTCGCGTTCTGCAATCTCTTGCTCACTACTAACTTCAGTTGTTGGCGTTGTTTGTGGTTTTTGATTGCGATTTTTGCGATTGTCTTCGCTATTTGCGTTATCACGATTACGATCGTTATCACGGTCACGGCGATTATTGTTGTTACGTCGATTATTGTTATTACGACGATCACGACGATTGTCGTTATTCTCTTTCTTATTTTCCTGTGGTTTTTCTGGTGTTACCACAGGCTCTGGTTCACTACTAAATAAGTTAGAGAAGAATTTTGCGATAGAGGCAAAGAAACCTGTACCTTGAGCTTGTTCTGATTTAACAGGTTTAGCTTGAGGCTGAGGTGCTTTTTTGCTTTTCGTCGCTTCAATCGGCTCTTCTTCTTGCAATCCAAAGGCTGAAATAGCGGGTTGTTCAGGCGCTTTACGCTCTGTAACAACATCGTCCTCAGCTTCATTTAGCTGGCTCTCATGGAATTGCGCTAAGTTGTAGCTCAGAGAGGTAATTTCTTCGCCTTTACGCACACGAATAACAGAGAAATGAGGCGTTTGCATTTGGTCATTAGGAACAATAACCACTTTGACATTAGATTGACGTAATTCAATGTCAGTCACTGCTTTACGTTTTTCATTAAGCAAATAAGAGGCGATTTGAACAGGTACAATCGCATGTACTTCATGTGTGTTTTCTTTAAGTGCTTCTTCTTCGATAAGACGTAACACAGAAAGTGACAGTGATTCGTTATCACGAATAGTACCGGTGCCTAAGCAACGCGGACAAACGTGATGGCTAGATTCACCTAATGAAGGGCTTAAACGTTGACGAGACATCTCTAATAAACCAAAGCGAGAGATGCGTCCAATTTGAATGCGAGCACGATCTTGGCGAACAGCTTCGCGCATTCTGTTTTCAACTTCACGCTGATGGCGCACAGGCGTCATGTCGATAAAGTCGATAACAATTAAACCACCTAAGTCGCGTAAACGTAATTGGCGTGCGATTTCGTCAGCCGCTTCTAAGTTAGTATTGAACGCAGTTTCTTCGATATCACCGCCACGGGTTGAGCGTGAAGAGTTGATATCAATCGCTGTTAATGCTTCAGTTGTATCAATAACTAAAGCGCCACCAGAAGGAAGGCGAACTTCACGCTGAAAAGCAGATTCAATCTGTGATTCAATCTGGTAATGGCTAAATAGAGGTACTGCACCTGTATAATGGCGAATTTTGCTAGCAAAATCACCACGACCAATCGCTTCAATATGGCTACGCGCCATTTCAACGACTTTTGCGTTATCAATTAAAATTTCGCCAATATCAGGACGTAAGTAGTCGCGGAATGCGCGAACAATTACGTTACTTTCCTGATGAATTAAGAATGGCGCAGGGCGATTCTCAGCCGCTTTCTTAATAGCATCCCAGTGTCTTAGACGATAGCTTAAGTCTTGTTGTAGTGCTTCGGCAGATTTACCAACACCTGCTGTACGTACAATCAGACCCATACCATCTGGGATTTCAAGGCTTGATAAAGCTTCTTTGAGTTCAGTACGGTCTTCACCTTCAATACGGCGAGAAATACCACCCGCACGAGGATTATTTGGCATTAATACCAAATAACTTCCTGCAAGGCTGATAAAAGTGGTTAATGCTGCACCTTTATTACCACGCTCTTCTTTATCAACTTGAACAATAACTTCCTGGCCTTCTTTTAAGACATCTTTGATGTTAGGACGACCATGGGAGTGATAATTACTAGGAAAGTATTCGCGGGCTATTTCTTTGATAGGAAGGAAACCGTGGCGTTCCGCACCATAATCAACAAAAGCGGCTTCTAAGCTGGGTTCAATTCTAGTGATTTTACCTTTATAGATATTCGCTTTTTTCTGTTCATGACCGGGGCTTTCGATATCCAGATCGTACAAGCGTTGCCCATCGACAAGGGCAACACGCAACTCTTCCTGCTGAGTTGCGTTAATTAACATTCTTTTCATATTGTGACTTACTCGTTATTTTCACGTTTTATAATGTGCCACTAACATACGTAATTACACTATTGATAACCGATGACCTCGTGTCTTTTACAAATGCGTCAACCTCACGGTTGTCGATTGTATAGAGGTGCAATATGTCGGTGAGTCTGATTTTTAGTTCAAAAATTCAGCACTCTTTAATTGAACACGATGTTTCAACTCAATAAGCGATGTATTTATGGCATACTAAATTGTTTGATTTTCGACTATGTCTTACGCCATTGCTGCATTTTGAAAATCAAACAAACAAAATTTTCATAAATATACCTGATAAACATAATCAGGAGAGTCTGCATTATTCCATTGGTGTTAGGGTTATAGCAAGATGACTTTTCTGCTTTGGTGACTTTTTCTGTATAAATATGAGAGATTAGCTAATGTTTCGTCTTTTTCCCATTATTCAGGTTAAAATAGACGACAGATTTGATGTTATTTTGTACACCACAAAGTTGTTTGTTATTTTTATTTTAAGAGAGCCAAAGAATCGCCACTATGAAATCATTTAATCAAGTTCAGTTCGTCACCATTGATGGCGATGAAGCAGGCCAGCGTATCGATAATTTTTTACTGGCACGCTTAAAAGGTGTACCAAAAAGTATGATTTACCGAATTATCCGTAAAGGGGAAGTTCGAGTTAACAAAGGGCGAATTAAACCTGAATACAAACTCAATGCGGGTGACAGCATCCGTATACCTCCTGTGCGAGTATCGGAAAAAGAAGAAGTCGCGGTATCACCAAAGCTTGATAAAGTCGCTGCATTGTCAAATTGTATTTTATATGAAGACGACCATTTAATGCTCATCAATAAACCTTCTGGTACGGCTGTACATGGGGGAAGTGGGTTAAGTTTTGGTGTGATTGAAGGTTTACGTGCATTGCGCCCAGAAGCGCGTTTTTTAGAGCTTGTACATCGTCTTGATAGAGATACATCGGGTGTTTTACTAATTGCAAAAAAACGTTCAGCATTACGTGCTTTGCATGAGCAATTACGCTTAAAACAGATGCAAAAAGATTATTTAGCCTTAGTGCGTGGTCAATGGCAATCTCACACTAAAGTTGTTCAGGCACCGTTGTTGAAAAATATTCTTCAAAGTGGTGAGCGAGTGGTTAAAGTAAGCAATGAAGGAAAGCCTTCTGAAACGCGTTTTAAAGTGGAAGAGCGCTTTGAATTTGCCACATTAGTGAAAGCAAGCCCTGTGACAGGAAGAACACACCAAATTCGTGTGCATACATTACATGCAGGTCATCCTATTGCATTTGATGATCGTTATGGTGATCGTGATTTTGATTCACAATTGGTAGGAACTAAACTTAATCGCCTATTTTTACATGCTAGTTCTTTGACATTTACTCATCCTTCAACGGGTGAACAAATGCGAATTGAAGCGCCAATGGATAATCAGTTACGCCATTGTTTGCAAGTATTACGTAGTCAAAAATCTTAAGTCGAAAATTTTTATTTCAACAGAAAATCCGAATACTCAATACGCCCAGTTTGTTGGGCGTATTGCTTTTCTTAAACCACTAAGAAAGTGAGTGGAAAATAGAATTAACCTTCCACTTTTGTCATGCATTGCTCAACAATTTTATCAATATCCCACTCTTTAGGCAGTGATATTGAACCGTTTTTGCGCATTTCCATATCTACACGGATAAATTCGTTAATTCCGTAATTTTTAATAATGCCGTCGTAAGTACATTCACACACTTCGGCAATTTGAGGAATTAGCGCATCATCAGTAATGCCCGAACCTAATATGCAGCTACTGACGAAATTCTTTTTAAATAAGGATTTGCTGTCATCTTTTTTGTCTGAAATTACACCGTCTTGGATAGTATTTGTCGTGTTAGTTGCTTTTGTTGTTGAAATTTCAGTGTCTTTTTCATCAGAACAACCCACTAATGCTGTTGCCATCACTAAAGCTGTTAAGACTGATGCTAATTTATTCATAATACGCTTTATCGCTACATAAGATTAAAAAATAAGATGACCAGATTCATTTGTGATCATCAGAGAAAAATAATGGGTTTATTCTTTGCGAGAGTAACATTTTATTCAATCGGATAAGTGGTAAACCAATTAAAGAATTTGGATCATCGCCGACAAGTTTATCAAATAGAGTGATGCCTAGTCCCTCAGATTTAAAACTTCCAGCACAATTGAAAGGCATTTCTTTATTTAAATAACTGATAATTTCTTCATCAGTTAAATGACGAAAGTAAACTTGAAATAATTCACAATGAGTTTGATGTTCTAACGTTAGACTATTATATACAGTTAATCCGGTGTAAAACGAGACACATTGTCCTGAAGCTTGTTTTAATTGTGCAAAGGCATTATCAAAATTATGGGGTTTTCCCGTGATCTTTTTATTCAGTACACAAACTTGATCAGAGCCAATTATAAGGTGATGTGGAAATTTTGCTTGTAAAGCGCTGGCTTTTTCATAGGATAAGCGACTGACAAGATCTTGAGCGTACTCTGTGGGCATCGGGGTTTCGTCAATCTCTGGAGATGCCTGTATAAAGGGCATTCCAAGCTTTTTCAGCAACTGAGCTCGAAAGGGTGAAGTAGACGCAAGGACGAGTGGCAACATATTTTTTTTAAAATCCGTAGCAAAATGATGCCTGACATTCTAAACTATGCGCCGCTGATAAAGCGAATTTTGGTGGAAAGGTGTAGATAACCCGCCTTTTTCTTTGACTATATTCCATTACAAAGATAATATGCGCGCCTTATGCAAAAGGTAAAATTACCCCTGACCATTGATGCGCTGCGAGCAGCTCAAAAGAATTTAGACTATGACGGTCATTATTCTCCAGAGCAAGTAAGCCGCTTAGCTGAATCGGTGGTCAGTGTGGACAGTAATATTGACGTGGCTTTATCATTTGATATTGACCATCAACGTCTTGCCGTGATTAAAGGACATTCCGATGTGGATGTGACTTTAGAATGTCAACGTTGTGGTGGCCATTTTCCGTATCATGTTCACGCAACATATTGTTTTAGCCCTGTTGTCAGTGATGAACGGGCCGAGACATTACCGGAAGAATATGAACCAGTTTATGTAAACGAATTTGGTGAAATAGATTTGCTGGCAATGATTGAAGATGAAATAATCCTCAACTTGCCGGTGGTTCCGGTACATGATTTTGAACACTGTGAAGTGTCCGACGCGGATATGGTGTTTGGTGAACTCCCTGAAGAATTATCAGAGAAGCCAAATCCATTTGCCGTATTAGCCAGTTTAAAGAAAAGTACTAAGGAGTAAGGTCAATGGCCGTACAACAAAACAAACCAACTCGTTCTAAACGCGGTATGCGTCGCTCTCATGACGCACTGACAGTAACTCAAGTTTCTGTTGACAAAACTTCTGGTGAAACTCACCTGCGTCACCATGTAACTGCTGACGGTTACTACCGTGGCCGCAAGGTTATCAACAAGTAATTAGCTTTATAGCTCGTTGATACCTTGACAAATCTAACCATAGCGTTAGATGCGATGGGCGGGGACTTCGGTCCTCGCATCACAGTGCCTGCTTGTTTGCGGGCGCTGGCATCTAATCCTCATTTAAAAATATTGCTGGTAGGTCAACCAGACTCTATATCTCCTCTGCTTGCAAATCAAAATGCTGAGCTAATCTCCCGTTTACAAGTTATACCCGCAGAACATATTGTCGCCAATGATGCCAAACCTTCACAAGCTATTAGAGCAAGTAAAGGTACATCAATGCGAGTGGCACTTGATCTCGTGAAAACAGGGGAAGCACAGGCTTGTGTAAGTGCAGGGAATACTGGCGTATTAATGGGATTAGCAAAACTTCGACTTAATGCGATTGATGGAATTGAACGTCCTGCACTGGTTTCGGTATTACCTAATCAGAAAAAAGGCAAGACGGTTGTTCTTGATTTAGGCGCTAACGTTAACTGTGATAGCAAAATGCTGGTGCAGTTTGCGGTAATGGGCGCAGTTATGGCCGAAGAGATAGCAGAGATTGATTCACCGAAAGTGGCGCTTTTAAATATTGGTGAAGAAGAGAGCAAAGGATTAGATAATATCCGCGAAGCTGCTACGGTATTAAAATCGACACCGAATATTAATTATATTGGTTATGTTGAAGGTAATGAATTACTGACAGGCAAAACTGATGTATTGGTGTGTGACGGCTTCGCAGGTAATGTCTCCCTTAAAACGATGGAAGGGGTTATTAGAGTTTTCCTTTCATTGATTAAATCTTCTACTACCGAAAATAAAAAAACGTCGTGGTGGATGAAAATATTGAAGAAGTGGTTACAAAAGCGGCTAATTAAGCGTTTTGGACATATGAACCCCGACCAGTATAACGGTGCTTCTCTGTTAGGATTACGCGGTATCGTCATTAAAAGCCATGGTGGCGCAAATGAAAGCGCGTTTACAGCAGCAATAGAACAGGCTGTTCATGCCGTTGAGCGAAAAATTCCAGAGCGAATTGCTTCACGACTGACAACAGTATTACCCAAGAGCGATTGATAGAATGTATACAAAAATCTTAGGTACTGGTAGTTACTTGCCTGTACAAGTGCGAACTAATGCCGATTTAGAAAAAATGGTTGAAACATCTGACGAGTGGATTGTTACCAGAACGGGTATCCATGAACGTCGAATTGCAGCAGAAGAAGAAACTGTTGCCGTGATGGGTGCGGGTGCTGGCGAAAAAGCATTAGAAATGTCAGGTATTGATAAGCAAGACATTGGATTGATTATTGTTGCAACTACATCTGGCTCTCATGCATTTCCAAGTGCGGCTTGCCAAATTCAAAATGCATTAGGTATTAGTGATTGTATTGCTTTTGATGTTGCGGCTGCATGTTCAGGTTTTGTTTATGCATTAAGTATTGCGGATCAATTTATTAAAGCGGGCACTGTTAAAAAAGCACTGGTTATTGGTGCTGACAGATTATCTCACGCTTTAGATCCAGAAGATCGTGGCACGATTATCCTATTTGGTGATGCGGCAGGTGCTGTGGTTGTTGGCGCATCAGAAGAAGAAGGCATTATCTCTACCCATTTACATTCTGATGGCCGTTTTGGTGATCTATTAGCACTACCTTATCAGAGTAGAGAAAATGACGATTTACCTGCTTACGTGACTATGGCAGGAAATGAAGTTTTTAAAGTCGCAGTTCGTGAGCTTGCCCACATTGTGGATGAGACACTTGAAGCTAACAAAATTGATAAATCTGAACTGGACTGGCTTGTGCCTCATCAGGCAAATTTAAGAATTATTTCAGCGACAGCGAAAAAGCTGGATATGACAATGGATAAAGTAGTGGTGACATTAGATCGCCACGGCAATACGTCAGCAGCATCAGTCCCTACAGCATTAGATGAAGCTGTAAGAGATAATCGCATTCAACGTGGTCAGTTAATCTTACTGGAAGCGTTTGGTGGCGGTTTTACTTGGGGTTCTGCACTTATCCGTTTTTAATATTATCAGGAAAATAAACATGACTGATTTTGCAATGGTTTTTCCCGGACAGGGATCACAATCTGTTGGAATGCTTGCAGAACTTGCAGAGCAATATCCAATCGTGACTGAAACATTTGCTCAAGCATCTGATGTATTGGGTTACTCTCTTTGGGACTTAGTTCAGAATGGCCCAGAAGAAGAGCTAAACAAAACATGGAAAACACAGCCAGCATTATTAGCAGCTTCTGTTGCTATCTGGCGTGTATGGCAAGAAAAACAAGGCAAAATGCCACAAATGATGGCAGGTCACAGTCTTGGCGAGTATTCTGCTTTAGTGTGTGCGGGAGTTATTGATTTCGCTGCGGCAATTAAATTAGTAGAATTACGTGGTCAACTGATGCAAGAAGCCGTACCTGCGGGTACGGGTGCAATGTATGCGATTATCGGCTTAGATAATGACGCTATTGCAAAAGCCTGTGAAGAAGCAGCGCAAGGACAAGTTGTCTCACCTGTAAACTTTAATTCACCGGGTCAAGTTGTTATTGCGGGTAACAAAGAAGCCGTAGAACGTGCTGGTGTGTTATGTAAAGAAGCGGGTGCTAAACGTGCTTTACCACTAGCAGTAAGCGTGCCTTCTCACTGTGCTTTAATGAAACCGGCTGCTGATAAGCTAGCGGTTGCATTACAAGAAATCGAATTTAAACAACCTGAAATTCAGGTCGTTAATAACGTTGATGTGATAGCACAAACTGATGCAAATGCAATCCGTGATGCATTAGTTCGCCAGCTTTATAATCCAGTTCGCTGGACTGAAACGGTTGAACTTATTGCTGAAAAAGGTATCACACAATTATTAGAAATCGGGCCAGGAAAAGTATTAACTGGCTTAACAAAACGTATTTCTAAAGAAATGAACGCTGCAGCAGTTAATGATATTGCATCATTAGATGTTGCATTAGGAAATGACTGAGGGATCTCATGGGATTTGACGGAAAAATAGCGCTAGTTACTGGTGCAAGCCGTGGTATTGGCCGTGCGATTGCAGAAGATTTAGTTGCACGCGGTGCGACAGTAATTGGTACAGCAACGAGTGAAAACGGTGCGAAAGCTATCAGCGAATATTTAAACGGTAAGGGTAAGGGTTTTGTGTTAAATGTCACAGAAAACGACTCTATCGAAAAATTTTTAGCCGATGTGCGCGCTGAATTTGGCGAAATTGATATTTTGGTCAATAATGCAGGTATTACTCGTGATAACCTGTTGATGCGCATGAAAGATGATGAGTGGCAAGATATCATTGACACTAATCTTTCATCAGTCTTCCGTCTGTCTAAAGCAGTTATGCGTGCTATGATGAAAAAACGTTATGGTCGTATAATTACGATTGGTTCTGTTGTTGGAACCATGGGTAACGCAGGACAGGCAAACTACGCGGCGGCGAAAGCGGGTGTGATTGGTTTTAGTAAATCATTAGCACGCGAAGTTGCTTCCCGTGGCATTACGGTGAATGTTGTTGCTCCAGGTTTTATCGAAACTGATATGACTAGAGCATTAACAGACGACCAAAGAGCAGGTATTTTATCTCAAGTCCCTGCTAACCGTTTAGGTGATGCCAAAGAGATTGCCAGTGCTGTAGCTTTCTTAGCTTCTGATGAAGCAAGCTATATCACGGGTGAAACATTGCATGTCAATGGTGGCATGTACATGATCTAATTATGGGGACGTCTTTATATTTGCTTTTTGCGTACAATATAATGCAAAATATAGCAAATAAAGTAGTCCACACAGTCGGGATTGGTTAGATCTTTTCCTGTATTTATAAACTAAGAAAATCATCGCGCAAGCGAGTTTTGATAGGAAATTTAATAGTATGAGCACTATCGACGAACGCGTTAAGAAAATCATTGTTGAACAACTGGGTGTTAAAGAGGAAGAAGTTGTAAATTCAGCTTCATTTGTTGATGACTTAGGCGCTGATTCTCTTGACACAGTTGAGCTGGTAATGGCTCTGGAAGAAGAATTCGATATCGAAATCCCAGACGAAGAAGCAGAAAAAATTACTACAGTTCAAGCTGCTATTGATTACGTTGAAAACGCAGGTAAATAAGCTTGCTAATCTAGGCGGTCACTCGACCGCCTATATTTTTAATCCTAAACTTTTTCCCTCCTTGGAGGATAAGCGTGTCTAAGCGTCGTGTAGTTGTGACCGGACTAGGCATGTTATCTCCTGTCGGTAATAACGCAGAAGCTTCTTGGGAAGCAGTGTGTGCCGGACAGAGTGGTATCGGCCTTATCGAAGATTTTGACACCAGTCATCATGCGACTAAATTCGCTGGATTGGTAAAAGATTTCAATCACGAAGATTATAATCTTTCGCGTAAAGACGCGCGTAAGATGGATCTTTTCATTCAATATGGTATTGCAGCAGGTGTGCAGGCCATTGCGGATTCAGGTCTTGAAGTAACAGAAGCCAATGCAAGTCGTATCGGAGCTGCTATTGGTTCTGGTATTGGTGGCTTAGGCCTTATCGAAGAAAACCATACATCTATGATGAATGGTGGTCCTCGTAAAATTAGCCCATTCTTTGTACCTTCAACCATCATTAACATGGTTGCAGGGCATTTAAGCATTATGTATGGTCTTCGTGGCCCTACAATCTCTATTGCAACAGCGTGTACTTCAGGTGTTCATAATATTGGACATGCTGCTCGTATTATCGCTTATGGTGATGCAGATGCAATGCTGGCAGGTGGTGCCGAAAAAGCAACCACACCATTAGGTTTGGGTGGCTTTGGTGCTGTTCGTGCATTATCAACACGTAACGATAATCCTCAAGCGGCTAGTCGCCCATGGGATAAAGATCGTGATGGTTTTGTATTAGGTGATGGTGCGGGTGTTCTTGTTCTTGAAGAGTACGAACACGCTAAAAACCGTGGCGCTAAAATTTATGCTGAAGTGGTTGGTTTTGGTATGAGCAGTGATGCTTATCACATGACTTCACCGGCAGAAAATGGCGAAGGCGGTGCGCTGGCTATGACAAATGCACTGAAAGATGCGGGTATTGCCTCATCAGAAGTGGGTTATATCAACGCACACGGTACATCAACAAATGCAGGCGATGTTGCTGAAGCACAAGCAGTGGCAAACGTATTTGGCAAAGGCACTGATGTATTAGTTAGCTCAACAAAATCTATGACAGGTCACTTATTAGGTGCTGCGGGTGCAATTGAGTCTATCTTTACAATCCTTTCGTTACGTGACCAAATTGTACCTCCAACAATAAACCTAGATAATCAAGACGAAAACTGCCATCTTGATTTCGTTCCACATAAAGCACGTAAAGTTGAGAACATGGAATATGCTCTGTGTAACTCATTCGGCTTTGGTGGTACCAACGGTTCAATTCTCTTTAAGCGCGTATAACCCGTTTTTTGTAGAAAACTGAAAAATACCTAAAGGCCCAGGATTATTCTGGGTCTTTTATTTTGTCCTTTTACTGCCAGTTGTTTTATCATGTACAGATTGATATCAATAACATAGATGTAGGGTGTGTTAGATGTATTGGGTAAATGGACAACAGCAACAAAATGTCGATGCAAGCGACCGCGCAATACAGTTTGGTGATGGTTGTTTTACTACGCTTGCCGTTGAGTATGGCAATCCTATTTTGTTACCTGCCCACATCAATCGCTTAAAACAAGGTTGTGATGCGCTTTTTCTACCACATCCAAATTGGTCTGACTTAGAAAGGCACATTATAGATATTGCCTCAGACACTCAAACGAAAGGTGTTATTAAGGTTATCATTAGTCGTGGCTATGGTGGACGAGGATATTCCTCCAATGGATTTATAACGCCGACAGTAATAATATCACTATCATCTTATCCTACCCATTATCTCCACCAGCAAAGTGAAGGTGTATCGCTTGGTATAAGTCCTGTTACCTTAGGGCAAAATCCTTTGTTGGCAGGGATAAAACATCTCAATCGCTTAGAACAAGTCCTTATCAAATATCATTTAGAAAAAACAGAATTTGATGATGTTTTAGTGTGTGATAATGAAGGATATTTAGTTGAAGCTAATGCAGCAAATCTTTTTTGGCGCAAAGGAAATAGGCTTTTTACACCAAATCTGACTAATTCAGGGGTAAATGGCATTATGCGTCAATCCATTTTTCAATTAGCTCAAAAAAATCATTGGGAAATTGATATTGTGAGAGAAAAACCTGAAACACTTTATCAAGCTGATGAAATATGGTTAACAAATGCGTTGATGCCAGTGATCCCCGTTTCACAAATCACTTTTTCAGATGATAAGTGCTATCAATATCCTAGTAGGGATTATTATCATGTTGTTTTACAACACAGTTTGTCACTTAAATAGAATTTAATGAGTTATAAATGAAGATAAAAAAAATAGTATGGATAGTTTTTTTTGCCTTATTAATTAGCCTTGGTGCAATGGCGTTGTATGTGATGCAGCATATTCGAGGCTTAGAAGAAAATATTATTGTAAAACAAGATGAAATGTTACTTACTGTTCCAGCAGGAACGGGGCGTGTTGCCATGGAGCAACTGCTAATAAAAAATAATCTGCTTAATGAAGGAGATTATTTCCAAATTTTGCTAAAAGCAAAGCCAGAGCTAAGCCAATTTAAAGCGGGGACTTATCGCTTAACAAAGGGTATGACGTTACGTGATGTTTTACTGCTTATCAAAAGTGGTAAAGAGGCGCAGTTTACAATCCGTTTTATTGAAGGAAGCCGTTTAAAAGATTGGCAATCTATTTTTGATCAAGCGCCTCAACTAACAACCGTTGCACATACTCTGGACGCTGATAAATTACGCCAAGAAATAGGAATAAAACCTGAAATTACTAATCTAGAAGGTTGGTTCGCGCCAGATACATACCATTACACCGCAGGTACGACTGATGTCGCAATTTTAAAGCGTGCCTACCAACAAATGGAAAAAACATTAGAAGAAGAGTGGATTAAACGCGATAGTGACTTACCGTATAAATCGGCTTATGAAATGCTTATCATGGCATCAATTATTGAAAAAGAGACGGGTATTGATGCTGAAAGAACAAAGGTTGCGTCTGTTTTTGTCAATCGATTAAAAACTAATATGCGATTACAGACTGATCCAACAGTCATCTATGGTTTAGGTGATAAATATAGAGGCACGATTTACCGTAGTGATTTAAATGGCTATACACCTTATAACACGTATCAAATTGATGGCTTACCACCAACACCAATAGCAATGCCTGGTGTTGCTTCAATTAGAGCTGCTGCACATCCAGCGGATACACGTTATCTCTATTTTGTTGCGGATGGAACGGGTGGTCATAAATTTTCAACCACACTCAATGAACACAATAAGGCCGTCGCGCAATACCGACGCTTACAACAAAGATAATTATGAACAACAGCAAATTTATTGTAATTGAAGGATTAGAAGGCGCTGGAAAAACCAGTGCAATTCAAACGGTTATTGATACATTAAAAGAACAAGGTATCACCAATCTGGCTTTTACCCGTGAACCGGGTGGCACACCGCTTGCTGAAAAACTACGTGAACTCATCAAGCAAGGTATTGATGGCGAAAAAGTGACAGATAAAGCAGAGCTTTTAATGCTATATGCAGCGCGTGTTCAGCTTGTTGAGAACGTGATAAAACCTGCGCTTGCAGAAGGTAAATGGGTGATTGGGGATAGACACGATCTCTCTTCACAAGCTTATCAAGGTGGTGGACGCGGCTTAGATAAAGATCTTATGTTGTCACTTCGTAATACGGTTCTTGGTGATTTTCGCCCTGATTTAACCTTATATCTTGATTTAGATCCGGCTATTGGTCTTGCCAGAGCGCGTGCTAGAGGCGAATTAGACCGAATTGAAAAAGAATCAATGGATTTCTTTTATCGTACTCGTGAACGTTATCAGGCCTTAGCCAAAGGTGATGACTCTATTATCACAATAGATGCATCTCAAGCTATTGAAAAAGTACAAGCAGATATCCGTCAAACATTAACAACGTGGCTAGTTCAGCAGGAAAATAAATCACTATGAATTGGTATCCTTGGCTAAATCAGGCATATCGACAACTTATTAGCATGTATCAAGAAGGGCGAGGTCATCATGCTTTGCTTTTACATGCGATAGAAGGCATGGGAGGAGAAGCACTCTCTTATGGGTTAAGTCGTTGGTTAATGTGCCAGAATAAACAGGGATTAAAAAGTTGTAATGAATGCCATAGCTGTCGATTGATGCTTGCTGAAACACATCCTGATTGGCATGTTTTGCAGAGTGAAAAGGGTAAGTCCTCGATTGGTATTGAAGCAGTAAGAAAAGTGACTGAAAAGCTGGAGCATCATGCTCAGCAAAGTGGTTTTAGAGTTGTTTGGATAAAAGACGTTGAAGCATTAACTGAAGCGGCAGCCAATGCATTGCTTAAAACGTTAGAAGAGCCGCCTAAAAACACCTATTTTTTACTGAATTGTCAGCAACCAGAGGTTTTATTAGCGACATTGCGTAGCCGTTGTTTTTATTACCATTTGGCAACGCCAGATATCCAACACGCAACGCACTGGTTACAGCAACAATTACCAAACATACCTTATGCAAATAGTGTGACAGCATTAAATTTATCTCAGAATGCCCCCGTTTTAGCGCTTTCATTATTGAAAGATGAGTGGAAAGAAAGAGAGGCTTTTTGCCAAGCTTTATATGCAAGCATCCAACAACGTGATTTATATGCATTTTTACCACAATTAAATCAAGATAATGCAGAACACCGCTTGTATTGGCTATTATCACTACTGCTTGATGCATTAAAATACCAAACCAATGCACAGGTGTATTGCGTGAATCAAGACCAGCAAGCATTGATTATGGCGTTATCACAATGGCCTTCGGATATTTTATTATCCACTATTGATGGATGGAAACAGTGTCGCTATCAGTTAATGACTATTCCAGCCTTAAATAAAGAATTATTACTGGCAGAGCAACTGCTAGATTGGGAAAATCAGCTAGCCACAAAAAATTAATTAGCTATATATTAATTATGATTTAGCTGTAATAAAAAACACCTATATTCTAAATCATTCGAGTTGTAGGTAGGGGGCAAGCAAAGATATCCCGATGAGCATACTCATGTGTGTGATTCGGGTAGCTGAGCGTAGCCAACACCCCTGCAACTTGAAGGATGACGAGTATATAAGTCGTACCAGATAAATGAGAGTAAGTTATGTTTTTAGTTGATTCACACTGCCATCTCGACTGCTTAGATTATGAAAAATTACATGAAAATATTGATGATGTTGTCGAAAAAGCACAGCAGCGTGATGTTCAATATATGTTAGCAGTGGCAACCACATTACCGGGCTTTAAGAGTATGCGTGAGCTAATCGGTAAACGTGACAATATCGCCTTTTCTTGTGGGATCCATCCTTTAAATTTAGATGAAGGTCATGATATTGAAGAATTAGCACGTTTAGCCGCTGCCCCTGATGTTGTGGCTTTAGGTGAAACAGGGCTAGATTACTATTACCAACAAGAAAATGCGGCTTTACAGCGTGAAATTTTCCGTGAGCATATTCGTATTGGACGCCAAGTTAATAAACCCGTTATTGTGCATACACGCAGTGCTCGAGAAGATACTTTATCCATTTTAAAAGAAGAGAAAGTTCAAGATTGTGGCGGTGTTCTGCATTGCTTTACTGAAGATAAAGAAACTGCAACAGCATTACTTGATCTTGGAATGTATATTTCTTTTTCTGGCATCGTAACATTTAGAAATGCTGAACAAATTAGAGAAGCTGCTCGCATTGTTCCTCTTGATAGAATTTTAGTTGAAACAGACTCCCCTTATTTAGCGCCAGTTCCTCATCGCGGAAAAGAAAACCAACCAGCTTATGTCCGTGATGTTGCAGAATATATGGCTGTCTTAAAAGGCGTCAGTGTTGAAGAGTTAGCGCAACAAACAACACGCAATTTTGCTAAGCTCTTTCATATTCAAAACTTACCTGCTTAATAGAATTAATCAGGAATTAAAATAAATAATAAGGTGATGGAAATGGCAGAAGAAACAATTTTCAGTAAAATTATTCGTGGTGAAATCCCAGCCAATATCGTTTTTCAAGATGATACAGTGACTGCATTTCGTGATATTTCACCTCAAGCACCCACTCATATTTTAATTATTCCTAATAAACTTATTCCTACTGTAAATGATGTTACTGCGGAAGATGAGCAAGTATTAGGACACCTTTTTGTAGTTGCGGCAAAAATTGCACAACAAGAAGGCATTGCTGAAGACGGTTACCGCTTAGTGATGAACTGTAATAAACATGGTGGACAAGAAGTTTTCCATATTCATATGCATTTGCTTGGCGGAAAACCATTAGGGCCATTATTAAGCCAGTAATGGATGTGATGCTAACAGCAGGATAACAGGAAGTAATACATGATAAGACAAGGTAAGGCCATTTGTTCATTACTTATCGCTGTATTTATGACGACATTGCTTTCAGGATGTTTATCATCTCATTCAGATAATAAACTCTATTTCAATCGTCAGCAGGCTATTATTATGGAGCCTTCGGTATTAGTTGTAGGCGTTGTTGCTGGTCAGCCAACCATTGAACACCATGCTAATGGCACAAAAGCGACAGTCATGTTATCAAATACACAATCTTACCCTGTTTCTATTCGCTATCGTTTTTATTGGTATAACGAACAAGGACTTGAAGTTTCTCCTGCTGGGAATGTAAATGATGTGACTATTCTTGGTGATGGTGATGCCGAAATTAGTGGTGATATACCAGATAAAACCATTAGTTATGTCAGAGTTTATCTCTTTACTTAGGATAAGGTAACACGAGCATGAAAAGAGTTCTATTTGTGGCGATGTCTGTATTTTTATTAGCGGGTTGTCCATCTATGTTGCCACAACAACCGCCTGTACCTGTGGAGCCTGTGACACCTACAGAGCCAGTAGAGCCACCTAAACCGATAGAGCCACCAATTGAAGTTGTGCCAACGCCACCTAAAATCACGAGTATTAATTGGAATGCTGCTGTCACTCCTTTAATTAGAGAAATGGCGGTTACTGGTGATTTAGAGGCAGGTAAGCTTATCGTTGTTGATAATGTTAAAAATAATTCGGGTGGAAACATCCAAGCGGTAAATGCAACCAATACGATTATCGAATCAGTTAATAGTATTAGTGCGTTACAAACCGTGCCTTACACGCAAATGATGTCAGCACGAAAAGCCCTTGGTTTATCTGGTGAAGATAGCCTAGGTCTTCGTAGTGCAGCGATTGGCTTGGCCCGCTATTTGAAAGCTGATTATATTTTATTCTCAACCGTTGATGGTAAAAAAGATAACCGTGTGATTAGTATGCAGTTAATGTCGGTTTCTTCTGGTGAAATTCTTTGGAACGGGCGCCATAAGGTTGAGTGATCTGCATTACTCAAGTTTGCTTAATGCCTTGCAAGCGCTTTTCCCTGCAACGGCATTAAGCAAATGGAAAATCACAGCATTAGAAGGCGCTGGCGGTGGTGCTTTTCGTGTGCAATGTGCAGATATTGACTGGGTTGCTCGCTATTATGGCGATGAAAAAAAAGCGCTTTATGTACATGGAAGAAAAGAATACGCTATTTTAAAACAGCTATCAGGATCTAATTTATCACCTAAAGTTGCCACACGTTATAAAAAGTGGTTTTTTCTTTATTGGTTACAGGGCGAACATCTTACTCACCAATCACTTTTTAGTACTTATTTAAAACCGTTGGCTGAAAAAATAGCCATACTTCATCAACACACACCGTTAGGTTTTCCTCTTAACCTAAATCATGAATTATTAATTTATTGGCAGAGTATTGATAGAAAACGCTTATCTGCTAAATGGTTACGCTTACAACAACATTTTTTACGCCAACCGCGATGCAATTTCATAAAATACGCGCCTGCTCACATGGATTTACATGTTGAGAATATTCTTCTTAGTGATTCGGGTATAAAATTTATTGATTGGGAATATGCGGCCGATATTGATACAGCGGATTCATTGATGACGTTCTTTGCAACAAACCAACTCAATGAAGCGCAACAAAATACGTTTTTGGATTATTATTATTCGTATCATTGTCATTATGCTCAATCCAAAGAGACGGATGTTTATTCTGTGAAGGAATTGAGAAAGCGTATTCTATCAAGAGAGCCATTCATTTTTTATATGATGCTAATGTGGTATGAAGTCCGTTGGCAACAAACAAAAGATGGATCATTTTTAATAATGTCTGAACCTTTACGTCGCTATTTCAGTCTGACGAATTAAAGACATTATCTTGTCACAATTACAAAGAGAGGAATGTTATGGGTCCGGTAATGCTTGATGTTGAAGGATATGAACTCGATAGTGAAGAGCGTGAAATTTTAAAGCATCCTCTTGTCGGTGGATTAATCCTTTTTACCCGCAACTTCCACGATGCTGAACAATTAAATGAATTAGTTCGCCAAATTCGTGATGCATCTCATGAGCGCCTTGTGATTGCAGTAGACCAAGAAGGGGGACGTGTACAGCGCTTCCGTGATGGTTTTACACGATTGCCTGCGGCTCAATCTTATGCGGCACTAAATGAAGGTTATCAAGCGAGTCATTTAGCACAAGAAGCGGGATGGTTAATGGCATCAGAAATGATTGCCATGGATATTGATATCAGTTTTGCACCTGTGCTCGACCTAGGTCATAACTGTATCGCCATTGGCGAGCGTTCTTTCCATGATTCACCAGAAATTGCTATGACAATGGCTGAGAGCTTTATCAAAGGTATGCGCTCTGCGGGCATGAAATCAACAGGAAAACACTTCCCTGGACATGGTGCTGTAAGGGCTGATTCTCATAAAGAAACGCCTCGTGATGATCGCTCTTTAGATGATATTCGCCAACATGATATGTCCATTTTTAAAGATTTTATTCAACGCCAGTTATTAGATGCCATTATGCCAGCTCATGTCATTTATTCTCAGATTGATGAGCGTCCGGCAAGTGGCTCATCGTACTGGCTGAAATCCATCTTACGTGAACAATTAGGCTTCCAAGGCGTTATTTTCTCTG
Source organism: Proteus sp. LHD240705 (assembly GCF_047921555.1). Classification (NCBI taxonomy): domain Bacteria; kingdom Pseudomonadati; phylum Pseudomonadota; class Gammaproteobacteria; order Enterobacterales; family Morganellaceae; genus Proteus; species Proteus sp. LHD240705. Next base: position 524,086 of record NZ_JBLRMI010000003.1, read on the forward strand.
ATGATTTATCGATGGAGGGGGCAGCTATTATGGGAAGTTACGCAGAAAGAGCACAACGTTCGCTAGATGCTGGCTGTGATATGCTTTTAGTGTGTAATAACCGAAAAGGGGCGGTGAGTGTGTTAGATAACCTGTCCTCTGTCAAAGCAGAACGCATTTCCACATTGTACCATCACCGAGGTCGTTACACATTGAGTGAGCTACAAACCTCTGATCGTTGGAAAAAAGCGAATCAGTTGCTGACCCAATTACAGGAGCAATGGCAGGAGCGAGCATGATTATATATTTACATGGTTTTGATTCCACAAGTCCTGGAAATCATGAGAAAGTTTTACAGCTACAGTTTATTGATCCTGATGTCCGCTTTTTAAGCTACAGTACGTTGCATCCTCGTCATGACATGCAACACTTACTGAAAGAAACGGATAAAGTGATTAAATCCACGAAAGAGCCAGTATTAATTTGCGGCGTAGGATTAGGTGGATATTGGGCAGAGCGTATTGGTTTCTTATGTAATATTCGTCAGGTAATGATTAATCCTAATCTTTTTCCTTACGAAAACATGACAGACAAAATCGACAGACCTGAAGAATATTTAGATATCTCAACGAAATGTATTAAAGATTTTCGTTCTAAAAACAAAGATAACGCTTTAGTGATTTTATCTCGTAATGATGAGGTTTTAGATAATCAGCGTTCTGCTGATGAATTATCACCTTATTACTCCGTAATTTGGGATGAAGTGCAAACGCATAAATTTAAGAGCCTCTCTGAGCATCTATTTAAAATTAAAGCATTTAATCGTAAAGAGTAAGACTAAAGTCATATGTTTAAAATGGATGGTGTTTGTTCCATCCATTTTTTTATCTAACGTAGCTAAAACGTTCATACCGTCCTCTCTATCTATCTCTTTTCAACATTTTTCCGACCCCTTATTTTTATCACCTCAATGATCACGACTGATTTTAACAATCCTTTTATGCTTATTTTTCTAGTTCATTGTATTAATTGATAAAACCAATATCCCTATGTTTTAAATGGTGATTTATTTGTCACTAAAAGGCAAAAACAACTATTTTCTTCAAAAAATAGATATGAATATTCAAATATTTTTGATATAAATCAACTTTGGTATGACCATCTTTCCAATTAACTTGCTTAAGAACAAAAATAACAGCAGAAACGATTTAACTGTCATTATTTAAGTAGATTTCACTAAGGCTATTTAAATAACAACAGTAAATATCTTTATGGAGTGACGTTAAATGTCATTAAAAAAAATTGTTATTGTCGGTGGCGGCGCTGGTGGTTTAGAACTGGCGACCAAATTAGGCAATAAATTAGGACGCAGCAAAAAAGCAGAGATCACCTTAGTGGATCGCAACAACAGTCATCTATGGAAACCCCTTTTACATGAAGTAGCAACGGGCTCTTTAGATGATGGTGTTGATGCTTTAAGTTATCTAGCACACGGCTATAACCATCATTTTAATTTCCAATTAGGCTCATTAACAGGGCTTGATCGTGAGCAAAAAAATATCACATTGGCTGCTATTTATAATGAAGAGCAAGAATTGCTCGTACCTGAACGTACATTAGACTACGATATTTTAGTGATGGCGTTAGGCAGTAAATCAAACGATTTTGGCACACCAGGTATTAAAGAGAACTGTATTTTCTTGGACAGTCCTCAACAAGCACATCGTTTCCATAACGAAATGTTAAATTTATTTTTAAAATACTCAGCAGATACCAATGCACAAGAAGAAAATCGTAAGGTAAATATTGCGATTGTGGGTGGTGGTGCAACGGGTGTTGAACTTTCAGCTGAATTGCATAATGCAGTACGTCAGCTTAATAGTTATGGATTAAAAAAATTAGCACCTTCAGCATTAAATATTACTTTGGTTGAAGCTGGAGAGCGTATCTTACCTGCATTACCAGTGCGTATTTCTAGTGCTGCACATCAGGAATTAACCAAATTAGGTGTGCGAGTGATGACCAAAACCATGGTCACAAGCGCAGATGAAGGTGGATTAAACACCAAAGATGGTGAGCATATTGATGCTGACTTAATGGTGTGGGCAGCAGGTATTAAAGCACCTGATTTTATGAAAGAGATTGCTGGCCTAGAAACTAACCGTATTAATCAGTTGGTCGTTAAACCTACCTTACAAACAACCTTAGATGAGTCTATCTTTGCAATTGGTGACTGTTCTTCTTGTCCAAGAAAAGAAGGCGGTTTTGTTCCACCAAGAGCACAATCCGCACATCAAATGGCAAGTCGTTGTTACAGCAATATTTTAGCAATGTTAAAAGATAAACCGCTAAAAGATTATGTGTTTACCGATCACGGCTCATTAGTTTCACTCTCTAAATTTAGTACCGTGGGGAGTTTGATGGGGAATTTGATGAAGGGGGACATGATGATCGAAGGGCGCATAGCGCGGATTGTTTATATCTCTTTATATCGAATGCATCAAATAGCGTTGCATGGTTATATCAAAACTGGACTTATGATGTTAGTCGGATCAATCAACCGAGTAATTAGACCTAAACTAAAACTTCATTAATTTATCTTTTGCTTTACAGATAAGACAAAAGTTACTTTTTTAAACCCTCATATTTTATGAGGGTTTTTTATCTATTTTTTATTTTAAATTAAATAATTAAATGAGAATATCCAAATAAAATAAATAAACATAGCATAAAGCACTAGATGATTTGTCTGCCTATATCAGAAATAATCGGTAACGCTAAAGCTCAATAGAGTAATGATAAATATAATTTTATTATTAAGGTTAAACTTGTAATATTAAAGATAACATTTATTTTATTTATTACGCTAAATTATTTAAGACTTTTCTTAAATAAAAAATGATGTTTAATTCATTAATTCATCAAATAAAATGTTATGGTGTTTCGTAGATTTGTATTAGAAAGATAATAAGTGAAAATTATTAGAAATAAGCTTAACTTGTTATTTTTACTCGTATTTAAATGGGTAAAATAATTTTACAAATCTTAAAAGTAAATTTTATAATATGCGTTAAATATGGAATATCGCCTATTTTTAGGCGACATTTGTTAACTTAGTGTTATCATAATGATGTATCATAAGTAGCATGACGATTTTTATTTTTTCAGCTTAATAAATTAAGATCTATCTTAATATAATGTGTAAGTCCTAAGAATGTAGTTAGTATTTAATTAAGTAATTAAAACAGAAATAAGTGGTGTATTTAACATGTCATAAATACGTGGTTTACTTATTATGTTAATCAGCATGGATGTTGAATTAAGCTATCAGATTAGAGAATTCATTTATTGAATAGTAAATATATTAGCCAGTTAGAGTGAAACCGTGGCTTTTATTACGTATCTGTGGCAATTAAGGATAAAACAAATAAAAAGGGGTAAAAGTGGGTGTTAATGTCAGAAAGTACACACTAATAGGACTAATCATTGTATTAGCTATTCTTTCATTTATTGCATGGAGGTGGGTATTTCCCCAGCCTCAATACGCTCATGTCGTTTCGGCTACACCTATTAAATCGACTGTTTTTGTAACAGAAGAGTATTGTCATCGAATTGGCTTACCTACACCTTTTACACCAGAAAAATTGTCACGATTTCATCCCGCAGAGCAAGAGTGTCGAGTGTTTTATATGATTGAAGCACTCAATAACAGCAATATTGCTAATTTCCCTTATCCTCAATTTAAAGAGTGCATCCCGATTTATCGTCAAGAGCGTAGAATTGTTGGTTATGATGTGCTTTATACTATCGATGGAACACCGGGCAAAGTACGTACCACGTTTAAACCTGGTGAAATTATCGCATTAGATTCTGATGGTAGGCTGATTTTAGAACAAGAACCTTATTGTTCTATGAATGAAAAAGTACCTTGCCGTAAAGATTAAATCTAAAGAATAAAAAAGGCGTAATGAAGGAGTGAAACCACTTCAATTACGCCTTTTTACTGATTCAAAAAATCATAAATATGTGGTTATTTGATCTTATGATCATTGAACGCACTTAACATATCATCAATAAAGGTGAGTCGTTTCTCACGCTCAGTGAGATCTGTAATAAATTTCAGTTTTGATGGACCATCTAAACGGAAAATAGCAGGTTGTTCTTGAAGTAGGCTGATTAAATATCCTGGTTCAACCTTATTCTTTTCACCAAACTCAATAAATCCGCCTTTATCATGAGCTTCAATTCGAGTGATACCCAAGCTCATTGCACTTAAGCGAATAGCAGCATTACGCAGTAGATAACGCCCTGCATCAGGCAGCTTACCAAATCTATCAATTAACTCTGCTTTTAGATCATTAAGCTCTGTTAAGTCGATCGCACTGGCAATTCGTTTATAGAATGAAAGTCTGACATTTACATCAGGAATGTAATCATCAGGCAACAAGACAGGCATTCTTAATTCAATTTCAGTTTGTTGATTGGTGAGATCTTCAAGTGATGGCTCTCTACCCTCTTTAAGTGCTTCTACTGCACTTTCTAGCAATTCCATATAAAGAGAGAAGCCGACGGTATTCATTTGACCGCTCTGCTCTTCACCTAATAGCTCACCCGCACCCCGAATTTCTAAATCATGGGTGGCTAATGCAAAACCAGCACCCAGATCTTCCAGTGAAGCAATCGCTTCTAAACGTTTATGAGCATCCTTTGTCATTGCTTTAGGATGAGGTGTCAACAAATAAGCATAAGCTTGATGATGAGAACGACCTACGCGACCACGTAACTGATGCAATTGCGCTAAACCAAAGTGATCTGCACGTTCAATAATAATGGTGTTCGCGGTTGGTATATCGATACCTGTTTCAATAATTGTGGTGCAAAGTAACACATTAAAACGTTGGTGATGGAAATCATTCATCACACGTTCAAGTTCACGCTCACGCATTTGTCCGTGACCAATACCAATACGTGCTTCAGGAACGAGTGCAGCCAGTCTCTCACGGGCTTTTTCGATATTCTCAACATCGTTATACAAGTAATAAACTTGTCCGCCACGCAATGTTTCACGCAAGATAGCTTCGCGCACCACTAAGTCATCATATTCTCGCACAAAGGTTTTCACCGATAAGCGACGTGCTGGTGGTGTTGCAATAATAGAAAGATCACGCATACCGCTCATTGCCATATTCAACGTACGAGGAATAGGCGTTGCTGTTAGCGTTAATATATCGACATTAGCACGCATGGCTTTTATTCGCTCTTTATGGCGAACACCAAAGCGGTGCTCTTCATCGACAATTAATAGCCCCAAATCTTTCCACTGAATATTTGGTTGAAGCAATTTATGTGTGCCAATGACAATATCAACTGTACCTTCGGCCAGTTTTTCTGTGATTTGCTGTTGCTCTTTTGCGCTACGAAAACGTGAGATCATCTCAATGTTAACGGGCCAATTAGCAAAACGATCACGGAAATTATCAAAATGTTGCTGAGCCAATAGGGTGGTTGGTACTAAAATAGCGACTTGTTTATTGTTGTTAACGGCAAGAAATGCAGCGCGCATCGCCACTTCTGTTTTACCAAATCCGACATCGCCACAGACGAGTCTATCCATTGAAATGGCTTGGCACATATCGCTAAGCACAGCATTGATAGCCATTTCTTGATCAGGTGTTGTTTCAAAAGGAAAGCTTTGGCGGAATGATTGGTATTGCTCTTTATCCATTTTAAAGGCGAAGCCTGTTTTTACTTCGCGTTGAGCATAAACATCTAATAACTCTGCTGCGACATCTCGCACTTTTTCAGCAGCTTTTTGGCGAGCTCTTACCCATGCATCGCCACCCAATTTATGTAGTGGGGCATTTTCATCTGCGCCACCAGAATAACGACTGATTAAATGCAGTGATGAAACAGGAACATAAAGCTTGTCATTACCCGCGTAGCTTAACATCAAATATTCAGCTTTAACGCCACCAGCTTCTAGTGTTGTCATTCCTTGATAGCGACCAACACCATGTTGAAGATGAACAACGGGCTGTCCTATGCTTAATTCAGCAAGGTTGCGAATTAAGGTATCTGTATTAATAGCACGACGATTGTCTTGGCGACGACGATTAACGCGTTCACCTAACATATCACTTTCACAGATCATGGCTAATTGGCGATGGTTATCAATAAATCCATGTTCAGCAGCACCAATGATAAAGTAAAAACCTTTCTCTTGAGCATCAGATAATTCAATGATTTGCTTAGGTGCTATTTTTATCCGCGATAAAAGCTCTTGTACGGTTTCGCGTCGTCCTTCACTTTCAACGGAGAAAATAACACTACCTGAAAATTGTTCTTGGAATCGGCGTAAGTTATCTAAAGGTGATTTGCTTTGAGCGTTAATCGATAAATCAGGAAGAGGTTGATAGCCTAAATTGGTCTGTCCCGCTTTTTCTGGCAACGTTTCTGTTTTAAGTTGAATACGAGGCCACTGTTTTAACTCTTTATTAAATTTATCAACATTCAGCCAAATATCATCTGGTGGTAACAGTGGTCGCATAGGATCAACGCGACGGCTTTCAAAACGTTGATTAATGTCTTGCCAAAATTTTTCTGCAAAATCTTGTAGATCTTGCGTCACTATCAATGTGTTTTTAGGGAAATAAGCAAATAAGTTAGATAAAGGCTGTTCAAAAAACAGGGATTGCCAATATTCAATTCCCGTTGGCAATATGTGTTTACTTACTTGCTGATAAATATGTTCAGGATCACGTCTTACATCAAACCGTTCACGCCATTGGCTACGGAAAGTTTCTATCGCATTTGCATCTGTTGGGAATTCATGTGCAGGCAGTAAATTAATTTGATCAACTTCAGCTAATGTCCGTTGTGTATCGACATCAAAAGTACGCAGGCTATCTATTTCGTCATCGAAAAAATCAATACGATAAGGAAATTCACTTCCCATAGGAAATAAATCTAATAATGCACCACGCGTTGCGTATTCCCCATGTTCTAATACTTGTTCGACATGGCGATATCCCGCTTCATCTAATGTTTTACGTAAATTATCACGAGAAAGTACCTCTCCTTTTTGCATTACCAACGCATGACTTGCGAGATAATCCGTTGGGCAGACTTTCTGCATTAACGTATTGACAGGTAAGATTAAAATTCCCTTGAGAAGTGATGGAATACGGTATAGCGTAGAAAGGCGGTTTGAGATGATTTCTTGGTGAGGTGAAAAACTGTCGTATGGCAGCGTTTCCCAATCCGATAATGTCTCTACTGGATAATCACAAAACTGACGGATTTCATCTTGTAAACGCAATGCATTTTGCATATCACGAGTAACAAGAACGACTAATCCAGAGTGACGTTTGATGATCTCGGCACATTCTAGAGCACAAGCGACACCAGTCAGTTGACCTAGCTGACGAGTATCCCCTTGTTTTATAGGAAGTTGATAACGATATTCTGAGGACATAAGCGTGTAATGTGAACTCTTTGTTGTAGTTAACTCCCAACACATCTTTAGCTTAATGGCTAAAGCTTAAACTGGCGGGCAGGTTAAGATAAAAGAAAAAACCACAGTTTGGGAATAGAGTGGTTCCATTCAGTAAGACTACCCTTTATTATCCCTGAACACTTCGCATTAGCAACAGGAACAGCACAGATTTCATGTACAATTCTGTCTCATTTTATATAGGGCTCCGTTATATGCGGGGTCGTGCGGTCGATAAATTCGGTCGCTTCGTCTCATGGCTATCCGCTTTAGGGATTATGTTAGGTGTAGCGGCACTGATTACAGTGACTTCTGTCATGAATGGCTTTGAACGTTCATTGCAAGAAAGCATTCTTGCTTATATTCCACAAGCCATCGTGACATCACCTAACGGGCAATTACCCCGAGATTCAAATATAGCTGAAAGATTACTGACGCGTGAAGGTATCATAAACGTTACCCCTTTAGTAGAAGGCGATGTTGTTTTGCAAAGTAAAGACAATATCAGCGTTGGTGTTATGTTGGGTATAGAAAAAGAGCAAGATGAACCTTTAACGAAACATATTCGTTATGGCGATTTTTCTATGCTGAAAGCGGGTGATTATGGTGTGATTTTAGGAAGTGGCCTTGCTAAACAGTTAAAAGCAAAAGAAGGCGATAACATCCGCCTTATTGTGCCAAGCGTAAGCCAATTAACACCAATGGGAAGATTACCTAGCCAACGGTTATTTACCGTTAAAGGTATTTTCCAAAGTGGTGGCGATGCAGATGCCTCACAAATCTTAGTTAATCAGCAAGATGCGGCACGTTTAATGCGTTATCAGCCGGGTAATATTACAGGATGGCGTCTTTTCTTTACTGATCCTCTCAATATTGAAAAATACAGTGCACAATCTTTAGATAAAAATCTAAGTTGGAGAGATTGGCGCGAACGTAAAGGTGAATTTTTCCAAGCTGTAAAAATGGAAAAAAATATGATGGGATTATTATTAAGCTTAATTATAGCAGTGGCAGCTTTTAATATTATTACCTCACTTTCTTTGTTGGTCATGGAAAAACAAGGTGAAGTTGCTATTTTGCAAACTATGGGTTTAAAACGCTCTCAGATTATGTCCATTTTTATGCTACAAGGTGCAGGTGCAGGTATTTTAGGGGCGGTAGCTGGTGGTCTGTTAGGCGCATTACTCTCAAGCCAATTAAACGTTATTATGCCAGCGGTAGGACTTATCCCTCAAGGTGTGGAATTGCCCGCAACACTTGATTGGGGACGCGTCTTTATGATTGGTTTCTCCGCTATTATCATTTCCCTTTTATCCACTTTATACCCGTCTTGGCGGGCCGCGGCTATTCAGCCAGCAGAGGCGCTACGTTATGAGTAATTCTTCTTTGAATAAACAACCAATGGCATCAGAAAAACAAATGCACATTAATAAAGATGGTTTATTGGATTGCCACGCCCTATGTAAACAATACCAAGATGGTTCTATTTCCACACAAGTGCTGAAATCAGTCTCTTTTAAAATGGATAAGGGCGATTTTCTTGCCATCGTGGGGAGTTCTGGCTCAGGAAAAAGTACCTTATTACATTTACTGGGTGGATTAGATTCTCCAACATCAGGTGAAGTCTTTTTTAAAGGGCAATCACTTAATAAATTATCCTCTTCTGAAAAGGCTGATCTACGTAATAGCCAATTGGGTTTTATTTATCAATTTCATCATCTATTACCTGATTTCACCGCACTTGAAAATGTTGCTATGCCACTGATGATTGGCGGCACGAGCGCTTCAGTTGCAAAAGAAAAAGCGATGTCTTTACTTGAAGCTGTTGGGTTAAAAGATCGCGCTCATCACCGTCCTTCAGAGCTTTCTGGTGGTGAGAGACAACGCGTTGCGATTGCGAGAGCATTAGTGAACGATCCTGCATTAGTCCTTGCTGATGAACCAACGGGTAATCTTGACCAGAAAAATGCAGAAGGGATTTTTGAATTGTTGATTAAGTTAAACAAAGAAAAACAAACCGCTTTTCTGGTCGTAACGCATGATTTGTCACTGGCGGCTCGTTTTCAGCGCCAACTTGAAATGAAAGATGGTCAACTACAGTCACAAAACGCAATTTCAGGAGTGAAATAATGGCGCAATTGCCACTTGCATTAGTGACCGCATTACGTTTTTCAAGAGGGCGAAAACGTGCGGGAATGGTTTCTTTAATTTCAGTTATTTCAACACTGGGCATTATGCTGGGTGTTGCTGTCTTAATTATTGGCTTAAGTGCCATGAATGGCTTTGAGCGTGAATTAAAAAACCGTATTTTATCAGTTGTGCCTCACGGACAAATTTATTCAGTAGAACAGCCATTTGTACAATGGCAATCAGCATTACCTCGTATTGAAAATACCCAAGGTGTTGTCGCTGCTGCTCCTTATATTTTACTCACTGGATTGTTAGAAAAAGGAACAGAGTTAAAGGCAGTGCAAGTGATGGGGGTCTCACCTGAAAAACAAGGTGATATCAGCCTGTTGCCTCGATATGTACAAAACAATGCATGGCAAAATTTTAAGGCAGGTAAACAACAAATTATTATAGGACAAGGTGTTGCCAATGCGTTGAAAATAAAACAAGGTGATTGGCTGACGGTATTAATTCCTAATAATGATGATCCTACTAAGCTTTTACAGCCTAAACGTATTCGCTTACAAGTGAGTGGTATCTTTAAACTCAGTGGAATGCTTGATCACCAATTAGCGTTAATTCCTTTAGCCGATGCTCAACAATATATGGATTATGGGCAAGGCATTACAGGGATTGAAGTGAAAACAGTAGATCCTTTTTTCGCGAATGAAATTATTCATAATGCGGGTTTAAACAGTAAAGAATATGTTTATGCGAAAAGCTGGATAAGTGACTATGGCTATATGTATAGCGATATTCAGATGATCCGTAGCATTATGTATTTATCGATGATCTTAGTGATTGGTGTTGCTTGTTTTAATATTGTCTCAACGCTGATTATGGCGGTAAGAGATAAAAGTAGTGATATTGCTATTTTACGAACGTTAGGTGCACGAGATAGCCATATTCGTAATATCTTTTTATGGTACGGTTTATTATCAGGCATGATTGGTTGTGTCGCTGGTGTGATATTTGGTGTATTGGTTGCTTATAATTTAACGCCATTAGTGTCTGTTATTGAATCATTAACGGGACACAGTGTGTTGTCAGGCGATGTTTATTTCGTCGACTTTCTACCTTCAGAAGTTCATTTAATTGACGTTTTCTCTGTATTTATTACCACTGTGATCTTAAGCCTGATTGCAAGTTGGTATCCTGCACGTCGAGCCACTAAACTAGATCCTGCAAGAATTTTAAGTGGACAATAAGTTTATTGACATACAAAGAAGAAAAAACGCTTAAACTAGTGAAGATAAGAAACGCGATATTTAAATTTGAAAACCAAGGATTGTAATGATGAAACTTAAACTTCGTCATCGTCGGCTTAGGAAGTTTCGTAAGATCAAAAATTTACGTAGGCAGCATTCACGTTGTCGTTATTTTCATCTCACCCATAAAACGGAACATGAAATGAATTTACCCAAAGTTGTCGTATTAACAGGGGCTGGCATTTCTGCTGAATCAGGAATTAAAACATTCCGATCAGAAGATGGATTGTGGGAAGAACATCGCGTTGAAGATGTTGCAACACCTGAAGGTTATCAACGCAATCCCCAATTGGTTCAGCAGTTTTACAATGAACGTCGCCGCCAATTGCAACAACCTTCTATTCAACCTAATGAAGCGCATTATGCATTAGCTAAACTAGAGCAACGTTTAGGTAAAGACAATTTTTTACTCGTTACGCAAAATATTGATAATCTGCATGAAAAAGCAGGTAGTAAACATATTTTGCATATGCATGGTGAATTGCTAAAAGTGCGTTGCCCTCAATCTCGTCAAGTATTTGAGTGGAAAGGGGACTTAGAAACAACCGATCGTTGTCATTGCTGCCAATTCCCATCGCCACTACGCCCACATATTGTCTGGTTTGGTGAAATGCCAATTGGTATGGAAGAGATTTATCACGCTTTGGCTGAGGCTGATATTTTTATCTCTATCGGTACATCTGGAAATGTTTACCCAGCAGCTGGTTTTGTCCATGAAGCTCGATTAACAGGCGCTCATACTGTTGAGTTAAATCTTGAACCCAGTTTGGTTGAAAGCCAGTTTGAAGAGAAACATTATGGCCCTGCAAGTCAGGTAGTTGATGAATATGTTCATAAATTGTTTGAATTAATTAATGATCCTAAAGCTGATTTGACGCAATAATTATTTTATAGAGTTCCCTATTATTGTTCTTAGAGAGATCTTAGGGGGCAAAATGGATAAATTATTAGAACGTTTTTTTGAATATATTAATTTTGATACACAATCAAAACCATCTTCAAAAATGTCACCAAGCAGTGATGGACAATTAAAACTTGCCAAGGCATTGGCTCAAGAATTAAAAAAGCTGGGCTTTTCCGATGTAATGCTCAGTGACAAGGGATGTGTAATGGCAAGTTTACCATCCAATGTATCTTGGCCAGTGCCAGTTATTGGCTTTATTTCGCATCTTGATACATCTCCTGACTTTTCAGGAAAACATGTAAAACCACAAGTGCTTGAAGATTATCGTGGTGGTGATATTGCTTTAGGTATTGGTGATGAAGTGTTATCGCCAGTTATGTTCCCAATCTTACATTCAATGATTGGTAAGACATTAATTACTACTGATGGCAAAACATTACTGGGTGCGGACGACAAAGCAGGTATTGCTGAAATTATTACTGCGATGGTGCGCTTAAAAGAAACGAATCGACCTCATGGGGATATTCGCATTGCTTTCACTCCTGATGAAGAAATCGGGCGTGGCGCGCATTATGTAGACTTAAAAGCATTCGGTGCAAGCTGGGCTTATACCGTTGATGGTGGTGGTGTTGGCGAACTGGAATATGAAAACTTCAATGCCGCATCCGTGAATATCAAAATTGTAGGTAACAATGTTCACCCAGGCAGTGCAAAAGGGGTGATGGTTAATGCATTAGGATTAGCAACACGTATTCATCAAGAATTACCTGTTGACGAAACACCAGAAAATACCGATGGTTATGAAGGTTTTTACCATCTGCAAAGTATCAAAGGCTCGGTAGAAAGAGCGGAAATGCATTATATTATCCGTGATTTTAATCGTAACTTATTTGAAAAACGCAAACAGAATATGATTGCGATTGCAGAGAGAGTGGGTAAAGGCCTGCATCCTGATTGTTATATTGAGCTAACGATTGATGATAGCTATTACAATATGCATGATAAAGTTGTTCAATTCCCTCACATCATTGAAATAGCCAAACAAGCCATGATTGATTGTGATATTGAGCCAAATATCAAGCCTATTCGTGGTGGTACAGACGGTGCTCAACTTTCTTACCGTGGATTACCTTGCCCTAATATTTTCACAGGCGGCTATAATTTCCATGGTAAGCATGAATTTATCTCTTTAGAAGGCATGGAAGCGGCGGTGAGTGTCATTATGCGCATTGCTGAAATAACGGCTGAAAGAGAAAAGGCTAAAGTAGTTAGCTAATCGCTTATTGAGCTTCGAAATGAAAAATAATAGCCGAAATATCGGCTATTATTTTTTTAGTAAAAAGAATATATTAAGTTTATTTACGTTTTTCGTAATCTTGTTCAACAGAAGATTTCCAATCTTGATTTAACTCTTTTCCTTCAATTTTAGATTGAACGGCTTTATTAACAGACTCATAGGCATTTTCATAGCCTTTAGCATCTTGGATATATTGAGTTGAGTTGGATGATTTAATGCCAATACTTTCAGCCGCACTTATTGCATCAATGTTGGCACCTAAAAAGATAAATTCCCAACCTTTCTCTTTTTCTGCTGAATTAATTAATGATTTTACTTTTTCTAGCGAATATTCACGGCTACTATTTTCTTCGCCATCGGTGATGATCACCATCATGACATTCTTATAGGGTGAATTTGGTTTATTTCCTTCAGTGATCGCATTTCCCACAGCATCTAACAGTGCGGTATTACCCGATGCAAAATAATCGTTAGTCGTTAAATTCTCTATCTTATTAATATCAATACGGTTATGTAACTTTTTAGCCTGACTATCAAATAAAATAGTGGTGATATAGACTTTTTCAGGGCGATTTTTATTTTCTGCTAAAATAGTATTAAATCCACCAATAGTATCTTTTTCATACCCTTGCATTGAGCCACTTTTATCTAACACAAAAATGATATCCGTTTGTGCTGGTGGTGCCTTCATATTTGCTGTTTCTACTGTTTTTGCAAATACCACGGTCGGTAAAATAAAAGCAGCGATTAAAACAATAAATTTTTTCATAGACGACTCCATTGTCGAAAAAAGAAGTAAAAATCTAATTTTATCTTAGGGGCAATTGATCAAATAAAATAGGAGAAACGGCTGAAAAATAAACGAGATATTAATGAAAAAATTTACTTAATTAAAAATAGAGTGATTTTATAATAATGGGCTAACATATTGTTTATTATTAAGCTTTTAATATAGGCTTAATATTAATAACTCTTTGATAAATTGAGTTTCCTGAAATTCCCTTATAATTAAAGAGAAATAAATATAATATAAGGATATTGAATGAAAACCATAACAGGAAAATTATTAAAACCTGTAATAGAAGAGCAACTAAGCTCTCATAAAAAGAAAGTGATTAAAAAATCTGAGCAACAATCATTTATTATTATTTTTAGTTATTTTCTAATCACTTATTTAATCTCATTTTCTCTTTATGTGACAAATAGCAAACATACATTATTACTTTTTTTCTTACAAAGTACATTTTTTGTTGTGATTCCTTTTTTCTTTCGTAATACAAGAGTACTTTTAAAAGAGTCGATAATTTATTTAATTCGTTAGATTTTAAAATAAGACTTATTTTAATATTTCTAGTAATAAAAAAGCCCTGCAATAATATGTCAGGGCTTTATAAATTATCATTGATAATTAATCTTCAAAATACCAATAACCTTGGTTTACCAAGTGTGTTAATAAACGTACAAATTTGGGATCGGTTAATGCATCACCTAAGTGTTGTTTATCAATATAATCATATTGACAAAGCGCATCAGCAGCTTCGATATAATCAGTATCTATCAACTCGCCATTAACAAAACAGCTATCACCAACACGTAGCGCACGAAGACCATTTAAGCGGTGAAGTTGTTCACCTTGTTGCAGCAAATCATGAATTTCTGCGTTTTCGTATAAAGGTTCTGGCACTGCAAGATCAAGCTCATGACGAGATTGAGAAATAAACTCACCAAACCAATGACGGAATACTTCTGGTTGAGCAAGTAGATCTTCCATCATGTCATGAAGTTTATTTAACTCTTGATGTTGCACTAATGCTGGGTTTTCACGCGGAGTTAGATCAGGATCGCTATAACGATAGCTGCCTAAATCATTTGCTAACACATAGTCAGCGAAACCACTGAAAAGTTCACGAGCATTAGGTGATCTGAAACCAACAGAGTAGTTTAGCGATTCTTCAATCGCATATCCTTCATGTGGGAATCCAGGTGGGATATAAAGAATATCACCCGGTTCTAATTCTTCATCAATAATTGCTTCAAAAGGATCAACTTGAAGCAGATCAGGGTGAGGGCAGTGTTGTTTCATTGGGATTTTTTCACCCACACGCCAACGACGACGACCTTGTCCCTGAATAATAAAGACATCATATTGATCAAGATGTGGGCCTACACCACCACCGGGAACAGAATAAGAGATCATTAAATCATCAATGCGCCAATCGGGTAACACACGAAATGGCTTCATTAATGCCGCACTAGGAAAATGCCAGTGATCGACGGCTTGTACAAGTAAAGACCAATCTTTATCACCAAGTCCTTCAAAGTGCTCGAAAGGCCCGTGTTTGACTCCCCATTGTCCGTCTTGACAGCTAACAAGACGGCTATCTACTTCATCTTCCATTGCAAGACCAGCAAGTTCGTCAGGAGATAAAGGATCAACAAAACGAGAGAAGCCGTTTTTAATTAATAAAGGGCGTTTTTGCCAATGGCTTTCGAGGAATGATTGCCAATCTAAATTAAGTTTATAGTCCATTGTGTATATCCTGAATTCGGGAAGCCTGAAGCCATAGTATAATGAATTCTAACTTCCTGCTAAACATTCCTTTGAGCAATGTGAGTAATAGCGAGTAACTCGATAACAACTGAACAGATATCATACATAACGCCGTATATTTGGCGATAACTTTAAAAAGAGAGGTTTTTTTATAAATAAGGGTTATTCGCGTTCTGTAGTGAGTTGTTGCTCAGCAAATGTCACAGTGATACGAGCGCCTCCTAACGGGCTATCGGTAATAGTAATTTCACCACTGTATTGTTCAATAATATCTACCGCGATAGATAATCCTAAGCCTTGCCCAGGACGCAGAGTATCTGCTCTTGTTCCTCGTTGGAAAATGGCCTCTCTTTTTTCAGGGCTGACGCCTGGGCCGTCATCATCAACAATAATCATTACACTACTTTCATTATTGCTAACATTGATTTCAACAAATTCTAAGCAGTATTTACAGGCGTTATCAAGAATATTACCCATCACTTCCATAAAATCATTTTTCTCACCTAACCACATGATTTCAGGTGAAACATTGAGTGTTAAATCAACCCCTTTTGACTGATAAACTTTACTCAATGCACTGCAAAGATTATCTAGCAATCCTGACAGTGAATGAAGTTTTCGCGTGGTAATATCGTGATCACCGTGGATGGATGCTCGATGCAGATAATAACCGACTTGTTGCGAAATTCGTTCTATTTGATCGAGCATGATAGGTTCAGCTTGCTCTATCGTCATCTGTTTGCCCGAACGTAAAGAGCGTAATGTTGATTGCAACACGGCAAGTGGTGTTTTTAGGCTGTGGGTAAGATCAGATAAACTTGTGCGATATTTACTATAACGACTGCGTTCATTACGCAATAACACATTTAAATTTCGGACTAAGCCTTTTAGCTCGGTTGGCGGGTTTTCATCCAAATCATTGCGAGTCCCTTTTTCTAATGCACTAATTTGTTCAATAACTTGTTTTATCGGTCTTAAACTCCAATGTGCAGCTAACCAAATTAAGGGTATAACCAAAAATAGATTTGCAAGAATGATATATAAGAACCAATCCCAAACTTGACTGACTTTTTGCATACGCTGAGGAATAGGATCGATAACCGCGATCGCCATATAAGGCATATTGTCAGCCGCAGGATAATGATTAATCACAACTGAGTGAGTCAAAAACTCATTACTAGAGTATTCCTCAAGACGTTTGAGATAAACACGATATTGCGGTAACTGCTTTAACATTAACCGTGTTGTTTTGATATCAACTGAGATCTCAAATAAGCCTTCTTCATGACGCCATTTATGTTTAATGCTATCGGGAATGGCTTTGGGGAGATCGGGAGGCATCCACAATACACCGCCTTTATCATCAAAAATGATCACCAGCGAGGTATTGTTGTTATTGAGATTAGTTGGAAATTCAATGTTCAGCTTTCCCTTATTCCACTGCGCTAAGCTGTAATAAAGATTGCTTTGGCTACGCATTAGCATAAATGTGGTTTTATCTATACTCACAATCGAACCAACAATTGCCACTAACCCATATGAGAGTGTGAGTGCCAAAATAATGGCACTGGTAGCAAGTAAAAAGCGTGTTCGTAATGAGAATGGGGAGCGCTGTTTTTTTTGCATATTAAGGTTTCATATCGAAACGATAGCCTTGTCCACGTACGGTAACCACCACATCATCAGGATATTTTTCTAAGATTTTTTTACGTAGTCGTCCCATAAGTACATCAATAGTATGGCTTTCTTTGAGTTCAGCATCAGGATATAGCTGGCGCATTAATGCATCTTTGCTAACGACTTTGTTTTGATTGCGCATTAATGTTTCTAAAATCGTATATTCAAATGCAGTTAACTTAATTTGTTCTCCTGAAATCATGAACTCTTTACGTGACAAATCCAACTCAAAAGGTTCAATGACGAGTGTTTGTGACGCAATTCCCATGTTTCTTCGCATTAATGCCTGAATACGTGCGACAATTTCCTCAAAATGAAAGGGTTTTGTCACATAATCATCAGCGCCCGCATTTAACGCTGAAACTTTTTCTTGCCAACTTTCGCGCGCAGTTAATACCATTATTGGCAGGGTAATATTATTCTCCCGCCATCTGCGAATAAGGCTAATGCCATCTTCATCTGGCAATCCTAAGTCCACAATGGCAACATCAGGTGTACCTTCTGCAATAAAATTATCTGCTTCTTTGGCATCTTCTGCGGCATCAACCTGATGTCCTGCGTCACGAAATTGCACAGATAAGTGATGGCGAAGTAAAATATTATCTTCAATAATTAAGATCCGCATATTCCACCTTGAGTACAATCAGCAAAAATTCACTGTTGTAAAATAAATATAGGAAATGAATGTCATCCTATAAGATAAAAAATATATTGTTATCATAGTCAATCTATCACTTAAAAAATACCGTAGCGGGTAAAGTGTTTAAGTTACAGAGAGTTTTCTAATTTTTTGATATAAAAAAAGGCAGAGATTATCTGCCTTTTTAGAAAGATAAATTAGTTTAATTTATCAACAAGTTGAGTGGCAAAACCAATATAGCTTTCAGGTTTCATTGCTTTTAAGCGCGTTTTTTCATCTTCTGGTAGTTCTAAACCATCAATGAAAACTGCCATATCTTGTTCAGTGATTCGTTTGCCGCGAGTAAGCTCTTTTAGCTTTTCGTAAGGTTTTTCAATGCCATAACGACGCATTACAGTCTGAATGGGCTCGGCTAATACTTCCCAGTTACAGTCTAATTCTTCACGAAGGTGGTTTTCATTCACTTCAAGTTTATTAAGACCTTTCATGGTTGATTGATAAGCAATCAGCGCATAACCCATCCCAACACCTAAATTACGCAGTACCGTTGAGTCTGTTAAGTCACGTTGCCAACGTGAAACGGGTAGCTTGCTAGAAAGGTGTCCCATTACTGCATTTGCTAACCCTAAGTTGCCTTCAGAGTTTTCAAAGTCAATTGGATTCACTTTATGAGGCATGGTTGATGAACCAATTTCACCTGCAATTGTTTTTTGCTTGAAGTGGTTCAGTGCTACGTAACCCCAAATATCGCGGTCGAAATCGATCAAGATAGTGTTGAAGCGACTAATGCAATCAAAAAGCTCCGCAATATAATCGTGTGGTTCAATTTGAGTTGTGTATGGGTTCCATGTAATACCCAATGAAGTTACAAATTCTTCACTAAATTGATGCCAGTTTACTTCAGGATATGCAGCTAAGTGTGCATTGTAGTTACCTACTGCACCATTGATTTTACCTAAGATCTCAACTTGTGTTAGTTGACGATATTGGCGCTCCATACGGTAGGCAACGTTAGCAAACTCTTTGCCAATTGTAGATGGTGTTGCTGGTTGACCATGTGTGCGAGAAAGTAATGGCAAATCACGGTATTCTTGAGCCATTTTGCTAATGGTATCAATAATTTCACGCCATGCAGGCAGTAAGATCTCTTGGCGTGCTGTTTCCAGCATAATGGCATGAGACAGGTTATTAATGTCTTCAGAAGTACAAGCGAAGTGAATAAATTCAGAAACCTGATGTAAAGCAGGGATAGTCGCCACTTTTTCTTTTAAGAAATATTCTACGGCTTTTACATCATGGTTAGTGGTACGTTCGATCGTTTTAATACGTGCTGCATCTTCTTCATTGAAGTTAGCAACAATCGCATCAAGGTAATCGTTTGCGTTTTTTTCAAAGGCTGGAACTTCTTTAATGTCGGCGCAAGATGCCAGCTTTTGTAGCCAGCGAACTTCTACCTGTACACGGAATTTCAGAAGACCGAATTCACTAAAAATAGAACGTAACGACGAGGTTTTACTTCCGTAACGACCGTCAATCGGTGAAATCGCTGTCAGCGAAGATAATTCCATTGTTGGCAACTCCCAGGTTGAATTTAAAGTATTAACATTGAGCGAGAAAATCATCAGCTTGTCGTAGGATAGCCTTTTGATGCAGTAAAAAATCAAAACGACGACCACCGACTTGACGCCAGAGCACAGCACTTCGAATGCCAGTCAGTAATAACGCTCTAACTTTAGCTTGAATAATAGGGGTATTTAATAGATCAATCGAGCCATGAACCTGAATGCGAGGGCCAACAGGGCTAACTGCATCAACATAAACGCCAGCAAGGGCATTAAATACACCTTCGGACATGGGTTCAAAATAACTTTTTTGACGCTCTAATTGAGAAATTTTTTGCGATAAATGTGAGCTGTAATTATCATTTCTGCTGATAATACGCTCTAGGTTGATTAAACCTTGTTGGTAAGTCATTAACTCAAGCGTTAACTTTTCTCTTCTTACCGCTTGATGAATGGCTTTCAATGTTTGAAAGCCTAATTTTAGGTGACTGATTTGATTACCATAAACATCAAGTGTTGAAGTCGGATTGAGGTTAAAAACACTGTTAACCATCACTTCAACATCATTCTCGTTCGCATTACCTTGGTAAGCAACTTGTTGAACAAGACGACTTGCTTGGCAGATGCCTGCCAATGCAAGTGTTATATCACGAAAATCTTTAGCCACGTCTACTCCTGAATACGGGTTTCAATAATACCGCCACCTAAACAGACTTCGTCTTGATAAAAGACGGCTGATTGTCCCGGGGTAACTGCTGCAACAGGATAATCAAAGCGGACTTCAATTTTGTCTTCACCTAATGGTGTTACTGTACACGCAATATCAGGTTGGCGATATCGTGTTTTAACAGTACAGCGGAAAGCCTCAGTAATAGGTTCCCTTGATACCCAATGTAATTGTTGAGCAATCAAACCTACAGACATCAATCTTGGGTGTTCATGACCTTGAGCAACGATAAGAATATTGTTTTCAACATCTTTATCAACAACATACCAAGGGGCATCGCCACCGTCTTTCGTTCCACCAATACCTAACCCTTTACGTTGACCTAATGTGTGATACATCAACCCTTGGTGTTCACCAATGGTTTCTCCATCAACCGTGATGATAGGACCAGGTTTAGCAGGTAAATAACGCGATAAGAAATCGGTAAATTTACGTTCACCAATAAAACAAATACCAGTTGAGTCTTTTTTCTTTGCTGTCGCTAAATCAAGTTTTTCAGCAATTTTTCTCACTTCAGGTTTTTCCATTTCACCCACAGGGAAAAGGCTTTGTGCAATTTGCTCGTGACTTAACGTATATAAAAAGTAGCTTTGGTCTTTGTTGTTATCAACACCGCGAAGCAATTGGCTTTTGCCATCAACATCACGACGACGAACATAGTGACCTGTTGCGATATAGTCAGCACCCAAATCTTCCGCTGCATATTCTAAAAATGCTTTAAATTTTATTTCTTTATTGCAAAGAATATCGGGGTTAGGGGTACGACCTGCTTTATATTCAGATAAAAAATGTTCGAAAACATTATCCCAATATTCAGCAGCAAAATTGATGGTATAAAGCTCAATGCCAAGTTTATCGCACACAGCTTGCGCATCGGCAAGATCGGTAGATGCTGAGCAATATTCTGTATCGTCGTCTTCTTCCCAGTTCTTCATAAACAGACCAACGACCTGATATCCCTGTTCCTTAAGAAGATAGGCTGAGACGGATGAATCTACGCCACCGGACATTCCTACGATGACTTTTTTTTGGCTGTTATCTGACATGACTGGATCTCACTGCGGAAAAATAAGCGCCATACTTTACCATATCACTGACACAGGTGCATCATGTCTTACTCTGTTTTTGATGCTTTGTTTTTTCTTTAATATTATTTAATTAAAAGGAACACCAAAACTGCTTAATAGAGATAGGGGATAACGTTCACCTTGTTGATAACATAGCAGGCTTTCTCTGACTAAAGGTGAACGTAATTGTTGGCTATGAATAATTTCATCGGCACTGACCCAGTGACAACAATCAATATCACTATCATGAGGATGAGTTTCATATTGCTCTTGCGCTTCAATAAGAAAAAGAAAACGTAGAAAAGGTGTTTTATCAGGCGCAATCCATTGGTGTAATTTTAGAAAATGTTGAACAGGAAGTGTTAACCCTGTTTCTTCCCATAATTCACGTTGAACCGCCTGAATAAGTGTTTCATTGGCTTCAAGGTGTCCAGCGGGTTGATTCCACGTCGCTTTTCCATTGACCATTTCTTCAACAACGAGAAACTTATTTTTTGCATGAACGATACATGCGACAGTCACATTAGGTTTAAACAAAATCAATCTCCTTCCATTCACCGGGTAATAAATTATCCAATGTAATATTTCCCATACTAAAGCGGATCAAACGCAATGTTGGATAACCGATATGCGCCGTCATTCGTCTCACTTGACGGTTTTTACCTTCAAATAACGTTATTTTTAACCAAGTTGTCGGGATAGTTTGACGTTCTCTAATAGGCGGATTTCTCTCCCATAGCCATTCGGGTTGTTCAACTATTTCGACTTGTGCAGGTAATGTTTTGCCATCTTTAAGCTCTAATCCATTTCTAAATTGTTGTAATGAGGCAGCACTTGGAATGCCTTCAACCTGAGCATAGTAGATTTTTCCTGTTTTTTTACCCGGTTGTGTTAATTGTGCTTGTAGCTTCCCATCATTTGTTAAGACTAAAAGTCCTTCACTATCTCTATCTAAACGTCCTGCCGCATAAATATCACGAATAGGAATAAAATCTTTTAGTGTTTTTCTGCCATTTTCGTCTGTAAATTGCACAAGAACATCGAAGGGCTTGTTGAAGATAACGACTTTACGCTCACCTCTTGGGCGCACTGGCTTTCTTTGTGCGAGTGGCGTGTGATGTTTTCTCGATTTAGCGCTATTTTTAAGTTGATTTGCCATAGTTAATTTTTGTAAAAAATGGGAGATTGATTATACCTTAAAAGAGAAGCGATTGGCGTTAGCTGAATAATCAAGTAGTATTGACAGGTCTCTTACAAAAAATTAACAAAGCGTGCGCTTACATGAAAGGAGAGGTAAATGGAAAGCAAAGTAGTTGTTCCGGCTAATGGCGCTAAAATTACACTAGATGCTAAAGGTAAGCTTGTTGTTCCAAATAATCCGGTTATCCCTTATATCGAAGGGGATGGTATCGGTATCGATGTTACGCCAGCAATGTTAAAAGTTGTTGATGCAGCAGTTGAGAAAGCTTACGGCAAAGAACGTAAGATTGAGTGGATGGAAGTTTACACCGGTGAAAAATCAACGCAGGTATATGGTAAAGATGTTTGGTTACCAGAAGAAACCTTAGATCTTATCCGTGAATATCGAGTTTCTATTAAAGGTCCTCTTACTACGCCAGTTGGCGGTGGTATCCGTTCATTAAATGTTGCATTACGCCAACAACTTGACCTCTATATTTGCCTACGCCCAGTACGTTATTACAAAGGCACTCCAAGCCCTGTTAAACAGCCAGAACTAACCGATATGGTTATCTTCCGTGAAAACTCAGAAGATATTTATGCTGGTATTGAGTGGAAAGCGGGCTCAGCAGAAGCAGATAAAGTGATTAAATTCCTGCAAACTGAAATGGGTGTTACTAAAATCCGCTTCCCACAAGATTGCGGTATTGGTATTAAGCCTTGTTCAGAAGAAGGTACTAAGCGTTTAGTTCGTGCCGCAATTGAATATGCTATTGATAATGATCGCGATTCAGTCACATTGGTACACAAAGGTAATATTATGAAATTTACCGAAGGTGCCTTTAAAGACTGGGGTTATGAGTTAGCTCGCGAGGAGTTCGGTGGTGAATTATTAGATGGCGGTCCTTGGGTCAAAATCAAGAATCCAAAATCAGGTAAAGAGATTATCGTTAAAGACGTTATCGCTGACGCATTTTTACAACAAATTCTGTTACGCCCAGCAGAGTATGATGTTATCGCATGTATGAACCTAAATGGCGACTATATTTCTGATGCATTAGCAGCTCAAGTAGGTGGTATTGGTATCGCACCAGGTGCAAATATTGGTGATGAGTGTGCATTGTTTGAAGCAACACACGGCACAGCACCAAAATATGCAGGCCAAGACAAAGTTAACCCAGGTTCGATCATTCTTTCCGCAGAAATGATGCTACGCCACATGGGTTGGACAGAAGCTGCTGACTTAATCATTAAAGGTATGGAAGGCGCAATTGCCGCTAAGACTGTAACTTATGATTTCGAACGTCAGTTAGAAGGCGCTAAACTGCTGAAATGTAGCGAGTTTGGTGACGCAATTATCAAACACATGTAATTGTTGATTTGATAAATAGTTAACGGGAGCTTATTAGTTCCCGTTTATTTTTTGTACTATAAAATTCTTCCCCAAAATATCCCCAAAACTCTTCCCCAAAACTGTTCAATTAAACAGCAATAATTTGCCATTCTTTGCCTCTATCATCGTGGTATTTATCAGTCATATTTTGTGTTTTATGACCCAATAATTTTTGTGTATTAATTCCTTGCTCACGATAAAGTCGCTCAGATAAAGATCGTTGTTCATGGAAAGTAGGGGCAGCGCCTTTTTCCCAAGTTAACCCACATTTATCTCGTGCCTTTTTAAACGTTGTGGTTAATGTATTTGGTGTGACTTGTTCACCGCGTTTCGCTTGCGCGGTGGTATGTCGATAATGCACGAGATATTTGCTCACAACCGCGTCACGACATTGAGCAACAACATCCCTTAAGGAGAGATTGATAGCCTCACATTTTAGCGAGAGAGGGATGGCCAACTTACTGCCCGTTTTCTCTTGCTGTATATGTAACATATCATCCCAAATATCAGAGAATTTCATTTTACAAATATCACCGATCCGCTGACCTGTGGTTAAAGCCAATAACATGCCACATTGCAGGTAAGGAGGGTGGTTCTTAGCTTGCTGGTAAATAGTGCGCCATTCGTCCAATGTCATGCGTTCTCTTTTCACTCTGTTCCGTGGTTGTTTAGTTGCTTTCGCAGGATTGTAACCAGGCGGAACATAGCCTGCATGTTGAGCTTCTTTAAATACATCAATAAGCACCATGCGAACGACTTGAGCCATTCTTGAATGTCCTAATACTTTGATGGAATCTATTATTTCAGCGATATCTAATGCGGTTATCTCTTTTAATATTTTCGTACCACAATATTGACGGAATAAATTAATAGGTTTCATTTTTTGTCGATAAGAATTAATTTTTAATTCACCGATATCTAATCTTTCTTTTTGAATATCTAAATATTTATCCACCCATATATCGACAGATATTTCAGACTTATTTGTCTTAATTTTTGATAACCGTTCATTAATACTTAATAACTGTCGAGTATGTTGTTCAGCAATAATTGTATTGGCTTGAATGGCGGTTTCTCTCGCTTCTTGCTCGTCGGTGCCTAAGCTATGAAATTTACCGGTGATGGGATGTTTATATTGCCAATAAATTTTGCCGTTACGTTTATCTAACTTTCGATATAGATTAGGGATGATAATTTTATGGGTTCGAGGTCGGGCAGCCATCTGTAATTATCCTCTTAAGTCGTTCCGTTGATTTAGTAGGAATTTGAGGGAGAGACAGATAGCCCACATAACGAGCTTCTCTATCGACCATCCACTTGCGACCCACTTTCATTGCAGGTGGTGCAATAAGGTTATTCTTTGCGTATTTTTGTAATACCGTCATGCAAGGAGAGGCATCTCCAAATTCCAACCTTGCCCACGCTTCAAGAGTCACCATTCTTGACATATTTTCTCTCCATACTGCCGTATACAGTTTAAATAGACGTTAATAATGCTGGTGGTATTTATTTAAACTTTTTAGAACTGTTTATTTAGCTCCTTTTACTTAATTCATTAAATCTACGTAAAAATAAAACTTTGGCTTGTAGTGGGGTTAATGGATTAACAATAAAATCACTCGTAGGAATACCTTCAAGCATTAGCCAATTGCTACCCACATCAATTTCTAAATCTCGTTTTTCGGTTGCTAACATCATTAAGTCGGCTAAATGAACGGAGTCCGACATAACGGGTGGTAAGTTATATTTTTGACGAATAACAGCATCAATTCTTTTTTCTATCTCCTTATATTCAGGTAATAGCTTTTTAAGCGGTGATGGCAGATCTTTTACATAGGCCTCACTGGCATCATGAAGTAAGGCTTCTAAAGCATATTCAGGAGCAACTAAATAGCTGACATATACTGAGTGTTGAGCAACAGAATAGAAATTATCAATCTGTCCATTAAAGCGACATTCATTAGCTAAACCTGTCGCGATGTCTTGAATATCTATATCCTCGATCCGTACATCGAGGTAATAGAAGTGCTTATTCGTTGCAGTTGCAATATAAGACATTATTCTCTCCACATAATTTAAGTAATAAAAATCCCTCTCGAATTAATCGAGATTAAATTTCCCTGATGTTGGTTAATGGTAAATAAAGACTTATTTTTTATGTTTCAATTATTGAACTTGATTATTGCTTACCTCAAGTTGTGGCGGTTTCTGCTGTTTTCTATGAAGTGGGAAAGACTCTTCATCTAATACTAAGTTTTGTTAGAATCAAATCTAATAAAACTTATATTTTATGTCAACACAAATCTAAGTAAATTTAGATTTGTGTGATGGTGAGATTACAATTCGTACTGAACACCTTTTACAACACCAACAATTTCACAATTGCCATTGATCGGGATGTTTGGATAGCGGGGATTGAGTGGAGATAGGTATTTATTAGGGCCATCAATAATTAATTTTTTAATTGTTACCTCGTCACTTCCTGTAAGGCGAGCGACTACAATTTTGCCACTAATTACCTCTGCTGCGGGATCAACAATAACTTTCGCACCTTCTGGAATAGAAGGCATACCCGAAGGATTAGTCATCGAATCACCTCTCACTGTAAGGGCGAAGCTTGAAGGTGATACCTTTAAAGAAGTTTCTAGATATTCCAACGTTTCATCATAAATCTCTGTTGCTAGGTATTCCGTGAATTTACCTGCTTGTACATATGACAAAACGGGAAGTTTTCTCATTGTTGTAATCACAGAAATATTTTCCTTCGATGATATGCCGTAAAGGATGTAAGACTCAGTTGTATTAAAAAATTGAGCAAGCTTTATTAGAGCATCGCCATTTGGCAAATTAAGATCTTTTTCCCAATAGCCAACCGCAACACCCGATACGCCACAGTATTTCCCTAGTTCATTTTGTGTCGTCTTGGTTGTCTTACGAAGCTTTTTTATTCTGCTTCCAACAGTATCCATTTTTATTCCGAGGTTAGTTTTTAACTAAGTTATCTTAGTTTTTATTGATAAAAGAAAACTTATATTTTAATATCTAATAAAACTTATATTGGAGGTGCTTATGACAACTAATGAAGTTGAAGTTTACTTTGGTGATGCTAGTAAAGTCGCTAGTTTTTTTAAAATTACGCCAGAAGCCTTTTATCAATGGAAGAAAAGACCAGGTCAATTAATACCTAAAAATCGAGCAATTGAAGCTGACTTACTAACTGAGGGAAAACTTAAATATAACCCTGAACTTTATAGAAAAAATACCAAAACAGCATAAGGCAATTAACTACCAATAAAAGATAGAGCAGGTAGATATGAGCAAACATTCAATTAAAGAAGTTATTAAAGAAATGTGCAAAGCACTGCCGGGTGGACGTTCTGCTATGGCAGGGGCTCTAGGTATGTCACTCGAGACGTTTAATAACAAGTTATACGAAAAAAATGGCTGTCGTTTCTTTGATATTGATGAACAAGAAGCCATGGAAGATATTTCGGGCACTAAGTTGCTGGTGGAATATCACCTAGAACGTCATGGCATGAGTGCATTACCAAAAATAGAAGCAGAAAAGATAGATCAAGTAGAGCTATTTGATATGCGAATGACATTGGCTGCTATGCAAGGATCACTCGCCGTTTTAATTCAAGAAAGCCTTGTTGATGGTGTTTTAACGGATGAAGAAATAGGGCGTATTTATCGAAAAACAGGGAAAGTTTTTGCGTATGCAATTGGGTTCTTGGATTCACTGAAAGTGTTATACGGTGAAAAACAGGAAGCGACTAAGAAAGGGTGAAGCCAAAGGTATACGGCCTCTGGCTTCGGTTGCCAATTTCAATGATGTGAAGAGAAATAAGCATGAGTAGATTAGCGCATCTAATACCTAAAAAGCAATTTCGCTGTTTACCCTTAACTAAAGAGGGAACATTTCGCTATATAGAAAGCATACCGAGTGACAATCGATCACACAACTACCGAAAAAATATCGATTTGGTAGATAAGAGGACACTGAAAAAGTCATGGGCTGATTTCTATTTCTTGAGTGGAGGAAAATGCAATGCGAAATGAAGATCCCAATCGTCTTGATCGCTATTACAGAAACCCTCGAGGGCTCCTTGTTCATGTCATTCGTTATGATCGAGAAAAACAGCGCGTTATTTTTATGATTGATGGTTGTGAATACGAACAATGCGAGCCAGTTCAAAGATTTAAAGAGAGATATACCCGAGTTAAGTGAGGCCTCTTATGAGTGTTAAATTATCTAGTTATGTTTGGGATGGTTGCGCCCATGCAGGTTTAAAACTCACATCAGTCGCTATCATGGCAAGATTAGCTGATTTTTCTAATGATGAAGGCATTTGTTGGCCTTCTGTTGTGACAATTGCTCGTCAAATTGGTGCGGGTGAAAGCACGGTGCGCACAGCAATAAAACAGTTGGAAAAAGAAGGGTGGTTAACCAGCGAAAAGCGTAGAAAAGGCAATCGCAACGCAAGCAATATCTATCAGCTGAATGTAGAGAAACTATACCAATCAGCAAAGAAAGCACTTTCTCAACCAATAAAATCTGACGCGTCAAAATCTGATGCATCAGGAGTTGACCCATCAAAATTTGTTGCATCAAATTCTGTTCCCTCAAAATCGAGCAAAAATAGGGATTTTGACCCGCCAGCTCCTGAGGGCGATCCATCAGTAACTTCAAAATATGATCCATCAATAAATCATTCTTCGTCGCAGAATTCTGGCGAATCCAGCGACCAGCCCAAAAATGATTTTTTAACTCGTTATCCTGAAGCTGTGATTTACAGCGCCAACTTTCAAAAATGGGGCTCCGCTGACGATTTGAAGTGCGCTAAATGGTTATTCAGCCGTAAATGCGAAGTGTTTCAAGAGATGGGATTAAAAACGCCTAAAGAGCCAAATTTCACTGATTGGGCTAATGATATTCGCTTAATGGCAACGATTGATGGGCATACTCACAAAGAAATTTGTCAGTTCTATAAACGAATTACGCAAGATGATTTTTGGAAAAAGAATGTTCAGTGTCCTCGTACACTTAGGGCTCAATGGGATGATTTAACCTTACGTTTGGCGGGTAAGAAAAAAATCACCATCGACTCCGTAGAGCGTGATGAAACATTCCGGCTTATCTGGGGTACGGGTTGGAAACCTAAAAATAAAATCCAAGAATTAGCCGCTATTCAGGCAAAGAAAAATGGTCTAGGCCGAATGAATGAGGTTGCAGGTTTAGCTGCGTGGCGAGGTATTTGGCAACAAGTTGCAGAACAAGTTGCTCAGGAAGTTTTGCTATAAACGAGAGTGGAGAAAAATAACATGAATGGACTAATTGTTATTGATGGTGTTCAAATTCGTCGAGATACCGCAGGGCGTTATTGTTTAAATGACCTTCATCGAGTCTCAGGTGGTGAAAAACGGCATCAACCTTCGAATTGGAGTGCTTTAACCCAAACTAAAGAATTGATTGATGAAATTTCAACCGCTCCTGAGATCACAGGAGCGGTTCCCATTATGACCATTGTTGGTGGGCTTAACCAAGGAACGTATGTTTGCAAAGAATTAGTGTATGCCTATGCAATGTGGATAAGCCCATCATTTCATTTAAAAGTGATCCGTACTTTTGATGCATTGATAACACAGCAACACGACGAAAAGTTAGCCGATAAAGTTCAAGCTGGGGTTATATTGCTTGAATCGATGGCTAAGAGCCTAAATTTCTCAAACTCTTCAAAATTAGGGGCGTATCAAAAATTACAAGCCATGGCAGGCTTACCCGAATTAGCCCCTGTGTATGCGATTGATGCGCCAAGTGGATCAATGGATGGTTCAAGTCGTCCAACAGTAGCTTTATCAACACTGATTAGAAAACACCAATTACCTGTTTCAGCGCAACAAGCTTATAAGCGGTTGGCTGATCTCGGTATTGTTGAACGTTCATCTCGTCCAAGTACGAAAACTGCCAACAAAATGAAAGAGTTCTGGTCAGTGACTGCCCGAGGCTGTCAGTTTGGGAAGAACATGACCAGCCCTAATAATCCTCGTGAAACCCAACCCCATTTCTTTGAAAGTAAAACGGATGAATTGATCCGTATGGTGATGCTGAATAAGCAGGTGAGTGCATGAAATTATTGTTAACACCCTATATTCAGTCCGATCTTGGTGTTGTTTTATTGAAGCCTGAAGCGGAGTTGTTTGAGCAACTTAAACAACATTCTCGTGTGATTATTAGTGATGTACCAAAGAGTTTAAATAAATGGCCTTCTGGTGAATTAACAGGGAACGAACAGCCATTATTGAATAACAAGAGCATTGTTGATTTTTTGAATAATGAAAAAGTGATCCAAGCTATGGGCGGGCTGGTATCGATGAATATGTGGATAGGCAGGAATATCCATTGCTGCCAGATTAACGATAAGCATGACAGTTATCATCATCATGAATTAACAACCACATGGCATAAAGACGGTGTGATACGAACCTGTTGGTACCATGATAATCATATTCGTAATTCATCGGCGGGGTGGGTTGCTGAGTTAGCGTATAAAAATCGTATTGCTTGGATGATAGATACTATTCGCAGTCGTTTGAGATTAGATGATAGCCATTCGCTGACGATACCTGACTTTTTTGCTTTTGCCGTGATGCATAAACTGGTTAATGAATTACCTGATGCTATATTACGTCGTATTCTAAATTGGTCTGATAAACCTAAAGATCGTAGAGTGCATGGCGGTTTTCCTGAAGCTGATATTGTTCCCAATGAAGTAACAGCACTATCAGCAATGAATGCGCGTTTAGATGCCATAAAACCCGTTATTAATGTGACTGTCGATCCTGAACCTCCAGCCTCATTTCTTCTTAAACCTAAAATGTGCCGTTGGGAGAATTCTCAATGGCTTCAATGGGTAAAAACACAGCCTTGTTGTGTTTGCGGACAACAAGCTGATGATCCGCATCATATTATCGGACATGGTATGGGAGGCATGGGAACGAAAGCTCATGATTTATTCACTATTCCATTATGTCGGCAACATCATGATGAGTTGCATCGTGATCCGAAATTGTGGGAAGCCAATTATGGTAACCAAATCGAATTGTTATTTTCTTTTTTAAACCGTTCATTAGGAATGGGGGCATTGGTTTAACGTGTATACGGCACGGGGAGTATTAGTATGAGAGATATGCAGGAAGTTTTATCACGTTGGGGTGCGTGGTCAGCTAATGAGGGAAATAGTATCGATTACTCATCAATCGCTGCTGGTTTTAAAGGATTAATTCCAAGTTCAAGACGAAGCCGAGAGCAATGTTCAGATGATGATGGCTTGAAAATAAATAAAGCGGTATTACATTTAAAGGTAAATAATAGTTACTTGTTTCAATTGGTTATTATGTACTATGTGAAGAATTATCCTTTGCGTTCAATGGCTTCAAAACTTGGTATTTCGCATAATGAAGTGGCTAAGCGATTGCAGACAGCGGAAGGATTTATTGAAGGGTGTTTATCGGTTGATAACGTAAAATTAGATATGGATAAAATAATTAGAAAACACCATATTTATAGTCTTGCGTAATTACAAAACACAATATATTGTGTTAATAATGGTTTTGATGTTACACCTCTTATCAATTAAAAACCTCGTGAGTATAGTGGGGTTATGTTTTTTAGAGGCACACTTAAGCTGATTTATCGCTAAAAAATAAAGTTTGCTATCTGAATTTTTCTATGGCTTAATAGCGTCACTGGTTTGGAAGTACAGACCTATTTATGTTAGTAAGTTTAAAGTTGTTCCCGTTTAGCGTTATCCTCGATACCTCTTCATTGTGAATTCCTTCTAATTAATACCCATAAGTAAAAATACAAAACAAACCGCATATGCCTTATGGAAAATTAAATAAATTAAAGGAAATTCTATGTCTAATACAATGACTGGTACAGTAAAATGGTTCGATGAAGGTAAAGGTTTTGGTTTTATTACTCCAGCTGATGGCAGCAAAGATGTATTCGTACATTTCTCTGCAATCCAAAGTGATAGCTTCAAAACATTAGCTGAAGGGCAACAAGTTTCATTCACCATGGAAAATGGTATGAAAGGCCCAGCAGCAGGCAACGTGGTGGCTCTCTAAAGGCGCTATTACTATTCGCCTCTATTTTAAATGCCCTTGTTGTAGCGGTTCACAATATAGAACATCACAATTCGATGTCACAGTGAACAATCCACACGGCGCAAAATGTATCTTTTGCAAAAGTGTGATGACAGCTCAAATGAGTTAAGCATTAAATAGTTGAATATACAAAACCTCGCTTCGGCGGGGTTTTTTGCTATCTACAATCTCATATTGGTTAAAGATAAAAAATTTAGATTTTAGGGCTTGAAAAATACTTGCTCGTTCATATTTATATTTTGGGTAAATAAGATACCGCCCATAATTCACTAAATACTGAAGGAGGAGTTATATGCCTAACATTAAACCTTTTTCATTATTCCCAACATTATCTGACAACTTACTTTCAAATCGTTTTGATCAGATAGATCGCCTGTTTAGTCAGTTAACAGGCAGTAAGCCAATAGCATCACCTATACAGACTTATAACCTGAAACAGATTGATGATAACCATTATGAACTGACAGTGAGTGTGCCTGGATATCAAGAAAATGACTTATCGGTTTCATTAAAAGGTAGTCGTCTATTGATTGAAGGGAAAAAAGAAGAAAAATCAGAAGAAGACAATGATAAATGGATCCACCGAGGCATATCTCAAGGACAATTTACGTTGCAATTTGACCTCGGTAAAAATGTTAAAATAGAAAAAGCCGATTTATCAAGTGGACTTCTGACCATCGCTATTGAGTATGAGTTGCCTGAAGAAGAAAAACGGCAAACAATAGCGATAGAAAATAAAGATAAAAAATAATTGAGTTAGATAACGTGAATAAGATTAAGGCTACGCATGATGTGTAGCCTTAATTGTTTTTGTCAGGGGCTCTAAATTGTATTAACTCAGACTAGGGTATCTGCGGACTAACTAATGTACTCACTGCTACGAGGTTATCTGAATGCTACATATAAAAAAACATGCAATAAATTATACTTTAAATTTATTTTTTGCCGACTGAGACCGTAAGAGTCTCAAAGAAAGTTTTTTGTTTAGAGTTGTTTAGAGTAAAGGTGGTTGAACAACCACCTTTACTCCTAGGATAGCCGACGTATGTTTATACCATTGTCACAACAGGCCCCATTTTGCGCTTCTTGGCTGTATCTTCTGAGCGTTTGTGTGTTTGGGCACGCCAACTCTCTAGAGCGATAATATCAGCAAGAAGTTCCTCTGGTTCAGGAACTGCAACTCCGCCCGTCATGGCTTTGTCATGGGCGTAGTTAGAGCATTTACTCATCCCAGCATGGACTTGTGCATAGTCATTATCGTCAACAATAACACCAATGAGCCTTTGCGTTTCTACGCCCTTGCGGAAGCGAAGAATAACCTCGCGCAGGAGAACTTCTTCTACCGCTCGTTCCCATGCCATACGTAAGCGAAAATATGCGTCAACTGTTTGTCGTTGATGTTCTTGCTCATTACCTTCTTTGTATAGTTTTGCGATTAATTGTTGCTGCGCTTTCAACGTGCCAACGCGTTTACTTGTATTTTTTCCCTCAAACGGCAGCTCAGGATCTGCAATACCGAAACCTTCTGCGCGGCGAGTAAGGCTTTGTGTGAACACTGTGGCGCCTGCTTGTTTTGCTTCTTCGGTCAACAAACAGAGGAAGTAGATGTCATGGGTGAAAATGATAACTTGTCGCTGCAATGCTTCAGTTGCGAGACGTTTGGCCACGCGTTCGCGTCTGCGATGGTCTAGGGAGGATACAGGATCGTCGAAGACTACACCTCCTTTACTACCGCTCAATTCTACTTCAGCTAGAAACGAGCCGAGTGCAATGGCTCGTTGTTCACCTTCGCTCAATATTTCTCCTGGAGAGCGACTTTGCGGCAAATGAAGTTTAAGTTTGTGCAGTGCTTTTCCTCGATCTGTACGGCTTTGCAGGGAAACACTCAAACTACCAACTCCCAATGTTTTAAATTCTCGGTTCAATGCGTCAGCTAGTTCTTTGGATACAACCTTTTCCGCTAGTTCGGATGCTTTAATGGATATCGCATTTGTTCTGACTCCACTAAGACAGCTTTTGAGTTTTGCTAGGTGTCCAAGTTTCGTCACAGCAGTAAGTACGGCTTCTTTGACTTGACTGAGTTTTAGTCGCGCATCCAATTCTCCAAGTTGTTTCAGTAAAGCAGCGCGAGCTTCTTCATTTGAAGCTTTTTCCAAGGATTCTGCTTCAGTATTCAGTTTGCTTGCTAGCTCTTTTAACTTATCTACTGGGCTGTCTAATACTGTATCTAGTTTAGTCCAGTCATGCGAAGTAATAGCTGTTTTGATTGCTTCGTGCCGGACTGCCAATGCAGCTTCGAAAGACTTAATATCGAGTACTAATGATGGGGCAAATTCGGCTATTTCCGCCTGTGTTATTTCATCGAAGTTTAACGTGATAATGGCGGCATTGAATGGGCGATATTCATCAGCGAGTGCCTTGCGGCATATCTGAGCAGTTTTTTCGGTCTCTGCTTGTATAAACGACTCAAATCGAAGCAATCTTTCCGCACCTTTAGCCAATGGTTGCTGGCATAACGGGCACGGATCGTCTTGTTCGAGATTCGGGAACTGCTTATTTGGATGAGCTTCTAAAGCAAATTTTCGGGCTGCATCAAATAGTTCTCGCCATGCTTCTCCACCTGTTCCTGGTAAAAGGTTTTCTCCCTCCTTGAAGCTTTTTGCAGCGAGAGCAGCAGCAGCTTGGGCTGTACGGAATTTATCAGCAAGGATTTTAAACTTTGCAATAGCTTCTGGGCCAACGATAATCCCTTTCTCGACTGTATTTGTAGCAAGTGCTATAACACGGCGTGCACGTAAGCGCAATAAACCAGCTTTTTCCTTTGGGTTGTTCTCTTTAAGGCTTTTCTCTAGGGTCTCTCGTAATGTAAGTTCATCTGGCTTGAGAGTTGCGAGGGCTTCAATTTTTAGAATGTCGGATTTTTCAGAGAGTGTAGAGATCAGCTTGCCCACAGCTGTTTCACCATGCAGATGAGCAAATGTGGTGAGATCTACTGCTGATTGTTTTTGTTCTGCCTCAATAGAGGTTCTCAGTTGCTGGCATACTTTTGCAAGAGCCTCAAATACTCCCAAACCGTATGGCACATAAGAAAAATCATCCTCATTATCTAAATAGGCACGAGCGCAACGCGTATCGAAGATAGAGAAAGAAGAAAGTTCAGGTGGTGCTTCTTTTCCTTGATGCCAAGTTACCTCCTTATCAGTGCCATCAATAGTGATATTGAATGATGCCTGAGCATTGCCCGCTTTGACGTCTGGTAAATTAGCATTGGGATGAACCGGTTCTGACTGATCGCGGGCACGGCAGGCTTGTTTCAGAACTCGCGAATATCCCGATTTTCCAGAACCATTATCGCCATAAATAATAGTCATGCCTGTTGAACCTATCACTAACTGTTGATTTCCGGCAATGGCATTAACATTGTGAAGATTTTTGATGGCGGATAGTTTGATATCTGTGTCTTTCTTAGCCTGTACTGGAATTTGATCGGCAGTTAGCGGCTTAGCATGGCGATTTTTGGGGTCAGGAATGCCAAAATTAAGTTTGAGTAACGCATACAAATCTTCATGATCCTGTGGCGTAAGCGCCTGTTTTACTAATAAGCGAGAAACTGCATCGCTTTGCCACGCAGGCAGTCCCTGCGTCCAAGTTAATATTTCCTGCAATATTGCCATAGTTCCACCTGTAGTTATCATTTTTAAATGTAAAACCAAAAAAAATTCATAACGTTAGAGAAGCATAGCACATTACTCTGTAGCACTTTGGCGACAATTTATTAGTTGTGACAACGGCTAAGTTTTTGGCATACGGTTTTGTTCTTTACTAACTATAATAAACCAGATTTTTGAGTGTTTTTTAGTAATGATAATCAAGGATGTTATTGTGGATAAAAGAGAAACTGAAATTCATATACTGGAGCTTTCATTAGATTCAGCCTTGGATTATCGTTGCATCAGGTTAAATCTAAGTATATACATCTGAATTTTTAGTACGAAATTATCCAATATAATAAAAAAATGCCGATACGCTAGGAGTCATATCGGCATATAAAATAAACGCAAGAAGCAATGTAAGTCATGTCGTACTAATTCGTATCAAACCTGTCAATTTGATACATATGTAATGATAATTATTCTCATTAATATATTCAACCCTAAATTAAATAAGGTTACTTTGTAGCCTTTTCATCTACGCCGACCACAGAATCAACACCCACTTATACCGTTCACACAAGAGCTGTGAGTCGGCACCTTATTAACTAAAATAAATCGGTAAATGTTATGGCGGATTATAGTTTTAGTTTACAGTATGCCTTAGAAATAGATGGTGAAATGAACCTCTGTCATTAAAAGTAAGTCGTTTATTGATTGAAAGGAAAAAGAAGAAAAACCAGAAGAAGACAATGATAAATGGATCCACTGATGCATATCCCGAGGGTAATTTACGTTACAATTTGACCTCAGTAAAAATGTAAAAATAGGCAAAGCCGATTTATTAAGTAAATCATCCAATAAAAAAAGCCCCCAAGATGAGTTGGGGGAAGTGGGTTATATAGTTATAATAAGAAAAAGATTATGAATTTTCTTTATATTATAAAATAATTTAAATTTCCATGGTTTTTGTTTTTTTTATTAAGATGAGATAAAAAAATATCAAAGTATTATAAAAATAATCGTATCTTTTTTATGGGTAAGGATTTTTAAGGATAAAAAAAATCCATCAGGAGAAGATGGATTAAAAGTACAACTAGTACCAATCATATAATGAAGAGAACATATCTACAAAAAAGAGGACAATTAAATGAAATAAATATTTAAATGAGATCTAATGCATTAACAGTGTTATTAATAAAATAAACAAAATAAAAATGCAATAACTATATGGTAATAAAGAAGGGTTGTAATAAAAAAATATCAAAAAATCATAAAAACAAGAATAATAAAAAAAATCCATCTGAGTGAGATGGATTTAAAAAAACAAATAAAATATGCAGTGGGAAGGAATTTAAATACTTGTTTTAAATAAGTATTTTTGAAATCAATGATTACACATTTTGTATAAATAATTAATTTCGATATTATTAATAAATTATTTTTTTATAATGGTCAATATTTGTTGTTAATGATTTTATTGATTTTGATCACAAATTTATATTTTTAATTTCCTAATTTTAAATGTAAAAAATCATTAATAAAGATAGCTTGAATAATAAAAAATAAAACGTTGATAAATAAAAAAACCACCTACGGTAAGTAGGTGGGAAAAGGAAGAATTAATGTGAGTTGTAATGTACATTATTGAAAATAACACGAAGTAAGTAAAAAACAACAAAAAGAATGAAAATTATCATTTGGAATTATAAATTTATCATTTTTAGTTTGAATGTGATTTAACAAATAAGCTTATAATTTCTAGGATGTATTTTTATTAGACTTTGTTTAATTGAATCCTTTCATATTTCATGAGGATATTTTCATTATGTAAGTATAAAAAAAATCCATCTGGGATAGATGGATTAAACGGAAAATCATGCTGATTTATGTAACATATAAAAAAGAGATCATATTAACTAAATGAACAAATTAGAATATATAAATCTACAGCATTAATGACATTATTATTAAAAACAAAATAAAATGAAAACTCAATAACTATATTGCAAAAATAATTAATTGTAATATAAAAATATCAATATGTTTCATCTAAATAAATCGGTAAATATTTATGTCAAAAGAGATAAGCGAATTACAGTTTAGTCTTCACTATGCATCAGAAACAGACAGTGAAAAGAATACCTCCGTCATTTTAACGGCGAATATCCATACGGCTGATGGCGAAACTCAACAACTCACACAACTAATTTGCACGACATCTCCCGCAGGTAAAAAGCAATATCGAATCGGCTTGCAAAAAATTAGTGATGCTGGTGCTCCATTGCTGGTGGCGATTGAATCCTATTGGCGCAAAAACACACAAGAGAGTTGTGTTTATTTGTTAGAGAAAGCGAGGCAATTTATTCAGGGACACTTACAACAAACGAATACATGGATATCCATGTACGGTCTTGTGATTGTTTCTAATGCCTCACTTGAAGAGCAGGTGCCTGAAGGTTTATTAACATTAATTCATTCAAAATATGCTAGTCTTTCTTGAATGTAACTTATTGGTTTAAATTAACTTTATAAGCTATCTAATATATGAGTCTTTTAATGATCGTGATCTTATAATAAAAACATCTTTAAAGTAAAAAGACTAATAAGTATTATTTTTATATTGATGAGGCTTGAATAACAATAAGAGGCGATATGAAAATTAAAGAACCAGATGAGCTTATAGCTGATGCGGATAAATATGAGTCAAAAGTAATGTTTAAATCAATGAGAATAGCTTGGTTGATATTTACCATTGTACTACTTAATTTAATACCAATGCTTATTCATGGCGGAGTATTATCATTATATAACTTTTTGATTTTTAATGTATTTGTTATTTGTATTATGCTATGGATATATATCAAAAAAATATTTTATACATATTCCAAGAAAAATTCACATTAAGATAATGTTACTCATAATGTGAGTAAAAAGAATTTTAAAAACAGTTTTTCTAAAGGTATTACTTAAATTTTAGAAGAGACAACCTTACCTTAGATAATGAATGCTGTGATTTAGGGAGAGTAACGATCGTTTCATGAGATTTATAAAAAAGAAGCCCTCGGACGAAGGCTTTAATAGCGATACTATATAATAATTAGAAGCAATCGATAACTAAAATAGATTAGCTATATATCAACTAAACTTTAGCCATCTCTCATAGTTTACTCGTTTTACTAATATAGAAATTTGCACTAAGTCAAATAAGTTTTTTTTGTAAAAATATTATCCTTAATAGAACTGTAAACTTTCGTTTTAATCTAAATCATAACGTTAGTTCAAGTTTCACCTTCACATGTTTAACTCTCTCTCACTAATTATCAACGGACACTCCTCAGGGGGTGACTATGCGCATGGAAAAATTAACCAATGTAACTTATGGAACAGCAGGCCTAACGGCCTTTTTTGCCAGTCTTTCGTTATATGAATGGGGATTTGTCATCGGGATGGCGTTCAGCATGGTTTTGGGTTTAGCCACTTATTTTATGACACGCCGAGAGCAACGAAAACGCACTCAATTATTCGAAGAGCTTGTTCGTCATGTTGATCCACAAAATCCGACCGAAACGTTAAAAAGGCTTGCTGAATTAATGGTGAAAGCACCAAAGGATATTTAATGTCTCTCAAACAGAAAATAGCGGCGATAACAACAGCAGGAGCAACAGCAATTGCGTTAGTAGTAATAGCCCATTTTGAAGGTGTACGTTATGAACCTTATCGTGATGTGGCGGGTGTTCTAACAGTTTGTTATGGGCATACAGGGAAAGACATTATTCAAGGTAAGAGATACACACAACAAGAATGTGATGCGTTATTACAACATGATTTTATTAAGACACAACAGCAAGTCGATGTATTAATCAAAGTACCACTCGATGACTACACCAAAGCCGCTTTATATTCCTTTGCTTTTAATGTGGGTACAACCGCATTTGCTCGCTCAACATTACTTAAGAAACTAAAT
The DNA here is from genome assembly GCF_047921555.1 of Proteus sp. LHD240705. Classification (NCBI taxonomy): domain Bacteria; kingdom Pseudomonadati; phylum Pseudomonadota; class Gammaproteobacteria; order Enterobacterales; family Morganellaceae; genus Proteus; species Proteus sp. LHD240705. Next base: position 563,780 of record NZ_JBLRMI010000003.1, read on the forward strand.
GTTGGTGATAGAGCGGGAGCCTGTGAAGAAATGAAACGTTGGGTTTATGCAAGAGGAAAGGTCTGGCGAGAGCTTGTCAGTCGTCGAGAGGCGGAGTCAGCACTATGTCATGGAAACCTTTAATCGTCATTATCGGCTTTATTCTTGCATTACTCATTACAGTCGCTGGTGGCATTTATCTCTTGATTGATAACTCATGTACTAAAGACCAAGTTAGTTTAGAAAAGCGCTGTCAGATTGCACTCTCACATCATCGGTACTAATCATGAAATACGGGAAACTCTATGCTGTCATTGTGATGGTAGGCATCATTGTGGGTAGTTATTGGGTGATTAACAGGCAAGCTAACAGAATTAATCTGTTAGTAGAAACAAACAAAGAACTAACGATTGCTCTCGAAGAACAGAAGTCTATTAATACTGATTATCAAGCACGCATAATGCGGTTAAACCGACTGGATATTCAATATACGCAGGAGTTAGCGAATGCTAAGAATGAAATTAGCCGCTTGCGTGATATTAGCGAGCATCATCCTAAGCGGGTGTATATCAAAGCCGAGTGCCCAAAAAGCAAAACCACTTCCGCCACCAGCTTGGCTTCTGCAACCACCGCCAGACCTACTGACACCGCTATCCGAAATTATTGGTTACTCAGAGAGCGAATTGCCGAGTCAGAGCAAATGATTAAAGGGTTGCAGGATTATATAAGGCTGGAGTGTTTGAAATAAAAAAAGACTTAGTTATGTATTCGCCACTAAGTTAGCAACAATGACACCTGTCAGTTATTTTTTCTAGGAGTATTACTTATGGTAGTTGTGTAACTCGAAGGATATTCTGTGAAAAATTAATTGCTGAGGTCATAGACATGGGTATTCTTTCTAGAATAAGTAACTTATTGTTGGTGATTATAGGTTTGTCGATGATATCTGTTTCTTCTTATGCTGATCCAGATAATGGGCATGGAAGAGGTCAAAGTAAAGGATATCAAGGAGAGAAGCCAAACAAATGGCATAATAAATCACAAAATAATCACTTTGATAATGAAACCTCTTTCTCAATTTCTTTATCTTATAATGAGGCTAGAGCAATTGCGTTGAATGGTGGATTTACTGGATATTCATCACTCCCTCCAGGTATTGCTAAAAATTTAGTAAGAGGAAAGCCATTGCCTCCGGGTATTGCGAAGAAAATGGTTCCTGAAAAAATGCTTAGCCAATTACCTTACTATCCTGGTTACGAATGGCGCATTGTTGGAAATGATTTGGTATTGATCGCATTAAGTACAGCGATAGTCACTTCAATTATTAATAATGTTTTTGATTAAAACATAGTGGGTTAAATATATTCGGTATCATTGTGGGGTTTTAATCTATAAAAATAACCTTGTGAGTTTGAGCTCTCACTAGTATTACCAATATCCACTCAGCCAATCTGTTAATAATCAAAGTAATTTTTATATTTTCCTTGAATAAATATCCATTAAAGGATCATGGTAGATAGAATATTGCTATAAAGGCCATCAGTTCAATATCGCTGGTGGCTTTTTTTATACACATTTCATCGCTCATTCACAGAGCAATTCACAAACGTCGGATCCAATCACTTTGATATGAGCCTTCGAGGAAGTCAGTTATAGCTGGCGAGCTTCGACGGGCTGATTTTCTATGTGAACGAGGGTTCATTTCAAATGAAGGTAATACGCTATGAATAAATCCTTAGTTTTTAAAGGTAACAAAATCACCCCATTTGATAAGGGTGATGGAAAAATCTGGTTTACCAACAAGCAACTTTCAGAATTACTTGGGTACAAAGATGAGTCATCAGTAACTCGTATCTTTAATCGAAATAAAGATGAGTTTACCGATGGCATGTCTCAGACGGTCAATTTGACCGTTAGTAATAAAAACAATGAGATACAAAATAAAAGAGTGCGGATATTTTCGGTTAGAGGTGCTCATTTGGTCGGTATTCTCTCTAAAACTGATATTGCTAAAGCACTTCGACGCTGGTTACTAGACTTAGCTGAGAAGGAGTCAAAACCTCAAGCAGAGCTAGCGAATCTTGATATGGATGAGCTCAAAAGCCTTACCATTAACGAAATGCAAAATAGATTAGTAGCAGCGGATAATTGGTCTTTCGAAAATTTTGGTAAGAAAGGTAGTGACCTGATGAATTTGCGCAAGCGTCATTTGAAGAAAATACGCAAAGCAAAGAAAGCCATTATTGATTTATCACAACTTACTTTACCTGATATGGGTGATTTTCCAGATGGAGGAGAACCCGCATGAATCACGAACAATTCATAGAAAAGAACATACAGGCCGAGTTAAAGAAGCTCGGCTTTTCTTTATCTGTCACCCAGAGAGCAAGCTACATGGCAGTAGATCATTATCGCCGAATCGCTCAAGCGAGTAAGAAAGGGCGAATGTTTGACGATTGCTTGCATATCGCCAAAGTATGGGCGAGTAAATTTGCTAAAGAGAAAACAAAATAGACCCTAGTGGTCTTTTTTATTGGAGAACATTATGTCAGATAAACAGATTAACTATGAAGCCATAGGACGTTGTAAAGTCTTGTTTGACAAAATCAAAGTACAGCATCTTGAAAGATCTAAGGCTATAAATGAACTGCGAGCAGTAATCTATTCTCTTCACCAGAAAGGGAATATCAATCATGTCCCGCCAGAAGTCGTTGTTTTTGATACTGAGAGCTTAACTTTCTTAGTTGATAAGATTGGACGGACGGATAGTGATCTCATGCGTGCTGTCAGTGAATATAATAATTGGTGTCATGAGGCTGGTGAGAAACCAGTTAAACTGATTGAGGTAGAATGAGCAGTAAAAGAGAATAATAAACAGAATAAACCATGAAAAAACGCAATGTCTATGGTGGTCGCTGGGCTAAAGTGCGATTAGCGTTTCTTAATGAACATCCACTTTGCGTCATGTGCCAAGAGCAAGGGCGCATTACTGCTGCCACAGTAGTTGACCACATTACTCCGCATCGTCTTAAAGAAGCGCTTGAATCAGGTGATAAAGAACGTATCGCAAAAGCCCAAGCCTTATTCTGGGACACAAAGAACTTCCAAAGCTTATGCGAACTGCATCATAACTCAACCAAACAACGTATCGAAAAGAGTGGCAAAGTCATTGGCTGTAATGCGGATGGCATTCCACTCGATCCCAATTCTCATTGGCATCAATAACACCATGAAATACAGGGTGGGGGCGGGGTAAAAGTTCAAACACTTTCGCTCTGATTACCTAGCGCCCTCATTTGTGTGCACAACCGCGAAATGAAAAGTTTTTTTCTGGGAGGTTCCGATGGCAGGAAGACGCCCGAAACCGACCCACTTGAAGGTGGTCACTGGTAATCCGGGAAAACGAAAACTCAACGATAAAGAACCCCAACCCAAACGTGAAATTCTAAGCCCACCCGAACATTTAACGGATTGGGGGAAAATGGCGTGGGCAAAATTAACCTTATTACTCGATGGAATGGGCGTTTTAACCGTGGCTGACACGCTGGCATTAGAACGGCTGTGTGATATCTACGCTGATATTCTTCAATTGCGAGACACCATTGCCATTGAAGGTCGGACATACACCACAAAAACGCAACTAGGGGATTTTTTAATTAAAGCGAATCCTGCTGTTGCCATGTTGGCTGATGCAGATCGCCGTTTTAAAAGTTATTTAGTCGAGTTTGGTTTAACCCCCGCCGCTCGTTCGAAGGTGAAGATGGATGGTGGAGAAGAAGAGGAAGATCCGCTCAACCAATATTTCGGTTGATCCCGCAACGCAATACGCGCAAGACGTGCATCAAGGCAAAATCTTAGCGGGGCCTGATATTCGTCATGCATGTGCACGTCATCTCAAAGACTTAAACGAAGCCGAGCAACGAGGATTAGTCTGGGATGTCGAAGCCGTCAAAAGAGTGATCGATTTTTTTGCGAAAGTCTTAAAGCTCAATGGCGGGGAGCATGAAGGCAAACCGTTTATTTTATTGCCTTGGCAATGCTTTGTGATTGGTTCTATTTTTGGCTGGAAAATGACAGACGGCACACGCCGATTTCGCATGGTGTACGTTGAATCAGGCAAAGGTTCAGGAAAATCACCGATGGCGGGTGGCGTTGGGTTGTATTGTTTAGTCGCTGACAGTGAACCGCGTGCCGAAGTGTATGCAGCAGCCACGAAAAAAGACCAAGCCATGATTTTGTTTCGTGATGCGGTGGCGATGGTTGATCAATCTCCCGCATTAAGTCAGCGGATCACCAAATCAGGCGGAACAGGCAAAGAGTGGAACTTGGCTTATTTGAAAACGAGTTCATTCTTTCGCCCGATTAGCTCAGATGATGGGCAATCAGGGCCTCGTCCCCATTGTGCGTTGATAGATGAAATTCATGAGCACAAAAATAATACCGCTGTCGAGATGATGCGAGCGGGTACTAAAGGTCGGCGACAAGCCTTGATATTTATGATCACCAATAGTGGGCATGATAAAACCAGTGTGTGTTATGACTATCATGAATACGGACGAAAAGTTGCCGAAGGCACTATCGAAGACGACAGCTTCTTTTCCTATATTTGCTCACTGGATGAGGACGATGATCCCTTTAAGGATGAGTCTTGCTGGGGGAAAGCCAATCCGTCATTGGGCTACACCTTTTCTGATCGCTACTTACGTGAACAAGTGACACAAGCTCGAGGTATGCCCGCAAAAGAAAGCATTGTGCGTCGGCTTAATTTTTGCCAGTGGGTGGATGCCGATAATCCGTGGATTAACAGTGAAACATGGATGCAGTGTGAAAACACGTTCACCTTCGATGATCTTCAAGGTGAAGAATGTTATGGCGGATTGGACTTATCGGGAACCAAAGATTTGACCGCATTAGCCCTGTATTTTCCTCGCCTCAAACGTCTTTATGTTGAATTTTGGACACCCAAAGACACTTTATTGGATAGAGCGAAAACCGACCGAGTGCCCTACGACTTATGGGTAAGGCAAGGTTTTATGCATACCACTCCAGGGAATGCGGTGAGGTATGAATTTGTGGCAGAACGCATTGCTGAAATGGCGATGCACGTCAGCATGAGAGCCATTGCCTTTGACCCTTATCGCATTAAATACCTTGAACCCAAACTCGATGAAGCGGGTGTGACGGTTCCTTTAACTCCGCATGGACAAGGATATTACAAAGCCAAAGATTCAGGGCTATGGATGCCACACTCTATCGAACTGTTTGAACAGCTAATTGATGACAAGAAGATTGAGATCCACACCAATCCTTGTTTGAGATGGAATGCCGCATCTGCTGTGCTTGAGGCTGACCAAAAAGATAACCGCGTCTTTGCCAAGAAAAAAAGCACTGGTCGAATTGATGGTGTGGTGGCATCAGCAATGGCGATTGGGGCTGCGGAAGGTGAGGTTGATGATGGCAACCTTGATGATTTTTTCTCTAACCCATTGAGTATGTGATGACAGATAAACAATATTCAATCGATTTGCGCACTAATCATGGTTGGTTTGCGCGTCTGGCTTCCTTCTTTGTTGGGGGAAGACTTGTGACACCTGAACAAGGTTCACAATCAGGCGCTATCTCAGCGCAAGGCTCGCTTGGTGATTCTTCTGTAAATGATGAGCGAATACTCCAAATATCCACGGTTTGGCGTTGTGTTAGCTTAATTTCGACGTTAACGGCTTGTTTGCCACTGGATGTGTTCGAAACGGATAAACAGGGAAATAGAACCAAAGTTGATTTAAGTAACCCATTGGCTCGATTACTGCGATATTCGCCCAATCAATATATGACCGCTCAAGAATTCCGAGAGGCAATGACTATGCAGCTTTGCTTTTATGGTAATGCTTTCGCGTTGATTGAGCGAAATAAAGTGGGTGATGTGATTAGCTTGCTTCCTCTGTTGTCTGCCAATATGGATGTACGCATGGAGGGGAAGAATATTATCTATAAATATCAGCGTGATCATGAGTTTGCGAAATTTAAACAACATGAAATTTTTCATTTAAAAGGGTTTGGTTTTAATGGATTAGTCGGATTGTCGCCGATTGCTTATGCGTGTAAGACAGCAAGCACGGCCGTTGCGATGGAAGATCAACAACGTGAGTTTTATGCCAATGGGGCTAAGTCTCCTAAAATTCTAACAACGGGTGATAAGGTATTAAATAAAGAGCAACGTAGCCAACTTGAAGAGAATTTCAAAGAAATTGCGGGTGGCCCCGTTAAAAAACGATTGTGGATCTTAGAGGGGGGATTTCAAGCACAAGATATTGGCGTTAGTCCTCAAGATGCAGAAACGATGTCTTCCCGCAAATTTCAAGTCAGTGAATTAGCCCGTTTCTTTGGTGTTCCCCCGCATTTAGTCGGTGATGTTGAAAAATCAACAAGTTGGGGAACAGGTATTGAGCAACAAAACTTAGGTTTTCTTCAATATACCTTACAACCCTATATCTCCCGATGGGAAAACTGCATTGCGCGTTGGCTTCTAAAACCACCCGAGGTGGGGAAATATCATGCTGAGCATAATCTTGATGGGTTATTGCGAGGCGATTCCACTTCACGCGCCGCGTTTATGAAAGCGATGGGAGAATCGGGGCTAAGAACCATTAATGAAATGCGACGGCTCGATAATTATCCTCCTCTTGAAGGTGGAGATGTCGCTTACCGGCAAGCACAATATTTACCGATTAACCAACTCAATAAAGAGCCTCACGAAAGTGGGGCTTAATTATTTATGGGGGTTCAATGCCTGATATTAGAAAAACACTGAATTTTGATGAAGCGGAAATCAAATTTACGGGGGATGGCACACAAGGCGTTTTCGAAGGTTATGCCTCTGTATTTAGTCATCAAGATCTCGATGGTGACATTATTTTACCCGGTGCGTTTAAGCATGTTTTAGATAAGCAAAAACAAAAAGTCGCTATGTTTTATAACCATCGAGTCTGGGAACTTCCTGTGGGGAAATGGGAGTACATGGAGGAAGATCAAAAAGGATTACGTGTAAGAGGACAACTGACGCCCGGTCATAGTGCGGCTCAAGATCTAAAAGCGGCAATGAAGCATGGCACGGTTGACGGGCTTTCTATCGGATTCGGGTGTCTGCGTAATGATTTTGAGCGAACACCTTCAGGCCGTATTTTTAAAAATATCTCCCTGTTACGTGAAATTAGTATTTGTACATTTCCCGCTAATGACCAAGCACAGGTTTCATCACTCAAGAGCATCGATGGGTTATTAACGATCCGAGATATTGAGGATTGGCTGAGAGAGTCAGCCGGTTTATCAAAATCAGAAGCAGTCGGTTTTATTTCCCGCTTCAAATCCGCTATTCGGAGTGAGTCCGATGACACTCAACAATCCCTAGTTGCATCCATTGTTAACCAAATTAATGCATTTAATCTGAAAGGATAGAATATGTCTGACTTAGCTATTATCCAAGAAGCCATCGAAGGATCACAAAAAAAGGTGCAAGAGCTCTTCGATGCACAGAAGAAAGAAATTGAAGCTACTGGCGCAGTTTCAAAGCAATTACAAACAGATTTAGTCTTAGTTCAAGAGGAATTAAAAAAAGCCGGTGAACGTCTGTTTGATTTAGAGCAGAAAGGGGCAACGAGCGCTGATGATCCTAATGTGAAAAAAGATTTTTCTGAGCGAGCAGCAGAAGCGCTGACAAAATCATGGAATGGGAGTCAGGCTTCTTATGAAGTGAAAACTTTTAATAAATCATTAGGCAGTGATGCGAGTTCAGCCGGTGTTCTCATTCAGCCGATGCAAGTACCGGGTATTATTATGCCGGGTATGCGTCGTTTAGTTATCCGCGATTTATTAGCACAAGGTCGTATTTCCAGTAACTCACTGGAATATGTACGCGAAAAATTGTTTACCAATAGCGCGGCACCCGTGAAAGAAAAGGCACAGAAACCAGAATCTAATCTGACTTTTGAAAAACAAACGGCAAATGTGATCACTATTGCTCATTGGATCCAAGCGTCTCGCCAAGTGATGGATGATGCTGTGCAGTTACAGTCTTACGTTAATAATCGCTTATTGTATGGCTTAGCATTAGTGGAAGAGGAGCAATTACTTAATGGTGACGGTACTGCGGATAATTTGACGGGGATTAATCATGTTGCCACTGCCTATGATACCACGTTGAGTGCTACGGGTGACACGCATGCTGATCTGATTGCTCATGCCATTTATCAGGTGACAGAATCTGAATTTAGTGCCTCCGGTATTATTTTAAATCCTCGTGATTGGCATGCTATTGCGTTAATGAAAGATAAAGAAGGGCGTTATATTTTTGGTGGCCCACAAGCGTTTACTTCAAATGTAATGTGGGGATTACCTGTTGTTCCCACAAAAGCACAAAAACAAGGTGAGTTTACTGTTGGTGCATTTGATTTGGCGTCTCAAGTATGGGATCGAATGAATGCAGTTATCGAAGTGAGTCGAGAAGATCGTGATAACTTTGTGAAGAATATGCTGACCATTTTGTGTGAAGAGCGTTTAGCATTAGCCCATTATCGCCCTCAAGCCTTAATTAAAGGGACTTTCCCAACGTCTGGAAGAAGTGCTTAAGTAATAGGTCGGGGTAGGTAACTATCCCGTATTACATCATGAATATCTTAGATGTCATTCCTCTTTCTTTATTAAAACAGCATCTCGAATACAGCGGTGATGATCGTGATGAGCAGATTATATTTTATGCTCAAAGCGCATTAAATTATTGTTTGAGATGGTGTGATGAACCCACATGGAAATCACCCGATGATATCCCTTATGAAGTGAAATCGGCCATGCTTTTGGTGCTGGGGGATATGTTTGAACATCGAACCAGCCAAAGTGAAATTCCGTTATATGAAAATAAAGCAGTAGAACGATTGTTACTGCTTTGTCGAAATTGGCGAGGTAGTTAATGGATCCGGGACGATTACGCCACACCATTAATATTCAAAAATCAGTATTAGCGCCCGATGCCATCAGTGGCAGTGATGTGATTTGGACGGATCATGCGACAAAAGTACGTGCAGCGATCATGCCTTATCAAGGGCGAGAATATTTTCAAGCCCAGCAAGTACAAAGTGAGGCCACAACGCGAATTCTTATTCGCTATATCGCTGATATCGATAC